>CAZFMB010000040.1:0-34532 GCA_964520005.1 uncultured Occallatibacter sp.
ATCGTGCTGGACCTGGTTCCCCAGCCTTTTTTCCGCAAGCTGTTCAGTCGTGCCGAAAAGGGCCTTAACAACAAGGGGTTTTAACCCCCGAGGGATTGCAAACGAGACAGGTCGGCCATTTATGAAACACACTGAAATATCCTTTACGAACCGCTCAATGTAGACAAATCGAGGTTGGGTAGTGTCCTAATTTGTTCTTGGGGCTAGCTTTAGTAGCTATCGCCTTGGTCAAATATATATCGAGCAATAAAAATGTCGTTGATGGGTATATCTTTTATCGGAATAATCCCATCTTTACTTCTGATTTGATATATGAATCCGGTTTGGTGCCACTCAGGCATCGCGCCTGAAAGGTAATCCACGCAACCAACAACAATTGGAATGAGTCCTATGGGATGCTGCGGATCGTTTGGTTGTTGAATGACATCCAGATCTACAAAGCCCCATCCTCCATTGATCTGCTCTGGAGCGGCATTCCCTTGGTAGATTATCAATTTAGGGGCGTTTCCGATCCGTGGGGGTACGGGCGGCTTACAGAGTGTCCGTTGTTGCTTTCCCGGTTCTGTGAAAATGCTCTTATCAAACTTAGAAAAGTACAGTTTATATCGCATTCTCACGTCGTTTGCTACGAACGCTCCGTTATTTGTCAATGCAAGCGTGAAAGCGAAGGACATTCCGTGTTCTTGGAACGTCATCGGATGGTCAACACTATAAGGGGAGATGCTAATCGAAGCCCGCTGAGATTCGATTACCCTCTGAGAGGTAGAAAACTGTTTAGCAGCAAGATCGGACATGGACTTAGACGCATCGGCCTGCTTTCCCGCTGCAATAGCCAAATCATGGGTGTTCTGAGCTTGAATGGCGCTCATGATAAACAACATTTGTTCCCATTGCGCCTGCTCAGTAGCAGCATTAGCAAGGTTCTTGGTATCAATTCCGCCTTCATGCATTTCCTTGAGTTGGTTTCTCAAGACGCATAATGTAAGAATGCCAATGATAGCCAGTACGAATGTGAAACGCATCATCCACTTGGTAGCATTTGCCGTGATTTGATCCGGCGTCTCAGCGGCCTTCTTTATTTGTTCGCCGGATTCAAAATCCTCGATGGCGCGGTTTACTTGGCCGACGAGAAGTGTCCACAACCGCCGGAAAAGTGAATTTCTAGGGTTCTTGACCTTTGTAGCTTTCTCAACATTCTCCAAGGAGTACCCCTCCTTTACGGAAAACTATAGCAATTCAGTCGGACCACCCGCGCACATCATTTTATATCGGCCTTTGCGGCAGCCCGCTTTTCGCGCTTCCGCGTATTAATCTCCGCATCAATCTCCTCCATAGTCTGCGTTTCCAGCGCGCGCCGCTTCCCGCCCGCCCACGCCTCTCGCAGCCAATCCGGCGCAGTCGGCACACTGGCAAGATAATCCTGAACGCTGAGAATCACAACTACCGGCTCCCCGCGGCGATCCACAATAAACCGCTCGTTGTATTCCACCGCCCGGTCAATCACTTGTCCGAACTGCGTACGCGCTCGGTGCGCATCGATTCTGCGGTTCATAGACTCCTCCATCAATGCATCAATCAATTAATGCATTGATTGTACACCCAATTTACCTCTCCCCCTCCCCGATCTTCAATCACCCACGCACCAGCCTAGTCCCTAGTCCCTATTCCCTAGTCGCTGCCCCTCCCCATCTGCTAAAATCGCCTGTTTTGAGTGATTTCTAATGAATGGTGGCTAATCATGGGCTTCAAATTCCAACACTTTGACCTTCTTAACCTCGACTCCTCCTTCAGCGAAGACGAACTCCTCGTCCGCAAGACCGCGCGCGACTTCGTCGAGGACAACCTCATCCCCATCATCGAGGAGTGCTTCCGCGCCGAGCGCTTCCCGCACGAGCTGGTCCCCATCATGGGCGAGCTGGGCTTTTACGGCGCCAACCTCGAGGGCTACGGCTGCGCCGGCATGAACAACGTCGAGTACGGCCTGGTCATGCAGGAGCTGGAACGCGGAGACTCCGGCATTCGCAGCTTTGTCAGCGTACAGTCCGGCCTCGTCATGTACCCCATCTACGCCTTTGGCTCCGACGAGCAAAAAAACACATGGCTTCCGCAACTCGCCACCGGCAAAAAACTCGGCTGCTTCGGACTCACCGAGCCCGGCGCGGGCTCCAATCCCAGCGCCATGACCACCACCGCCCGCAAGGCCGGCGACGAGTACATCCTCAACGGCGAAAAGTTGTGGATCACCTCCGGAACCATCTCCGACGTAGCCGTCGTCTTCGCCAAAAACGAGGACGAAGGCGGCAAGGTCCGCGGTTTCTTAGTCGAAACCAATCGCCCCGGCTTCACCGCCTACGATGTTCACGGCAAGTGGAGCCTGCGCGCCTCCCACACCAGCGGCCTCTCGCTACAGGAAGTGCACGTGCCTCTCACCGCCCTCATGCCCGGCACCGACGGCATCAAGAGCGCCTTCATGTGCCTCAATCAGGCCCGTTACGGCATCAGTTGGGGAGCTATCGGCGCGGCCATGGATTGCTACTCCACAGCCCTCCAGTACGCCAAATTCCGCAAGCAGTTTCGCAATCAGCCCATCGCCAGCCATCAAATCGTCCAGCAAAAGCTTGTCTGGATGGCCAATGAAATTTCCAAGGCGCAGTTGCTCTCGCTCCAGGTCGGCCGTCTCAAGGACTTGGGCAAGGCCGAGCACCAGCACATCTCTCTCGCCAAGCGCAACAATGTCTGGATGGCCCTGGAGTGCGCTCGCATCAGTCGCGACATCCTCGGCGCAAATGGAATTTGCGACGACTATCCCATCATGCGCCACATGATGAATCTCGAATCGGTCATCACCTACGAGGGCACCCACGACATCCACACCCTGATCGTCGGCCAGCACCTAACCGGCATTCCTGCCTACTAGCTTCTTCACACAGCAACAATTTCGGGTGCCCCTGGTCCCTCGCATTTGGGGACCAGGGATTGCTCAACTCCATATATACAGGTGCCCCAGATCTCGATTCTGGGACCAGGGATTTCAATTTTACGTTGTCTCTACGAGTGGTTGCCAAAGTTCGACGCGGTTGCCCTCGGGATCGGTGATCCACGCGAAGTGGCCGTAAGGCGCGGATTCCTGCTTGGGGTCGATGGGGACATTAGCGGCGCGCAGTTGGGTGAGGAGAGCTTCAAGATCGTCGACGCGGTAGTTGATCATGGCGCGCTGCGTGGTGTCGCCGAAGTGTTTGCTGTTGTCGGGGAAGAGCGTCCAGGTGGTCTGGCCGGTACCGGCGGGTACTTCGTCTGTCCAGAGGAAGTTGGCGCCGCCGTAGTCGGTAAGCGGGATGCCAAGGTGCTGGGCGTACCAGTTGGTGAGGGCTTTAGGGTCGCGCGCTTTGAGAAAGACGCCGCCGATTCCGGTGACTCGTGCCATATGTTTCTCCTTGGGAGTGGGTGAGTGGGGAAAATAGGCAGATATCTCTGCTGTGCAACGAGACTATAAAAGCAGGTGCTGCGTGTCAAGGGAAGAGTAAAAATCAGCGGCTTCCACGCACGTATCCCGATAGCACACAGTGATTCTGCTTCCGCTCTAAGATGGAAACCTCTCTACTTCTTCTGGCTGATCAGCCGTATCCGTGCCGTGAACACTCTCCCCAGGTACTCGGTGAAATTGCCATATTGCGACGAGCCCACCACGTTGTTCACCACCAGAGGGTCGTTGCTGTTAGTCATGTTTTCCATCACTCCGCGCAACCCGAAGTACGAGTGGTGAAAGTGAAAGCGCCATTCCAGTCCCGGACTGATAGCCACGTAATTCGGAAAGCGCTGCGATCCCGCCGCGCCTACCACCTGAGAATTGTCGTCGACAGATGTGTATGGAAAGCCCGTACGCCAATCGACGGTGTAAACAAAGTCCCAACGCTTTTTAAGTTGCGGCAGCGGAACCGGCAGCCATCCCCAGCTAATTACCCGATTCGGCGTATCCCACCCCAATGGCCCGCTCTGCTGTGGCCCCAGCATCGACAACGTGGGCACATAATCGATAGCCGCATTTGTCCGCGCTGATGAATGTGTGTAAGCCGCAAACAGCGTATACCCGCCTGCAAAGCTGCGCCGCGCCTCAATCTCAGCCGAATAATCTGTATCCCTTCTGCCATTCGTCAATACATAATTACCGTAAAGCGCCGACATCGTATTTTGATTTACATAAGTGAATTCATCCGTCACTCTTTTGTGCAGATAATTCACCTGCGCATAAATCGCGCCCGGCAGCCTCTGTTCCACTCCCGCGCTCCAGTTCACTGCCCGCGCCTCATGCAGCGACCCGTAGTTGGCGGTGAAGCTCGTCTCCGCCGCCGGACCCGTCGGGGTCACGCCATCGCTTTCGTAGTACGTATCGTTGCGAATTCCCGCCAGCGCTCGCGTCAGATACTCCAATTGCGTATGCTCGTAATAAAGTCCCATACCCGCGGAGAATTTTATCCTTCCATGAGTCGCGGCAGGTGAATAAACCGCGGCCAACCGCGGTGAAAGAAGCGGGCTGCGAATAATCTCGTCCCAATCAAGACGCAATCCCGGCTCGATGAGCAAACCCCCGCGCGGCTTCCACCGGTCCTGCGCATATACGCCAGCCTCAACGTTATTGCGCGTAAACGGCGCGGTCGCGGGAAAAATGCTGCTCCTGAGCAGCGTTCCATCCTCGCGCAAATACTCCACCGGCGCGCGCGTCACATTCTCGCCATAGCTGATGTGGTCCACATCGATGCCAGCCTTCAAATCATGTTGTCCGGCCCAGTGTTTCTGCGGCAGATACAGCGCCGCGTTCCCCTCCACGCGCTGCGAGTGTCCAGTCTCATTCTCAAAATAACTTCCCTCGCTCATCTCCGGCGTAATTTCAAATTGTGTGTCTCCATGCGGCTCATAACCATCGCTGATGCGCACCACGTCCAACCCCACATCCAACAGCGCGCCTTTATGAAAGCTCTTCTGATCGCGCAGATACGGCATCCACGCAATCGTATTTCTGTCCGTAGTGCTTGCCTGCGGAACCAGCGTCGAGATGCCGTCATACGGAGAGTGATACACGTTGTACAGCAGACCGCCTTGCAAAATGTTGGCCGGCGTCACATTCGTTTGCAACTTGATCAGGTTGCTTCCCCGAATCAAGTGGTCGCTATCCTCCCCCGCGGGCAGTTCGGAAATGTAGATATTGTCGTACTCCGTTTCCACCCCGTCGAAAAACCACGCCCGGTTGCGCACTAGCGGCCCCGAAAACGTGACCCTCGGAACAAACTGGTCAAAGCGAAGTCCATTGGCCTCTCTGTACGAGGGAATAAAATTCGTGGCGTTGAAGCGGAAAGTATTGTCGCCCATCCCGGTATAGAACGCCACCACGCCGCCCGTGCTTCTGCCGTACTCCACCGGGTAGCGCGTCGCTTCCTTATCAATCGATCGAACCGCGTCCGCGCTCACCCGAAGCGCAAGAATTCCGCTCATCGGCGAGCGAATGTCGAATCCATCCAGCATGTCCAGCGTCGACCACGTCTCCGACCCAGCCACATGCACCTGTCCCGTCGCATCCTGAACCACCCCCGGATAAAACGGCAGCAGGTTGCGGATGTCGCGCGATGTCGGGTAAGGCACATTGATAATCGCCGGCAAATCCATGGTGAATTCGTCTGAGCTCCGTTCCGCATCGATGCCCGGAGTCGATGCCGTTACGCTCACCTGCTCCTGCACCATCTGTTCGTGGTTCAGCACCACCCGAATCTCGCGTGTCAGCGGATCAGCCTGGCGTGCAATCGTCTCATAAAAACCGGGCTTGGCAATGCGCAGCAGATAGGGTTGTGTCCCCTTGAGCAGATACGTCCCATGCCCCGCATAATCAGTCGTGAAACGCACTTCGCTCTCTCCCGGCTCCTCAACAACCACCTGCGCGCCGGAGACTGCCACGCCAACTTCGTCCACCACCGTAAGTACCGTTGCGGCAGATTCCGTCGTCTGTGCACCGGTAAACACCATGCCGCCAAAAAGCAACAGCCCAAAAATGACTCCGCCCGCACACTTGAAATGCCGCATAGGTTCACCCTAGCCAGTCACCCCATTTTAAGGCGCTTCTCCAGTTTTGCGCGGCGTTTTTTGATCTCCCCAAAACCTCCCATCGACAACTCCGCCCAAATACGGCATAGTTTTATCCATGCCCACTTTTTATTTGCCGCGCAACCTGGCTATGCTCCTCTGTGCTGCGGCCCTCTCTCTCGCCTTCGCCGCCGCCCAACAACCTCCCGCCGCCCCCATCGTCCTTCACGCCGCCCGCCTGCTGCAAATCGACACCGGAACCCTCCTCCAGCCCGGCGAGATTTTAATTCAAGATGAACGCATCGTTGCCGTCGGCGCATCCGTCGACCATCCTCAGGGAGCACGCATCATCGACCTCGGCGACGCCACGCTCCTTCCCGGCCTCATCGATGCTCATGTCCATCTCTTCCTGCACCCCGGTGCCGAAGACCTGCAAACCGTCGAAGAGTCGGTTCCCTGGCGCACCCTGCTCGCTGCCCAGGCCGCCAAAGCCGATCTCATGGCCGGATTTACAGCCGAGCGCGACATGGGCACCGAGGGCGCTGGCTCTGCCGACACCGCCGTCCGCGACGCCATCAACGCCGGAATCATTCCCGGTCCGCGCCTGCGCATCAGCGGAAACGCCATCAGCATTCTCGGCGGTCACGAGGACGCCATACACTACAACCCCGCCCAGCACGTGCTCCCCAACGCCGACTACGCCAACTCCACCGGCCAGTTAATCGAGGTCATTCGCCAGCAGCACAAGGAAGGCTCCGACTTCGTCAAGATTTACGAAACCGGCCACGACACAGTCATTGACGGCAATCTGCGCACACCTTACCAGTACACCGAAGCGCAACTGGCCGCCGCCGTCGAAGAGGCGCGCCGTCTGGGAACAACCGTCGGCGTCCACGCTCAGGGCGAACCGGGCACGCTCTACGCAGCACAGGCCGGAGTCGCATCCATCGACCACGCCACTCAGTTGAGCGACGAAACCATGCGCCTCATGCGCCAGAAACAAATCCCCGCCGTCCCCACCTTCGCCATCTTCGACTACTTCGCAGAGCACGCTCCCTCAGCAGCCGTCGCCGCCCGTGAAAAAGCCCTCCTCGACTTGAAGATTCGCGAATTCAAAAAGCAAATCTCCGCCGGAATCCCCTTCGCCGTCGGCTCCGATGTCGGTCCCTTCCCCCACGGCACCCAGGCCGTCGAGATGGAGCTAATGGTCCGCTACGGCATGAAGCCGCTGGCTGTTCTGCAAGCTGACATGCTTGAAGGCGCAAAGCTCCTCGGTTGGGAGGACCAGATCGGCCAGCTCAAGCCCGGCTACTTCGCCGATATCGTCGCCGTCCCCGGCAACCCTCTCGACGACATCACCGCCGTAGAGCGCGTCAGTTTTGTGATGAAGGGCGGCGCAGTGGTACGCCAATAGTTTTTCTGAAGCGACTGTGAAAACAATGCTCCGTGCCCCATCCATTCCGCGCCTTATGCGGAATGGGTGGGATACCACGATGATTTCGTTTCGGATCAAATCGAATAGATTATCTATATCTCGCTGTAAAAACTCCGCTCACTGCGGAGGCTCCGTGGCCTTCACCGCCGCTTTTGCCTTTTTGGCTTCTTGCTTTTCCGCCTTCTGCGCCAACACTTTTTCCAGCACCCGCGTGTAGCGCAGCGGCTGAACCTGCTTGAGTGAATCCTTGATCGCCTTGCGATAGGCAGCCAGATAAATGGAATATAGGATCGCGATCGAGCACCCGGTCCCCCACAGGAACCCGACTCCCAGTCCAATCAAAGCATTCCGGCCAAATTCATCCATCGAGTTCGTCCCTTTCCTGATTCATCTTAAACCGCTTAAACCGCCACAATAAAGCTGTCTTCCGTGCGCGTCACTGGATGGTAAAGGGTGTCGCGTTCCACCGGAATGCGCCCGGCCTCGGTGATTAGACGGCATAGCTCCTTGCGCGTCATGCCCTGCGGCGTGGTCGCCCCGGCGTCGTGATAAATCTTCTCCTCCACCACCGTGCCGTCCAGGTCGTCCGCCCCAAAGCGCAGCGCAATCTGCGCGATTTTCGCGGTGAGCATCTGCCAGTATGCCTTGATGTGCGGGAAGTTGTCCAGCAGCAAACGGCTGACCGCCACCTGGCGAATGTCCGTCAGCCCCGTGGTCACCGGCAAGTGATCCAGCGCCGTGTTCTCCGGATGAAAGGCCAGCGGAATAAATGTCTGAAATCCTCCCGTCTCATCCTGCAAGGCGCGCAGCTTCAGCAGGTGGTCCACGCGGTCTTCATCGTTTTCAATGTGCCCATACAGCATCGTCGCATTGGACTTGAAGCCCAGCTTGTGCGCCAGCCGCGCCGTCTCCAGCCACTCTTCGCCGTCGATCTTGTGGTCGCAGATAATCGACCGCACCCGATCGGCAAAGATCTCCGCCCCGCCGCCCGGCATCGAGTCCACTCCCGCCTCTCGCATCTTAATCAACGTCTCTTCAATAGATAACTTCGCCCGCCGCGCTAGGTACGCCACCTCCACCATGGTGAAGGCCTTCACATGCACCTTGGGAAAACGCTCCTTCAGCCCCCGCACCAAATCGAGAAAGTACTCGAATGGCAGATCCGGGTGCAGCCCGCCGACAATGTGAAACTCCGTCACCGCCTCCGAGTAGCCCGTGGCCGCCTTCTCCCACGCCTCTTCCAGCGCCATGGTGTAACCGGCCGCATCGCCTTTCTTCCGCCCAAAGGCGCACAGCTTGCAGGCCGCCACGCACACATTCGTCGGATTGATGTGCCGGTTGACGTTGAAGTAGGTCACGTCCCCATGCATCCGCTCGCGCACATGGTTAGCCAGCCAGCCCACCGCCAGCACGTCCGCCGAACCATAAAGCGCAATGCCGTCGTTGAACGTCAGCCGCTCGCCGGCCAGAACTTTAGCGGCAATCGGCTCAAGCCGCGGATCATAGGTACGAAAGGCTGCTGGCGGGCATGAAGTCGCCCTCTCGGTCTGCATAGACTAATGATACAGAAACAAATCCTCTGTAAGAAACTAATTCCTAATCCTGGTAGTAGTGCAGTCTCCGGATAGCCGGTGATACACCCCGACTCCAATGGAAAGAACTGGGGCGTAAGTGACGGTTAAGCAAAATATTTCTGAGGATTTGGTAGTGATCGAGTCCGACTACGTCAGTTTGGTTTCTTTATCTTGGCGAAAACCTTCGGAGTGACGAATCCGATCAGAACTGAGACTGCGAGGATAGGGAGGAACGTTAGGCTAGTTTCCAGGTGGGGGAGCGCCAATGCCGCAAGAATCACGAAAGTTACAGTGCCCGCCGAAATCGCTATAATGCCGTTTCTCACGCAAGAAGTTTATCAGTTGCGGTTGGATCGTCGCCAACTTGAAAATTGCACCACTTCCCTATTCCCTATTCCCTGTTTCTAGCTCTTCCACCACCCCGTCATACAACGAAGCCGCCAGCAGCCGCTCACCCACCGCGCGCACCAGCGCAATCTTGTAGCCCGTCTCTGCCCACTTCCACTTCAGCGACTTTACATCAATGGCATAAACCTGGTCGCTAGTTCGCGAGCTGCCCAGAATCCTGTTCAGGTGTGCGTCATAAAAAAGCGCGTCCACATCAGTCAGCGGAAATCGATGCACCCACATCCACGTCTTGCCTAGGTCATGCGTAAAATACACGCCCTCGCGCGCCCCCAGCCACAGCGTTCCATCAGCGGAAAAAACAATGGCATGAATCCGCGTCAGCATCGCCGGAATCCCCATCGGCCTCCAGCTCTCTCCGCCGTCGGTGGAGAGTACCACTCCATCCTTCCGCGCGGCCGTCAGTTGCGATCCGTGTGCGGCCACCGCCAGATAATCCCCCGCGCCCATCACCGGCCCGCCCTGCCAGCTCTCGCCCTTATCTTTGCTGGTATACACGCCTCCCGTGGTCGCGGCCAGCCATGCCTCGCCGCTCAGGTCAAGCGCCCTCACGCGCCCCTCCAGCTCCTGTCGCGTATCCTTCACCTGCTTCTCGATGTTAACGCGCTTTCCATAGTGTGTCTCGGTGGACGTCTTCACCACCGTATTCTGAATTGTGCTGCGCGAGTTCCAGTGAAGGATCGGAGGCGTCTGCTCGCCTGTCTCCAGCGCGAAGATGCCGTGATTGGTTCCCGCGACAATTCTTCCCTCCGGCGACTCCGCCAGCGCAAAAACATCGCGTCCCTCCAGCCCCTCGGAGATCTGTTCCCAATGCGCCCCGCCATCGCCGGAAACAAAAACCCCGCCATAAGTCTTGTCATTCACCACGCCAGCATATATCCGCACCGCAGGCTCTGTTGGACTTATTGCAAGTGGTTGCGTCTCAGGCGTAGTTGGCCCGACCGCAGGTGGGCTGTCCACCAGCAATGCCTCCACCTTGCGTCCGCTGAATCCCTCATTCGCCGCCACAAAGCTTGCCGCCGCGTCCCGGCTCAGCAGAACGCCGCCGCGGTCAGTCGCCACCAGCACATGATTCGAGTCCCCCGGATCCACATAAACATCGTTTACGATCACATCCGGCCCCGTCATGCGCTCAAAATGCTTGCCGCCGTCCATCGTCTTGTAGAGTCCCTCGGTGGTTCCGGCATACACCACTTCCCGGTTGGCCGGGTCCTGCTTCAGCACCCGCGTCCTGCGCGCCTCCGAAGGAATGCCCTCAATCTTCTTGAACAGCTCGGCCGCATCCTCGCTCTTATAGATGCCGCTGCACGCGCTAGCAAAAACAATCTTCGGTTGCGCCGGATCAATAATGATAGAAAACACATCGGAGTCGTCGATCACGCCCTTCTTGATGTTGTGCCAGTTCTTGCCGCCGTCCGTAGTCTTCCATGGCAGGTGCCATGTCCCCGCGTAAATCACATCGGGGTCCGTGGGATCGATGGCCAGAGACTCCACCTCGTGAATCTCCTTGCTCTCCGGCGGACTGATCTGCGCCCACGTCGCGCCCGTGTCCCTGCTTTCGAAAACTCCTTCAAGAGTTCCCGCAATCAGAATCTTCGCCTCCGAGGGTGCTTGCGTAAAGGCGCGAATCGACTGCCCGCGCAGCTTCTCGACAGCGCTCCAGCTCCGCCCGCTGTCGCGGCTCACCCATAGCCCGCCGCCCGGCTGGTCCAGCTTCCAAGCGGCCGCAAATACCGTAGCCGGATTCACTGCATCCACCACGATGTGATCCACAACAAGATCGTCAGACGTATCCAGCTTCGACAGCCGATGCCAGCTTGCGCCTCCATCCGTCGATTCGTAAACCCAGCTGTTGGTGGTGCCAAGATACAAATGATGAGGCTCGCCCGGAACCGCCGCGAAGGCCCGCGCGTCGCCGCCCATGGGGCCAATCGCGTTCCACGAAGTCTGCGCCGTCAATCCGCGAACAGCAAGCCATAACAAAACGACCACTGAGACTCGCGCCAATTTTCCAAACCGGAAGAAAATATCAAAGCGGTTTTCTATAAGATTCATGCAGGCAAGAAACTCCCTAAGTTCTTATGAAGATTATATATAGAATGCGGGGATGTCAGAGTTTCCCTATGCAAGTCGAATAGGCTGACCGGCAAGCCGGCCAGCCCTCGAGAAATTGCAGAAAAATTGCGCTCTGTGGCAGGCCCGAAGGCCTGCCGCAGAATGCGTGAGTTACTTCTTGACTACGGCCTTCTTGACTGCCTTGGCCATCTTCTTGATCGGCGCAGGCTTCACCATGGTCTCATCAACCGGGGTTGTTCCTTGCACATCAGCTGCAAAGTCCGCGCCCGCGGGCACCAGGTAGGTTTCCACCTTCTGTGCGTCTTCCGTGCCCGTATAAACGCTGATGCGCGAAGCGTCTATGCCCTTCTCCGCCACCAGATATTCCTTTACGTTGACGGCGCGCTCGGCTGCCAGATCAACCACCTTGAGGTGCTTGTTCTTCTTGGCGGCCTTTTCTTGCTTCGCTTTCGCGGCCTGCTCCTTGGCATTGGCATCGCCCACTAACGCCAGCTTGGCATCCGGATGCTGCTGCAGTTGCAGCGCGATTCCGTCCAGTGCAGCCTTGGCTTCATTGTTTGCCCGCGTCGGATGCATCTTGTCCTTGCTGAAGTCAATCGACCCAAGCGAAGAGCTGTGAGGAATCGGAGCCTTATAAGGTTCCGTGATGGTCACGCTGGTGCTCGCGGTGGCCGTCTGGTTCTTGTCGTCGGTCACCGTGCAGGTAATCCCCGCCACGCCGGTCGGCGCGCCAGTCGAGTTGAAGGTCGCCGTGGCTCCCATGCCGCTCACGCTGCCGCCCGTTGCCGAGTAGCTGATCGTCAGCGGACGATTCTGCGGGCTCATCGCGTTCGCCGTAATGGTGCTGGTATCGCCCGGCTTGATGTTGTTGGGGCTGGCCGAGCAGCTGATGGTCGGCGGCTCAAACTGCTTCACCGTATAGTTCGCGGTTGCATCGGCCGTCTGGCCCGGCTTCATGCCTTCCTTGCCCTTCTTGCCTTCCTTCACTTCCGCCTTCACCGTATAGCTGCCCGGTGCAAGCGCTGCGGTGGCCACCGTGGCCGTCGCGCCGCTGCCCGTTACGCCATCGCCCGACCAGCTGTAAACCACATTGTTCTTCTTGTTGGTATCCACAGATCCCGCCGTCGCGGTCACAGAGACCGCATCTCCGGGGAAAACGGCTGGGGGGCTGGCCACTGCCGAAAGCGTGATCGGCGGTGCCTTTTGGCATCCTGTTGACACAAATGCCAGGCATGCCATCGCCAAAACCAGAAAACCAGACTTCAGAAGCTTCGAATACATGGGTTTCTCCTCCACAATTTCAGATTGAATAAGTTGATGAAGTGGTTTGCTTCCGCTCGCCATTTCCATACAAAAACCTGTTGAACATCCTCAAAACAATCATAAAACCAAACAGGCCTGCCGCAGAATTCGATACGGAATCATAGTAACATAGCCATCCCCTTGGGTAGTCCCCTCCTGAGAACTTGTTTTTTCGGCAAATTCGCGCCAATTCTCACCGGACACCAGCTTCTGGGGGCGAATAATACGAGAAAAGTGGCTATATAAAAAGAGGCCCGCAAGTCTTTCCCAGAGCATACAGCCGGTACTACTTTGCCGCCGGTTTCCCCTTGCCAGCCACAGCCTTATGCGCCGGAGCTGCAACCACACTCTCGTCCACCGGGCTGGTGCCTGGCACATCCGCAGAAAAACTGGCCCCTGCCGGTACCAGGTAGTCCTCCACCGTCCGGCCATTTGCCTTGCCCGTCGCTAAACTAACACGAGATGCGTCAATCCCCTTCTCCAACACCAGGTAATCCTTGGCGTTGATCGCCCGTCTCGCTGCCGGATCCACAACCTTAAGATGCTTGTTCTTCTGCGCCGCCTCTTGTTCCCTCGCGGTCTTGGCCTTCTCCCTGGCATCCGAATGGCCCACCAGAACAGCCTTGGCATCGGAATGTCTTTGCAACTCCAGCGCTACTCCATCCAGGCAGGCCTTGGCTTCGTTATTCACCCGCACCGGCCGCTGCGCATCGTTGGCAAAGCTGATTGAGCACAACACCTGTGTGCGCGGCGCAGGTGCCGCATACGGGGCCAGAATTAGTACATAGGTGTTGGTGCTTGCCGTTTGACTCTTGTCGTCGCTCACATTGCAGGTGATGCCCGCCGCCCCAACCGCTGCTCCTGTGGAATGAAACACTGCCGTGACGCCGCTGCCCTCTACTGTCCCGCCTGATGCCGAGTAGCTGTAGGTCAACGGGCGGTTCTGAGGGCTCATTCCGGCGCAGGTGATCGTACTGCTCTCGCCCGGCTTGATGGTGTCCGGGTTGGCCGAGCAGCTGATGGTCGGCGGCTCAAAGGCTCTCACCGTAAAGCTGGTCGTGGCATCCGCGCTTTGCCACGGCTTGGCGCCTTCCTTGCCCGCCTTGCCTTCCATTACGCGGCACTTTACCGTATAGGTCTCCGGCGTCAGCCTGCTGGTATCCACCGTGGCCGTCGCCTCGTTACCTGACACCCCGCTGCCGCTCCACGCATAAACCACATGCAGCTTGGGATTCAGCTCGCCCGCCGTCGCCGTCAACATCACCGGATCGCCCGCAAAAACAATCGACGGTTTCGCCGTGCAAGACAGAGTCGCTTGCGGCGGAGCCTCCACCGGGCCCCTGTTATATACAACTCCGGCGCTCAAGCGAATTGTATTGATGCTGACGTCTCCACCCAGGGTCGGATGAAAGTCTACATTGATGTATTCATAGTCAGCCTGAATTAAACGAAGCGACAAATGATGTCGCACCCTGTAGTCCAGCCCGCCGCCGATGGTTATGCTCGGACCCCACGTATAGCTGTTTTCAACTGGCCCGTCTACCATCGATGCGCCGCCTGTCACATGCGCAAACGTCGTAAATGTCGGCGATGGATTTCGCAAAATCAATCCGCCCATCACCGTCGTAAAGCCGTCGTTGTTGCCGTGCGTGCCGCCTTGCCCCGGTGGATTTGAATTTTGTATGCCCCACTCGTGATAGCCGCTTTCCACCTGCAATCCAATATTCCGTTTGAAAAAATACGAAATGCCGAAGATCCCGCCTATGGGAATGGCATCGTAGGAGCCAACCAAATTAGGAGTCATGTCCGTGCGTATCACGGTTGCATGTGGCGACAAATAACTATACCCCAAAAATATATCCCACTTCGATGCCGTGTCGCGATGAAAAACCCCTTCTGCGGCTGGAGCAACCTGGGAGGTCAAGCTTACAGGCGCCATAGCCAGAATCGCCATTGCAGTTGCCCATCTCACAGACCTCGACACTTTCAAAAACATGCACTCTTCCTTAAAGATCAATCTCCGGGCACAAAATGGGCAGTGCGACAAATGGTCCATGCTGACAGAGAACGCTTGCAATCATCCCGTCTGAATTCGGCGCCTCAATGTTGGGGATACATTATCCGTATGTTCTTATAAACAAACGTATCACTATTTAAGGCAGTTTCTTATGCAAGGATTACTAACATCAGCATACGCTATTGCCTTTTCTGATACCTCTACTTTAGGAACATCCAGAATTGCACAGTAATCTTTTGATCTCTCTATATCGCCTGGAGTACTCCCGCCTATCCCAGATTCAAAGTCTTCATCAGGCTGCGCGGTTCTCTCTGAATCTTCTCTTGCAGAAGCGTCAGTGCGTAGATCAGTTGCTCCGGTCGCGGCGGGCAACCCGGAACGTACACATCCACAGGGACCACCTGGTTAACGCCCTGCACAATCGCATAGTTATTGAAGACCCCGCCCGACGTAGCGCAGGCTCCCATCGAGATCACCCACTTCGGCTCCGGCATCTGGTCATAGAGACGGCGCAGCACCGGAGCCATCTTCTGCGAAACCCGCCCGGCCACGATCATCACATCCGACTGTCGCGGAGAAGGCCGGAAGACCTCCGCCCCGAAGCGCGCAATGTCGTAGCGCGAGGCCCCCGTCGACATCATCTCTATCGCGCAGCAGGCCAAGCCAAATGTCATCGGCCAAAGCGAGTTCTTTCGTATCCAGTTCACCGCATAATCCAGCGAGGTCAGCAGGATGCCCTCCGGCACTTCATAGCCGTAGTTAGCCTCCATCACTTTGGCGCGATTGTTCGCGCTGCTCTCCAACGCTCCAAATAGATACCGATCCCGCCCCGCCGTCGCCACCATGCTTCTACTATACCTCTCTTCCTCCTCTATAGAGTTGCCGCACTGAGACCCAGCCGCAGCCTTCCCTTTACCTGCTTCGTTTTCCTCAGCTTAACGGCAGATCTTCATGGGTTCCTTATTCGCGCTATTTTATCTTTTTATGAGTTACGCGCTCATCTCAGGGCCATTACTCACCACGATTTTTTCTGGAAGTGAAAAACTTATGTGCAGTCGTGCAATAAAACTGCTGTTACTCTCCATCCTGCTGGCAATCCCGTCAATAATTCTGGCTCAGCCCGCCACACCCGCCGCTCAAGCCCCCGCCACGCAGGCGCAAATCGCCGCCCTCCAGCAGGCCGTGGACGCCAACAAGCTCGCCTCCGCCAACGCGCAGTCCGCCGGAGACAACGCATGGATGCTGGTCTCCGCCGCGCTCGTCCTGCTCATGACCGGTCCCGGACTCGCCCTCTTCTATGGCGGCCTGGTTCGCAAAAAGAACATTCTCGCCACCATGATGCAAAGTTTTACCATGATGGGCCTGGTCACTATCATCTGGGCCGTTGTCGGATACTCGCTAGCCTTCGGTCACGGCAACTGGTTCATCGGCAGCTTCCACCATCTCTTTCTGCGCGGCGTCACCCTCACTCCCAACGCCGAATACGCCGCCACCATTCCCGAGCAGACCTTCATGGTCTACCAGCTCATGTTCGCCATCATCACCCCGGCGCTCATCACTGGAGCCTTTGCCGAACGCATGAAGTTCAGCGCCATGGCCATCTTTCTCTCCCTCTGGTCGCTCATCGTCTACTGTCCCATGGCCCACATGGTCTGGGGCGCTGACGGATTGCTCAGCCTCAATAATCCCCACGCTCCTCTTCCCTCGCTCGACTTTGCCGGAGGAACCGTCGTCCACATCACCAGCGGCGTCTCCGCCCTCATCTGCTGCCTCTATCTCGGCAAGCGCATCGGATACCCCCACACAAAAATGCAGCCCCACTCCATGGTGATCAGCTTCATCGGAGCATGCCTGCTCTGGGTAGGTTGGTTCGGCTTCAATGCCGGCAGCGCTCTCGCCGCTAGCTCTCTGGCCACCAGCGCCTTCGTCAACACCCACTTCGCCGCCGCCGCTGCCGCCGTCGGATGGTCCATCGCCGAGTGGATTCACAACGGCAAGCCCACCGCCCTCGGAGCCATCTCCGGTGCGGTTGCCGGTCTGGTCGCCATCACGCCAGCCTCCGGTTTTGTACAGCCCATGAGCGCACTCTTCATCGGTTTCGCCGCCGGGCTTCTCTGCTTCGCCATGGTCTTTATTGTCAAAAGATTCTTCGGCTACGACGACTCTCTCGACGCCTTCGGTGTTCATGGAGCCGGCGGAACCCTCGGCGCGCTGCTCACCGGCATCTTTGCCGCCGCCGTCATCAACTCCAACAATCACGACGCAGCCGGCAACGTGATCTCCGGAGCCATCGACGGACATTGGGGGCAGTTGCTCAATCAATCCGCCGGAGTTGCCTGTGCCTGGGGCATCTCCATCGTTGGAACTCTGCTGCTGCTCTTCATCGTCGATAAAACCGTCGGCCTGCGCGTTTCGCCGCAAGATGAAGCCCAGGGCCTCGACCTCTCCCAGCACGATGAGGAAGGTTACGACTTCAACTCGTAGAATGTGTTTCAACCTGAACTTGTAGTGTGTGTTTCATAAACACGCTTTGTATCAGGGCACGACTTCAGTCGTGCCGAAACACAGCAAAATCAATGCGGGCTTTAGCCCCTGTGGAATTGTTGGATTGCCGCAATGATGTATTCAGAGATTCACTGACAAAGCGTTGTATTTTTCCTTCCCTCCGATTCAACTGATCGAATCGGTACGACAACAAGATTCGCCGGGAGCGGCCACAAAAGCCCTCCCGCTTGTTACGCCGATAATCGAGGATTCTGCATATGGTCAAGATAGAAGCTATTGTTCAGCCCTCAAAGCTGGATGCGGTAAAAGAAGCGCTGCTCGAGGCGGGCATTGAAGGCATGACCATCCTCGAAGCGCGCGGCCATGGCCGCCAAAAGGGTCACACCGAGTTCTATCGCGGCAATGAATACACCGTCGATCTCCTGCCCAAAATCAAGATCGAGATGATCGTCAAGGATGATCTCAAAGCCAGGGCCATCGAGGCCATCCTAAGCACGGCCCGCACCGGCCGCATCGGCGACGGCAAAATCTTCACCAGCCGCATTGACGAAGCCATCCGCATCCGCAACGACGAACGCGGCGAATCCGTCCTCTGAAGAAGATTCATAAAGAGCAGCGCCTGACGCCCCAATAACTAACTATGCCCCATCCATTCGCGCACTTGGCGAATGGGTGGGATATCTGTATCTATTGTCTTTTATGGTCTTTGATCTGAGCCCCATTCTCTTCACCTCATGTAAGTCGCTGAATCAGCCCACGAGTGAATCAAACGATGAAATCGATAGAATGTTTTGTCCTCTGGCTAGAAGCGACCAGTTCTTCGCCTTTTATCCGTTTTTTGACAGAAATCTTTACGGGTTCCTTATTTTACGCCAAATCTTCATGGGTTCCTTATACGAAAAGCCATAGAGTTTTTTCAATACTCACGCAATCCTTATATCAGCCGCAAGCATCCAGGCTGGCGTGAGTGATCTCTGCTTGCCATCGTATGTTTTTGAGGAGTGGAATCCTTATGCTTCGTCGCGCAATCAAACTGTTCGTTCTCTCTGCCCTGTTGGGAATCCCGGCAATCGCATTAGCTGTAGCCCCCGACTTGAAACCCTCGCCTCCCGCCACCCAAGCACAGGTCGCCGCGCTCCAACAGGCCATCCGCGACGCTCAGTCCTCAGGCGACAACGCATGGGTGCTGGTTTCTGCCGCACTGGTCCTCATGATGACCGCCCCTGGCCTGGTCCTCTTCTATGGCGGCCTTGTCCGCCGCAAAAACATTCTCGCCACCATGATGCAGAGCTTCGCCATGATGGGCCTCATTACTGTTCTATGGGCGCTGGTCGGCTACTCGCTGGCCTTTGGCGCGGGCAATGGATTCATCGGCGGCTTTGAACACGCCTTCCTGCACGGAGTCGGCTTGAGTCCCAATCCCAACTATGGCGGAACCATCCCCGAACAGACCTTCATGGTCTACCAGCTTATGTTCGCCATCATCACCCCGGCGCTCATCACCGGCGCATTTGCCGAGCGCGTCAAGTTCAGCTCCATGGCCGTCTTTCTTGTTTTCTGGTCGCTGGTCGTCTACTGTCCACTAGCTCACATGATCTGGGGCGTCGGCGGAATCCTCAACATTACCGGAGGCCGCTGGCCGGTCCTCGACTTTGCCGGCGGCACAGTCGTCCACATCAGCAGCGGCGTCTCCGCCTTGGTCTGCGCCATCTATCTGGGCAAGCGCGTTGGCTACCCGCAGCAGAACATTACGCCTCACTCCATGGTGCTCAGCTTCATCGGCGCCGGCATGTTGTGGGTGGGATGGTTCGGCTTCAACGCCGGCAGTGCGCTGAATGCCGGGCCTCTGGCCACCAGCGCTTTTGTCAACACGCAATTCGCCGCCGCCGCCGCCGCTATCGGATGGGTCGTTGCCGAGTGGCTGCAAAACGGCAAACCCACCGCCCTCGGCGCCATCTCCGGTGCGGTTGCCGGACTGGCCACCATCACCCAGGCCTCAGGATATGTTCAACCCATGAGCGCGCTCGTCATCGGCCTCATCGCCGGCGTCGTTTGCTCCTTCATGGTCTTCAATGTCAAAAAGTTTTTCGGCTACGACGACTCCCTCGACGCCTTTGGTGTTCACGGAGTTGGTGGAACCATGGGCGCTCTCTTCACCGGCCTGCTCGCCTCCGGCGCCATCAACGCCGTCTTCGGCAAAAATGCCGCCGGACAGCCCAACCCCACTGGAGCCATCGACGGCAACTGGCATCAGGTCCTTAATCAGTCCATCGGCATGGGAATTGGTTGGGCGCTGGCTATCGCCGGCACTCTGCTCCTGCTCTTCCTGGTCGACAAGACCATGGGCCTGCGCGTCTCCGCCGCCGACGAAGATCAAGGCCTGGATCTCTCCCAGCACGGCGAGGAAGGCTACGACCTCAACACGTAAGTCGATTGTTTTGCATTTGTTTTTTGCACGGGTGCCCCCGGTCCCTCGCATTTGGGGACCGGGGAAACGAATCCGCTTAAGATATCGGCGCAATCCAACAATAATCCGGCGGCAGCAGTTCACAAAACCGCTCCCGCCTGTTACGCTTTCAATCGAGGATTCTGCACATGGTCAAGATAGAAGCTATTATTCAGCCCTCTAAGCTGGATGCGGTCAAAGAAGCGCTGCTCGAAGAAGGCATCGAAGGCATGACCATCCTGGAGGCGCGCGGTCACGGCCGCCAGAAGGGACACACGGAGTTTTATCGCGGCAATGAATACACCATCGACCTGCTGCACAAAATCAAGATCGAGCTGGTGGTCAACGACGACCGCAAAGACAGGGTCCTAAGCGCCATTCTCGGCGCGGCCCGCACCGGCCACATCGGCGACGGCAAAATCTTCATCAGTCGCGTCGACGAAGCCATCCGCATCCGCAACGACGAGCGCGGCGAATCCGTCCTCTGACCAACGAACGCTGGGTGCCCCTGGTCCCTAGCATTTGGGGACCAGGGATTCACATATCTCCGAATTACGGGTGTCCCACCCATTCGCGCACTTCGCGAAACGCCTAGTCCCTCTTTTTCACCCTCAAATTATTCAGCGCATACTCCATAAACCGCGGCTCGAAGTGCGGCGCCTGTCCCATAAATCTGCACGTCGCCACCACTTGATCCACAATGAACTTCGGCTGATATGCCGCCAGCTCAAGCCCATGTTCCTTCCCCAGCTTATGCACTATCGCGTTGAAAACTTCGCTGGGCATAGTCAATCCCTGCCGCGCGCACTCTTTATCAAATATCCGCCGGTAATTTTCCACGCTGGGCGCGCCCACCTCGATCTTGTAGGGCAACCGCCGCAGAAACGCCGGGTCCATCAGCTCTTCCGGCTCCATATTCGTCGAAAAAATCACCAGTTCCTCAAACGGCACGCTGAAGCTCTTGCCCGTATGCAATTTCAAATAATCAACGCGACTCTCCAGCGGCACAATCCATCGATTCAGCAGGCTGGTAGGGCTCACCAATTGCCGCCCAAAGTCGTCGATGACAAAACACCCCCCCAGAGCCTTCAGGTGCAGCGGCGCTTCGTAATAGTGGCCCGTCTCGTTGTAGCGAAGTTCCAGCATCTCCAGCGTCAGTTCGCCGCCCGTCGCCACGAACGGCCTGCGGCACGGAACCCAGCGCGCATCATATTCCTCCGCCCGCACAAACGAAATTTCGCTTTCGTCGCCCAGTTCCGTGGGGCTCACCGCCACGTGAATACTGGGATCGAAGAAGCGGATGATCTGCCCCTCCACAATGATCGAGTACGGCACGTAGATCACGTCGCTGAACACGCTGCCCAGTGAATGTGCGAACGACGTCTTGCCATTCCCCGGCGGTCCATACAGCAGCATCGCCCGCCCGGAATTCAGCGCTGGGCCGCTCTGCTCCACAATGCTCTCATCAAACGTCAGCTCCCCCAACGCCGCGCGGATGCGCTCAAAGGTCACACGTTCGTTGGTCAGCTTCTGCACGCTCACCTGGTAGGTAAACTCATCCAGCGTCACCGGCGCGGCGCCCGCATAGCGCAATCGCTCCAGAGCGTCGATCGTCCAGCGCTTGCCCTCATCGGTGAACGTATAGCTCATATCGATGGGGTTGTCGGAGTAGCCCATGCCCAGCGTGTGCAGCAGCTTCCGATCCACCGCCATCGCCACCAGTTCCGCCACAATGTGGTAAGGCAAACGAATAGCATCGACGTATTGCCGGCAGGTCGCCAGACGGTTCGTATAGATCAGCCTCATCAACAGGCTCAGCAAATCAATTTCGTCGATCCCCGTAGCTGCAAGATGAGCCGGCTCCATCGGGATGCGTTTCAGAAAGGCCTCCAGCGCCGGCTGCCCAATGACTCCCATCGCCACCAGGTTATCGCCCAACCGTCGCCCGTTGCCCGCCTGCAAGCGCAGAGCCTCGCCCACCTCATCCATCGTGACAAGGTTAGCCCGCACCAGCAGATCCCCTAATCGTATGTGCGCGCCGATAATCCCCTCCTCAACCCATCCTGTCGGATGGAACTCCCCTTGTCGTTGTTATCGTCCTGTCACTCCCTTTCAATCACCGCGTTCCACTCCCATGAGTAACCGCTAACCTCGCACTCCAACCCCCCAACGTGTACTCTTGAAGTGGTCAGACCTCTTCACTGGCCCACGGAGATACCATGAATCGCCGCATAATCCTCGCCGCCCTAACCCTTTGCCTCGCGCCCATCCTCGCCTCTCAAGACACGCGCACCGTCACCGAGCCAGTCCTGCCGCCTCTCTGCGCCACGCTCGACGCCCAGCTTCACAGCATCCCCAAACTCGCTCCCGCCACTGGCCGCACCCTCTCCGAGGCCGACGAGTCCAAGCTCGACACCGCTCGCATCCAACAATCTCTAGACCAATGCGCCCCGAGCCACAGCCTCCTCCTGCGCGCATCCGCCTCCGCCGACGCCTTCCTCACCGGCCCGCTCTCGCTCCGCTCCGGAGTCGCCCTCATCGTCGGCAAGGGCGCAACCCTCTTCGCCTCCCGCGATCCCGAGCTCTACGCCACATCCCCCGGCAGTTGCGGCTTGGTCAGTGAACGTGGCCGCGGATGCAAGCCCCTCATCTCCGCCGATCACATCACTGGCGCCAGCATCATGGGCGACGGCGTCATCGATGGCCGTGGTGGCGAAAAACTTCTCGGCAAATCCGTCTCCTGGTGGGATCTCGCCGAGCAGGCTCGCGCCGGCGGCTTTCAGCAGGTCTCGCGCATCCTCGTCGCCGACTACGCCGACAACTTCACCCTCTATCGCATCACCCTCAAAAACTCGCCCAACTTCCACGTCTCCTACAACCACGGCAACGGCTTCACCGTCTGGGGACTCAAAATCGACACGCCCCAGCGACTCGCCCGCAACACCGACGGCGTCGATCCCGGCAACGGCTCGCGCAACGTCACCATCACTCACAGCTTCATTCGCGCCGGTGACGACAACGTAGCCATCAAGGGAGGTCCCGGCGGCGCCACCAACATGACCATCAGTCACAATCACTTCTACTGGGGACACGGCATGTCCATCGGCAGCGAGACCAACGGCGGCGTCAGCCAAATCCGCGTCTTCGATCTCTCCCTCGACGGACCCGACAACGCCATCCGCATCAAGTCCAACGGCTCGCGCGGCGGCCTCACCCAAGATGTTCTCTACGACGACATCTGCATTCGTAACTCCCCCAACCCCATCACCCTCGACACCGGCTACTCCGCCAACGGGCCCCTCAAGGGCAACTCCCCACCCACCATGCGCGACATTACGCTGCACAACGTCCGCGTCTCCGGCGGAGGCAAGATCTCCTTCAACGGCTACGACCAGCAACACCGCATAGCCGCCACTCTCGATGGCGTTCTCCTCACCGATCAAGCCACCTACTCTTACTCCCTAAACCACACCGACATAAAACTCGGCCCCAACCCCGTCAACCTCCAACTCCCCGCAGGCGACGACTCCACCATCCAGAAAATCCCGCCACAAGGAACTTCACAAACCGGAGTCCCAGCCTCCTGCGCCGACAAGTTTATAGACTTCCCCACGCAATAACCCGTTGCATCACCGTTAACTTATCGAAAATGAATGGGTGCCCCCGGTCCCTCGCTTTTGGGGACCGGGGAATGATGAAACCATCAGCCCACTCTTCACTTATCGAAAATCTACTGTGTCCCATCCATCGCGCTCTTTGCGATGGGTGGGAGACAATCCAAGTTCGACCATCCACAAATGCTCGGGTGCCCCCGGTCCCTCGCTTTTGGGGACCGGGGAATGATGAAGCCATCAGCCCACTCTTCGCTTATCGAAAATCTACTGTGCCCCATCCATCGCGTGCTCTGCGATGGGTGGGATACCACGAATCCAACATGGCGGCATTGAAAGGGCACGGCTTCAGCCGTGCCGTACATGCATTCACAAGTTTTTAGAAAATCAATCCACGCGACGAAGTCGCGAATGAAAGCTACGGCCTTTCGCGCCTTAGGCGCAAAGGTTATTAGCCCCGCGCTTCAGCGTGGGTGGGGTTGGTGTAAAAATACATCCGGAGTCCCGTAGGGACGACACATTCTGCATTATTTTGCTTTGTATCAGGGCACGGTTTTAACCGTGCCGCAAATGACCAGCCCATCGTTTAAGAAATCAATCCACGCGACGAGGTCGCGATTAAACCCAGGCTTTGAAGGGTACGGGCTTCAGCCCGTACATCAATCACTTCATCCGTTTTTAGAAAATCAATCCACGCGACGAAGTCGCGTTCAAATCCCTATTCCCTGTTCCCTGTCTTATCCCCGTCTTTCGCGCCTTGTGAATGAAACTATTGACAACAATCGGAATTCAACGTCATTCCCGAATCGAAGGGTGTTTTTCATTACTGATCCTGGAAAATAGCCGCATGTATACCGGCCAGATATCAATTGGCAATGCAGGCAGTCATGGATCACAAAAGCTGATAGTGTCGACGATTAGCTATACTTTTGTGAGAATTGTAGAATTTCGTGTGAGCTTCTGGAGAATCACGCTTTGGGATGAGCTGCGGTCTATGTACTCATTCCGTTACAGTGGGAACTCACGGTGATCCGCCGCGGGGGAGGATACAATGCCGCTAATCAAGGTATACGTTCTTGGGTACAGGCCCGAAGAGAGCGAGACAGACAGGCCAGACAAGGAAGGCGAGAGCCCGCAAAAGCCGCCCGCTATCGTTGTCGGATACACAAATGATCCACAATGGAAGATGGCATTTCGCCATGAGGCTGACTTGCATTGCTCAATACTGAATACGCGGGCCGTACGCGTGGGAGCGCATTTCTGCTATTTCTTAGTTGAAGAGCTACCAACAGGCGAATACGCCATTGTTTGCCCGGAACATCCGGACGTAAAGAAGAGTAGCTAATAGCACGGGTTCTCGCCGTATTCTTTTGTTTGTCATCCTGAGCGAAGTCGAAGGACCTGCTTTTGCAATTTTTCGGTTAGCAATGGTGAATAAATTCACCATTGCACTTCCCCTCTTCAAGTGGAACAATAGTTTCGCCGCAAAATTGAAATGCGTGAACCATGAAAACCTGCCCGCAATGCGATACCGGCTATCCCGACAGCAACACCACATGTCCCATTCATGGTGTGCTCCTCAATGAGATACGCGACCTCAAGCCGGACATGGTGATCCGCCAGAATTACCGCATCGTTCGCAAACTCGGCGAGGGCGCCATGGGTTCCGTTTACTTGGCAGAACACACACTGATGAACGAAAAGCGCGCTCTGAAGTTTCTTTCCCGTGAGTGGAGTCGGGATGAGGGCTTCACCGCTCGTTTTCGCCGCGAGGCGCGTACCCTGCGCCAAGTGCGTCACAAGAATGTCGTGGACTCTGGAGATCTGGAACGGGCCGAGGATGACTCGCTGTTTTTCCCCATGGAGTTTGTCGACGGGCCAGACCTGCGCAGCTTTCTTCATACTGCGCTTCAGCCTTTCGATGTAGGGTTGGCATTGGCTATCACGCGCGGTATCGCCGAAGGCCTCGGTGCGGCACACGTCAAGGGGATGGTCCACCGCGATATCAAGCCGGAAAACATCCTCATAGCCCGCGACGGTGACGAACGGGTTCCCAAGATCGTCGATTTCGGCATCGTCGCCATCAAGGAGTCCAGAAGCACCCTCACCCGCACCGGTGGCACACTGCTGACCATGAACTACGCCGCTCCCGAGCAGTGGCGCGGAACCCCAGCCGCCGAACTCGACGGCCGGACAGATTTATATGCCCTCGGTGGAGTTCTCTTCGAAATGCTCACCGGAAAGACGCCCTTCCGCGCGGAAAACTATGAAGGCTGGGCCGAACAGCATCGCTACACTGTACCCCAACCGCCCAGTACTATCCGTTCCGATCTGACAAATTGGCAAGGCCTCGATGCGCTTGTCCTGCGCCTCCTGGCCAAAGACCGTGAAGACCGCCCCAAAGACGTTGCCGAGTTAGTCGGACTGATTGATCAATGTCTCACAAAAACGAAAGCCGCAGCGGAAGAATGGCTCAAGAAAGGCATGGAATTTCAAGGTCAAGAGCGGTATAAGGATGCCTTTGTATGTTTCGAGCGTGGGATTCAATTGAACCCAAACCATCCTGAGCTACAGTTCATGCTAGGCAGCATGTATAGCACATATGAAGGCGGTAAAGGAGTCACGCAAGATTATGCGCAGGCTGATGCCTGGTATCGCAAGGCGGCAGAGCAGGGGCATTCTGGCGCACAATATATCATCGGCTTGAATTACGATTTTGGCGATGGAGTGATCCAAGACTACGCTCAAGCCGCTTTCTGGTATCGCAAGGCGGCGGATCAGGGGCATTCGGAAGCACAAAAAGACCTCGGCCAGCTTTACGAGAGCGGTGAAGGTGTCCAGCAAGATTACGTTCAGGCTGCATTTTGGTATCGTAAGGCGGCTGAACAGGGAGATCCTGACGCACAACAATGCCTCGGCTCACTTTACGAGGGCGGTCAAGGTATCCCGCAAGACTACGCGAAAGCAGAGTATTGGTATCGTAAGACAGCCGACTATGATTATCCCTCGTTCCTGGTGCAACTCCACAATAACGCGTTAGATAGACTGGTCGTGATAGAAGCAAAGAAAAAGGCGCAGGATCAGAAGTACGAGAAGAAGTTCGACGAGGCCGCGGTGAAGTTGGCACGGGATATCGAAGCATTGGGGCCGAACGCAATACATATTAATATGGGAAAGGACGACCCGATGCTGAAAGCATTGAACGAGGCGTCGCGAGAGCTGGCGAAGCGGAAGGTGAACTAGACGGCGGGTGGTGCGGGTCTGACTATCTCCAAATGCTTGGTATCCCATATCTGGCGCAGTCTTATCGCGACAGATATGGGATACCACAAACCTCAACCCGACAACCCGAAGGCCGTTGGCCGCACCGCAGGTGCCCGACGGCATCCGCCAGGACGGCCAGTCCCTCCCCGCAGGTGACTACTCCCTGTTCTCTGTCCCACCCGCCAAAAACCGCGCCATCATCCCCGCCATCCGTTCCCAATTCGCGGTCTCCCGTGCCATCTCTTTCCGCCCCATCGCCGTCAGCGCATAAAACCTGGCCCGCCGCCCGCTCGCCGACACTCCCCTTTCCGCCTTGATCCATCCCCGCCGCAGCAAGCGATCAAGCGCAGGATGGATCGTCCCCTGGTTCAACCTCAGCCCGACGCCGCTCACCTCGCCGCTGCTTACCTCTTCAATCCGCCGCGCGATGCCGTAGCCATGTAGCGGTCCCATCGCCTCAATCGTCTTCAGAACCATCAGGTCCAGCGTCCCTTGTAGAACCTCCGGTCTTATCTTGACCATCATCTATGCTCCAATCTCTTCTCGCCCATTTGTCAGCGCCCCAACCCCACCTCACCATTTATCGGCGCTCGGATCTCATCACACCCATTTGTCGGCGTCCCAATCTCCCCTCAACATTTGTCGGCTCTCGGATCTCATCTCACCATTTGTCAGCGCTCGAATCTCATCACACCTATTTGTCTGCGTCCCAATCTCATCTCACCATTTGTCGGCTCTCGAATCTCATCTCGCCCATTTGTCTGCGTCCCAATCCCACCTCATCATTTATCGGCGCTCGGATCTCATCACACCCATTTGTCTGCGTCCCAATCCCACCTCACCATTTGTCAGCTCTCGGATCTCATCACACCCATTTGTCTGCGTCCAAATCTCACCTCACCATTTATCGGCGCTCGAATCTCATCACACCCATTTGTCTGCGCCCCAATCCCACCTCACCATTTGTCGGCGCTCGGATCTCATCACACCCATTTGTCTGCGTCCCAATCTCATCTCAACATTTGTCTGCGCCCCAATCTCATCTCACCATTTGTCTGCGTCCCAATCTCATCTCAACATTTGTCTGCGCCCCAATCTCATCTCACCATTTGTCGGCGTCCCAACCCCACCTCACCATTTGTCAGCGCCCCAATCCCACCTCACCATTTATCGGCGCTCGGATCTCATCACACCCATTTGTCTGCGCCCCAATCCCACCTCACCATTTGTCGGCTCGCGGATCTCATCACATCCATTTGTCAGCGCCCCAATCCCACCTCACCATTTATCGGCGCTCGGATCTCATCACACCCATTTGTCTGCGTCCCAATCTCACCTCACCCATCGGCGTCCACCTGTTGTCTTTCTACATGTAGTATGGACCGAGACACGTTGATTGTTAACAGAAACCTCCTATATGAAAATCGCCCGAGCCCTCCCGGAGAACTACTGATTTATTTTCAAAACCTTGCTGTTGATTATGGATGAAACGCAGAGCCAACCTCAACAGAATAAATAAGTTCCAGGTGAAACAATTTCGGCTAATTCGCCGATTTGCAGTGGCAACCTCGTGGAAGCAATCACCTCTTTCGACCTGAATACAACTGCGTCTCTCAATCTGCTTTCAGAGTTGGCTCTCATGTTGATGGTCAACATGTAAAGTGCCCGAAGGTGCCCACCTAGACAGCCTGCCCAGATCCTGTCGAAGAGGCAAGTCCTCCCAACTTGACCAGGTCTAGACTAGGTTTCTCGTTTTTTTACCCCTCAATAACAGCCTTTTTATACTCGAAAATCACCGATTTTAATGTCCTTATATGCGCACCTTTCATGCTCCTAGAAGCCCAAAAGTGTGAACTTCCAGCGACACTTTCTACCCGCGCCGCCCCTTTTTCAATGACGCCGCAGGCCGTTGGCCCCACCGCAGGCGGCCGGACACTATTTATTGAGAACTGGAACTGACCACTGCCTCACCGTCCACTCAATCCCACACTCCGGCATCAAAATTACCCCATCCGCCCCAACATCGCTTATCCTGTTAACAATCCTTTATTGCAGCGGCACGGCAAGCCTCCGACAACCTTATGAATCCAGTCGCTTTGGCGGTTGACGATCTTCGGGAGCAGTATACGCGGGAGATGGAGCTCGTCCGCCAGACCTTCGAGCGCACCGCGGATGGCGCAGCCGCCATTCGTCGCCGCACCTCCGTCGTCGACCGCATGCTTATCGAGTTGTGGCGTCGCGCCTTCGCCGGCCAGCCGCCCGGCAACGCCGCTCTGCTCGCCCTCGGCGGTTACGGCCGCAAGGACCTCTTCCCTTACTCCGACATCGACATCCTTTTCGTCTTTGCCGATGAAAAAATTGAGCTGCAATACAAAGAGGTTGTCCGCACTATCGTCCAGGGAATCTGGGAGTTAGGCCTGCGCGCCAGCCCCAGCTACCGCACCATCAAGGAAGCCGGCCGCTTCGATCCCGTCAACCTCGAATTCACTCTGGCAACCCTCGACCGCCGCTTCCTCGCCGGACACTTCCCCCTCTACCAGCAGCTCCACCAGACCGTCTTGCCCGGCCTCTTCCTCAGCGAGTGGAACCCCATCACCCAGAAGCTTGGCGAAATCGCCCGCGCCCGCCACGCCAAATTCGGCAACACCATCTTCCACCTCGAGCCCAACCTGAAGGACTGTCCCGGCGGACTGCGCGACTACAACCTGGCCGTCTGGTTCGCCATGCTCTTCCATCTCAAAGAAACCAAGGAGTGGCCCCGCCACCTCGGCAGTGTCTTCCAAAGCGCGCGCGGAGATGCTGAAGCCGCCTTCGATTTCCTGGCCGCCGTCCGATGTTTTCTCCATTTCCGCCATGGACGAGACGATAACACTCTCGACTGGCAATCACAGGACGAAGCCGCCGCCAACTCCATCGGCCTTGAAACCCGCGGCACAGCCCACCCCGCATATTGGATGCGCACCTACTATCGCCATGCTCGCGTCATCTATCGCCGCGCCGCGCTGCTCATGGAGAACGTTCCCGCGCCCGTCAGCTTCTACCGCCAGTTCCGCCGCCGCCGCACTCCTATCGCCGACACCGGCTTCTTCCTCGAGCAGAGCCGCATCGACATCGCTCCCGGCGTTCAGTTCAGCGACACCGGCGCCATCCTGCGCATCTTTGCCCTCATGGCCACGCACGGATACACCCTTACGCAAGCCGCCGAAGATCGCATCACCGACGCCCTCGCCGCGCTCGCTATCAACATCCCCGAAGGCCCCTACCTGTGGAACGCACTTCGCGCTGTCCTGCTCGGACCCCACGCCGCTCATGCACTACGCACCATGCATGCCCTCGGCGTTCTGGAAATGCTCATCCCCGAGTTTCACGGTATCGACGCCCTGGTCATCCGCGACAGCTATCACCGCTACACCGTCGATGAGCATACCTTCCTGGTCATCGACAACATCCACTCGCTCCGCCAGCCCGCTCACGACTACGAACAGCGTCTAGCCCAGCTATTGCCCGAGATCGACCGCCTCGACCTCTTTCTGCTCACCCTCTTGCTCCACGACACCGGCAAAGCCCGCCGCTCCGGCGACCACATCACTCCCAGCATTGAGCTGGCAGACTCCTTACTTGCCCGCCTGGAATTCGACAGCGAAGAACGCGACGTCGTACTCAACCTCATCCGCTTTCACATCGAAATGTCCAACTCCCTGCGCCGCGACATCTTCGACATGGAAAACGTGCGCGCCTTCGCCGATAAGATCGGCAGCCCTCAGATGCTCAAGATGCTTACCCTCTTGACCTATGCCGACATCAAAGCCGTCAACCCCGACGCCCTCACCCCATGGAAGGCAGAAAATCTCTATCAGCTCTATATCTCCACCGCCAACTTCATGGACCGCTCCGTAGACGAGGTCCGCTACCACGCCGCCATAGACCCCACCCTCTTCAATCGCATCCGCGCCATGATTCCCCCCAGTCAGTATGAAGAACTCCAGCAATTCCTTGAAGGCCTTCCGCGGCGCTACCTGCAAACCCGCCTGCCCGAGCAGATTCGCGACAACTTCCTGTTAGCCGTCCAACTCCGCGACGATCCGGTCCAACTCGATCTCCGCCCTCACCGCCAGCTCTTTGACCTCACCGTCATCACCCGCGACCGCGCCCGCCTCTTTGCCGACGTCGCCGGCGCCCTCGCCGCGTGGGGTATGAACATCGTCAAGGCCGGAGCCTTTTCGAACGACGCCGGCGTCATCGTCGACACCTTCCAGTTCACTGACACATTTCGCACCATCGAACTGAATCCCGGCGAACGCGAACGCTTCCTCGCCTATCTACACGATGTAGTCGCGCGCAAAGTCGCCGTCGAAATCATGCTTGAAGCCCGTCGCCACTCCAACCACCCCGCCAATTTAAAAGTCGTAGTCCCTACCCGCCTGGAGTTCGACTCCGAATCCTCCACCCACTCCACCATCCTGCAAGTAGTAGCTCAGGACCTGCCCGGCCTCCTCCGCCAAATCGCACTAACTCTCAGCACTCATCAATGCGACATCAAGGTAGCCCTCATCGACACCGAAGGCGAAACCGCCATCGACGTCTTCTACCTAACCAGCCAATCCGCCAAGCTAACTGAAGCCGCGCAGCAAACCCTGGCCGCCGATCTCACCTCCGCCATCGCCTCCATGCGCACCTCCACAAGCTAGTTCAGCCTGCCATAATGTGATAAGCATCACCCATGAAAGTTAAATCGTGAGCAAATCTTCACTATTTCCTTCTCAATGTGCGCAATATTGCATAAGATAGTTGCGAAAAGCCAAACGCAGATCCTGAATACCCTAAGCTATACTGCGACGGCCTGTGAGGCATGCGGTCATGTTTGCTTTTTTCCCAGTTTTGCGTCTGCGGGTTCTGATTGTCGCAGGACTCATCGCTGCAACGTCATTATTATTTGCTGGCAGTTCCATGTCCGCCAGGGCGCAGACTAACTTCGGCTCGGTCAAAATCGGCAGCAGTGCGACGATTACAGTTAGTGTCCAGATTGCTGTTGCGGGAACACCCAGCAACATCGCGGTTGTCACCCAGGGAGCGCCAAATCTGGACTTCACCGCTGCCAGCGGGGGAAGTTGCTCCACAAGCATCTCCTATGCTGCCAATGCCACTTGCACTGTCAGCGCGACATTCACACCAAATTTTCCGGGAACACGTTCTGGCGCGGTGGTGTTGTCCAATGCTACGGGCGTTATCGGAACCGCATTTCTGCAGGGCAATGGCGTCGGGCCGCTAGCCACATTCATGCCGGCCGTACTGCCCTCCGCGCAATCCACCTACAACCTTGGAGGAAGTGTCGGGTTATCCGGCATCGCAGTGGATGGATTTGGCAATATCTATGAATCTTATCTTGCCGCAACTTATTCTGCCTCCGGAAATAATACAATTGCTGCTTGGCAATATGAACAGAACGCAAATAATACATGCTTTAACTCCAGTGCGACTGGAATTCCGATTGGCAACAGCCTCTCGTCGCCTAATGGGGTTGCAGTCGATGGGGCCGGCAATGTCTATATTGCCGATTCCGGCAATAAGCGGGTCGTTAAAGAGACATTGTCGGGATGTACCTACACGCAGAGCGTCGTTGCCAGTGGATTCGTGAATCCCTTGGGTGTAGCGGTTGATAGTGGTGGCAACGTATATGTCGCAGATTACCAAGGCGCCGCAGTATACAAGGAGACGCCTTCCAACGGAAGCTACACACAGAGCACTGTGGTTAAAGGATCCTATGCGCCCATTGGAGTGGCAGTGGACGCTAGTGGCAATGTCTACTTTGCTGAAGGAGGGGAATCCATATTTAAAGAAACCCCGCTCAACGGCAATTACACTGAGTCACAGATCGCCAGCGGTTTCAAGTATGCTACTGGCGTTGCAGTGGATGGGGTTGGCGATGTTTATGTCGCCGACATGGGGTACCCCAATCAGGAAGTGAACGGAGCCCTCTACAAAGAAGCTCTGCTGAATGGCGTATACACTCAAACCAAGCTGCAAACCGACCCCGAATTTCAAGGCTGGGGTTATAATCCTGCTGCCGTAGCCGTAGATGCAAACGGCAGGGTCTTCGCCTCGACCAGTTACGAGCCTTTTGTGGTTGATACCACTACACCTCTGGCCCTGAGTTTTGCCAGCACTTATTATGGCCAGCCGAGCAGCGACAGTCCGCAAACAGTGACGGTTTCCAATATCGGCAATGCGCCGCTGACATTTTCATCGATTAACTATCCAGCCGATTTCCCGGAAGCTGCCGGGGTCAAAACCGATTGTTCAACTAGCACACCAATCCCAGCAGGAGCGAGCTGTACGCTTTCGATTGATTTTGTGCCGAGTGAGCCACTCATAGATCACCCATCGGGCCTGCCGAGTGAGAATGTGACGATCTACACCAACTCACTGAATACCAGTGCGACTCAGCAGACGTTTACCGTCAGCGGAGGACAAATCAATCCAACAGCTGCGGTAACGATTGCTACATCAAATGGATCGACGACAAATACGACTCCGGTCACCATCACGATTTCAGTGGCGGGTCTCCCCGGCTGGCCAACGCCGACTGGACAAATCAATGTCTCTGAAGACCCTACCGGAGCCTTCAGCAGTATTGTTCATCTCAACAGTAATGGACAGGTCATCGGCACTACTAATTCCTTGCCTGTCGGATCGTACACAATTAGCCTGTATTATTTTGGTGATTCGAATTATATAGGCGGTATCTACAGTTACACTTTTGATGTCGTCGGCACCGTTGGCGTGCAGCCCTTTGGAAACACAAATATAGGTCCAGTGGGTCTGGGAAGCTCCAGTAATGCCATTCCCTTGACGATCAACTTTACGCAGGCTGAGACGCTGGCCGGAATTAGCGTGCTGACGGAGGGATCTCCGAATCTGGACTTCACCAACGCAGGCGGCGGAAGCTGTACGATTGGCGCCCAGTATGCCACCAATGCAAGTTGTACCGTTAACGTCATCTTTACGCCGTTGCATCCGGGAGTGCGCACTGGTGCTGTTGTGCTGACAGGATCAGGCGTTGGCGTGATCGGCACCGGCTATCTGCAGGGCACTGGAAGTGGGCCTGTCATTTCCTTGTTATCGAGTAATCCTTCCACTGTTTATTCCTCTTCCACTTTCTTAGGCGCGTCAAGCATGTTGACTGACGGGTTGGGTGATCTTTATCTTTCAAGTGATCAATTATATGAGGAAATACCGTCTGGCAGTGGCTATATACAGAGTGTTGTCTCGAACAAGACCTCCGCCGGAAACTCGATGGCAATGGATGCCGCCGGCAACTTTTATATCTTAGGAATGAATGAAAGTGGAAATTATTTTGTGAAGCTTGGATCCCGTCCCTATGGCAACTTTATTTGGACTCCTTTTTCCAACTGCTGTTTCAGTACCGACAATGTGGCCGTGGATGGAAGCGGCAATGTCTACATGACGGATGCTGGCGGACAACTTATCGATTGGGGGGGGACTGTCCCCCCTGCTTTATACAAGGATTCGCTATCCAATGGCGGCTATAGCCAATCAACCGTCGCCAGCAGCTGGCCCTACACACTCAGCATGGCTGTGGATGGCAGCGGCAATATCTATGCGGCCGAGGCAGGAACTTATCTCAGGGGACCCAATACAGGGAATGGACTGGTAGTAAAAGAGACGCTGCAATCGGACGGGAGCTACATAGAGTCCCAGATCGGGAGCGGGTGGCAGTGGCCTGAGAGCATTGTGGTGGACCGCGCAGGGCGAGTGTTTATCGCCAACGATCAGTACTATTGGGGAGAAGAGGGAATCAACGGGCCGA
>CAZFMB010000041.1:0-33217 GCA_964520005.1 uncultured Occallatibacter sp.
TCGAGAACGCCTCCTGGATTCGACGCATGTTCGAGGAGGGCGTGCGGCTGAAGCGCGAGCGCGGAGCCGACGCGATCTGCGATTTCTCCCTCGGCAATCCCGATGTCGAGCCGCCCCCCGCGGTGCTCGATGCGTTGCGGCGCGTGGTGGCCGCCAACCGCCCCGGCTCGCATGGCTATATGCCCAATCCGGGCTATCCGCAGCTCCGCGAGGCCGTCGCGCGAAAACTCCAAAGAGAGACCGGCCTTGCCTTCACCGCTGAAGACGTTTTTATGACGGTCGGCTCCGCGGGCGCTTGCAACGTAATTCTCAAGTCGATCCTCGACCCCGGCGACGAAGTCATCGTTTTGATGCCCTGCTTCTCCGAGTACCAGTTCTATATCGCCAATCACGGCGGTTGCATGGTCCCTGTCGAAACCGACGCCGATTTCCTGCCCGACGTGGAGCGCATCCGAGAGGCCATCACTTCTCGCACCCGCGCCCTGATTCTCAACACGCCCAACAACCCCACCGGCCGTGTTTATCCTGAGAGCGTCTTGCGCGATCTGCAAGCGATGCTGGCCAGCGTCGGCCAGCCCATTACCGTCATCAGCGACGAGCCGTATAAGTCCTATGTCTTTGACGGCAAGCGGCAGCCCGAGGTGGCCTCGCTCATCGCCCAGACGGCAATCTGCAACTCCTGGTCAAAGTCGCTGGGATTGCCCGGCGAACGCATCGGCTACCTGGCGCTCTCGCCGCATCTGGAGGATGCCGAAAATCTGCGCCGCGCCTGCGCTTTCAACAATCGCATTTTGGGCTATATCAACGCGCCCGCCATCTGGCAGTGGGTGATGCTGGAAGCGCTCGACGAAACCATCGACGCATCGATCTACGAGCAAAAGCGGAACGTTCTTTGCGATGCGCTGGAGAAAATCGGCTACCAGGTGCGGCGCCCCGAAGGCTCGTTCTACATCTTCCTTAAGACGCCCATCCCCGACGACATTGCCTTTACCAAAAGGCTGGCGGAGGAAGGCGTGCTGGCCGTCCCCGGCACCGGCTTCGGGCGTTCCGGTTATATTCGCCTCTCGCTGACCATTCCCTTGGAGCAAATCCAGAAATCAATCAGCGGATTCCAGCAAGCATTTCGATGATGACAATATCACTTAATTGCTAGAAAGCGTTTTCACCGCTGTGTGTTTCAACTGTAGTTCAATTGGCGGTAGTGGATTTAGATGGCTTCACATATCAACACGAAAGAGGAGACTTGATAGCGCTACCGGGAATCGAACCCTGGTTTTAAGATTGTGATTCCAACAGTCTATCGATTAGATGCCAATCGCTTACAGCCATGGCATCTGCTTCATATTGTTATTGATATGCGCCGGTCCTGAGATCAGATCAAGTTTTTCTTGACTCTTTTTCCAGGATATACATATACTTTTCGTGCCCGAGTATATCCCATTACTTGGAATCCCTAAAAATTTGGGCGTACGACGAACTGTTCGAACCCGGTCCAACAACACATCTGAATAGGAGATACGAGATGAATCCCTCACATCTGTGTCCGAATAAGAGTCTGTCGATTGGCTTGATCGCGCGCGCCGCATTGCTGACAGTCACAATTGCAATGCTCGGTGGCGTGTGCCTGAGAGCACAAACAGTGGCAACTTACGACTTTGAAGACGGAACCGCCGAAGGCTGGGGCTCGTTTTACGGCGCCAGCACGCCGGTGGCAACAAACGCGGCAGCTTATACAGGCTCTTACAGCCTTTTGACGACGACTGCCTCGACAGCCCCCGCCGGACACGGCGGGCCGTCTATTAACCTGAGCAGCGTGTTGCTGCCCGGCGCGACGTATACGATCACAGGCTGGGTCCAACTGGCTTCTGGCAACCCTACCGGCAATGCGAATTTTTCGATGGTTCAGGTCGATTCGACTGGCACCAACTATATCACCGTCGGAAACTACACAGTTGCCGTGACCGACACCGGCTGGGCGCAGATCGGCGGCACCTACACGCCGACCACGACCACGACAAGCCTGACCTTGTATGCGCAGTTGATAGGCGGAGCAACCAGTGAAGGCTTCTATCTCGACGATGTGGTGATTACCGAGACTGCGCCGCCACCCAACGGAGCGACGATCGCGAGCTACACCTTCAACGGCAGCACGGACGGCTGGTTCCCCTTCGGATCGCCGACGCTGACCGCGGTGACCTCGCCGCTGGCTGATCCGAATAGCAATACCACCAGCCTGCTGGTGTCGAATCGGACGGCGGGCTACATGGGCCCGGCCCTGAACCTGCTGAGCGTGAATAATTTCGTGCCCGGCGCGATCTACCAGATCAGCGCCTATGTAATGCTGGCAGCGCCGGATGCAAGCAATCCGACGGTCTCGCTATCGACCAAGACGGCCGACTGCGCGACTACCGGCGCATATGGAACGATTGCCACCTCGGCGGCATTGTCAAATACGGCATGGACCAAGGTGCAGGGCACCTTGAGCTTCAGCAATCTGCCGGGACCGCCAACGACTCTGGATCTCTACCTCCAATCGAGCAGCGCGACAGATTCCTTCTACGTCAGCGACGTGACGATCGGTGAGCTGTCGCCGCCGCCTCCGAACCCAAGCCAGCAGGACAACACCGGCATTACCACGACCTTTGAAGATGGCGGTTTGGACGGCTGGAGTTCGCGCTCCGGCAGTTCGACCGTCGCTAACTCCACCGCAGCGGCGCACAGTGGCACTCACAGCCTGCTGACCACGGGGCGCATCGCCAACTATGATGGGCCATCGATCAGCGTGAGTAACAAGATGTATGTCGGTTCCACATATAACGTGAGTGTGTGGGTGCTGCTTACTCCGGCCGATGGATCGTCGCACGTGATCAACATGAGCCTGCAGACGACCAAGAGCGGAACCACCAGCTATCCCAGCGTGAGCGGCTATCCCGGCGTCACGGTTTTGGCGGACGGCAACTGGCACCAGATCAGCGTGATGAACTACACCATGTCCAGCGCCTATGACACCGGCCAGGCATCGCTCTATCTGCAGACCGTGCCCGCGTCAGGCAACGACCTGGTCTCGTTCTACATTGACGACTTGCAGTTGTCTTATGTGGCGCCGCCGAGCATCCAGACGAACATTCCGTCGATCTACCAGTCGCTTTCGTCGTATTTCCCGATAGGCGCAGCGGTGGATACCACCGATCTGTCGGGAGCGCATGCGCAACTGCTGACGACGCATTTTGACAGCTTAACGCCGGGCAACGACCTGAAGTGGAGCTCGGTGGAACCCACGCTGGGCGCCTACACCTTTACCAATGGCGACAATCTCGTGAACGAAGCTGTATGCAACAACATGAAGGTGCGCGGCCATAATCTGGTTTGGGCATCGGGCGCGCAGACGCCGTCGTATGCAACTGGGGACGGAACAAACTCGCCCGCAAATCAGGCAACAGTAACTGCGAATATACAGGAACACATTCAAAGCGAGGTGCAGCACTTCGGCAATAAGGTGTATCTCTGGGATGTGGTGAATGAACCGCTCGATCCCAGCCAGCCGGATTGTCTGGCGCACGGGCCGTTCTATCAGGTGCTTGGCAAGAGCTACATTGACATTGCCCTGCAGGCTGCCCGGCAGTATGCGCCGCCCGGCACACTGCTCTTCATCAACGACTACAGCACCGCGGACCCCAACCGTCTCGCCTGCCTTGTGCAGGTGATTCAGGACTTGAAGAGCCGCGGCATTCCCATCGATGGCGTCGGCCATGAGACGCACAGCGCCATCAATTATCCATCGGTCGCCGCGGTGGCCAATGCGGTCAACACCATCGCCGCGGATTTCCCCGGCATCAACCAGCAAATCACCGAGATGGATATCAGCGTCTACAACGCAGGCGACACCTCATCGAATTACGGAAACGGCATTCCGCCATCGGTTCTGGCTGAGGAGGGATGGCTCTACGCGCAGTACTTTGAAGCCTTCCGCCAGTTGAAGGGCAAGATCAGCGACGTGACCATCTGGGGCATGGCGGACGACGACACATGGCTGGATAGCTTCCCGGTCACTCGCACCGACTATCCGCTGCCCTTTGACATGAACCTGCAAGCCAAGCCCGCATATTGGGGCATTGTCGATCCAACCCAGTTGCCGGGATTCGGCATGACCTTCGCGGTGAGCAGCAAGACAGGCGCGCAAAACGCGCGCGTGTGGACCGTGACCGCTACCAACGGCACTGTGGGTCCGGCTTATGCGACGCAGATTACTGGCTTCACGCTGACCCAGACATCGGGAGCGGCTTGCTCGCCAGTGATTACTCCGCCGAGTTCGTTCCCGGTTTCCCTCGGTGACATCCCCACTGGCGGTACAGCGAGCGCTAACTTTACCATCAACTTCACCGGCTGCTCCGCTCTGGCGCGATTTACGATGAGTGCGCCGTGGAGTTCGGCAACCTACGACACCGGCACCTACGTGCTAGGCAACCAGTTCCGATAAGACAAAAGGAGAGGCAATCAATGAAATACTTTGCAATACGATCTGTGTTGACGCTCATGGCTGCCGCGGCTTTTGCCCTCGGCGCGCATGCTGACGATATCTCGCTCACGCTCATCCCTTCCAATGGCGCCGTAGGTGCGGTACCCGGGCAGGTGGTGGGCTGGGGCTTTACCCTCACTGACAACAGCGCGACTGAATGGGTGGTTTTGGCCGACTCTAATTTCGCCGGCTCGCCACTCTATGGAAGCTACTCGGACTACATCGGAAGCCAGTTCTATGTAGCCGGGCCGTCGCCGGAAAGCGCGTCGATTGTTTCGCCATGGAACAAGAGTGCTATGACAGGAACGGGCGAGTTCGATCTCTTCGCCACCGATCCTCCAGGCATCTCCTTTTCCGGAACCATCAACGTTGACTACGACCTGTTCAGCGTCGATCCTAACAACCCAAACTTTGATCCAGACACAGACTTTATAGGCTCTGGAACATTTTCAGACCCTGTGGAAGTGTATGTCTCCCCCGAGCCGGCTTCACGGACCCTCTTGAGCCTGCCCTTAGCCCTCTTGATGCTCTTAGCCTGGCGTCGTCAGGCTGCGGCGCCTTGTCTGTAAACACTTCAGGCAGTACTCGTGCGGGAGATGGACTCACGGCCATCTCCTGCATTTCTTTTTTTACTGGATACAAACCGGTACGTATACATTAAGGGCGAGTTTCAACTAATTCCTAAGGCTTGTTCAATTTTTCAAACATTCGACAACGCTGGGAAAGTACACCGTGCCGTCTGCCTCGGTGCCCAAAACTGTGGGGACTTTCTTGCGTAACGGTAGCTGGTCGAACCCTGGCTGGAATGCAAATGATATCGCCCCTGTTTCGTAGCCATTTTTTTCGCACATGAGTTGCGCTACGCGCTTGGAGAGACCCATCTCATCACCGCCCTTGGTGTCGAACTCCTTTTGATTCTCCGGTGTAACAGGTATGCACAAATAGTACAGAACTCGTGCGCTACCTTCCGCTGCGACTTCCTCCCACTGCATTACTGTGCAATGTGCTTTCAATCTTGGGCTGGCCGTGTTCTGTGCGATACCGGCGGAAGATACCAGCACTGCTGCAATACTTATGACTGTGAATATTCTTAACATGATTACCTCTTTCATTTTGACCGGGACTTCCATTATGCTTTTCCGGCGACAACAGTATACCGGCAATTGCCGCTGCTGCGATTTTTATAGCATTGGTTCCAAGGCCAAAGCCCGGGCGTGCGCGGCTGTGCTGCCTCCGGAATTAATAAACAGAGATTTTCCCTCCGCAATGCGCGATGTTCTCTCGAACGCACTTGCTTACAACCCGTTATTCGCGCTATGAAGGATGAATGAGCGCCAGCGGTATTTTTCACGCAATAATAAAGCCCGCTGTTTGAGCGGGCTTTAGCTGATCTTATCTGGTAGCGCTACCGGGAATCGAACCCGTTTTAAGTTTGAGAAACTAGTAGCCAGGCTAAAGGCAACTTTCTCATTGATCTCTGTTTGTATAGCGTCGATCGAGCAACCTCGTAATCTCTTTCTAACGGCGCGAGGCCGATGCACCGCAGCAGCGTGATTAAAGAAATCACTTTCCAGCCGGCTTCGCGGCCATTTTCAGTATGGTGTCACTGATGATTGAAGGGCAATCGCCGGGAATATTGTGGCCACATCCGGTAGCCTCCACGTGCTGAGCCCCGGGCATCTGTTGTACGAGCGCCGCTTGAAGGGACGTCATTTCTTTCCGGCGTTCCGGAGTAAAGACCGGCGGTTGCGCTTTCGTTCCTGAAATCACCACGACAGGAACCTTCGGTAGAGGAAACGCGGCCTTCACTTCTTCCACGGTCTTGTCATTCTCGTTCATCTGTGCCCCGGCTCCGGGCGGTGAGTTCTTTAGATCTTCTTGCATCATCTTCCACAGTGCAGGATCTTCCTGGGCCAACATTGAATAGAAAGCCTCAGGGGCGGGGTCCACAAGCACGATCCCAGCAACATCGGCTGGGAAGAGGTGTGCGAAGACCCGGACGTACATTCCTCCCGCCGAATGCCCAACCAGAATGTAGGGAGAAGCGACATTCGCATTGGCTAGAGCTGTATGGAGTTCTGTCGCAATCTCCACAGCAGTTCGCGGCCTGTCAGTCATAGGGGAATGCCCGAAGCCGGCACGGTTATACCGTACTGTCTGCACCTTGGTAGACACGCTTGCCACGACCGCATCCCAGTATTCGTAGGTGTCGCTAAAGCCGGATTCAAAAACAGCGGCAGGACGACCTGAGCCAGAAACTACCATTTCCACCTTGCCCGCACCCGTATTGACCATTACCGGCACGGTCACTTGCGCTAGAAGGGGGAAAACAGAAAAGAGCATGAGAACAGCTGAGCAGGTAATCTTCATACGAAATGATACGTTCAGGCGTACCCGTTGGTTCCATCAGGCACACTCGATTTAACACTCTTCGCCACAGCTTGAACCGCCTGCGGCATTTTTCACGCAATAATAAAGCCCGCTGATTGAGCGGGCTTTAGCTGATCTTATCTGGTAGCGCTACCGGGAATCGAACCCGGGTTTTAAGATTGAGAATCTAGCGACTTACCACGCAGAATGAATAACTTTCAGCCAGTTTCAAGTTTGCTGTGCCACAGGTTGTGCCACAGATTCACAAATACTACTGGATTTGCTGCGTTGCTGCGGGGAAAGCTGCGGCCAATCCCTCCGCCACGTTCCGCGTCTGGTACTCGACAAACTTCCCGAACCCGGCTGCAACATGTGTCTCTGTGACGTGTATGTAATACCGGGCGGCCACGGAAGGCGAACTGTGCCCCATGAGCCGAGCCAATGTATATTTGTCCATCCCTGATTGCGCAGCGCGGGTTCCGAATGTGTGTCGCCAACAATAGAACTCAAAGCTCTCCAGTTCTGAATCCTCGATTGCGGTTCTATGCGGGTGCTGTAAGGATATGATGTGCCCTGAAATGCCGGCGCCCGGAAACACGAACGCGGATTGCTTCGCCTTCGCCTCTGATAACACAAACGCGGATTGCTTCGCCTTCGCCTCAGCCGCTTTCTTCCGCCTCTGTAGAACCTCGGCAGCGCGTGGAGTGAGGGGAAGGCTTCGCTGTGCGCTCTCCGTCTTGCCCTGGCGAACGTGGATGACACCGTGAGGGCATTCTCTGCGTATTGCCAAGTCTACATCGACCCACCGGAGCGGAAATAGCTCGCTGTTCGGGCGCATCCCGGTATCCACGGCCAAAATCGTCGCATCACGCAGATTGCCGGAAGCCCTCGCCAGATACTTTGCCTCTTCCTCGAAACTCACCACGCGGTCCCTGCCCTTGGCTTGCGGCAATTCGTGAATAGCTGGCACTCGGTCCAGATTGCCCCACTCCACCGCAAGGTGTAGCGCCCGCCTCAGTGTGCGCAGATCGCCGTTCACGGTCACAACGGAATTCTCCGGCACCTCCTGCCGATGCCGTGCGTACCGGCTCACGGTTTCGCCTGTAATCGCGTCCAGCGGGGCATCCGCAATGGCAGCGAACGTCAACAACCGCTCAAGGCACACCCTGTAGAACGTGTGCGTTCCCGGTTTTGTGTGCGTCTTGGCGTATTGCATGAATTCCTTGGCGAATGCCCGGAACACGGGCGGAGCGCTTGTAGTCGCTTTCGGCCAGGGATCATTCGGGTGAACCTGTCCGAGAGACAGCGCCCGCCGATGTTCCCGCTCTACGTCATTTGCGTCTTTGCGGTTCCGCACTCTCGCAGGGCGGCGGATCATAAAGTTCTTTTTGCTACCGTCCGAATTCTTGATAGCGAATCTGAACTTATACCAAAGCTGGTTTCCTCTTTTGTAGAGCATTCAGCACCTCTCCTTCTGCGATTTAGACTTTGATTTATTCTTGCTGCCCTTTGTGCCGGCCAGCTTGTAGTTTTCACGGGACGTACCGCCTTGCGTTCGCTCGTGACTACCCCGAAAACAGGACAGCAACGATTGAGCTCGACTTTGTGAACTACGTTTCATAGGGTCCACGATACCCGACAGAATGAGATTTACAAGAGGGCACTACTCGGTGGAGGAAATGCCTGAGGCGGAGGTATGAAACTCCGCCCCTTGTGGTTTGAGTTTTTGGGTTGCTCTGACCTTCGCCCGGCAACAGGCGAAACTTGAAAACTCTTGTCCCTGTTTTTGTCGCTGTTCTGAGCGGATGCCTTCTTGATTGGTTGATTAGTTGATTGGGTGATTCTCTGATTAGATGATTCCTGATTAAATGATTGACGGATTAAATGATTAAAGGATTGGGGTCGCTCGATTTTCGTTTTCATTGCCGCTCGATTTTCAGAATTTCGGTCACGCGGCTGTAGACTAGCGCATCCGGCTTGGCCGCGTCCTTCCCGTCCTTCACGCTGTCGGCCACGCGCACCAGATACAGCAGCGCCGGGTCTGTGAACGTCTCCCACGTCATTTGCTGGCCTTTCCGGGGCGCTTCTCCGTTCGCCAGAGACCAAACCGCATACAAACGAGATCGGCGGCCTATATGCGGTCCTATAGCGTCGCTGCCCATATTGAAGAATGCGGAGACTGTCCCTTCGCCCGTCATAAGCGAAAACTCCAGACGGAGACTCCAGCGCCGGAAGGCTCGGCACCATTCCGGGCCTTGCCAGCCAACACACACGGCCTGATAGTCGCCCGGCGAGACACGCGGAAGGTCTGCGCCCTGCCAAGTAAGGATCGGACTGTCTTTTGATCCGCTCGCCATATCAGCGCACTTCTTGCCTTGGTTCTGCACCGGGTGCGTTTGCTCCGGCACATGCTGGCCTGCGTGTTTTGGTGCAGTAAACAAACGCCAGCCACGGCCAGTGGCGGTGGTCTTTGGCGGTCGCGGCTTAGGCACGGTGGCAGCTCGCTTTGTGTTCGCCATGCTCACCGCGCCTCGAGAATTGCCGGATCACTCAGTCGCTCCTCTATCCAGGCATCAAGATCGGCGCGGCGGTAGCGAACCAGTTTTTCGCCAGCTCGGAAGAAACGAGGTCCCTTCGACCCCGAACGCCACAGCCGAAGGACGGCCTCAGATACTCCCAGATACCGCGCTGCCTGTCTCGCATCAAGCGCATTTTGCGGATCGATAGCCATATGTACTCTCCCTTGACGCCCGCTGTCGGGGCATCACAAGTGTTGAGGCGAGAGTACGCAAATTGACGCGCATTCCAAGGGACACTCCGATTACATTATCAGGAGTTCGGCTTGTCCCCCTTGCAGGAGCCAGAGCACTCAGCACTTTTTCGACTGAATAAGGTTTCTCAAGTGCCTCTGACTGACCTTCTTCAGTTGCTCGCTTGAGAACTCTCTGTTTGATCCAAGTTCCCCGTGCACAAACTGCAAGAGGTCCGCGAGTACCCCTTCGTGATATTTGCCGGTCGTCTCGAAGACATAGCGCAAAAGCTCGCGGATGTAGAAGTCATCCGCAGCACGCCCGCTCAACCTTGAGCACTTGATAAATCGGCTTGCTTCCTCATCGAGAGTCTTGGCGAAAGCCCGCATATCCGCAATCAGGGCCTTGGGAATGGCTTTCAGTTCGTCTGAGGTCCTCACCTCTTGCGTATCGCCGGGGAAGGTTAATCCTGGCCAGATGTCCGCGAAGTTCAAGGGCGAAGAATAATAATCCTCAAGCGATGAGGCGTCTCGTTCGAGGCTGTGCGCGATTGCTCTCAAGGCTTGCGCTCTTCGCTTGAAAAAGTGGATTCCACCCTTCCCGTGTTTGATCGGCAGAGTGTAGTAAAGCAGGGAAATCACCATTTCCTGATCCGCCCCGCTGTCAGACAGAGTTTTTAAGGAACCGGCGAAGAAAGAATCTTTCAAAAGCCGTGCCTTGTTTTTTGCGAACTTCTGTTGCCATTCTTCTCGTGCGGAAGCTAAGGACGCCGACGGTTTCGCTTGCATCTGTCACCCTTCCGTGACCTTCCCCAATCGCAAAGCACTGGAAAGTGGGGTGGAAAGGCACCCCACCTTGTCGCCTTCAGTGATCGGCCGAAGACTATCCGGCATATCTGAATTATATTTACGTAACGGCATTAATCCGACCTAAGAAGGAACATTCCTACTAACAGAAATCATTTCTTTAAGGCCGTGCGCTCGTTCAAATCCAACATCAATAGGGATAGAAGCGCGGATGAGGTCGCTTCGACAGAATGAGAAACAGCAGTGAGAGCAGGGCTGCCACCACTCCCACCCAGAAGCCAAGGCGAAGAGTCCTGTATTTTGCTGCGCACGCTACGGTCATTTCGTAAAAATCCTCTTGCAACGCAGAGGCCACGCGCGCAGGCAAGAATAACGAGTTTTCAGGTTTTGTCATGGCATCCAAGACCCGTGATTCATCCTCAACGCTTCGACGCTTTGGATAAAGTACGGCTAGCATCATACCGGCTGCAATCGCGAGCGCAGAAAGGCTCAATAGCCCGACTGCATCAGCAAGAGACCATCTTCCGAAGGTCTTGAACAATCCTGCTGGTGCGTTGTGTGTAATTAGGAAACCGAGAATTGAGATCAGCATGGCAACAAGTGCCACTGCGATCAGGTCGGCATTCCTCATGCTCTCGCGGAGGCGAAGCATCCCCTTCTCTGCCATCTCTCCATTTGTCGATGCCGGTGCTGTTTCCGAATTGGGCGCGTCCAGGGCTTGCATGGGTGCGTTATCTGGAACTGCGCCCGGCGTTGATTCGGCGGCAACAGAGCTTGCTCCTTCATCACTCGAATGCGGTTTCATGCCGAATGTAGCAAGGTACTGATCGCGCACTTCGCTATCAAGAAGCTCCTTGGCGGTGTTGCATTGTTTCCGTTTCGCGCTCTCCGCAGGCGGGAAATCAATCTGACTCCAGTCGTCAATGCTCAGTTTCTGACTCTTCGAGCGAATCTGATACATCGTAGCCTCAACCTTCTGCACCTTACCTTCGGCAAAAGCCAGGGCAGCTTCGAGGGCTGTTTCTCTCGCTCCCTCTGTCATCGCGGAAAGCTGTTCGATGACGGAGATCCGTTCTCCAACTACGGTCGCCCCAATCGCTCTCAAGAGAGGCCCAACCTTTTGCTGCAATAATTCCGTATCGTGGCTGGAATCTGTCGATAGGAAAACAGCATGAACATCGGATTTCGCCGAGGCTCGCCATGTTAGCAGTGCAGCGTCTATTACCAGGTGAGCAGAGCGGGGAGGAGCTAGGAAAATCGAGACCCGAGGTTTGGCGCCTCCGACAATACCAAGCTCGGTATAATCCGCGTCACAAAGAGGAACATTTCCTGCACCGTATGCTGTGTAAATGATTCTCTGTCTACCTGCGAGGAAATCTTTCCGAAGCTCGCGCCCTCGCTCGTAGTCAACCGAGTCTCCGCAATAGTCGGCCACATTGCCGAACTGGGCTTGAAGAGCCCCGAATGCGTCTTTGAGTTTGGGTAGGAGTGGTTTCAAACAGCCGCCGCTTTTGCAATCCAAGTCGTCTAAGGAAACGGATTCGCGCGGCTGGATCGAGATGCGATGTTCCAGCTTTCGGCCTCGCTCGCCAGCAAAGACAATGTAATAGCCCGCATCCGCTGCCCGCTTCGCGATTTTCAATGCTTGCGGCAGCATTTCACTCTTAAGGTATGCCTGTGTGTAGGCCGTCTCAAACCAATCAACCTGCCTGGCTAAGGCGTCGTGCCCGTTTCTTGAAAGGGTGTACCTGGCCCTTTCAAACCCTTCCCTGATGCGGTCGAGGCCACGCTTCATTGAATCGGTTACAGGAACTACTCCAAAATGCGCCGTGAACTGGGCACGAGCTAAAGCGGCATCTTCCGCTGCTGCCACTCCGCCTCTGCCTCCGATGCCTCCAAGTTCTGCTCCTGCATATTTTTTCAGCCCCAGCTTAGGAGGCCGTGGAATCCCTACTGCGTCGTGATCGGCACGAATCCCGTTCTTCAGATTGTTGATCTGTATCTGAAGCACGCGGCGCTCAACGGTCTTGAACGATGGCGTTGCGGCAAGACGCTTCTCAAGGTCTTCAAGCCGCAACCTAAGATCGCGCTCGGGCAAATTTTGGAAGAGCACGTCCGGCTGCATATCGTCAGGGGAACTGTGTCCGGGCCTGGCTTCAACAGAGTTGTGAGCCTTGGAAGACATACTGCTTTTCCTCCTCAAATGGACACGGCTGAGCGGCCAGTGCGCATCTTCCGTTGTGTCACGCGGAGCGGATTTGAACACAGATACCTTCGAGAACAGTGTAGTGCATACACAACATTAGTGCGCGACTCTATGCCGACACTTGAGAGGTGGCAAACGATATATGCGTCCGCTTGGGGCGGAGATTGCGGAAGTTGAGGACTGACCGGGGCTGGAATCAAGCGTATCTTGCTGAAATTTCAGGAATTGGCCGAGTCCACATCTCGGAACTGGAGAACGGGCGCCGTGAGGCCGGCCTGCGGATTCTCGAGATGCTGGCGGTCAGCTTTGGGATTTCCCTGTCCGAGATGCTGAATGACCTCTAGCCGGTACCCCGGAGAATCATGCTCCGGCATCCACTCCAAAATTTGGATTCGACCAAATTGCGAACAGGCGATAATCATTATCGGGGCTCGCGCCCAAAACGTGAAGCCATGCCCCTAGCTTACTTGCCGTCTCATATTTGCTGAGCCTCGCCCCTGGCCCGCAATGTCTCATATAGCATGGCCGGTCCGAGCAGAACGTCCTTCAACCCGCTTCGCACCCTCTCAGACTCCAGAGCCTGTTTGCTCATCGTAGAATGTGCTGCTAAGGCATCCATGATGGCGTTCAGAATGCCGCTGGCAAGGTCGGGCGAGTTCGAAAACTGCTCCTTGGTATTGTTGGTGGCCTGCTGCACCAGAACATGGGACTCCAACAGCTTCCCTTTGATGACGTTGTTCACGTACACCAGCTTGTCGTCCTCCGTTAGATCGCCCTCGAAGAGGTCATTCACCTTGGCGATGATCTCCACAAGAAGGGCTTTTTCTTTCTCCTGAACCGAACCGGAGCCGATGTCGGTAATCGGCGGCAACTTGGGTGTCTCACCCTCGCCCAACACCATAGCCTGCTTGCCCTTGTTCTTCAGGTTGTGGTGCGTCAGTTTCACCTTCGACAGATCAATCTCTTCCCGTTCACGGCCAAAGTCCAGCAAGGGCAGCAAGCGCCGGTAGAAGATGTACCGTTTTTCAAGGTCAGTGTTGCCGTAGTCGAATATCTGCGACAGGAAGGTATACACGCGCTGGAAGGTGCCCATATCCCGCTTGAACAGGATCAGCCCGTCCATCTCATCCTTGGCCTCATCGGTGGCCTTGCTATCCTTCTTGGCCAGAGCCGCTCTCCAGCGTGCCTGGGCAGCCTTGTACTGGCTCAGCAACCGGCTCACCACAGGTTCCAGCGCAGCCAGCAGGTCACTCTGCTTCGCCTCGGGATTTAGCTCCACCTCCACCACGCGATTCACCTCGAAGTCGTCGTAGTGTCCGGCAGCGTCCAGTTTGTTTCTCAGATCGAAAACCAGATTCGGGTCAGTGACGTTCGCCAGTTCCGCTGTCTGGTAGTACGCCTTAAACGCTACCAGCACCTCGGCAGGATCGTTCTGGAAGTCCAGTACATAGGTCGTCTTCTTCTCGCCAAACGGTCCCTTATACGAACGATTCAGCCGGGAGAGGGTTTGTACCGCCTGAATGCCCGCCAGCCGCTTGTCCACGTACATGCCGCACAGCAGCGGTTGATCGAAGCCGGTCTGAAACTTGTTCGCTACAAGCAGAATTTGATACTCCTCTATGCCTGAGGCATCCCGAGCATCGAAGGCTTTGCGCATCTCCCGTCCGCGCAGGTTGGGGTTCAGAGTCTTGCTTGTCTCAGTGAAGCTATCAGGGCCGGACTCCGGATCATGCACCTCGCCAGAGAAGGCTACCAGCGTTGCAATCTTGTAGTTGTTGGCCTTGATGTATTTGTCGATTGCCAACTGCCAGCGCACAGCCTCCAACCGGCTGCCCAACACAACCATTGCCTTTGCATGGCCATTCAGCAAGGGCTGCACCGTCTCCCGGAAGTGCTCCACCACCACCTGCACCTTTTGCGCAATGTTATAGGGGTGCAGCCGTACCCAACGCATAATGCCTTTCATGGCTGCGCTGCGCTCCACCTCCTGCTCATCCATCTCCTTGCCTTCATGGGCCAGCTTAAAGGCCAGCTTGTAGCTCGTGTAGTTCTCCAACACGTCGAGGATGAAGCCCTCTTCTATTGCCTGACGCATGGAGTACACATGGAACGCCTCGGGCAGGTTGCTGGGTCCAGCGGGCAATTCGGGGTTCGGTCTACGGCCAAACAGTTCCAGCGTCTTTGCCTTGGGAGTCGCCGTAAACGCCACATAAGTGATGCCCACGTGGTTGGTTCGTGCAGCCATCTGCGCTGTCAGCACGTCTTCCGTGCTCACCTCGCCGCCTTCGGCAACTTCCTTCAACTCCTCGGCGGTCAGCACGGCTTTCAGTTTGGATGCTGCCTCTCCACTTTGTGAGGAGTGGGCCTCATCAGCAATCACGGCAAACCGCTTGCCCTGGGTAGCAGCCAGTTCCTGCACCTTCTCCAAGGCAAAGGGGAAGGTTTGGATGGTGCAGACCACTATTTTCTTCGCTCCACTCAGCGCCTGGGCCAGCTCTCCGCTCTTGCTGGCGCTCTCTCCGGTGATCGTCACCACAACCCCCGCTGTGCGCTCAAAATCGAAGATGGTCTGCTGCAACTGCTGGTCAATCACGTTGCGGTCACTCACCACCAGCACCGTGTCAAAGACCTTCTCCTGCTGCACACTATGCAGATCAGCCAGGAAGTGCGCCGTCCAGGCAATCGAGTTCGTCTTGCCGGAACCTGCCGAATGCTGAATCAGACACTTGCCGCCCGCGCCCGTCGCGTACACATCGGCAACCAGTTTGCGCGTGGCGTCCAACTGGTGGTAGCGCGGAAAGATCACGCTCTTGATCTGCTTCTTCGAGTCCCTCTCCGTCACCAAGTAGCGGCCCAGAATCTCCAGCCAGCTCTCCCGCGCCCACACCTCTTCCCACAGGTAAGCCGTTTGGTGCCCGCCCTCTGGGTTCGGCGGATTGCCCGCCGCGCCGTCATTGCCTTTGTTGAAGGGCAGAAAATCAGTTGCCGGTCCTGCCAGCTTGGTGGTCATTTGCACTTCGCTGTTGCTCACCGCAAAGTGAACCAGCGCCCCGGAAGGAAACGAGAGCAGCGGCTCGGCGGCTTGGCCCTTGGGTTTGGGATGCCGGTCAAACTTGTACTGGTCTACGGCATCCTCAACTGACTGGGTAAAGTCGGTTTTCAACTCCACGGTGGCAACCGGAAGGCCATTCAAGAAGAGCACCAGGTCTATACTGTTCTCGTTGTGCACCGAGTAGTGCACCTGCCGGACAACCCGGAGCCGGTTGTCTGAGTAGCGGGCCAGAATCTCCGGGTTCATCGCCAGCGCCGGCTTGAACTGCGCCAGCGGCAACTTTTGCCGTAGGCCGATCATCTCTACGCCATGGCGCAACACGTCCAGTGTGCCACGGGTGTTCAACTGCTCCCTCAACCGTGCCAACAGTACCTCACCAGCTTGCGCGCCGTGATTCTTAGCCAGCGCCTCCCACGCCTTGGGCTGGGCCTGCTGTACCCATGCCAGCACATCCGCCGGATAAAGGCCCAGCGCGCGGTCATAGTTCCCAGCGTCCCCCTCGGCATAGAGCCAGCCATGGGCGGACAAATGCTCGCAGACCTCGGTCTCGAAGTTGATCTCTTTGTGCAGGTTCATACGGCTTCCTCGGCGGTCAGCCCGCGCACGTCAATCTTACCCGTTACAGCGGCGGAGATGAGGGCTGTGCGGCGTTCTTGGAGCAGGTCGATGGCGTGCGTGGCTTCAGTTGTGAGGGTGTCGAATTTGGCAACTTCACGTTCAAGAAACGCGACTATTTCAAGTTGTTCACTGAAGGGCGGAATCGGCAACCGAAAATTCTGAAGCACTCCAAGGTAAATACCAGGCTGCGCTGAATATCCCACGTGTTGCCATAGCAACTGTTGAAACTGGTCGGACTGAAAAACAAAATTGAGGAACCTATGATTGAATTCAGACCCCTTTGTTCGAAATATCGCCAAACTACGCTGGATATAGAACTGCCCAAGGCCCTCAGGTATAACTGCTGTCTTCCCTAGCGTTGCACCAACTATGGCAAGGAGTACATCTCCGACTACCGGAACAAATGTCCTACAAAGTTCCAAATAATCTTGTTCCGAGATCATCGAATCATCGTCCAGTAAAACAAAGTGTCCATCGACTAGATTCCTGACGCTCAAAAGTGGGATGCCGACATCGACTCTGGATGGCGGAAGATGCGTCCCGTCCTTAACGAAAGAGCACGAGTACTTAACAGGAGAAGCACTCCAATTGCTAGGGATTTTACCCAGCCATTCAATGCCAGAATCCTTCATGGGAGAATCGGGGTCTAGCCCTTTGGTGACGGCGTGGGAGATGACGGCCTGGCGCTTCTCTTTCAGCAACTCAATCAGCCGCTGCTGATCCTCCACCAGCACATCAATCTTCCCGGATTCTTGAGCTAGGAATCGCTCAATGCTGGATTGTTCTTCGAACAATGGAAGAGCCAAATAAATGTTGTCGAGGGCATACTGGCCCAGGCCAACTCTGGTCAATCCATTTGCGCTCACCTCTGCTTGTGCCTTCATGAAGTGGCTATCAAACAGCCATTTGATGAAGGCTCCATGAGTGTTCTCAGATGGCCGGACCATAGATAAGTGGTAGCCGCAAACAACACCAGGAAGATCGCGTGGTACATACGCAGATATTGCAATGTCGTCTGCGGTCTCGGAATCTTTTGTTAGAACCGTGTCGCCGGCTCGGAGCGAAAACTTTGCAATCTGTTCTGTGGACGCGGTCGCATCCATAAACTCCAGATTCTCAGTGATTGTGTCGTTGTAGTAAACATCTGTGTAGTTGCAGAGCTTAACGTGTGATTCGTCCTCATAGGACTTCTTGTCCACGTTGCTTGGAAACACCGCTGCAACCCGTTTCAGACGCGTAATGTCCCAATGCACCGGCACCTCGCCGAGCCACTCCACGCCGCTGTCTTTGTACTTGGGATACCGGGGCAAGGTCACGGCTTTTCTTCTCCAATCCAGATGGGGCGCGTCTGCCAATCCTTCGGAAAGTCCATACCGGATAGGGTTAGGCTTTCAGATGTCAGTAGAACGAGTAGCTTGTCTTTCCACTGGCTCTTCGGAGCGATCAGACTCATCAGGTGCAGTGTCAGCACCATCGTGTTATAGATCTTTCGGGAACCGGGAATGAATTGCAGGCCCAGCCCGGCAGGCTTACTCCTGGGTAACTGTGGAGTGAGGACAAATTTGCGGTTCCATAGGCGACCATGGTGGGCGCAAATGTTCCGAACCAGGGTCAGATGGCGTAGCCATGAACTGAGGACACTGTCATCCACCTGATACGCGTTAGAGATTGCTACGCGCGTGGCGGAGGGCTTCAGGTTGTCATACCAGCTAGAGAGCAGTCCCAGCGACATGACCTCGGCAGAAGCCCATACCGGTGGGAGTGGCTCACTATAGGTGTTCCTGATGTGCTGGATGAAGGTTTCGTCGGATCTTTCGACCTCGGCTTCCAACTTTTCCATGTTCAATTGCCAGAAGTCCAGCCTCTTGGCCAATGTTGGGTCCAAGTACGCATGAGGCCCATGCTTGTGCCCCATCTGGTAGGCCCAATGGCAGCGAAAAGAAACTTCAATGCGTTCAATGGCATCAAGAAAGAGCAGGCGAAGCCGCCGGTCTGCGATGTAAATTGCGAGAACATCCTCGAATCGAGTGCCTGGCCGGAAGGTGTGTGTGGCGTGATCCAGCTCGAAAGGCAGCCAGTATGCACACAGGCGGTAATAATTGATGTGTTCGAGGCAGAACTCGGCAGAGGCGGGCTCACTGATTTCCATGCCACGCGATTGCAGCAAGGCTACCTGCTGTGCGTAGGTGGTGGCCGGCTTGAGGAAGGGGCGCGTCACAGTGTACCCCCGCCACAAATAAAGGAACCTCCCGGTTTGAGGGTACGCTTTCGCGCATAGCCTTGGGAGGTTTTCTTGAATTCAACCGTACAGGACGGGTCCCCGATCTGGCAAGTGTTTTCTTCAACACTTTCGTAATAAGGAAGTTCTATAGTCATTCGGCCAATCCCTCCAGCATCCCCATGATCTTTGCCGTGACGCCCTTCAATTCCGCATCAATCTCCTCCAGTGAGCGCGGCGGCTTGAAGACATAGAAGTGTCTATTGAAGGGAATCTCATAGCCCACCTTGGTCTTCTCATGATCGATCCAGGCGTCAGGCACGTGGGGCAGCACCTCTCGCTTGAAGTACACCTCCACGTTCTCACTGAGCGGCACGTTCTCTGTATCCCGCAGGTTGCTGTCCGGCTGCGGCTCGCCTTTGTTCTTGCCCTTGGCGGCCAGCACGACATTGCCCTGCTCATCCCGCAGAGGCCGCTCCACAGTGATGGTGCGGTAGCCGAACTCCTCATTCTTGAAAATGCGGCTGATGGGAGCGCCTTCTTTACTGGCTTCCTTGAACGTGCCGAAGAGGCGCGTGATCTCCGCAATGTGCTCCTCACTCAGTTCCTTGCGCTTGCTGCCCAGGCTCTTGCGCATCTTCTGCCAGAAGCTGCTGGCGTCAATCAGTTGGACCTTGCCTTTGCGGGCCTTGGGCTTGCGGTTGGACAAAATCCACACGTAGGTGGAGATACCGGTGTTGTAGAACATGTCCGTGGGCAGGCCGATGATGGCTTCCACCAGATCGTTCTCCAGCACGTAGCGGCGGATCTCGCTCTCCCCGCTGCCCGCGCCGCCGGTAAATAGCGGCGATCCATTCAGAACGATACCGAATCGGCTGCCGCCATCCACGGCGGGGCGCATCTTGGAAAGTAGATGCATTAGGAAGAGTAGCGACCCATCGCTGACGCGGGGCAGGCCAGGACCGAAGCGCCCATTGAAGCCCTGCGACTCCGCCTCCTGCCGGACGGCCCGCTCAACCTTCTTCCACTCCACGCCGAAGGGCGGATTGGAGAGCATGTAGTCGAACTTTTTGTGTGCGTGCCCATCTTCGGAGAGTGTGTTTCCAGCGATGATGTTGGCTACGTTCTGTCCCTTGATGAGCATGTCGGCTTTGCAGATGGCGTAGGACTCGTCGTTTAGCTCCTGTCCGTACATGGTGAGCCGGGCTTGGGGGTTGTGCTCGGCCAGGTACTCGCCCGCCACGGAGAGCATCCCGCCCGTGCCCGCTGTTGGGTCATATATGGTGCGCACCACGCCGGGAGTGGCAAGCACGTCGTCATCCTCGACAAAGATCAGGTTGACCATAAGCCGGATGACCTCGCGGGGGGTGAAATGCTCTCCGGCAGTCTCGTTGGAGATTTCAGCGAACTTGCGGATCAGTTCCTCGAATACCGTGCCCATCTCGGTGTTGGAGACCGTCACCGGGTGGAGGTCAATTCCCGCAAATTTTTCTGCCACCTGATAGAGCAGGCCGCACTTGTCGAGTCGGTCAACCTGGGTGAAGAAATCGAACCGCTCGAAGATGTCCCGGACTGAGGGAGAGAACGCATGGATGTAGCTGTAGAGATTCTCCTTGATGTGGTCCTGGTCGCCCATGAGAGTCTTCATGTCCATGGGTGAGGTGTTGTAGAAGCTCTGCTTGGCCTTGCGCAGCAGGAAAGGCTCCGGGTTGACCCCGGTCTTGCGCCGGGCGTCAAACTCGACTAGGACGGCTTTCTTGGTCTCCTCCAGCACGCAATCCATGCGCCGCAGGACGGTAAAGGGCAGGATGACCTTGCCGTACTCGGACTGCTTGTAGTCGCCGCGCAGCAGATCGGCAACCGACCAGATGAAGGAAGAGAGACTCATAGGCTTACAGTCGCTGTCCAGCGACGGATTTCTGATTGCAACCATCTTAACGCGCCAGCCCGACCGGGGCTTCCAACGCGCACCATCGGACATTTCATGCACGGTGAGCGTGGCGTAGAATGTAGCCACACGAGTTGGACTGGTAGGAGAAGGCTGATCTGGTAAGGATCAGATACTAAAGGCAGCTTCAATGACGGCTCTACCCGCAGAATTGCTACAGGCTGTTGCGACACCGGGAGGGGGCAGGATTGCTCTTGTCCTTGGGGCCGGGTGCTCAGTTGAGCCGCCAACCAGCGTACCAGTCTCTCGTAACTGTGCGCTCGAAATCCATAGGCGTCTAGTCGCGGATGGAATCCTCCAGGAAGGCGACTGCCCTAATCCTTATGATCTCTCGCTCGTCGCTGACGCAGTCTTTAGCAAAAGACATTCTCAACGCGACGTAGTCGAACGCTTCCGTGACCAATATGACCTAAAAACCGCTCCGCCCAATGATGGATACAAAATAGCCGCCGCTATGCTGTGCGAGGGCGTCATAACTTCCGTGGTCACGTTGAACTTCGACCTCGCTATTTCTCACGCAGTTGTAGACCTTGGAGTCGGTCTCATTGTTGGGATCGTCGAGGGACCATACGATCTGCCTAAGCAGAGAAATGTAAATGTTTACTACCTCCATCGAAACGTAAATGCTACCGATGTTGAGACGTGGGTACTCCGAACAGCGATACTGCAAGAAGACTGGAAAAGGCATTGGCAAGCGATCATCGCCACGAAAGTGCTCGTCGCCCCTGTTGTAGTTTTCGCAGGACTTGGTACACCAGTAGCCGTACTGGTTGAAAGTACCAAGCTCCTTCGTGAGGCACTGCCTCAAACCACAAAGCTTTATCAAGTTGATCCCGGCGAGTATGCAAACTCAAAGTTCTTTGAAGCCCTGCAAATCGACCCTTCGGCGTACATTCAACGCGGCTGGTGCCAGCTAATGGAGGAACTGTCGGAGCGCCTTTCGACCGAGCATATCGCTCAGCTTCAAAGGGCTGTCGGGCAGAAGACAATACAGGATCACCTCCAGACTGAAGATGTTTCCAGCCTGCTGAATCGTCTAGGTTCGCTAGGCATCGTTACTTTCGGCAAAATTCGCGCACTCTGGCTCTTGCATGACAGACCGTACCGCCGGGTTGACGCGGACGGCTTGAGCCTGATTGCCGACCTTTTATTGGCACTCGGCACGATTATGCGCGTCTCCGGAACCGCAGCCGTCATTCTCGAAGACGGTCATATCGAGTTCCGCTACCAGGACCGAATAGTTGCAGGATTCCTCATCGCGTCCGGCTGTGGGCATCGAGGGAAAGCGGCAGTAGAAGCCGCAGTGGAGTCACGTCGCGGACGCTACCGAACTCTTCCCGACCCCCCTCGTGCTGTCTTTGTTGGAGGCACGGCTGACATTTGGACGACCCAGCCAACTTCCCCACGAGATATAGTCCAGGGGGAACTGAAAGCCGAGGACATTATCACTGGCCCAACATCACTCCCCTTGCATCACATCACCGAGCTTCGCAGTAATCCCGATCTAATTCGAAAGCTGGTTCCGTTGCCCGTAACACAGGAGGTTCGATGACTGAATCTACCTCTCGACTCACTTGCACGGACCTGATTGCGACCGCATCACAGGCGCTCTCAGACGGCGGATATAGTCGGATCTCAGGAAAATTCCCGGAGTGGGATACGCCGACTTCTCGCCTGTTCGAAGATGAATACAGTGTTGTGGGCATCGTTGCCTTTGATACCTGTATCGAACTCATAAAGTCATGGCCCGATGTTCAAGGAACCCTTGTTGATGTCATTTCGGGCCATATTGGCAGACAGGAGTCAAAATCTTGGGATGGATATCTTGTACTCTTGTCACCTGCACTTGCGCCGTCAGGAGATAAGGAGATTGAGGCTATCCGATCCAATACAACACGATTGCGCAAACTTGTTGCTACCGGCGATGACTTGCGATCCGCGACGAATATAGAGCGTACCCTGCGGCCCCTCCTGCCATTCGGCCAGGAGCAGTCCGATGCCGCCCTCGGATCGGTTCTCGACTTCCTCCCAAAGCTCCTCGCGAAAAGCGACATCAATGAGGGCACTACGCAACTTCTTGTCGATGCGTTTCGAGAACAGTCACCATTGATGGAGCGACTTCACCAAGTTCAGGATAAACAATGAGACTTCTATCCATCAAACTGAACGGCTTCCGTGGCTTTCCCCGTGAGCAGAATTTTGACCTCGATGCGGATGCAATTGTGGTAATCGGAGCAAACGGCCATGGTAAAACATCTCTCTTCGACGGGATTCTATGGGCTCTTAGCGGAAAACTCCCTCGATTGCACAACGACGATTCCCGTCTTGTCTCCATGTACTCAGAAACCGGACAAGCAAGAGTGGAACTTCGCTTACGAGATGATCGTACCGGCGATCCGTTCTCTGTGACCCGTAGCTTCGACGGCAAAGAGCGGCGCGTTGCTTTGGAGATGCGGGAACGGACGTACCAAGGCCCCTCTGCTGAGGGGAAGCTAATCGATCTTATCTGGCCCGATGCAGCAGCCTCCGCCGAACCCGGCGAAGCACTCGCTTCGCTGCTGACTTGCTGTACTTATCTTCAGCAAGACCTCATCCGCAATTTTGTGGAGGCTGCATCCGATCATGACCGCTTCTCTGCTGTCAGTGAACTCATTGGTGCGGGCCGTGTCACAGAACTCCAGGCCAGCCTTGAACGATCCAAGAAAGCGTGGTCAACAGCCACCAACCAACGTCAGGAGGAACTCGGTCCTCTCCGCCAGCGTCTTGCTATAGTTGAAACGCGTCTTGCTGAGTTGACCACGCGTTCCTCCCAACTTTCGCCCCTTATAACGTCCGAACAATGGCAGAAGTGGTGGGAAGATCTAACCGAACTTAATCTCAAGTCAGTCCAAGTGACACCGGCGTCAAGGGAAGCCCCCGCCGCAATAGACGATGCTATTAAACAGCTTGACGCTCTGCGCCGTCTTTCCGAAAGGCGCCTCGACGTTCTTCGAACGGTGCTAGAGGACCTCCAAGAGCTAGCCAATCGAGCAACTCCTGAACTTGCGCCACTTCGGGAAAGCACCGCAAAACTGAGACTTGAGTTAGACACCTTAAAGAGTGAAACATCTGAGGAGCAATCTCGCATGGCCGAATTGCGTCGTCATCAGGCCGAGCTTCGAGAGAAGAATGAACAATTGAAAGCGCTCGCAGCGCTCGCGCTTCAACATCTGACGGATCAATGTCCAGTATGTGCTCAGACCTACGACAAGAACGCGACACGTGACCGTCTCGAAGCCATCGTCCAAGGAACGCATGACGAATCACAGATACCCTCAGGCCCGGACAAACTCAATGAGCTTCTAATTAGGCTGGAAGCAAAGGAAAAAGAGCTCGCCTCGGCAGAATCGTCGCTGCATTCTACAGAGCATATATACAACCGGCGACAAATCACCGAACAAACTATTGATAAGCGGCTGAGCGAGATCGGTATCGCTCAATTTGATGAGTGCACCCGAGAGGCTGTCGTATCAGGGGCAATTCTTGAAACCGATACACTGCTACGACGCACCGCCGAAATGCAAAGGATCGGGGAGTCTCTGGCTTTAGGGCTCGCCCAATCATCCGCCGCTGCCGTTATCGATGAACTTCGCCGCGATGCCGATATCCTGCGTCCGGATATTATTGAACGCGAGAACGTGATTGACGCCCGAAATCGAACCGGAGATCTGGCTCAGCGCATGATCGAGGGATTGCGCGATGCCACATCTTTCGTACTAGAAGAGCGGCTTCGCGAAATCAGTCCACTTCTTCAAAGTGTCTGGACGCGCATTGACCCACATCCGGCGTTTCGCATAGTCAGTTTCTTTTCCCAAATGGTCAGAGGCAAAGGCCAGCTAGCTACAATAATCAGCGATCCAGTCGAAGACAAGAAATGCGAGCTTCCGTCCACAGTTCTGTCAAGTTCCCAACTAAACGCACTCGCCGTCTCGGTTTTTCTTTCATTGAATATCGGCGTGCCAAACCCGCCATTGGCGGTTGCCATACTGGATGATCCCTTGCAAAGTCTGGATGACATCAACCTTCTTGGGTTGGTCGATCTTTTTAGGCGAACGAAGGAGCGGCGACAGTTATTCGTATCCACACACGATGCGCGCTTCGGGAGTCTCTTGTCGCGGAAGCTCCGCCCCAGCAGTGAGAAGGGTCGAACCCTCGTAATCGAATTGAATGCATGGGGCCGGCAAGGCCCAACAGTCATCATGCAAGATGTCAAATGCGACCCAGTATCGTTGCGATTGGTCTCCTAGCCTTTGCCACCTCTGCTGGCTACAAAGAACTGGAGCCGCGTTTTGGGCACTGGCGTGGTCCCCTTTCCGAGCTTTTGCACAGAATCTAACGGGTTCACGGCTTAGCAAACCAGTCACTCCAAAATTTGGAATAGAACAGGGTGGTTGTCTAGGTATCAGCGGGCAATGCGACCGGCTTCGTAGCGTGCAATACACTTTGCGATGGACGAAGTAGTGCAACGAATTCGATGCTCTCAAACCGCTCTGCAATGTCCCGGATCGCCCAAAGGCCGACTTCTAGGTTACCGGGGGTTTTGTTCACATCTTAAGCCTCTAAAACCGGCTCTAAAGTAGGGTCCGGTTGTCCTTCATTCGTGGATTGCTCTGTCATCTCGCTAGTCTCCTTTTGCGACTTAACTCGTTTATTTCCCCGTGGTTTCATGCCCTTGCCAATCTGCCTTTTATTTTGTCCCTCATTCGTAAACAGTCGTGTCGTCTCCTTTTTTATGGCCTAACTCGTTTATTCCCTTACCGATATACCTCTTATTTTGTTCCTCAGCCATGGACAAAAGCTCAGCCTCCTTCAATGCGGTTTTGCTGTTTTCCTCTGTTTTGCGCCATTTCTTTGCACCCCTGCTGGCGCTGTCAAACCTGTTACATTCGCGCGTCACTCATGGGTCGCGCGGCGGGCGGGGAAACACTAGCCCCTATGCACTTGACTGTTTCGTTTAAGATTTTTTCTGGCATCAAGGCGCTGCGGACGTTGGAAGAAGGTGCAACGATCAGAAACCCTGCTCACCGACCGAGCCCAACGCGGATTCTGAAACTGCAACTGGTAATCGCCTGCCCGATCAAGTGAAACTCATGGAGTGCCGATGTGCAACGAAGAACTTGGGGTGCAACACAGCAAAGATCGACTAACGCATGATTTTTTAGGCTTATAGAGGAACTGTCAACGCCAATGCGGATTTGTTCACAAGTGCAACCATAACTTTGCAGTTATTCATGAGGCTGAGTGTGCCGGCGTTCTAGGGTACCCCCATTTCGCGCACCGCCCACTTCGGGTGTGTTGGTCTAAGAACGCCAGCTATTTGGGGACTCAGCCGACCAAACGCATGTCAGCCTCACAGCAGTTTGCGTCATAGACAAAACCGGTAACCTCCGGATTGCCGATAATCCGCCCGGAACAGTTCAATCACGATAAGCCGACTGCCGGCTACCGATCCACGGATTTAGTCAGTAATGAGAAGGTCCAAATCCAACTGCCGTCCATTCCATATCCGCATCGCCACTTCCAAATCTCACATAAAGCAATAGTTATTGCCGTCAGCGGTAATGAGGTGCTCGTATATACGATAAATAGTCGTAATTTTACCGTAACTATACCCGCGATGCAGAGTCCAGTTGACCTCCATTAGGATTAAGTTGTCGCTACCTCCGTGCGTATTTGTAGAGCCCTTGCATCATGCCTCGCGCAAAGCTCACTCAGGATTGTTTCAAATGCTCCGCGAATTGTAGCGTCATTCTTAATACTATCTCGGATGTTCCGCCAACAAGCTGAGACCGCCGTGGAGAGTCCATCAAGTAGATTTCGCTCTTTCCAATCGTGCTCGTCATACACGCGGATTGCGGCAGCCAATCGACGGATACCCATTGGCAGCAGAACTTGGCCCGAAGCCGTCGAAAGAAAATACGCGAAGTGCGCTGCGCATACAGGTGATTCAAGCCATACATCGCACCAACGCGCATAGGTCTCCGCCATATTCTGAATCACGCCTCTGAATTCTTCTCCGGCAACGCGCATTGTCGGATTTCCCGTGATTCCGACCAACTCGTTTGCAAGATACTGCAAATAAAACCAGTGACGACGTCCCTTGTGATTCCACGAGGGTGCTGCCATGGCATACTCCACGATCTCCCTCCACCGTTGTACAAAGTCGTCCTCAGTCGAGGAAAGCCGCAGACCCCACCGAAACCAAGAGTGCATGAACTCTTCCACCCAATAGCGGGCGTGGGTGCTCAAGTCGATAATGGGCGGATACAACGAATGAGCATCATCTTTCCCTTTACTCTTCGCAGTGAATGCAGCGGTAAGCCCGATGACCCAGTTATCAAAATCGTAAGGGGGATTATCCAGCTCCCAATCATCATCGCCCTCAATTACGGGAAGCGACCTAAGCTCCAGATAAAACAGTGGTTCAAAATACCTGAAAAGCCGCTGTGTGTCTTCTGGAGAAGCATTTCCCATTTCCTCAAGGAAGCCGAATCCCTTTTGCAGGACAGTCATATCAAGATCACGTGCTGGCCTGTATACCTTCCGGTCCTCCCCCTTCTTTGGGCTGATACGCTGCTGCTTACGTATCCGGCGGACTTCTCCATAGGAGCTTTTTCTTGAGGCCCTATCAGCTAACGTTTCGCCGAGCGCTTCTGCTCGTTCCAAGGAAATGAGATCGCCACGCAGTCGGCCCGACTGATAACGATGGAATAAAGCATTTCTATAGGGCTTCAACAATTCATCATTGCGGCCATATTGGCCATAATTCACTCCGTGCCGAATTGCCGCCCATAAAACGACGACATTCACAAGTTCATTGAACATTGGACCCAGATCTTCTCTCCTGCGATATGCAGCGTGCATAGTGCGAAGCGTGGACTGATAGAAGAAACCGGTCACACCATCGAAAACGGCACGTCGAATCCACTCATCTTCGCGTTCACAAAGAAGCGCAATGCCAGCCTCTCCACGGAATGTCTCTGGGTGGGTGTCTGTGATCGAGTCGGGGACATCCTGATACTCTTCGGATTTGACTACAGGTAGCCCAGCTTGCAACGTCCGGAAACACCAGGCTTCTACGTCAGGATTGTCCTTCAACCATTGCCTGTGATGCGTGAACATAACAGCTATGCCTCCAGCAATCGCGCTAGGGCCATAGTTCAGGAGATTCTCTGAGCTGATTGATTGTGCATCTAGTCGGCGCACGCTTGCCACAAACTCACCGATCTCAGAACTGTCTAACTGTCGTTGGCCCAGAAGAAGGGCTCGGGCTTTGGAAGGGAGAGAGAAAAGGAGCCCTTGAAGTTCAAATTGTGCCGCAGCCGCGTCTGCGCTTTCTTGCAGCTTTGCCGGCAAGAGAATTTCATATTGAACGGTTCCATTGGAAAGTCGCGTCTGCGTGTAGTTGTCTGCGTCCAATTGCACGATCAGGAACTCAAGTGATTCGGTGTCCACATTCGGATCGGAAATCTCTTTGCTCCACCGTTCCTTCCAGAGAAGGGTCTGCTTCTTGAGGAATGTCTTTGTCGCCGAGTCATGAAACATGAGATATTGGGCGACATATCGCAGGTGCTGCTTACGATGAGGGAGATCATGCCATTCGAGCACCCTTTTTATTGCTTCTTTCCCTTTGTCAGCCCATGACATCATGCCAAGTGGGGATCTATATAATCCTTCCTGCATCGTACATTGCATCTGAGCATGATAGATGAATGTACAAGTCAGTAGCGGCCGCAACAGGCTACAGAACAGAGCGGGAAATCGAAGGCCCACGGTCGTCAGAACTCCGGCGAGCGATAACGACCGCGACTTCGCAAAGATGGTCTTGATCGCAGGCGCAACGTCCTTGCCTGCCTCAATTGCATCATAGAACCACTTTTCCAATGCCATCAGCGCACACTCAACCGCGGCGCCATCCAAACGCATATCGCGATGCCAGTTGAAGACCTGCGCGTCCCCCGGCCATAGCTTGACCTCTCCATCAACAATGAATTCCCACGAAGAGTGGCGAGCCTTACGAGATTCAGGAATTGAGCTGAATGTTGTTTCGATCCAACGATCAGTAACAAAATTGGTGAGTCGTATGATCGTGTCCAGTGCTTCGTCTTGGGAATGCTCTAGGAAGGCTAGGAAGGGGCTTTTGAAATACATCGCTGGATATCCGCCCCTCCAAGAGGACAACCCTGAATACTTCATTCTTGCAAGATAGTTACTGCGGTCGTCTGCTGTTGGCTCTTCTATGCAAACAGCCAGTAGTATCTCTTGAGCAATTCTTGGCCGCATCAAGATTAACGGTGTGAGTGTATGCGGGTCCATGACCACTGCAATGAACGTATCCTGTACTCGCTCTGATGGGCCATCCGGCCACGGTGATGGTAGGGGACGTTCATAATGTATGTACATCCCAGGAACAGCTTTCTGTACTTCTTTCCCTGAGGTGTTAAGCGCGTGGCGTTTTCGTCGCATCCCACGATCTTCTTCGATAGCTGCAACGCGTAGGAGTACATCTTGGGATGGGGGACGCCTATGGCACAACTCCAGCGCTATTTGCCCAACGGAGTCGGGATACTCAGGCGCTGCACGGAAGAGAGCCTCATAGACAGGGCGATCTACTTCGTCCAAAAAGTACACTTCAGCAATCACTTGTGCTTGCACAACTCTTGCTAAGACGAGTGCCATTGCCGCCGCTTCGCGCCGCCCAGGATATCCGGCTGGCATCGTATTTAGATATAATCCGCACGTCCTTGCGGCCTCGATGCACGCCGCTTTCCCGACATCCTCTGCGTGTCGCTGCAATATCGTCATAGGACCAATCCAATAGATCGGATTGGGGATGCGAAATTGCCAGGACGCCTGTGCCGTTTCACGAAGTTCAGTATCTTCGAGTGTTTCATATCTTGGATCAGGCACTGTAGCTACGGCCTGAAGTCGTTGCAGCAAGCGATTCAAGGGCTTCCCATTGTCTAGCAGCAGATTCGGCCAAATCTGCTCCAAAAGAAATATCGCGTTCGTTGCCAGAATGAGGCTATCAAAGAAAAGATCGGATGCAATGCGAGATTCGATGTCCTCACCCTCAATGAGAGTTCTAGCATCATTCCATTGGTCAAGGCCATCTCCTTGCTCGACAAGCGACTGAGCGTAGAGGCGAATTGCCCGACCCCATCGCGGCGTTTTCGCGTGCTTCTTGATCTTGCCGCATACATCATTGCCTGAAGCTTTCAGCGTGCGGTATCTTGCCCAATCAGCCATAATGTCGTGCGCAAATTGTACCGACGACTCATGCTTATCTACATGAAGCAGACCACGCTCCTTCAACTCACTCAAGACTTCCAACTGGTCGGTTGGAATATCCTCCAGACTCATCTCTTGGCTTAGAAGTTCGCCGTCCTTTTCTGCCAACCCTCGGAGAAGACGGGATCTAACTAATTGTTTGTTGTCGGATTTGGTCCATTGATCCCATATCCAGTCAATTACCTCCGTTTCACCAACCCAGGGACGAGTCTCCACGAAAGGGCGCATCTCATGAGCTTTGATCACCTGATCTAGCACAGCAAGATTCGAAAGAACGGGCCTCAGTTCTCGCCTCAACAGTATGGCGGCCAGTCCAGAGATGTACTTTGTTGCCTCGTAGATTTCAGAGAACTCAGGCCCCTTGAAAGGTATTTCCAGCACGGATGAAATACCTGCCGAACCCAAACACTGCTTGTAATCAGGCCATCTCAACGGTTGGCATGTAATGATCAACTGCCAATTCCGGTTTTCTTTCTTCGCTAGGGTTTGGATGAGTTCAACCGTGCGATCCAGCATATCCCCATCAAACTGCTCAATGCCGTCAAGGACTGCAAAGGCGCGAGTCTGAGGAGAATGGTTGATTAACGTGGGGAGATCATGATTAAGTTGAAAATGTTGAGCGATTTCTATCTGACTCGTCTTGCTGAGTTGTCTTGCCTTCAGCCAAAAAACACGCGTGGATGGAGGTTCTAGACCAAGGAATTGAGCCACCAGCGCAGACTTCCCGACTCCAGATTCACCTAGAATTGCAACAGTCTTAGATCGTGAGAGACAGTCGCGTAGATTTTGCACCTGTATCGTCGTCTTTAATCGGATTCCTGAGCCAACCGTATCTTTAACCAAGGAATTCTCTTTGGATAGTTTATTGAGTGTTTGCCAGTCAGCTTCGTAATCTGGATAACCGCGCAGATTAAAGTCCGGACGCAGAGCACTAATAAGGTCCAGGATTGATATGTGCCCGCCACCCTCCCGGTGTTCCTTAGCCAACTCGCGCAAACGCCGCCAGAGTGATCTGCCCGCGTTTACCGTGTTTTCTACAGTTAATTGGCTACAACGTCGGATTGCATCTTTCTCATCACCGGAACTAAAGTGAAACACCCGAATACGGCGTAGGAGAACGGCAGCCTCTGTTTGGCTTGGACGGAACGTATCAGGAGCGGCCTTGAAAATGCTTGAAAAAATTTGTCGTTGAACACCGTTAGAGCTGCCAGATGCTGTCAGAATTCCTGCCAATCTGTTGGCCGGCATCATCGTTTGCCGAAGGATGCCTTCCCAGGCCGTTTTAACAGTATCCGTGATTCTTGGTACGGCCAAGCCGAGGAAATCAGTGTCACGCCTGAAAGGGTTTTCTGCTGTCGCGTGCCACTGCTCCCAGGCATCGTTGGGGAAATCACCTTGAAAACCATTGGAATTGAGTTGAGAGTTGCTCTTCACTGAGATTGCACAAAATGCATCCCCCGCGTCCCCCCGGAGGCGTAACAAGAGATCGTCAAGAAACCATCCGGCTTGCCTCACCTCCCAATCGAGTCCTACTACGCAGCCGTTATCCGGCTCCAACGGAAAATCTTGAGAGAGCATTTGCACCAGAAAGTGCGCGGCGACGTCGTCTGCGAACCCAAAGCCGCCGCCACCACTGCTCTTCGTAGTGGAAAGCTTTCTTTGCATCTTCCGCAAGGGTACTGCGTATGAGCAAATAGTTGCAATCTAATTCTTTCGCATAGTATTGATTTGAAAAGCTCTCGTACAGTGTTTACCCTGTCAGTACGAATCGCCGATTTTGAGTCCATGGAAAGCGCGTTGAGTGCCAATCAAAACGCCGTCCTATTGGATTTATCGGGATAGGTCCTCTTAAACGCCCTAGCGTTCTCTAAGCGGCCAACTTCCGCGTGGTTGGTGACTTGAAAGCAGGTTCAAGATTCCAAAATTTGGAATTAGAAATTGCCAACATGGGCAAAGGCAAACGGAAAATCACGATATTTTTTCGCTGACTTCGTGGCGGCGGCGGCAATGCACCCCCCGGCCCCTTCGCGCAAGCGGCCCGTGGGCGGAGGTGAGCGGGCGTGGTAATAACCGCGGCAAAGCGGAGGCCAACAGCGCGGCGAAGGGACGAAGCTGGAGCAGACAAGAAAGCCCCGACCGGAGCCGGGGCTGTGAGAGTCCAAAATTTGGAATGCGTCAGAACAGAGTGGGGTTGTCTCCAGTTCCAAAGAAGAGAGGCGCATTGCGCTCCATTTCTCCGGTCTTCGCGGATATGTCCGCCTTCGGAGTCCGCATGACCTCCTCAAGCTCCATTCGTTGCATGAGTCCTCTTGCCTCTTCCCATTCGCGGTCAGCCTCTTCCATGCTTGGCAGGGCCAACAGGTGTACTACGGCTCCCGGTAAGGCTCCGCACACTTCGCAACTCTGCCCGCCTTTCGCCGGTCGTCTGTACGGGTGTGACTCCATCGGTGTTGCCCTCCAATGCCTCCATCCTGTGCCCGTTCGTTGCAGCTTACAAGGGGTCTGCTGCCTCTGCCGTTTCTGCCATACCGTAAGGCCCACCGGACACGGCGCCCGCCACTCTAAGGGAACGTGGAGTCTTCCAGACGCACGAAACCCGACCGTATCGGGTCGGGCTCGTGTTCTCGCTCTCAGTGCTCAGACGGTAGAAGAATCGTCCCGTTCTCGCAAAAGAATTTCACGCTGTCCAGCGGGAAATCGGTAAACGGAATCCGCTTGCTGTAAACCGTGTTTCCGTTGCCGTCCCCGCAGTCCAGCGTTGCACCGTTGCCGCTCTTGTCCCGCGTCAGAGTCCACACTTGGAACTCTTCAGCCTTCACCTGGCGTTGGTAGCGATTCGCCAGGGCGATCTCATCCAGCAGCCAATAAGCGCCGCCAGCCTCGGCGACATACTGCGCACCATCCGTGTACAAAATCTCGCTGTTGAGGTTGTGCCGATACCAATTCTCAGACCCGCTAAACTGACTCAAGTCTGCCGTTGTCAATGTTGCTGTTGCCATGCTTGTTCCCTCCATGCCTCACCATCCCACGAGACCAAGGCGGTTACAAGGGGCCTACATTCCGCTGCTCCTGACGATGACGAGAATGCCCCCGCAATTCTCTGCGTGCGCTGGCCGGCTGAACATGAGAATTGACACAACCACGGTGAGCGCAATTTCCAACATACGTGTTCTGTACATGATTGCGCCTCCCGCTGAGAATCATTTCACGGTCGGCCTGCCACTCCGGGGAGAACTGATTTGTGCCACAGGTTGTGCCACAGATTTCGCGCTATGAAGGGTAAATGAGCGCCAGTGGCATTTTCCAGGCAAAAGCAAAGCCCGCTGATTTAGCGGGCTTTAGCTGATCTTGGCTGGTAGCGCTACCGGGAATCGAACCCGGGTTTTAAGATTGAGAATCTCAC
>CAZFMB010000042.1:0-31871 GCA_964520005.1 uncultured Occallatibacter sp.
CGTTGATCTCATGCTGCCCGCCCGGATGCTCCACTTTCCACATCCATTGCTTGCCCACGACATAAATATTCATGGTATTGGCCGGCGGAGTAAAAACACGGAAATAAATCAGCGCGCCCCACACAAACATCAACAGAAACAAACCCAGCGGAATAATTGTCCAGGTAGCCTCCAGCAACGTCGAGCCTTCCACCTGCACCGCCACCGGATGGCGCTTCTTGCTGTAAAGAATCGAAAAGCTCGTCACCAGCAACACCACAATCGTCAGCCCAATCAAACTCACCAGCACCATAAAGAAGAGCAGCGCGTCCATCTGCGGCGCAATCTTCGAGGCCTCCGGCGGAAGCAGCGCGAAGTTCGTCAACCACTTGACGAGAAACTGCCAGATTACTGGGCTGATATGGTCCATTCCGTTACTTGTTCACCTTTGTTCCTGTCCCTGGTTGCTTGTCTTTGTACGCATCTTTGCGAAACATCACTAGCATGAACCCGCCTAGCAGCAGCACCGTGATAAGTCCGCCTAACTGGACAACTCTGGCCACAATTAGCGAGTGTTTATTAGTCTTCGGATCGTAGTGGTAGCAGTAAGTCAGAATGTTATCCACTGGCGAGCCGATGCGGTTGGCCGAGGCCTCCACTAATCCCAGCCGTAAGTCCTTGGGCGAGTACTCCACGCCCATGTAATACTGCGCGAGCTTGCCTTCGGGAGTTACTATCTGAATCGCGCTGGCGTGCGCAAACTGCGTTAGCCTTCCGTCGGGGCCCGGTATCTTCACATAACCAAAGCCGACCGCCTTAGTTAGCGCGTCGATATTCTCCTGTGTGCCGGTCATGAAGTGCCAACCCGCCGCCGTCTCCGGATGTCCGTAGCGTTTCAGATAGCCGCGCTTCTTGGCCGCAGCTAGATCGGTCGTCTCAATGGGATCGATGCTGATCACGATCACGCTAAAGTCCTTGCCGGGAACAAAGCTAACCATCTGCAAGGCGCTGGTCAGCCCATTCAATTCCTCCGAGCAGAGCATGGGGCATTGGTAGTAAACCAGCGCCAGAATCGCCGGCTTCTTGCCAAAGTAACTCGCCAGTTGTACCTGCTTGCCTGCATCGTCGGTAAAAGTGAGTGAGAGCGGAAGCTGCTCATTCAGCCGCTGCGCTATTCCCACCTTGTTCAAAATATCCGGCGGCTTATCGCTGACCGGCGCCATCTGCTTCTCGTCGTAGCGCGAGACTTGCGCGATGAGCAACGGCGCGAACAGAAATTGGCACAAAGCTGCCACTGCCGCCGCTCCTCGCCAGTCTCTCCGGATTGTTCTCCTGCCTCGCATACAGTCTTCTTTCATTGTTTCGAACATTTCTCGAAATCCACTTAGTGCGCCGAAAGTGCGGATGGCCGCATCGCCGCTGCCTGATCCAGTTCATACCCCGTCCGTGCAAACCCATTCGTCAACGGCAAGGCAATCACCGGCTTCTTGTCCCCAGTCATCAACGGCGTCAGTTCCACCGCCTTGGCCACCGGCAATCCCCGTTGCGCAATCAAATCCATGGCTCGCCCAATGGGAATTCTTACTTTACTGTGTGCCTCGTCAACCCAACTGTAATTCTCCAGCAGCAAATCCTCGCGTGCATGCAGGTCGGTCACATCCTGGTTGCCGTCGTCAGTCTGCAACTTAGGCGCGGGAAAACTCTGCGTCATTTCGTTTAGCTTGCTCTGCATCTCGGGATTCGACGGCATGTTGCCCAGCGGACGCACATCCACCTGCTTCGCCCATCTACTCGGTTGCCCATCCTCCTTGCTCATGCGCGCATCGAGCACTTTACCCAGCCCATAAGCCAACAACCCCGTCACCACCGCAAAGACGGTGAGCGCGACCAGAAAGACCACCACGCCGGAGACACGCACGTCGCTCGCCTCGTAGCCCTTCGATGCGTCAATCTTCTCCGTTTTGCGATCTTCCGGCTCAGGCGTGTGCATGTTCCGCCTCCAATATCTCCGCCAAATGCGGATCGTTGGTTTGCACCAGCGGACGCGTCTTTAGCTGCACACAGAAGTACGCAACCCAAATCGCCATCATCGCTACCGGCACTGCCACATATTCGAGAATTCCCCAACTGAAGTGCAGATTGCGCGCCGCATCTTTGAAGTTAGGTTCAATCAACCAGAAAAGATCGAAAGCCTTGGCGAAGACCATCCATTGGCAGACCCACACCAGCCGCTTCTTGTTGCGCTTCAAATCACGCGAGAGCAACAGTGTAAACGGAATCAGCCAGTGGAAAATAAAATCCAGCGTGATAATCACGCCCCAGCCGCCCGTCACGCGATCCAGGTACCAGGGAATCTCCTCCGGCAAATTTCCCGACCAAATAATGAGGAACTGCGAGAAGGCAAGATAAATGTTCAGCATTACAAAGGCAAAGGTGAAGTTTCCCAGGTCGTGCTGCTCCGTCGTCCGTAGAATCGTCTTGAACGGCTCGCCCTTCGACAGCAAAATCACAACAATGATTCCCAGCGCCAGCACCTGGTACGCTTGCCCTACCAAAAACAGCAGCCCATAAACCGACGAGTACCACGTGGGATCAAGCGACATGACCCAATAGATGGCGGCAACTGACATGGTGACGGAGTACACCACGATGCCGGGACCGCTGATGTTTTCCATCCGCTTGATCCACTCCGGCGTCTTCTCGAGCGTCTCCTTATCGCGCCTCAGGCCCAGCGCATTCAGCCGCCAGGTATAAAATCCCCAAATCGCAAAGCACATCAGACTGACCCATACAAATGCTCCTGAGTTCAGCATGGGCCGCTTGAATTCGATAGCGTGCGCCTGAACTTCGTTGATCCATCCGGATTTCAGCGCCGCGTTCACATCGCTTACAGCGGCCCACAGATAAAGTTTTCTGAGCGAGAATGCAACCACCACCCAGTAAGCAAAGACCAGCGGCAGCGTGCGACTCATCGCTTCCAAGGGTCGACGCAATAGCAAGCCCCATTTGCCGCCGGAGACGTATTGCACCATCAGCAGAGCCAGCCCGCCAACTGCGAAGCCAAAGGTAAGTACCATCCCCAGCAGCCAAGCTCTCAGCAAGTGGTCCACATCGAAGCCGCGTCCATCCGCATAGCCCAACCCAACGGCGACCGCCGAGGAAACCAGCCCGACAGCCAGCGCACGCCTCTGCCAGCCGTCGACAAACTTCGGCGCACCCAGATCATGGGGCAATTGCTTGGCGTGCGTGTTGGCGTCGTGCGTCTCGTGTGCCATTCTTTGCGTCCTTAGTCCCTATTCCCTAGTCTCTAGTCCCTTAGTGCGCAGCCGGTTTGCTGAGTGGAATCTTGATCTCCGGTGGTGCCGGATTGGCCGGCGCCAAAGCCGGGTTGCCCTGCTTCATGTCGTTAGGGTTCGCCAGAATAGCCGTCGATGGCAGCGTCCACGGCTGGGCAAACTCCGGGTGTCCAATCTGGGCGGCAATCTCCTTCAAACTTCGCACCTGCACTCCTGCTGGCACATCCTCCACTTTCGCCGCCTGGCTCAACTGCAATGCACGAATGTAAGCCGCCACCGCCCAGCGATCCTCAGGAGTCAGTTGCGTGGAGTAGTCCGGCATGGCGCCATACCCGTTCGTCATCACATAAAAGTAGTGCGAAATGGGCTGCGACAACCGCACCTGATCGTGATAGTTTGCCGCCGGCTTGTAGCCGCGCTGCACGATCTCGCCCAGCCCGTTCCCCACCCGCGAGTGGCAGGGCGCGCAATAAATGTTGAAGCGCTCTTGCCCGCGCTTCAGCACGTCCATCGTCACAGGAAACGGCATCTCGTCCTTCTCTTCGCGATATCCGTTCGCCGCCTGAACCACACCTGTATAGAAATAGCTGTCTTCGCGTAACTGCCCCCGCGCCACGGTATTCGCCACTTGCGGACGCGCGCCGCGCTGGTCGGCAAACATTTCTGAGCCACGCTGCGGGCGAATCTTCGGCTGGTTGTGCATATCCTGACGGCAGCCCGCAACAAACATCACCGAGGCCAATCCAACCGCCGCCGCAATGCGTCGGAAATCTGAGAACTGAGAACTGACAACTGAGAACTGTCTCTTCATCAGTACTCCACCTCCACCACCGAGACCGGCTGAAAGCTCTCTAAGTACTTCTTCGCTTCCACTAAGTCGAACTTGGGATCCAACGCCTCCAGACATAGAAAGAACTTGTCCGTCGTCGCTCCGTCGCGGAAGTTAGGCGCGTTGAACAATGGATGATACAATGCCGGCAATCCATTCAGCGCCAGCATCCCAAAGGCCGCCGATAATCCCGCGAACAAAATCGTCCACTCATAGGCAGGCACAATAAACGCCGGCCAGGAGAACAACGGCCTCCCGCCTATATTCAACGGATAAGCCCAAACCGAAACCCATACCTGCAACAGAAACATTGCCACCAGGCCCATCAGTCCGCCCACCAGCGTCAGCAACGGCACCTTGTTACGATGGAAGCCGATAGCCTCGGCCGCCTCCTCCACCGGATAGGGCGTGTAACAATCCATGCGCCGCCAGCCGTCCTTGCGCGCCTGTTGCGCGGCGCGGATCAGATCGCCCGGCGTATCGAATTCGGCCAACAGGCCGTAGATCCCTTCGCGTGCGGCCATTAGTCACCAGCCTCCGCCGCCTTTTTGGGAGTTATCTTGGCTCCCGGCAGCATCATGCGAATTTCACTCATGGGAATCATGGGCAGGAAGCGCACAAATAAGAGGAACAGCGCCGTGAACAATCCCAGCGTGCCCACATACGTCATATAGTCCCACTTAGTCGCTCGATAAGTACCCCACGCCGATGGCAGAAAGTCGCGATATAGGCTAGTTACCACAATCACAAAGCGCTCAAACCACATGCCCGTGTTCACTACTATCGAAATAAAAAACATGAACGGTATTGATGTTCGCAGCTTGCGCGACCACAAGGTCGTTAGCGGAATCACCAGGTTGCAGGTAACTAAGACCCAATAGGACCAACCCATCGGCCCGAACATCCGGTTCCACATCATGAAGGCTTCCCAGTGCGAGCCTGAGTACCACGCCATGAAAACTTCCATGGCGTATCCGTAGGCCACAATGAAGCCCGTCGCCAGCATCACCTTGCCCATGTTATCGATATGCCGCTCGGTGACCAGTCCTTCCAGGTGATAGAACTTGCGTAGCGGAATGGCCAGCGTCAGCACCATGGCAAATCCGGAATAAATCGCACCGGCAACAAAGTACGGCGGAAAGATCGTCGTGTGCCAGCCCGGCAGCACGGCCACCGCGAAATCAAAGCTGATGACCGTATGCACGGAGAGCACCAGCGGCGTGGCGAGGCCGGCCAGCAGCAACGAGGCCGTTTCGTAGCGCGCCCAGTGGCGCACCGAGCCGCGCCAACCCAGCGAGCAGAGACCATACGCATATTTCACAAACTTCGATTCCGCGCGGTCGCGCATGGTGCCAAAGTCGGGAACCATACCGATGTACCAGAAGACCACCGAGATAGTCGCATATGTCGAAACCGCAAAGACATCCCACATCAGTGGCGAGCGGAACTGCGGCCACACGCCCATCGTCAGCGGAACCGGCAGCATCCAGTAAGCCAGCCACGGACGACCTACGTGGATCAGAGGGAACAATCCCGCGCAGACGACGGCGAAGATCGTCATGGCCTCCGCGAAGCGGTTGATGGAATTGCGCCAACTCTGTTTGAAGAGCAGCAGAATCGCCGAGATCAGCGTGCCGGCGTGGCCGATGCCGATCCACCATACGAAATTGATAATCGCAAAGCCCCACGCCACCGGCTGCGTGATGCCCCAGATGCCCACGCCCTCCAGAAACAGCCAGGTCAGCGCCACCATCAGCATCGTGGCCAGCGCGCCGCCTACGCCGAAAATCGCCAGCCAGCCCAGCGGCGTCGCCGGCGTCAGCACAATGCGCGTGATCTTCTCCGTGACAGACAAGAATGTCTGCCCCGGCGCTATGACGCTATACTCGCCTGTCGCCGGATCACGCCTCGGATTGCCTTTCAATTCACCGCTTGCCATCGTGCTCCGCTAGCTCACTAACTCACTTTTTACTGCTTCACTACTTCACTCTTTCACCTATTCACTTCTTCACTGTCTTCACCGGCATATGCTCCACCGGCCCCTCTTCCAGCTCGAGATTCGGATTCGTCACCGCGGCCACATACTTGGTTCGCGGACGCGTATTCAGATCGGCGAGCACCTGATAACTCCGCTCGTCGTCTTGCAACTTCGCCACCTTGCTCTGCTTGTCGTTGATATTGCCAAAGGTAATCGCCTGAGCCGGGCAAGCCTGCTGACAGGCAGTTACAATCTCTCCGTCACGAATGGGACGATTTTCTTTATCCGCTTCAATCTTGGCCGCCGAAATCCGCTGCAAGCAGTAGGTGCACTTCTCCATCACCCCGCGCGAACGCACCGTCACGTCGGGATTGCGCATCAGCTTCAGGCTCTGCGTCTCAAAGTCCGAGTAAAGCAAGAAATTAAATCTGCGAACTTTGTACGGGCAGTTATTGGAGCAGTAGCGCGTGCCCACGCAACGGTTGTAGACCATCGCGTTCAAGCCCTCGGGCGTATGCACCGTCGCCCCCACCGGGCAAACCTGTTCGCAGGGGGCGTTCTCGCAATGCTGGCAGGCCATCGGCTGAAAGTGGGCGCGCGGGGCCGCTAAATCTCCTTCGAAATAAGTGTCTATGCGCAGCCACTGCATATTGCGCCCAATGCGCACCTGCTGCTTGCCCACGACCGGAATGTTGTTCTCCGCGTAACAGCTCACGATGCACGCATTGCAACCCGTGCAACTGTTCATGTCGATGGACATGCCCCAGGCGTTGTCCTTGTACTCCCAGTTGGGGAAGAGCGAGTTGCTCTTGTCAGTCGTGGAGTGCGTCTCGCCCTCGTTGGCAAATCCCGGATTGGCCTTGTACTCCTCCAGCGTCGCATAGCGAATAATCCCGCGCTCGCCCAGAGCCTCATTCGCTTCCATCGAGTTGTTGCCGTTACCCTCGCCGCCAAATAACTTCGGACGGTGATCCTGGAAGTGGCTCTTAGTAACAGCCACGCCCCACTTGCCTTCCACCTTCTTCATCGAGCCCACGGCATAAAACAATGCATCCGATGTGCGAATCAGATAAGCGTTGAATCCCGCGCCTCCTGCGACGCGCCCTGTCTGCCGCCCATAGCCTAAGTGCACCGTGACCGAGTTATCCGGGTGCCCCGGCGCAACAATCACCGGCGCATTCACCTTGCGCCCCTGCACGGATAGCTCAACAATGTCATCTTCTTCCAGGCCATACTTAGTCAGCGTCGCGCCGGACATGATCGCCGCATTGTCCCAGCTCAGATTGGTCACCGGCTTGGGTAGCTCCTGCAGCCAACCCACATTCGCCCATCGCCCGTCATATATATTCGGGTCCGGCCGGAAGATAATCTCCAGTGCGTCCTTCGGCGCGGGCGCAGGTACTTTAGCCTCAAATGACACGCCATTGAGATATGGTTGGCTGCTTACATTCGTTGTTCCGTCAATCCAACCCTGATGCAACGCCTTGCGCCAACCCACCTCAAAGTCGCCCTTGATGGTGGACTTCCATGTCTCGCGCACTGCACCATACGGACTAAGCCCCGGCTCATCCAACAACGCTTGGAAGAAATGATGTGCCGTCTTGCCGCCATAGAGCGGATCAATCATCGGCTGCACAATCGAAACTGTTCCGTCATAGGCTCGCGCATCCGACCACGACTCCAGATAGTGCGCCGCAGGAATATGCCATTGCGCATACTGCCCGGTCTCATCCAGATGCGAGCCGAGATGCACTGTCATCTTCGCCTTCTCAAACGCCGCAGTAAATTCCAAATCCGCAGGCGCGGAGTAAATCGAATTGGCGTTCAGTATCACCAGCCAATCCACCTTTCCTGCGTTGAGGTCAAAGATGAGTGACTTGAGCCCTGTTAATTGTGATCCAATCGCCGGACCATTTGGATCGCCAACGAGCAGCGCCAACTTTCCATAAGCGCCGATTGCTGTATTTATCGCCGATGCCATTGCCTGGACAGATTGATCCTGATAGATGCCCGGAATCACCACGCTCTTTCCCGCGTGAGTCTTCAAGTTCTTGGCCAGTGCAACCAGAAACTTCTTTTGCTCATCGGTCCATGCATAACTCGGAGCTTCAACTCTAATAACGCCCACAGCCTTCGCCAGTTCCGCAGCAAAGGCGGGAATCTCACTCGCCCGCAGCCCAAGCCGATGCTCTGCCTTCAACCCCGTCGTCGTCGGTGTACTTTCAATCGCATACAGCCGGTTCAGCTTCTTCGGGTCTTTGCGCCGCTCCGCATATTGACGCACGAGCTGATGGAATCCCGGATACGCCGCGCCACTCAGAAAATCCGCATCCAGCGAAACAATCACATCCGCGTCAGTCAAATCATATTGAACATTTAATCCAGCAGCCAGCGCCGTCCCCGCAATCGCCGGATCATATTGCACCAGCTTCGCCTTCGGATACTTCTTCTGCACCTCGCGCCACTGGCGCGCCAGCGTCGGCGAGGTAATCGTCTCGCTGAGGAAATAAATTCCCGTGCCGTCCTTGGTCGAGATCACCTTCTCGCGAAACTTGACGGCAAACTCCGCCCACTCGCGATTCTCATCGCGATACTTCACGTGCTGCGAACGGTCCGGATCGTATAAATCCAGCAGCGTCGCCTGCGTAAACGGGTCCGATGAGCCCTGGTTATAAGGATGCTCCGGGTTGCCGTCGATCTTGATGGGCCGGTACTGATCGCTCTTGACCAGCAGCGGGACAGCCCCGGTTACAAACGGATGCGCCGTGGCAAAGTAATTCGGCTTGCCCAGAATCAAATCTTCCGGCTGCTTTATATATGGATAGATCGGCTCGTCTGGCTGCTTGGTGCAACCGGCGAGGCCAGCCAGCGCCGCCGACGCGCCCATGAATTTCAGAAATCCACGCCGCGAAACCTCATCGCCCCAAGCGTGAGGAGAGCCGGGAAATTCCTTCTCCACAGCCGCCTGAAACTCCGGCGTATTCGCCAGCTCATCCACAGAGCGCCAATATTTTTTGCCGCGCACACCCTTCAACCTCTCGCGAATCTGGACGAGAGTCATCGGCACGGAGGCGGCCGTTGCGGCCGAAGAGCCTCCCTCAGGAGCTAAAGCCCACGTCGATTGGGTATCACTTGCGGCACGACTGAAGTCTTGCCCTGATACAAAGCCGGGTGCTTGCGCCACCTGGTCACCGATCTTCTTTGCGTCTTGATTCATCTTCTTTCGTCCGCTCATCGGTGGCAGACCTCGCAACTGGAGAGTTCATTGGGCGTGCGTATCTTGTAGCGCACTACAAGAAATTTCCCCAACCCATCCTGGCTGGTAAACTTCTCATACTTTGCCTTCGGGAGTTCCGGCGCATCAGCCCGCGGCAACGCTAGGGTGGTCAGAGCCAGTTGCACTCCAATGGACGGCATCTTCAGCGAAGCAACCTCGGTCGATGCATGTTCTGGCTCCTTCGTCACGCAACTGACGCTCTCGGCCGTTGGCACGCTCGTCTTCTCGCCGCCCACTGCACACCACACCGGCCGGTCCTTCGACGGCGCTTCCCAGGCCATGTTGTAAATCTCGCTGGTGGGCCGCAGCTTCTTGGCCGGGTTGCGATGGCAATCCAAGCACCACTCCATCTGTAAGGTGTTTTCGGCGTACATTAGCGGCATCTGGTCCACGCGCCCATGGCAACTGGCGCAGCCCACGCCCTTATTCACGTGAATCTCATGGCTGAAGTAGACGAAATCCGGCAGGTCATGCACCTTGATCCAGGGCAGCGATTTGCCCGTCGCCCAGCTCTCGCGCACCGGCTCCAACAGTTGCGCATTGGTCCAGATCTGCGCATGGCAGTTAATGCAGGTCTTGGTCGGCGGGATTCCGGCGTAGCTCGATTTCTCCACCGTGGTGTGGCAATATTGGCACTGAATCCCCAGCCCCTGCACGTGGTGCTTGTGGCTGAAGGGAACCGGCTGGTCCGGCCGTTGACCCTGACGCGTCACCCAGGGCGAGCGCTGCAACTCATTCAGCGTCACCCCCAGAGCGATCACGATCAGCCCCGACAATACCAGGCTGGCACGTGCCAGAGCATTGGAGCTGCGGTCGAAGATTTGCGCCATGCGTTCTTTCCTTGCCTGGTTTTCTTTAACTTGGATGTGCGCGCTGTGCCGGCGGTCACATTTATTGCGTGAAAAAGTTGCTCCTGAATACGCCTGGGAAGCGGACCATCCTAGAGCCAGAACATGCCAGCCTACAACAACCTCGCTGCGGAGACGGATGCGGCTACAATTCCCAATATAACCTGTTCCGCCAAACCTTATAATCCACTGAAAAGAAACTGTTTGCGACAACCGCAGGGAAAGCGCCAACGCGCCCTTATTCCTGCCGCAATGCCAGGGTACAAAATCCTGTGACTAATATAGCAAGATACCATACTGATTTCGGACTGCGCCAGTCCGATTTAACAACCACCCCAAGCCCTTTTCTGCTCCCGCAATCTCAGCCCGGCTACACAACTGCGAGACCACATCGACCACCTTCTGATCGAAAAGTTGTGTGATAACTGGTTTTCGGCTTTGATGCCTGAAAGTCGTCCTCGACTCAGAGTAGCCGCTCACGCATTGGATCGCAGCGCCGCCTCGGCCCATTCCACTGCCAGCGCATGGCAGGTCATCATCTGCTCGTGGCTCATGCCGCTGGAGCGGACCACCGCATCGCACTCCGCCCAGTTCCCGTGTTCGTGACAGATAATCCAATGCAGCAGCATGCCCTCTGGCGTCTCCCTGCCCAGCAATGCCTCGCGGGCCGTCTCGCGCAGGGGCATTAATCGGACCAGGTCTTCCATCAGAATGCGCAACATCGCCGGGAAGAGGCTGACCATGCCTATTAGATATTGTTCGCTGGCAGACAAGCCGCACAGGGGAGCCGCCAGTTCGCAGAATCGCCCGCGCTCGAAGGTCATGCGAAGAATCTCCGCAGACTGGTCGGTGCTGAAGTCGCTGGCGATGGCCAGCATGGCGATACGCCGGAAGGTTGCCTCTCCCACCAGCATCAGCGCCATCTGGATCGAGGTTACCTCCTGCCGCATTGCGCAGATCGGCGAGTTCACCAGCCGCAGCAGACGATAAGTCAGGCTGGCGTCGCACATCACCAACTGGCTCAGGCGTTGCAAGTCAACGGGGTCGTTTTGCAGATCTTCCAGAATCTCCAGATGCACCAGCCGGTTGCCTGGTATCTTGTGGCTCTCCAGCGGCTCTGGGCGGCAGAAATAATACCCTTGAAACAGGTCGAAGCCCTCTTTGCAGGCCTGCCCGTATTGTTCCTGCGTCTCTACATTCTGTGCCACCAGTCTGGCTGTGGAGCCACTCAGCCAACGCAGCATATTGCCGCGCTCCATGGCGTTGACTTTGAGCACATCCACCTTAATATAGTCGGCCAGCTCGGCCAGAGGCCTGGAGTCCGGATCCCCTGTGAAGCCGGCCAGCGCCAGGTGGAAGCCCATTGATTTCAGCTTGCGGCAAGCGGCCAGAAGGCTCGGCGTGGGTTCCGCGTCGGATGTCAACTCCAGGACCGTCTTGTGGGGAGGCAATACCTCTACCCACTCCTCGGTCAGCGAATCCGCGGTGCAGTTCACAAAAGCAGGCAATCCACGCGCCAGCTCATGCAGTCCATACACCACTGTATTGTCCAGCATGGTACGGGTTGCCAACTCGCCTAAGGTACTGATGCTAGGCTCGCGCCCATTCCAGAAGAGCAACTCATAGCCATGAGCCTCGCCTTGCAAATTCAGAATTGGCTGACGCGCCACATAGCGAAGCTGACCTGCCTGTTCCTCGTACGAACCGGCAGCAGTAGTCGCCCTGGCTTGTGTCGCCATGGATTCTGTCTCCCATTCTGTTTATCGTTGCCTGGGCTTGAAACGTGAGAACATTTCCACGCGGATAACAAACTACCGGCCGGAATTGAAGCAATATGGCCAGTATTGACCCATACAGGCAGTCAGCCGGGGCTTTTGGCTCCCAGCATGTCGCGGAACTAAGCACAACCCGGTTGCGTAGTAAGCTCATAACCGTTTCTTCGAGGAGGCAATCATGTATTGCAGCGCATGTGGACTGGCTTTAGCGCCTGGGCAGGGATCATGCCCAAAGTGTGGCCGCCCGGCTATGCCGCCGGTCCCACCCGTGCCTGGACTGGAGTTCCAACTGCAGAATTACGCCGGTAAAGTGAGGACGCTGGGCGTCGTCTGGCTCATCTACGCTGCCATTGCCCTGGTGACTGGAATCATCGGGCTGGCCTTCGCCCATGCCTTCCTCTCCGGCCACTTCGGCCCATGGATGAACGGACCCTGGTCGCGCGGCCCCATGCCGCCGTTCTGGTTCACGCCCGCGCTCCTGCGCTTTGGCTGGATGATTCTCCTGGTGCGCGTTGGCCTGGCCTTGGCTGCCGGAATTGGCCTCCTGGAACACGCTCCCTGGGGGAGGGTCGTAGCCATCGTAGCAGCCATCCTGAGCCTGCTGAAGTTCCCTTTCGGAACCGCGATGGGTATCTGGACCCTGATTATGCTGCTCGGTTACCGCAATTCGACTCTCTACGATCAGTTGTAAGACAGCTTACTGCCTTCTAATGAGCTTGTGTCACTTAATTGCAGGGTGAGCCGTCTGGTTACCCGCTGCTGTCGATGGTACCGCCGCCCCGGAAGGCAAGATCTTGCGCGCGATAAAGACCGCTGCGAGCTTATCTTCATAGACCAATTCAAAGCGCGGGTCCATCCGCAGCAACTGGGTCAGAGATGCTTTGACCGGCCCAATCACCAAGCCTGCCTTCTGAAGGTTGGGATCTGAGGCCCAATCTGGCCGGCCGTTCCACGTATTGTCCGAAAGGTCAATCTGCTGATCGCCATAGATATTCTGGCGTCCATCCATGCTGACAGGCATGCGCAAAGCCCATATCAGATAACCTCCCCAGCTATAGTCGTTATACAGAGGCCCGCCCCAGCCCTTTTCTTTCACTACTTCCACGGCGCGAACGGGTAGAGCATCGGCCAGCTTCGTGCTCAGATGCGCATTGTCCGCATGTATCACACAGAAACCAATAAACACCATCATCCCTGTGGCAATCGCCACAATCGGTGCGGCGGAGGCCGACACTCGCGGCCGGTTCTTAACATCTCCTTTAAGTTCCTGAGCAAGAATGGCACATGCCGCAATCACCACCACCCACATATCTCGTTGCGAACGGAAGGAAATGTAGATGGCAAAAGCCAGTAATATGCTTTCAAAGAACACATAACGGCGGGCTTTGGCCAGTACTCCGGCGGCAGCCAGGGCGAAGATCAGCACAAACCAGTCGTTGGGGCCGCGAAACGGCATCGCCGCTAGTTCTGTCACTTTGTTCATCGCCCCGGACTGTGCGGCCAGATCGTACGCAACCTCGTAAAGCTTCCACCCGTACGGATTCGCCATGGTTGCCAACAAACACGCAACAAAGATGCCGCATAGACGGCCGGCGTGAATGCGCACCTGGATTTTTGTCCCCCCGAGCGCCACGATGGATTCCGCCAAGACAATTCCCAGCACCACCAGGCCGTAAATGAATTGAATATGCACATTGGCCCACAATGCGAAGAGAACCGGTAACCAAAGCATGCCTTTGATCTTGCCCATCTTTCGCGCCTGCATTAGAAGATCAAGCTCCAACGCAAAAAACAGGATCGAAAACAACCATGGGCGTGGTGTAAAAAGTTGATAGAGAATCGACGCCGCCACGAATGTCAGCAGCACCGCCAGCGAAAAATCAGCTTGTAGGCGTTGTATCAACCGATACATAGCCGCGGTAATCAACGCCACCATGGCAGTGCTATAGACCACCAGCCCCACCAGGCCCAGCCGCTGAAAAAGCTGAAAAATAATCACTTCAAAGAGCCAGCTATAGGCTGCCCAGGGCTTGCCCGCGCCGAAGCAGGAGAACGGCTCTGTCTGTGGCACTGCCCAGTGCTGCAGTATCCACTCGCCGCTGCGCAAATGCCACCATACATCCGGATCTGCAACCATTGATATCTTCACGCAGATCAATGCCGGAGCGGAAATGAGCGCCGCAAGAACCAATGCCTGTGCCCATCGAACCAGGCAGGGCGGCAGAAGCTTGGCCGGGACACTACCCGCCGCTGGGATAGACGCACGACTTTCCTCTGTCACCGCAACAGGTGCAATATCGGCTGATTGCATGATGATTCAGATCATAACAGCAGAGGATTTCACCTGAGTATAAGATTGCCTTAAAGCGGCGCCCATTCATACGGAAACATCTTGCCTGCCGCGATAGTGTCCAGTTTGATGCCAGCCAGTTCCGCGGCGTGCGCCAGAACTGGATCGCAGCCCGCGGCCAGATCGGCCCCAGTCGGCAGCAGTACTTCGTCCGGTAAGACTCCCGTTTTCTCCAGGCTCTTGCCGTCGCTCATGATCAAGTCGGCATCCGTGATGCTGAATCCGTATGCGAACATGGTATCTACTTGCTGCGTATCGACGTAAAGCCGGGCTTCCATGACCGCTCCCGCCGTTTTGTCGCCAATTACCGTGCCGCGGTTCTCGAGCTGAATGACACGGGCCAATAGCTCCGCAGCCGACGCGGAACTTGCATCCACCAGAACGATGATCTTACCTTCAAATGGAGTGCCCTGGTGTTTGGCAAGCATCGGCTTGGTATCTTTCCGTGTAACGCGATCCGCAATTTTAATATCCTTGTCAAAAAGTGACCCCACGATCATCTTCAGTGTGTCGGCTGACCCACCAGGATTCCCGCGCAGGTCCAGGATGAGCGTCTTATGGTTGCGAGCAATGCGAATCGCCCGGCTTATTTCGCCATCTTCCACAAAGAAATGCTGCAGCTTCCAAATCGCCACATCGCCTCGCTCCACAACACGGGAACGAGTAGCATGGTTTTCATTCTCGTAGTCACGCAACTCGTCGTACCTATGATCGATTGTCTCCTTGTAGTTATAATATTTTTTCTCTACCTTCACCTTGGAGTCGACCACCACTGTACGCACCGCGCTGCCGGGCGACCGAACTACCAACTCAACAGATGGCCGAGGAGCCAGTGTCGTGTAGTAGTACCGCAAATCATAAAAATCCTCTCGGTTCAATTTGTAGCCGGTGTGCATCACCACCTGGTCACCGATATGCAGTTTGCTTGCGGCGTCGGAATTCGGCCTTAACTGAGTGATGAAGCCGTCATTGCCCACCAGTTCTATTTTGTAACCAGGGTAGTAATGGTTCGTGCGTTCCGGAGGAATAAAGAAATTATGCGAATCCTTCAGCTCGCTCAGAAAGGCGGCAACAAGCCGGAATCCCTCCCCCAGATTGCGTGTCTTCTCGATCCTGGCGACGTATTGCTGATAACAGGCCTCCCAGTCCACTCCGTGTAGCTTTGGATCGTAGTAGTACTTCTTGACATCGTTATAAGCGTCATACAAGATACCGGAGATTTGGGATTTTTCATTCTTGGTCAGCTCTGTCTGCTGTTGCATGGGCGGTTGTTGCGCCCACATCATCGGAATTGTAAGAAGAACCCGCATCAGTAAGCAGGCAATAGCCAGAGTTTCACAACGATTCTTCATACGATGGTTTCCTCCACTTACAGCGCATAGTGTGATTTTGCCATTCATCGTACAGCCCCATACAAAGAACAATCAACCCTGTTTTGAATCCGCCTTTCCGCAGTACAATCTGAACCATGAGCTTTCCCCAATCGCGGATGCGCCGACTTCGCCGCACTGAATCTCTGCGTGCCCTAATGCGCGAGACCGCCGTCACCCCCGGCGATCTGATCCACCCCATCTTTCTCTGCCCCGGAATTGCTGTGCGCCGCCCGGTCGCCTCCATGCCTGGGGTCTTCAACCTCTCCATCGATGAAGCCGTTCGCGAGGCCGAGGAGGCCGCGCGACTAGGCCTCGGGGGCCTGCTGCTCTTCGGCCTGCCTGAATCCAAGGACGAGCTGGGCTCCGGCGCTTACGACGATGAGGGTATCGTTCAACTGGGCCTGCGCGCCCTCAAAGCATCGCCCGCGTCGAAGAAGCTGGTCCTCATCGCCGACGTCTGCCTCTGCGAGTACACCAACCACGGCCATTGCGGCAAGGTCATCGAAACCGCGGATGGCTGGATTGTGGACAATGACCCGTCTTTGGATTTATTGGCGCGCACCGCCGTCAGCCAGGCCAAAGCCGGAGCCGACGTCGTCGCCCCCAGTGACATGATGGACGGCCGCGTCGCCGCCATCCGCCGCGCCCTCGACGCAGCCGGCTACCAGCAGACTCCTATCCTCAGCTACGCCTCCAAGTTCGCCTCCGCCTTCTACGGACCCTTCCGCGAAGCCGCCGATTCCGCCCCACAATTCGGCGACCGCAAAACCTATCAGATGGACGGCGCCAACCTCCGCGAGGCTCTGCGCGAAATCTCTCTTGACCTCGAAGAAGGCGCGGACATGATTCTCATGAAGCCCGCCATGCCCTACCTCGACGTTATCCGCGCCGCCCGCGAGTTGACCGGCGTGCCCATCGGCGCTTACCAGGTCTCCGGTGAGTACTCCATGCTTCAGGCCGCCTTCCAAAAAGGCTGGCTCGACCCCAACCGCGCCATCCTCGAATCGCTGGTCAGCATCCGCCGCGCCGGCGCGGATTTCATCGTCACATACTTCGCAAAGGAAGCTGCCAAGCTCTTGGGATGAATGTGCGCTAAACTAACAATCTTACCGATACAAATGATCGGCATATTTCAAGAGTCTTCGTACTGCTGAGATCTCCTGCTGGTCCGGAAAGGCAATTCCTGATTCATCGCATCGTACAATGATGGAGATTCAATCATGAGCAGACCACGCGGGAAGATGGAATCTAATAGAACAACGAGTTCCTTGCCACGCCTGCATGGTTTGACAGGACCGGCCATCATCCTGATGGCTGCCGTGATTGCGGTAGGACCACTCATCTGGCGCGGCCCCTCATGCGGAGCCGACTCCGGATTCCACCTCGTTTCCTGGATCGATGCCCAGCACAGTATCATGTCGGGCCTGCTCTATCCGCATTGGGCCAACAGTCCGAATTTCGGAGCGGGCGAACCTCGATTCGTTTTTTATCCTCCGCTGAGCTGGATGGTGGGGGCCGTTCTGGGAATGATTATGCCGTGGAACTCTGTCCGGCTCACTTTCACAATTCTATGTCTTGCCGCAACCGGATTCGCCAATCGCGCGTTGGCCAGGGAGATGATGTCCGATGGACCGGCGACATTGGCTGGTTGCGCTGCGATCTTCGTCGGCTATCCGTTGTTAAGCGTATACATTCGCTGCGATTACGCAGAACTCATGGGGGGATTTTGGATTCCCTTGCTGCTTCTTTTTGCGCTGCGAAGGCGAAAACCCGCGGGCAACTTCTGGGAACGGACCTTCGACGGTTCGGCGGCGCCGCTGGCGCTCATTGTGGCCGGGATTTGGTTGAGCAACGGCCCGTTGGGAATCATGGCCAGCTATTTGCTAGCTGCTGTCGCGCTGCTCTCTGCTCTGATTGAAAAGTCTCTGGCGCCCGTGGTGCGTGCTGCTGTGAGCACATGTGCAGGAATGGGTCTGGCATCGCTTTATCTGATTCCCGCGGTCTGGGAAAAGGACTGGGCCAGCATTCAGGATGCCGTGACCCAGGTGAATTACGTGGTGGAAAACAACTGGCTCTTCGCCCGGAATGCCGATCCCTTATTGGCTAGTCACAACATGACACTGCACCAGATCTCGATCCTCGCTGTCGTCATGCTGGTGATCACCTTCAGCGCAGGCGCCGTTGCCTGGATTCGCGGCGTCGAGCCCGAAGCGCGCAGATGGTCTATCCCGCTGGCTCTGATTCCGCTAGCTGTTTTGTTTCTGCTCCTTCCGTTCTCGCTGCCGGTTTGGAATGTTGTGCCCGAGTTGCGGCTGTTGCAGTTTCCCTGGCGCTGGCTGATGATTCTGGAAGCACCGATGGCAATCTGGTTTGCCTTGGCCGTCTGCTTCGACAGAAGGAACTTGCGTAGATGGCAGATGGCTGCGTGTGCGGCCATCTTTGTGGGAATCAGCCTGGCGGCGCCCTACTGGTGGTACTTTGAATGCGGCTCGTCGATGGACTCATTGCAACAACTGGTTCGAGAAGGCGTCGGAGTATTTGGAAAACCTGAATACGGAACGCCGGGCACCCATCTTCCTTTTATAGATCCTCTGGTGGATTCCAACGGGGTTCCTCTGGTGGACCCTCGGGCGTATTTTATTGTGCAAAGCTTGCCCAGCGCTTGCCTGCTGGATAATAATCCTGACGCTTCAGTACAGGGGGATGCCGGGTCAGTTCCTGTGTGGCGGGGTAACTTGGCCAACTGTAATAGTTCGGGCTGGCGTGAATTGGTTTTGACCAGCGGAGCCTCTGGTCTGGAGTCTGCTGGTAATATGCCGGAACAGAAATGGATCGTGGGAGTCGCCGAGCACGCTGGATACCTGATTCTACGGCTGCGATATTACCCGGCATGGGGCGTGAAGGTGAATGGAACTCCGGTGACAGCGATAGCCGAGCAAGAGCGCGGATTGATGGCTGTTCCGGTCCCGCAGGGAAATGTGCAGGTATCGGTCGATTGGACTACAACCGGCGATGTGGTGGCGGGACGCTGGGTGAGCGGAGTTGCGCTGCTTCTGATTACAGCTTTGTTTTTCTTCGAGCGAAAGCTATCGTGGACTCATTTATTCATGGGTAGGAATAGTTCAATTGTCTCCACCAAAAAACCTGACTGGCACAAGGTCGAACCAAAGCATCCCATCCCTTCAACGCGGCCTGACTATCGAAATAAGCCATCCGTTAAGCCGCCGAAGAAATAGGGGAAATATGCACTCACTGAACGAAGTGGAGTCGATAATCCTGATATTTTTACTCCACGCCTAAGGCGAGATAGTTCATCCGGTTGCTCCATACCGCAGGTTGCGCGCTATACTTGCCCGGGAGTACTCTTATACAATCTTGTTCTCCCCCAGGAGGTTTTACCGATGCACACTCGCCGCACTTTCTCGTTTGCCCGCCTTTGCTTTTTCGCCGCCCTTTTGTTCTCGCTTGTCCTGCCCATGGCGGCCCAGTCCAACATCGATGGCACCGCCAAGATGGTCAGCCTTATGCAAGCCAACGACTACAACTTCATTACCACCAAGTCGCCCACTGTCTGGGTCATTCACTTTACCGGAACACACCTGAAGGACATCAAAGTTGTCCTGGCCCTGGACACCGAGAACAACCAGATGGTCATCTTTGTCACCGTGGTGGAGAAGCGCCGCATGCCCGTTACTACCGACTTCCTGCATACTCTCCTCAAATTCAATCACGAGTTCGATCGCGTCAAAGTCGGCCTCGACGCCGATGACGACCTCTCCGTTCGCATCGACGCCCCGCTGCGCCTCGCCGATACCAAGGAGTTTCACGATATCGTGAATCAGATCAAAAACGCCTCAGACGAAATCTACGGCAAGATCGAGCCCCAGTTGCTGCCCTAGAGCATTTCACTAGGCTGAACGCAGTTGGCCGACCCGCAGGTGGCCGGTTGGTGGGGTGTACTGTGGCATTAAAATGATCTGTGTCAACTGAATCGGCTTCTGGAGGGAAATTAATGAGCGTAGATCGCGCGACCAAGAAACGAAATACGATTGTTCTCCTGCTCTGTCTGGCTGCCGCCGCTGTAGTAATCGTAGTGGTGTTGGCAGTAGGAATCTTCATTATGATGCCGCTGATTTACCCCTCGCAGTTGCCACAGGATAAGATGGCAACCCTCCTCACAGCACCGCCCCCGCCGCCTCCGCCCCCTCCACCGGCTTTATCCTCTCCGCGGGCGCCCGCCAAAATCCTCATCGGGCGTCCCGTTGTTCAATCGCCGGCTCATCCAAAAAGGGTCGTCCTCCCCGCGGGCGTTGCGCAGGGCCTGCTCATCATGAAGACGAACCCCGTATATCCGCCCATCGCCAAAGCCGCCCGCGTCTCTGGCACAGTAGTGCTTCAGGCCGTCATCTCCACATCGGGATCGATCGAAAATCTTCGCGTTATCAGCGGTCCGGCCATGTTGCAACAGTCCGCGCTCGACGCCGTAAAAACATGGAGATACCGCCCCTATCTGCTCAACAATCAACCGGTGGAGGTGGAAACCACCATCAACGTGATCTACACCTTGGGCAATTAAAACCAGCTTCCCTGTCATCCTGAAAGGAGAAACTATGCGCTGGTATCACTATCTTGCGTACTTATTTGGAGGCGCATTTCTCGCCAACAGCCTGCCCCATATCAGCAATGGAGTCTCGGGTCATGCCTTTCAGAGCCCCTTCGCATCGCCGCCGGGCGTAGGCCTGTCCTCCGCGACGGTCAATGTTCTATGGGGACTCTTCAACCTCGTCATTGCTTACATGCTCATATGTCGCGTGGGCAACTTCAATCTGCGCAACACCCGCCATATGCTTCTACTCGGCGCGGGCATCCTGCTCATGTCGCTCATGCTGGCCCGCGTATTCGGTCGCTTCTACGGAGGACTGTGAGCCGCATTTTTCTGAAAGCCTGCCCTGATACAGCATCAAGGTAGCGCTATACTCATTGCCAGTACGAATACGGACTTGCCATGTATTTTTTGCAGAGGTTTCTCGACAATACGACCGCGCTGACCATTCTATTGGCCTTTATCGGTTATCTAGCCACTGCCTGGAGCGCCAAAATGCTGGCCCGCCGCAAGGACAAGCTTGAGCTGGTCAACCGCCGCCTCAACGAGTTCTATGGCCCTCTCTATGTCGCCTCTCAGGCGGGAAACATCGCCTACCGCTCGCTGCTCAATAAGCTCGGCAAGACGCAAAGTTACCCCATTCTTGATAACGAGATGAAGGACTGGATGCTGTGGATGACCACCATCTTTATTCCCCTCAACGATGTTCGCGAAAAGATCATCATCGAGAAGGCCTATCTCATCGTCGAGGAGCAGATGCCGCAATGCCTGCTCGACTTCGTAACCCATGTGGTGGGTTACAAAGCCGTCCTGGCCAAGTGGAACGATAAGGATTATTCCGAGCGCCGCTCCACCATCGGCTGGCCTCCGGAGTTCGACTCCTATGTCGAGCGATCCTATGCCGCGCTCAAAGCCCAGCAGACCCGCCTGCTGCATAGCTCGCTGTGGAGGCTCTGGCACAGGCTATTTGACCGCAAATAAATATAGCTCTTCATCTCTGAAGCGGCCGGTTCGGACATTTTTTCTTTCTGCAAATTCATTCATGAAGAAAAATCCGCCTCTAGCTCAACATAAGCCAGAGGCGGATTTGCCGCGCTACGCAAAAACTAAACTGGCTCAGGCTTTTGCCCCCTACTTCAGCCCCACGCCGTACCAATAAGTGTAGGCGCCGGTTGCGTCATTCCAAGGCAGATTCACGCTGTACTTGGAAAAGACCACCGAGTTGCCCACAAAGGTGACAAACACATCATGCTCATAATTCGCGGTCACCGCGTGGAAGGTAAACAATCCGTAACAGGGATCGGTCAGCTTGCCGTCACTGCCGGTGCCATACAAGTTGGGTGAACTGGCCACCGGTGTCAGCTGGGCATTGATGAACATGTTGCTATTGGAATCCGTTACCTGAATGACGCCCGTGTTGCTGACCACGATTGTAGCCTGGCCGGTCGAAGGCGTACCCGTCTCTGTGCTTCCCGAGTTGTTGGCGTTGAGCTTCTCGTAGTAGACGCCGTTGTAGGTTCCCGCCACCGTAGGATCGAAGTCTGGAATCGACGCCTTCGGCAATCCGATGATCGATCCGTTGGGCGTGTCCACGATGAAAAAGCCGCCCGTTGTGCCAAAGATGTAATCCGTCCCGCCGCCCGATCCACCGACTGGTCCGGACATATACGTTCCGGAAACATCCTCCACCAGCCCGCTGAAATCCATCGGGCCGCCGCCGAAGGCGCCGCCCGTCTCTGTGGGGTTGGTGTTGCCGTAAGGCCAGTAGTTCGTATTCGTCCCTGAGGTCGATCCAATGCTTATCGAACCGATTTCCAGCCCGCCGAACGAGGTGCGGAACGACATATAGTTGTAGCTGTTGTTTGAGAAGGTGCTCAGAGTGATCGGTCCACTCTCCACAGCCGTAATCAGCGCCGGCGTGTTCTGGTCCGGCCCGGATTTGGCCGACTGAATCATCATCGCGTAACCCGGCACCTCGTAAGCCGAAAGCAAATTGCCTGTCGGGTCGTTGATCGTATAACTCCCGTTCGCGTTCACAGTATACGGAACCGTTCCGCTTTCTCCGTTGGAGAGATTCGAATAAGTGATGGTCAGTGCGGTTGAGTTCACGGTGATAGTCAAGAAGTCGCCCACTGAAGCTGTCCCATTGTAGTTGTGCGTGACAGCGGCAGGGGGGGCAGGTGTGGTTGTCAACTGTTTTTGGGTTCCGCAACCAGAAAATCCAACCAGAATCAGAAAAGCAAGTACCAGGCGTATGCGCATAAAAAACCCCCACGGGCAAATCTATTCATGCCACTTCTTCCGCTATCGGCGCGCTATGGAGCCTCTTAATGGTCGAGCGGATGATTATTCTCCTTAGTTACGTGACTTTTGATTCTGTTTTTGAATAATGAGCTACAAACTGTCTCTAAACGCAGCAAAGCACCGGTATCTAACGGAGCTTTGCTTTGTACATTTCTCTCGAGGCCAGAAAATCACAAGAATCGGCCCTTTTGTCCGGCTTTACGCTTAGACCATCAGCGCGGGGTTCAGCGAGGTCACCTTGGCCACCGCCTTTGTCAGACGCGCTTCCCGCGGCCGGCTGCCCTGATACTGCACATGGACGTAAATATGTTCAATTCCCGCGATGAGATAAGCGCCAGGTAGAAGCTTGCCTTCGCCATTAATTCCATCTCCAGGCAAGAGAACAATATCGCCCGGCTTGGGCAGCGTGTGCAACGTCTCCAGCGGCACCAGGTTGACGCAGTTCCCATCCACGGTTACAAACTCCAGGCAATTCTTGCGCTGCAACTTTCCCTCGCGCACCACCTTCGCCTCCTGCCGCCCCTTCCACGATTGATAGTAGGCGGCAATCATCGTTGGCAATCCAATCAAAAACCAAGCAAGGGTTGCGAAAAAGGTTCCTAAAGGTGCAATGTGAATCCAGAACTCCAACATTATTTCTGTTCCCTCCTGATCAATTCATTCTCTATCAAATCTTTTGGATTCTATCGTGTCTGACAGCCCAACAGAGACACCACCTTACTACTTCAGACCACGCCGTCTTGCTCAACGGTATAAAAAACAAAGCCCCTGCCGTAGCCGAGGCTTTGCTCTTTACATCTTGCTCTTGAATCCCATGATCCCTAACCGCTCAACAACCGAACAACTGTTCCTTGTTCTCTGCTTTCAGTACCGGTAGTTCTCCGCCTTGTACGGCCCTTCCACTGCGACGCCCAGATAATCCGCCTGCTTCGCAGACAGCGTCGTCAGCTTCACGCCAATTTTTTCCAGATGCAGGCGCGCCACCTCTTCATCGAGTTTCTTGGGCAGCACATAGACGCCCACCTTATATGTGTCTCTGTTGGACCATAGGTCAAGTTGCGCCAGCGTCTGATTGGCGAAGCTGTTCGACATCACAAAGCTCGGATGCCCCGTAGCGCAACCCAGATTCACCAGCCGCCCTTCGGCCAGCACAAAAATCGCGTGTCCATCGGGAAACGTGTACTTATCCACCTGCGGCTTGATGTTGAGCTTCTTCACGCCCTTCTCCGCGTTCAGCCGGTCCATCTGTATCTCGTTGTCGAAGTGGCCGATGTTGCACACAATCGCCTGGTCCTTCATCCGTTTCATATGCTCCAGCGTGATGATGTCCACGTTGCCGGTGCAAGTCACGTAGATGTCTCCGCGCCCCAGCGTATCCTCCACTGTCGCCACCTCGAAGCCCTCCATCGCCGCTTGCAGCGCATTGATGGGATCGATCTCCGTCACGATCACCCGCGCGCCCATGCCGCGCAGCGAGTGGCTCGATCCCTTGCCCACATCGCCATAGCCGCAGATCACCGCCACCTTGCCCGCCACCATCACGTCCGTCGCGCGCTTAATCCCATCGGCCAGCGATTCGCGGCAGCCATACAAATTGTCGAACTTCGACTTCGTCACCGAGTCGTTCACGTTGATCGCCGGAACCAGCAGCTTCCCCTGCTCCATCATCTTGTACAAGCGGTGCACGCCGGTCGTGGTTTCCTCGGAAACGCCGCGCCACTCCGCCGCAACCTTGTGCCAGTGCTTCGCATCCTCGGCATACACCTTCTTCAGCAAATCCTTGATGACCTGCTCTTCGTGGCTCTCCGAAGCGCCATGCACCCACTTGTCGCCGTTCTCCAACTCGTAGCCTTTATGAATCAGCAGCGTCGCGTCACCGCCGTCGTCCACAATCAACTGCGGGCCTTTGCCGCCCTTATGCGTGAGCGCCTGATAGGTGCAATCCCAATACTCCTCCAGAGATTCGCCCTTCCACGCAAAGACCGGAACCCCCGTCGCCGCAATTGCCGCAGCAGCATGGTCCTGTGTCGAGAAGATATTGCAGCTTGCCCACCTTACATCCGCGCCCAGGCTCACCAGCGTCTCTATCAACACCGCCGTCTGAATCGTCATGTGCAGCGAGCCGGTGACGCGCACCCCGGCCAGAGGTTTCGCCGCCGCGTGCTTGTTGCGAATGGCCATCAGACCCGGCATCTCCTGCTCGGCGATGGTGATCTCCTTGCGCCCCCAATCGGCCAGTTTGAGATCGGCGACCTTGTAAGCCAAATCCTTCAGTTCCAGCGTTGAAGTTGCCATGTAAATCCTCCTCACATCGTCACATCGTGATATATTGATATGTATCAGAGTTTCGCTATGCCGTCAATCCTCAAAGCTCTCCGCGTCCTGGCCGACTCCAACCGGCTCCGCATCCTGCTCCTTCTAGGCACGGAGGAACTCTCCGTCGCCGAACTGCAGCAGATTCTGCTCATGGGCCAGAGCACCATCTCCACTCACCTCTCCCAACTGAAGAATGCGGGGCTTGTCGATGCCCGCCGCGCCGGCAAAAGCAGCCTTTACAAGCTCAAGGCCGCAAAGGGCTCTGTGGCGGGTCTGCTGGCCGAGGCGCACCAGGAGATTCCCGAGGCCGTTCGCGATCAGATTTCCATGCGTCGCGTCGTCAAAAAGCGCCAGGATAAAATGCGCGCCTTCTTTGATTCGGTGGCCGGCCGCCTGGGCAAGGATTATGTTCCCGGAAAATCCTGGAAAGGAATGGCCGAGGCGCTGCTGCGCCTCATGCCTCCCATGGTCATTGCCGACCTTGGCGCCGGTGAGGGAGCCTTCGCGCTACTGCTGGCTGAGCGCGCCACCAAAGTCATCGCCGTTGATAGCTCCGCCAAAATGATCGAGGTCGGCCGCAAGCAGGCCCGCCGCCACGGCGTTAAAAACGTCGAGTACCGCCTGGGTGACCTGGAAATGCTGCCCATCAAGGACCACACCGTCGATCTGGCTTTCTTCTCGCAATCGCTCCATCACGCCCTGCACCCCGAGCGCGCCATTGAGGAGGCCTGGAGGATTCTCTCCCCCGGCGGTCGCATCGTCGTCCTTGACCTGCTCAAGCATCGCTTTGAGGAGGCTCGCGAGATCTACGCCGACCAGTGGCTCGGCTTCAGCGAATCAGAGTTGGAGGCAATGCTTGAAAAAGCCGGCTTCAAGCAGGTGCAAACTTCCGTCGTCCACAAGGAGCCGGAGTCTCCACACTTCCAGACCTTGCTTGCGGTAGGAGATAAAGCCCGCTAGCGTTTTGCGCCTTCGGCTTCCAGCAACATTTGTTTGCGCTCGATTCCCCAGCGATAACCAGTCAACGAGCCGCTTGCGCCCACCACGCGATGGCAGGGAACCACTATCGCCACGCGATTTGTTGCGCAGGCGCGGGCCACGGCGCGTGTCGCCTTGGGATCACCCAGTTCACGCGCCAGTTGGCTGTAGCTGCGCGTCTCGCCGCGCGGAATCCGCCGCAACGCCTGCCAGACCTTTAATTGAAACGCCGTTCCGCGCAGGTCCAGCACCTGCGGTGCGGCCAACTGCTCGCTATTCGCTCGCTTGGGTTTCGTTGCAAGGGAGATAGCGACCTGCGGTTGGGCCATCTTTTTCGTTGAGTTTGCTGGTTCACAAACAACTTGCAGCGCCCTATCCACCATCGCTTCAAGCGATGGATCGCGCTTTAGTGTCGCCGCGGGAAACTCCTCGCGCAAGCTGGCCTCGGCTTCACTCTTTGTCCCGGCCAGCGATAGCCAGCAAAGCCCTCGCTCGGTCGCTCCCACAATCACCCATCCAAAAGGTGAATGTGCCGAGCACCAGCCGATCTGTTCGCCTAGTCCGCCCTTGGCAAAGCGCGCTGGCGTCATGCCCAGTTGCGCGCCGTCATAGCCACGGCTCGAAGAACCGAATCCGGCGCTGTAGATGGCGTTGGTCACAGACTCTCCATGTTTGAGCGCGTTGCGTAGTGTGCCCGCGCGCAACGCCCGTTGATATTGCAGCGGGCTTGCGCCCATCTTTTCTTTGAAGAGCCTCTGCACAGTAAAGGGACTCAGGTGGACAAGCCTTCCCAATTCTGCCAGCGGGATGGGGCGGTCGTGGTTGGCTTCGATATGCCTGCGAATCTTGTCTAGATCGGGGTTTTTGCTCATGAGAACCATGGTCGCCGATCAGCGGTCAGTTAAGCTACCCGAATCTTGCGCGCCAATAAACAAAGCCCCAGATCTCAGAATCGAGACCTGGGGCTTGTCAGTGTAGGAGTTGCGAATCCGGCACATCAGAGCGAATCTGCCTTAGAAAGTCACGCCGCCTATCGGGTAATACAGAGTGTTGGCGCCAATGCTGCCCTGATTGATCGAGCCGGAGGTGAAGTTTGCCTGGCCGAGAACGGTGGTTGCGTTCATGCCATTACTGAAAGGCGGCATGAAGATCATCACCCGGCTGTTAGCATAATCGTCCACCTGCATATTTCCACTGGTATCGAACGAGACACCGATCGGATCAGTCAAGCCGCTCTGGCTGGTGGCAACGCTATGCGAGGTAAATGCCGCCGCCCCGGATGACTGGCCCATCTCGAGAGTAGCAGCCATCCCATTGCTAAAGGGCGGGACGTATCCCAACACGCGATTGTTACCGCTGTCCGGTATCCACAGATTTCCGTCGCCATCAAAAGCCAATTTGTTTGGCCAATACAGTGTAGAGGCGGAGATGCCGCCGTTGTTGATTGTAGCGGTGCTAAATGCCGTCGCCCCTGAGGGTTGGCCCAGCTCCAGGCTCGCAGGCATCCCGGTACTGAAGGGCGGCTTGAACTCCAGCACGCGCATGTTGCCGGTGTCCGAAACCCACAGATCGCCGCTCGAATCAAAGGCCAGTCCGCCCGCTTGGCAAATCGTGCTCGCCGTGGGAGCGGCACCTCCCTGGTTGCAGCCAGCCGTGCTGGTCAGGCTGGTCTGCCCGATTACCAGCGTAGCGGACATCCCGGTACTGAAGGGCGGCACAAACTCCACAATGTGCGAACTGGTGTCCGAGACCCACAAATCTCCATATCCGTCGATAGCTATCGACATTACATACCCGAGTGTGCTCGCGCCGTCGGTGCAGGTTTGCGTCACGAAATCAGGCTCCCCGATCGCTGCGCTGGCGCTCATGCCGTTGGTGTAGGGCGGCTTGTATTGTAAGACGCGGCAACGACCATTGTCGGCAACATAGAGATTGCTGGAAGAGTCTACGGCAACCGAAAAGGGACTGTCCATCGTGTTGGCCGCGATCGGCAATACGGTACCGTGCGTGAAGTCCGCCTGACCCAGAACCACGCTGGCGCTCTCATCTGTGCTGAAGGGAGTGTTGTAGATCAGAACGCGGTTATTTTCCTGGTCCGCCACGGCATAGTTCATGGTTACCCTGGGCAAGGGGGTGTGGGTGGGCGGTGGCGTAGAGACAAATCCGGAACATGCCGTCATGCACATGATTAACGTAGAAGAGAAAACACATACTACTACCAGACGAATAAGGGCGCGCATAGTATCTCCTTTTTGAGTGCAAATTTGTTAAGAAATTTGGATCGCAGAAATATTACCAACACTAACTCGATTCGTGCAATATATTTTTACTCAAGGGAATCTCGTCAAACTGGCAGCAGATTTTATCTGGATTGAGATCTTTGCTTATAAGAACCACACTTGCCGATAAGAAGTCAGTTAAGCTGCACATATCTTGCGCGCCAATACACAAAGCCCCAGATCTCAGAATCGAGACCTGGGGCTTGTCAGGGAAGAAACCGCGAAACCGGCGAGTCAGAGTGAATCTGCCTCAGAAGGTCGCGCAGCCCATGGGTTGATTCAGCGTTTTGGCGCCAATATTGCCGCCGCCCTGGTTGGCTAAGCTGTGAGTGAAATCCGCCTGGCCAAGCACGGTGGTTGCGTTCATGCCATTGCTGAAGGGCGGCTCGAAAATCATCATGCGGTTGTAACCGTTGTCGACGACATAGATGCTCCCCTCCGTGTCAAGACAAAGACCCCAAGGCTCTTGCATGCCGCTCTGATTAAGATAGGCATTTCTGGTAGTGAATGCCGCCGACCCCGGCGGATCGCCCAGTTCCTGAGTGGCATTCATGCCATTGCTGAATGGCGGAGCGTACATAAGCACGCGTCCATTGGCGCTGTCGGCTACCCACAGATTGCCGTCCGAGTCAAACAACGGCGCACTTGGGCCATAGAGTGAACTGGCAGATGGTGGATAGAGAATAGTCGCCGTGGTAAAGGCCGTCGCCCCCGCCGGCTGGCCGATTTCCAGGCTGGCTGCCATCCCGGTGCTGAAGGGCGGCGTGAACTCAAGTACGCGCATGTTGCTGCTATCCGCCACCCACAGATTGCCGCTGGCGTCAAAGGTCAATCCCTCCGGATCGCAAAGCGAACTGGAGGTAGGAGCACTACCGTTTCCGGCGCCCTTATTGCAGGGTGTCGAGGATAAAGCGCCCGTGGTGGTCTGGCCAATTGCCAGCGTCGCGGCCATGCCATTCGTGAAGGGCGGCACATACTCCACGATTCGGGAGTTGTTATAGTCGGATACCCAAAGATCTCCCTTACCGTCAATCGCTACGTAGATGTATGGAGTCGAAAGTCCACTTGCGGTGGCGAAGGTCCCGTAATAACCCGGAGAAGTAACGGTCATTCCCGTTTCTCCGAAAACCACGCTGGCATTCATGCTGGTGGTGAAGGGGGGCTTAAATTGCAGTACACGGCCGTTCGCGCCATCCCCGACGTAGATATTGCCCGATGCGTCAGTGGCGACCGAGTCGGGTTCCCACAGACCGTTTGCTGCGGGCGTTATTCCCCCTCCTTGGTTAATTGAGTTGTTGTTGAAAGCTGGTTGGCCCAGCACCACGCTGGCGCTCTCATCCGTGCTGAAGGGAATATTGTAGATCAGAACTCGGTTATTACCCCAATCCGCCACAACAAGGTTCTCGGTTACCTTGGGCAAGGGGGTGTGGGTGGGCGGTGGCGTAGAGACAAAACCGGAACATGCCGTCAGGCACATGATTAAAGCAGAGGAGAAAAGACAAACAACAGCCAGACGAACGGCGGCGCGCATAGGAGCTCCTTTTTTATACCAATTTGTTGAGATGGCATAATCCCGGTTATCATGCCAACATCCACCCAATCGGTGCAATACGACTTTCGGCTGATATGTTTTGGAGACAGAGCATGATAGATTTGCCGCAGAAAGATTATCGGGCGATTCTTGATTTCCTTAATAATATCAATAGGTTACAGACTCCGGAAGCATTCTTGAGCAAGGTGATCACCGGCCTGCCAACGATTGTTGATGGGGATCTCGTCACTTGCTTCGAATCCGGCCCTGCGGAAGAGGATCACGTAATCCGTTTCAGCGACCCGCAGTACATTAAGTTCTACCCGGCATGGCAACGTCATTGTAACGATCATCCAGGGTGGGGGTATGTACTTCGCAGCGGAGACTGTGGCTGGTATGGCGTTTCGGACTATCTCAGCGAGAATGCCTTCCATCGCACAGCTTTATATAACGAAGTGTGGCGGCATCCGAGAATCGAAGATAATCTCGGCACCATCGCGATAATCTCTCACAAAGTCCTGGCCGCTGTCTCCATCAACCGCCCACGGCGCACCTTTAGCGAGCGCGACCGGCAGGCGTTGAACCTCTTGCAACCCCACCTCATGCAAGCCTGGAGCAACACAAGGCAGACCGCTGACCTACACGAGCAGATCAACAGCTATGCGGCAACATTGGAAACACGCGCGGAGGGGATTGTCATCCTCGATGGAAAGCGGAAGGTTCGCCTGATGACGGCAAATGCATTGCGCCATACCAAAAAGTATTTTGGTGCATTGGGAACGAATGACAGTTTGCCGAAGAAACTCCATGCCTGGGTTTGCCATCAGAGAAGCGCGCCGCCAGACAGCCTGGAAACGGCTCCGCACCGCCCATGGGTCATTGAGTACGCTGATGGTTCGGAGTTAACCATTACCTGTGTGCCTTGCCGCGATGGCTTAACGCTCATTCTGGATGAGCGGCCTGTAGCCGGCAACTTAGCCATCCTGGGGCTTAGCCGGCGCGAGTCAGAAGTGCTGCTGTGGGTAACTCGCGGCAAGTCGAATGAAGAAATCGGCCTCATCCTGGGCATAAGCCTGGGCACCGTGAAAAAGCATTTGGAGCATATCTTCCACAAGCTGGGAGTGGAGAGCCGCACCGCGGCGGCGGCCAGAGCGCTGTCAGAAGCAGCGGCCTAAATCTTGGCGCGTTGCGTCAGCACCGCCTCGGCCCGTTGCAAATCAGCCTCGGTGTCCACGCCAATCGAGTCGTCCGGAGCCTCGGCCACGTAGAGTGCAATCCCATTTTCCAACAGCCGCAACTGTTCCAGCCGCTCCACCAACTCCAGCGGCGAGGGCGGCAGCGCCGCAAAGCGCTCCAGCGCCGCCTTGCGATACGCATAAATCCCCAGGTGCTTGCGATAGCCGGTGAAGTCTGCTCTGTCGCGGTCAAACGGAATCGTCGCCCGCGAAAAATAAAGCGCTCGTCCATCTAGCGCCGTAACCACCTTGACCGCGTTGGGGTTGTCGAACTCCTCCGGCGGACAGCGGACAGCCAGCGTGGCCACCTCGACCTCAGGCCTATCAAAAAGCTCCAGCAGCGGCGGAAACGACTCCGGTGTCAGCATCGGCTCATCGCCCTGAATGTTGACATAAATGTCAGCGTCGATCTGGCGAGCTGCTTCTCTGACTCTATCCGACCCGCTGGGGCAGGTTGCCGAAGTCATCGCCACGGGAATCCCGCGCTCGCGGCAGACACCAGCAACTTCCTCCGAGTCGGTAGCCACCACCACAGGATCCATCAGTCCACTCGCGTGAGCCGCGCGCCAAACCCATTCGACCATGGGCCGGCCGGCAATCACGCGCAGCACCTTGCGGCTGAGCCGCGTGGAGCTGAGCCGGGCCGGAATCACTCCGGCAATACGGTACTTGCTCATGCAGCCGAGTTTACATGAGCAGGGTGGCAGAGTTCATCCTGGGCATCTGCCTTGCAGATAATTGCTACCGGCAATGGTTCACAAGGGTTGACCTCGAATCCTGCCGCCCGTATCATCGATAGAGGGAGTTGCGCGCGGATTCCGAGCCCTCCCCGGCAGGGCCTCCTCGGCCCACGCTTATTGTGCGTCTCTTCCGGCGGGGTAGCTCAGATGGTTAGAGCGACGGATTCATAACCCGTAGGT
>CAZFMB010000043.1:0-31256 GCA_964520005.1 uncultured Occallatibacter sp.
TCGATGAGCCCGACGTCATCCAGGGCGGCGTGCTGATGCGCAAGGGCGCCGAAGAGGGCCCCACGCTCGAAGGCATTCACAAGAAGGTGGAGGAACTCAACAATCATATCCTCCCCGAGGGTGTGAAGGTCGTTACGATGCTCGACCGCAGCGATCTGCTTCATTACACGCTGCACACGGTGCTGCACAACCTCGGCGAGGGGATGATCCTGGTTACGATTATTCTTTTTCTGTTTCTTGGAAATGTTCGAGGGGCCATCATTGTTGCGCTCACCATTCCGTTTGCCTTGCTTTTTGCGTCCATATTTCTCAACCTGAGCAATATCCCCGCAAACCTGATTTCGCTTGGCGCGCTGGACTTCGGAATGGTTGTGGATGGCGCCGTGGTCATGGTGGAAAACATCATGCGGCACTTGAGTCATCGCAGGAATGGTTCGCCGGAAGCGGGCCGCATTACTATGAGCATCAAGACGCCGGTGGAGATGATTCGTGACGCTTCTCACGAGGTCCAACGGCCGGTTTTCTACGCCATCGCCATCATCATTACTGCCTACATGCCGATCTTCACGCTGCAACGAGTCGAAGGGCGTTTGTTCCGGCCCATGGCCTGGACCGTTGCCTTCGCGTTACTCGGCGCCATAGTATTCTCCATTTTCATTGTGCCTGTGCTGGCGGCTTTTCTTTTTCCGCATGGCATCAGGGAATGGCGCAACCCGGTTATGGAGTTTCTGAAGGACCGATACCGGAACGGGGTTAAGTGGGCTATTGAGAATCGATGGATCACCGTTGGCGCTGGCCTGGCTTCGTTGGCCGTAGCTCTTTTCCTGACATTCAGCGGACTCATTGGATCGGAATTCCTGCCTCATTTGGACGAAGGCGCCATATGGGCGCGTGGCGCAATGGCGAACAGCATTGGCGAGACGGAAGGTACGCGCTTCGCCCAGCAATCACGCTATATTCTCGCCTCGTTCCCCGAGGTCACCAAGGTCGTCTCGCAAGCCGGGGCGCCCGACGATGGAACCGACACGGGAGGTTTCGGCAATACGGAATATTTTGTCGACTTGAAGCCCAAGGACCAATGGCGGCCCGTCTTTCATCAGGATAAAGAGAAACTGATCGCCGCAATGGATCGCGAGCTGGAAAAATACCCAGGGGCTTTCTGGAATTTCTCTCAGCCCATCGAGGACAACGTGGATGAAACCATGACTGGCACGAAAGGCGGACTGTGCGCCAAGCTATACGGGCCGGACCTGGACACTCTCGAGGAAAAGGGCGAAGAGATCAAAGATGTTATGGGCAAGATTGACGGGATCAAGGATCTGGGAGTGCAACGCAATACAGGTCAGCCAAATATCGATCTCACTGTTGACCGTCTGGCGGCTGCGCGCTTCGGCATTAATGTAGCCGATATACAAGACGCCATCCAAACCGCCGTCGGTGGCAATCCTGTCAGCCAGGTCTTGCAGGGAGAAGCAGTCTACAACGTGGTGGTGCGCTATCAGAAACCGTATCGTGATACCAAGGAGGCTATCCAGAATATTCGGCTACTCTCACCCTCTGGAGAGCGTGTCTCGCTGGCTCAGGTGACCAAAGTTCAGGTTCGCGATGACGCCTACGATATTTATCGTGAAGATGGTTCTCGCTATGTGGCCATTCGGTTTGAGGTTCGCGAGCGAGATCTGGGCACCACTGTCAAGGAAGCTATCGACAAGATCGCCAAGAATGTGCAACTACCGCATGGTTATCACCTTGAATGGTCGGGAGAATACGATAGCGAAACGCGAGCCGAAAAAAGACTGCTCTTCATTGTGCCCCTTACGGTCTTTTTGATCTTCGTCATTCTCTACACCATGTTTCGTTCCTTCAAATGGGCGCTGCTGATTCTCGCTAACGTGATCATGGCTCGCGTAGGAGGATTGCTCGCTCTTCTTGTGACCGGCACATTCTTCAGCGTATCTTCTGGAGTTGGTTTCCTGGCGCTCTTTGGCGTATCAGTGCAGACTGGCGTCATCATGCTTGAATATATCAACCAATTGCGGGCGCGAGGCTATACGCCAGAAGGGGCCGCTATAGAGGGCGCTGTTTTGCGGCTTCGCCCAATCATGATGACGATGTTAGTGGCTACTTTGGGATTGCTTCCCGCCGCGATGTCACATGCTATCGGCTCTGACTCGCAACGTCCATTTGCCATTGTCATTGTGGGAGGGCTGCTTTCGGATCTTTTACTGAGTATCTTCCTGCTGCCGACGCTGTATGTCTGGATTGCGAGAGAAGGGGACGTGCTCCCGAAACCGGAGGTGTCAAATGAAGCTGTCTAAGCTTATATCTGTTTTAACGCAAAGCATGGGCAGTTATGTCTTGGGCACTGCATTTCTTGCGGCCTCCGCGAGCGCGCAGCAGGCGCTTACGTGGGAGCAGGTGAAGACAAGGTTCGAGGAGGTCAATCCGGTATTGAAAGCGGATGCGGCCAACGTCGAGGAGATGAAGGCCGAGGAGATAACTGCGTTTCTTCGCCCCAATCCGCAATTCACCATGACAGCAGATGGCACACAGATAGCGCCACACAATGGGGTCTGGACTCCAACGAAAGGCACGACCGAACAGCCCAACTTCAGCTACCTGCACGAACGAGAACGTAAGCGCGAGTTGCGCCTGGAGAGCGCTAAAGAAGGTACGCAGATTTCTCAGTCTCAACACGTTGACCTAGAACGCAATCTGATTTTCGGCCTGCGTTCGGCATTTGTGCAAACGCTCCAGGCCAAGGCGGTGTTGGCACTGGCCAAGGCAGACCTCGAGTACTACGACAAAATTATCGACATCAGCCGCGCGCGCTTCAATGCCGGTGACCTGGCCAAGATCGATCTGGCCCGCATTGAACTACAACGAGTGCAATACGAGTCTGAGATTGAGACTGCCATCGTCAATTTGCGCCAGCAGAAGATTCAACTTCTGCTGCTGCTCGACGACCGTACCCCGGTAGATCAGTTCGACGTGACCGGTCTCTTTGAGTTAGGCCCGGACTTGCAGCCACTAAGTGATTATCACCAGATAGCGCTGGACAATAGGCCGGATCTGCGGGCGGCGATCCAGACAATTCAACAATCGCAAACTAACCACAAACTCGCCTGGGCCAATGGTTCCACCGATCCGACCTTCGGCACATGGTATACGAATAACTCCTCAACCAATAATCCCAATGGCCCCCAGACTCTCGGCCTCAGTGTCAGCATTCCGCTGCGGATCTTCGACCGCAACCAGGGCGAGAAGAAGCGAACGCTGATTGACATCGAGAAAAGCCAGGACGCAGCCGAGGCCGCAAAAGCGCAAGTCTTCAGCGACGTGGACAATGCCTACGAATTGGTGCGCAGTAATATTGCTTTGATCAAACCATACAAAGCGCAGTATCTCGATCAATCGGTTTACGTTCGCGACACGGTAACATTTTCCTATCAGCACGGCGGAGCATCGTTGATGGACTTTCTTAACGCGCAGACCGACTACCGCGCCGTTCAACTAGCCTATCTTCAGTTGATCGGCGCGTATATGACGGCCGCAGGCCAAATGAATCTTGCCGTGGGGCACGAAGTTATTCAATGAATGACATGCCTGTTGTGAAGAGCGTCAGGTGCGTCACATATTCGGACACCGGTACCGAGAGGCCGAATCTATGAAAAGACACGAAGTTCGAGCTCGCATCGAGGAATCTGGCATTCTGCCTTCTGTGCGTGTTTCGTCACGGGAGATGGCGCTGTTTGCGGCGGAGACCGTCTACTCGGCGGGAATCCCAGTTGTCGAGATTACCATGACCACGCCCGGCGCGCTGGAGGTGATTGACGACCTGGTGAAACGCTATCCGGATATGGCAGTGGGCGCCGGCACCGTGTTGGATGAGGAAACTGCGCGTGTGTGCGTCGAAGCCGGAGCCAGATTCCTGACAAGTCCTGGATTTGTTCCGGAGGTGGCGGCATATGCAAACAGCGTGAATGTTGTTGTGCTGCCGGGAGCTTTGACTCCCACTGAAGTTATCGCGGCATGGAAGGCCGGCTCGGATCTCATCAAGATCTTTCCTACTGGACATATAGGAGGCATCAAGTATGTGCGCGCACTGAAAGTGCCGCTTCCGCAAATACCTTTGATTGCCTCAGGCGGCGTGAATCAGTTGACAGCTTTCGATTTTATTCAAGCCGGAGCAACGGCCATTGGCCTGGGGGGAGAATTACTGCCCAAGGAGGCATTACACTTTCGTCAGGTAGATCGTATTCATGAGTTGGCAAACAGGTTCCTTGGCTTGGTGAGAGATGCTCGGGCATTGCGAGAAACTTATTACTAATGCAACGCTTAGATCGCGCACTACGGAGCATGCGAAGCCACGACGATCTCCAATCGTATGAGTTAAGCGCTGGTCGAGCGAAAGACACGACAGTCGTCTGAGAATCATAAAACGATTAGTCGCCCGCAGCGAGCCTGATACAAACTCTTTAAGAAAGGCTAGATTGTAGGCTTGTTGACATCACCTATAGATAACGAGGAGGGATGAGTACGTGTTGATACATAAATAATCGACGCTTACTAACCGCTTGTAAAGAATTATTTTAATCTAGCCGGTCTCTTCATGCCTCCCTCACGTTTATTCTTCAATACTTAAAGCATGGGAGGTATATTCACATGACACGGAACCTGTTAGCAACATGTGTTTTATCAATCGCTTTTGCGGGTGTTGGATATGCACAGGGCGCGGCCTCTTCCTCAGAGACTGGCGCTCATTACACTAAGGCGCAGTTGAATCAATTGGCGCTCAACGCGCATACGCCGGAGCAGTATACGGCACTCGCCAGTTACTTCGGCACTCAGCGCGCCTACTATCTGCAGAAGGCAGAGGAAAGAAGGAAGGAGTGGTTGCAGCTCAGTCAGAATGTCACGAGCGCGGCAGCCAAGTACCCAAGACCTGCGGACTCGGTACGGAATTATTACGAGTTCTACATGCACAAGGCCGACGAGGCAGGCATCCTCGAAGCGAAGTACAGTCATCTGGCATCACCGGAAGTTGTTGCGAGCGTGCAATAACGCAGCGAACACGAGCAACTTCCGCCGAGTAGACGCCTTATCGGCTATGGAGTGCAGGGAGCCGGTTTAACCGAACCGCTCCCTCCTCCGCGCACATATCCTATAGATACATTCCTTATGAAATCTTCACATGTACACTGCTAGGCTTTATCCAGCTAGCCGGGAACCCGGACTGCGCAAGGGTCAGTTCAGATGATAAATCCAGTTGTCTCGGGATTTAAATGGCTGCCGAGAAGACTTTGGGCTCTGGCACAGTGTCTGACAGCGAGCGTGGTTATTGCTCTGCTGACATACTTCGGGTTTGTTCTACAGATTAATCTGTTGACAATCGGCCTTCTCTATTTGTTGATTGTCGTGGCCGTAGCGTCGTTATTCGGTTTCTGGCAGGCATCGCTGGTTTCATTTCTAGCGGTGGCTTGTCTGGATTTCTTTTTTTTACCGCCCATTTATCATTTTGATATTGCAGATCCGCAGGACTGGGTGGCGCTTGCAACCTTCGAGGTGACGGCGCTTGCGATCAGCAGATTGCACGCGCGGGAAAGGCGGGTTGCAAAGGAGGTTGTCATCCACCGCGCAGGGATGGAGCAGTTGTACGAGCTGAGCCGCAGCACGCTTCTGTTGGATTTACACCAGCCGCCTGGACCGCAACTTGCAATTTTGATACATAGGATATTTGCCCTGCGCGCAGTGGCTTTGTACGATACGAATCTCAGCCATCAGTACAGGATGGGCGATTGGGAGACGGGCGAGGAAGATCTGTCAAAAGAATGCTACTTGCGCGGCACATCCCTGGATGATTTTGGTACTCAGACATGGCAACGCGTCTTGCGTGCCGGACCGGGACCCGTGGGCGCACTGGTGGCGCGAGGCAATCTCAGCCCTCTAGTGCTCGATGCGCTTACATCTCTTGCCGCAATTGCCATCGACCGGTATCAGTGGTTTGAGAAGGAAGAGAGAGCCGAGAGCGCAAAGACAAGTGAGCAACTACGCGGAGCGGTGCTGGATGCACTCGCACATCAGTTAAAGACGCCGCTTACGGCGGTTCAAACTGCCAGTTCAGGCTTGCTTGAGCTGGGGGGATTGACGGAGCCCCAATGCAATCTGGTTACTCTGATCAACGGGGAAGCTGTTCGACTGAACGAAATATGTACGCGGCTGCTGAAAGCCGTGAAGCTTGACGCGAAACAAGTCGACCTGCAGGCCGACGACGTGGTTATACTTGATTTGATATCTGAGGTATTGGCCAGGTATCCAGTTGAACAAGAAAGGAACAGCATTCAGGTTGCGGTGGAGAAGCCTTCGTTGACCGTACGCGCGGATCGCGGACTGCTTGCAATGATCCTGACGCAATTCATCGACAATGCGCGGAAGTATTCGATGGTAGGGACGCCGATTGCGATTGCCGCAAGAGCCAATAAAACCGAGCTTCTCATTTCTGTGCATAATTTCGGTTCGACGATTCGAATTGAAGACCGGGAACGTATCTTCGAGCGCTTTTACCGGTCGCCGGAATTGAAAGACGCCGTTCCCGGTACTGGCATCGGGCTCTCTGTAGTGAAGAAAGCCGCGGAGGCTCATCATGGGCATGTTTGGGTAATCAGTGATGACAAGGAAGGAACGACATTTTATTTTTCTCTTCCCATCGCCACAAGGAGGACGTAGTGAACACGGAGCAGCCGAGTGCAGGGCAGGGTACGATCCTCGTGGTAGACGACGACAGTTCCACGCGGAGGGCTTTGCGCGTGACGTTGACCGGAATGGGATTCACGGTTGTGGAAGCGGCTCGCGGCGAAGAAGCATTATCGCTGGCCCGCGTGACCTGGTTCGATGCCGTGTTGTTAGACGTAGATATGCCGGGGATGGGCGGCGTTGAAGCCTGCCGAAGCATACGGCGCGCGGTTGCACGCTTGCCCATCCTGATGTTGACAGTTATGGACAGCGAGGATGACAAGGTGCTGGCGCTGGATGCCGGAGCAGACGACTATATCACGAAGCCGTTTCAAGTTCGGGAGTTGACGGCGCGATTACGCTCCGCAGTGCGCAGAAGAAATGCTCAGGATGACAACCGCGATGCGCCGATTCGCCATGGCCAACTCGAATTGGATCCGGTAAAATACCGGGTGCTGAAAAGCGGGCGTCCGATTCATCTGACACCGAAGGAATTCGAGGTTCTGCATTACTTGATGATGCACGCGGGTGAGCTGATTCCACATGCCCGCCTGCTGAAGTCCGTATGGGGGCCGGAGTATGGAAACGAGCTCGAATACCTTCGAACATTTATACGTCAACTGCGAAAGAAAATCGAAGACGATCCGCGCAATCCTAAGTACCTACTGACGGATGCTTATGTCGGTTACAGGTTCAATGAACTGCCGCAGCAGGTCTAAGAATTCTCAGTACAGGTCTTAGGATGCGGAGTAGGATACTACTACTCACATGTGTGACACTACGCTACGTTCAATTTATGTGGCAGGCAATAATTGGCCGTAAAGACGCACAACTCCTGTTATGGTCAAATGAGTGATATTGACATCGTTTATTAAAGCAGGTTCTTATTTGTATCTTTACCTATAAGAGCAATCCTAACGCACACTCGAGTTATGCCCAGGAACATAATAAACCTGGCAGCTATATACCACTATGAATGTATATATATGGGTAATGTTTTGGCAGTTTATGGCCCCTGCTGTAGAGTGCGGCCCGGCAGGTCCAAACAAGATGTTTTGGATAATAGCCGAGCTGAAGTATATAGGTTGAAGGAAATAGCCAGTACACATCCAGTAAGGGCCAAACCGGAATGCCAGAATCAATCAATTAACTGGTAAAAAAGGCGCCTTAAATCCAGTTTAACTATTAAGAAAGACACAGTGGCAAGTAGGGGGAACATGTGTCTCCCTACCTTGAACTACTTATCGTCAACATAGTTGTGAACTCCCTTCGAAACTATTATCATGCCCCCTTGCCAGCTTCGAGAGAGGCGCCCGCAGAACAGGCTCTTAGGCCCCAGAAAACACCTTCCAGCCATCAAATAACAACGACTGACTACGATAAAATAACCACTCAATGGCGCAGTAAGTGAACCTTACGGAAACAATCGGGAAACCCGGCCAGATTACTGGCCGGTTCCGGAGAGCACCACAGTCGCGGTTGCGGTGGGGTTGTTCGCGGTGATGGTGAGGCTGGCAGTTGCCGAGCCGGTTGCCGTGGGAGCGAATTGGACGAGGACGATGCAACTGGAATTGGGAGCCAGCAGAGTTCCGCAATTGTTCACCTGTACATAGGACGCGGCTCCCGTGCCGCTGAGCGCAATAGAGGTCAGATTCAGGGGCGTGGTGGTGCTGGTGTTGGTCAGTGTTATGGCCTGCGCGACGCTCACGGTAGCATGCGTCACAGAGCCAAAGCTCAGCGTGGTGGAGGAGAGTGAGATCGCAGGAGCAGCAGCGCCAGTTCCGCTCAGAGCTATGGATTGGGTTGTGGGGGATGCGTTGTCAGAAAAAACCAGCGTAGCCGACAGGCTGCCCGAAGCGGTGGGAGAGAAGCGTACCAGGGCAGTGCAACCGGCCGCTACCGCAAGCGTGGCGGGGCAGTTGTTTATCTGTGCAAAGGATTTTGGAGTCGTGCCGCCCAGCGCGATAGAGGAGATGGAAAGCGCGGCATTGCCGGTGTTGGTGAGGGTGATGGCCTGGGCCGGACTGTAGCTGACGTTGTTCACGGCGCTGACGGCGGTGACGGGAAAACTAAGCGATGCAACAGAGAGCGTGACGATTGGCGCTGGAACTACGCCGGATCCGCTGAGAGTTACGGATTGCGGAGAGCCGGTGGCGTTGTCAGCAACGCCGAGCGATGCGGTAAGCGCACCTCCGGCGGCCGGCTTAAAGGTCACCGTAACAGTGCACGATGCGCTGGCCGCCAGTGACGTGCCGCAATTGTTGGTCTGTGAGAAGGAGGTTGCGTTCGAGCCGCCGATGGTGATGCCGGAAAGAGTTAACGCGGCGGTTCCGGTGTTCTTGAGCGTGATCCCTTGCGTTGCGGAAGAGGAACTGACGATGGTTGAGGCGAATGCGAGGCTGGTGGGCGAGAGGGAAACTGCCGGGGCATTGCCTGTGCCACTGAGGGTGACGGCTTGCGGAGAGTTAGTCGCATTATCGGCAAAGCTGAGCGAGGCCGAGAGCGCTCCAGCCGCGGAGGGTTTGAAGGTTACCGAGACGGTGCACGACGCGCTAATTGCCAGCGACGCGCCGCAGGTGGTGGTATCGGTGAAAGAAGTGGCGTTTGTGCCGGTGATGATAATGCCGGAAAGAGTCAGTGCCGCGGTGCCGGTGTTAGTGAGCGTCACCGTCTGCGCGGCGGCAGAGGCGCCGGTATTGGTGGCAGCAAAGGTCAGGTTGGCTGCGGAGAGGGTAACTGTCGGAGCAGTGCCCGTCCCGCTAAGAGCGACGGCTTGCGGAGAGTTGGCGGCGTTATCGGCGAAGCTAAGCGAGGCTGAGAGTGATCCATTAGCGGAAGGTTTGAAGGTAACTGAGACTATGCAAGAACTACTGGCCGCCAGCGACGCGCCGCAGGTCGTGGTATCAGTGAAGGAAGTGGCATTCGTACCGATGATGGCGATGCCGGAGAGAACCACCGCGGCGGTGCCGGTGTTGGTCAGCGTCACGTTCTGCGTGGCGGAAGATGCGCCAACAGCCGTTGAAGCAAAGGCGAGGCTGGCGGTCGAGAGGCTGATCGTCGGTGTAGCGCCTGTGCCGCTGAGGGCGACGGTCTGCGGAGTGTTGGCAGCGTTATCGGCAAAGCTGAGCGTGGCCGAGAGCGCGCCCGTCGCTGTGGGCTTGAAGGTGACGGTAACGGTGCAGGAACCGCCCGCACTGATTGTTCCACAGTTATTGTTCTGAATGAAGGAAGAGGGATTCGCGCCCCCCGTGATGATGCTAGTCAGTGCTAGAGCAGCATTGCCGGTGTTGGTGAGCGTAAAGGATTGCGTGGCGGAAGATACGCCGACATTTGTTGAAGCAAAGGTCAAGCTTGTGGGCGAGAAACTGGCTGCCGGACCGTTTGCGCCGGTTCCGCTCAGAGTTAGAGTCTGCGGCGAGTTGGGGGCAGTGTCGTTGAAGGTCAGAGTAGCGGAGAATGTTCCTGCCGCAGTGGGCACGAAAGTATAGTCCGAAAGGCAGGAAGCGCCGGGCGCCAGCGTGGCGTTGCCGCCGCACGAGGATGCGCCGTGGAAGAGCGTGGCATAGGTTCCGGTAAGCGTGGGACTGCTGGTGAGCGACACTGAAGCTGTTCCGGTGTTGGTGAAGGTGACAACCTGCATAGCCGACGAGGCGCCAACGTTGGTCGATGGGAAGGTGAGGCTGGATGGCGAGACGGAGACCGAAATGGTCGAAGGAACTGTTCCGGTGCCGCTCAGCGCGACAGTCTGCGCGGAGTTGGCGGCGTTATCGGCAAAGTTGAGCGTCGCCATGAGCGCGCCAGCCACGGTAGGTTTGAATGTGACTGTGACAGTACAGGAAGCGCTGACCGCCAGCGATGCGCCGCAGGTATTGGTTTGAGAGAACGAGGATGCGTTGGCGCCGCTGACGGTAATGCCGGAGAGGGTCAGTACGGCTGTTCCGGGATTCGAGAGTGTCACGGTTAGCGGCGCGGAAGATACGTTGAGATTGGTGGATGCAAATGCCAGGCTGGCGGTTGAAAGGCTGGCCGCGGGGCCAGAAAATCCGGTTCCGGAGAGCGCGGCTTTCTGCGGAGAACCACTGACGTTATCGGCAAAGTTGAGCGTCGCCGAGAGCGCGCCAGTCGCAGCAGGCTTGAATGTGACTGTGACGATGCAGGAAGCGCTAGCCGCCAGCGATGTGCCGCAGTTATTGGTTTCGGAGAATGCCGTCGCATTGGCGCCGCTTATAGTAATGCCGGAGATAGTCAGCGCAGTGGTGCCGGGGTTCGAGAGCGACACGGTTTGCGTGGCGGAAGAGGCGCCGACATTGGTCGTTGTAAAGGTGAGGTTGGTGGGCGCGAGCGTGGCCTGCGGCCCCGGTGTTGAGGAGGGCCAGCCATTCACTACATTGGCGACATTGAGCGAACCGAGGCCGGTGGCCTTGTCATAGCCGGCCGTGGCCGCATAGCCGGGAAGGATTCCCAGTACGTCGCCGGCAGTTTGCGCCGTGCAATTGACGCTGCCTGCAAAGCAGGGAGTGGCGATGGTGCCGGTGTCGATGTCGTTGAAGAGACAGCTTCCCGAGGTGGTTGCCGTTTCCGCGCTGCAACTCGAGTAGGTTTGCTTGGCGGCTAACCCGTAGAGCACGGCATTGGGATTGCCTTGCGTGGAGCCGGCCTTCTGATTGATGAGCGCCATGACACCGGCCATTACCGGGCTGGAGACCGAGGTTCCGCCTACGGCCATATCCAGCGCATTGGCGGGATAGGTGCATGGAATGGGGCTGGTGTATCCCGGCGGCTGCGTATCGCAAATCAGATAAGCCACGCCCATGAATCCGGCGGAAGCAAAGAAGGAGACATCCGGTACGGTGCGCTTGTCTGTGGAGACGATACCGGTAACGCCAGCCTGCCAACTTGGTTTAGGATAGCCTCCGCCGCAGGAGGAAGGACTGTAGTTGGACGAGGTGGTGCAGTTACTGACGCCGCCCGAGCCGCCTACCGGCGGGATAAGTTCGTCATAAAGGCCGCTGCTGATGCCATCATTTTTCAGCAGATAGTTGGCCCACTGCTCGGCGCTGTAATTCACCCCTAACTGGCTATTGAAGCTGCTGATCACAAACTGATTGGTGACTGTATCGTTCCAGGGAACCTCGGGGATGTATCCGGTGGCGTTGGACATATTGGTGGTGCTGTTGGTGCCGCTCCAACTTGAGGCGGCGGAGTTGAAGTCGGTGCCGCCGACCGAAACGTTATAAGGTGTGCTGGTCATGCCGCTGACGGTAGTGCCGTATTGGGCAGCATAGTCGGCAGCGGGGTTGTAGTTGCCATCGTCGCAAACCGCGGCAGCGGAGTCGCCCGAGCTGACGAAGACTGCAATGCCCTGGCTGTAAGCCTGCTGCCAGAGATTCAGATACTCCTGGTTGCCGGCGGTTCCCATCCCTAGCTCGCACTCGCCATAACTGACGCTCATGATCTTGGCGACATTGTTGTTGATGATGTAGCTCTCGCTGGCATACAAGGCATCGGTGGTCTGGCTTGTCTGGCTGGAGGTGACCAGCACAATGCTGGCGCCGGGCGCTACTGCTCCCGACCACTCGACATCAAGCGTATTCTCAAAGCGGTCGTCGAGCAGTGCAGTGGTGCCGGGATCGGAGTTGGTGATGATCACCTTGGGCACATTGGCTGGCAATCCGGTGGCCGCGCGGAAAGTGGCTACATCACTGAGCACGATATTGCTGGTGCCGGCGAGGGCGATGGTCTGCCCTGTGCCATTGATAGGCGCCGAGGCGGTCCAAAGAGATTTGTAGTTGTAGATTGTTGCCATGTCGTAAGGAACGAGCAACTGGTAGCCACTGTCGGTGTACTCCGGCTTGGCGCTGGCTAGTCCATTGAGGTTTATGGCGCCAACCCCCTGGCTGCCCGGCTGGGACAACGCCGGCAGACTGGATGTGCCGCTGACGGAAGTCAACGTTCCGGATGAGTTGCGGTTGAGCATGGGACTGGTGTGATGTTGCGCCTTGGGAAAGAAGTTATGCAGGGCCTTGACGCCCGTAACCACGGGAGTCAGCGCTGCCGGAATTTGGATATCGCTTGTGTTGGCGATATGCGCCACGCCATTGGACTGAACGGAGTGCATCTCGGTGTGGAAGGCAGTCTCGACCTGTTCGGAATTGCCGCTAAAACGAATCGATGTGCCCGCGGGCGAAATTTCCTGGATGGAGAAGCCGTGACTTTGCAGCCAACTGCTCACCGCGTTCAGATCGTTCTGGGAGACGCCATAGGCGGCGCCAAACTCCTGCGGAGTAAGCCAGTGATGATATTCCGGCGAGGAGGGATCATTCTGCGCTTCATTGAAGCTATCGAGCGCGGCCTGCTGTTCCGCAGAGCGATGCAGAACCAGAACAAGATCGCTCATTGGGGTTACGGAAGGCAGGCGGCCATTGTCGATGGCGTTGCGAACAGCCGGATGCGTGCTGCCCTGGATGGTTGCCATGTTGGCGTCGTCCACGCGATCCACAATCCGATCGGGTACTGGAGCGAAGGAGGTGGCAGTCTGGCCATGAGCTTGTGACGGCGGCCACAGAGCAAGCAGGGCAAGCGTCAGCAGAACCAATGTGGATTTACCGATCAATGCGAGAAAATTATATGAAAGCAGGCTGCTCGGAACTGGAACAGATTGAGGCATGTCCATGAGACGCATGGGAACTCCATCACCCTGCCGAGGCAGGTTATTTAGTCGTAACTAAGCTCCTTATCGCGCAGATCAGGCTGAACATTAGCAAGTTCTTATTATTTTTGCGTTACTAATGTATTACTTGCGCGCGATTCCCCAGCGCTGCTTGACGGGCATGTGTACCGCATTTTGTGTGGCCGAAGAGGTTAACTGGAATGTCGTTGAACGCAAGGCGTAATCGCCATAGAGCGAGCAGCCCGCGCCACTGATGCGGGTCAGGCCAAAGCTCTGAAATCGAAGGGATCCGGTCATATGTTTTGTTGGGTTTGGCGGGCGGGTTTCAGAACTTTTATGTGACAGACAATTAAGGCCATGCTCAAGCTATCTTATCGATGGCAAGGACCGGGACTTGAACTGTGTGCATTCGAAGCATGCGATGTGCAGGGGCCGTCAAGATGAGATAGTCCTTGGTGATCTACAGGATGCTCTGTCCGCTTTGACGGTCACTTAGGATAGCTTCATGGTGCAGAACAAGTTGTGGCCGTGATAGAACTACAGCGTTATCTCGCGCAACGCGGCAAACAGCACACACAATCATCATTAGGCGGCGGACTACTTCTACTCCGCTACAAAGCACCGCTCGCATCACCTGCTTGATTCAAAAACGGACCGACATTATGGTGAGCCAGATCTCGCAATTTTACCGATTGGCCCCTGCGTGAGTGCGCTTGAACGTTTTCCACTCCTCCAGGTAATTGACGAGCGACATACCGATGTAGAGATGCATACGCTGTAACATGAATTCATCGATCATCCTATCGCATGTCCGCATGTCCGCCTTGCCCCGGTCGCAGGCGGCAATGAAGTATGCGATAGCGGTAGGCACATCGGCATCCATGAGCTCGAGATAGTATCTGCCCGCCGCGATGAGGATCGCCGGATTCGAACATAAGGATGCTGCGTTCAGCATACAGTCCTCAGACATACGTCCCCAACGCTTCCTGGCTTTGATCTTGCCGAGTTCCTTCTTTGCCGATGCGAGATCGCTACCCAAGGATATGACTACGGGTTCTCCTTCCCGCGATCGCATGTCCTTGTTGGTTCGCTCATGCATTTCAGAGAACAGGTAAGACAACAGAACCAATGCCAGCCGCGCCTCGTCACCCAAATTATTGGGTGATTTTTTCCGCGAGCACTCAGTTACGTACTGGTTCAACGCATCGAGATCAGCAATGCGCAACCGCGCCAATTCGTGGTCACGCCACACATCCGCACTGAAATGCTCGATTGCGACAGCGAGTTCGTCGTCCGCCAAGGGTGGCAGCAGGCGTGTGCCAAGCGGCTTGGAATGCACTCCCTCCAAGACAGCAGCTAAAAGTGCGTTTTTCTCCATCTCAACCTACCTTTCACGGTGCTTCTCAGTCACTTTCGAGCACGGCGCATCGGTGGCATGCACTGTGTATAGCCGTACTCAACTAACTTCGGTGTCACTTGCACGATTTGGCATCGAAGATGCTTCGATCTTATGCCCTCCATTCACGTGCCTTTCGCCCCTCCTGATTCGCTGCAGTAGCGGCTCGGCCTGAAGGAGGTCATCCTGCAGGCAAAGCACGTATGCCAGATTGCCGGCGCACGCCAGCGTGCTGGGATGATCTGGTCCGAACAACTGTTCGTGGAGCTGTAGGGCTCTGCGAAGCAGCCGCTCACCCTCTGATAACGCTCCACTGCCGACTAGCACCGTAGCGAGGCCGCAGACGATCGCGAGCGTATCCGAGTGCTCAGGGCCGCAAACTCTCTCGCTCGCCGCCAAAGCGCGGCGATAGAATGGTTCGGCGCTCCCATAGTCTCCTCGTGCTTGCAGCATATCTGCCAGGTTTCTCAGGCAGACGAGCGTATCGGGGTGCTCGGACCCGAGGCAACGCTCCGATGCCTCCAAAGCCTGCCGATACAGCATCTCTGCCCCGGCGCTGTCGCCCGCTCGTTCGAGCTGCAACGCAAGGTTATTCATGGTGATAAGCGTGTGCGGATGCTCCTCGCCGAGTGTGCGCCGATGCGCCGCGTGCGCTCTCTGGAGAAGCGCTATCGCACCGCTGGTGTCACCCTTTCTTCCCAACAAGAGTGCAAGATTATTCATACTGCCGAGGGTGTCCGGGTGGTCTGGGCCCAGCACTTGCTCCCGAGCAGCGAGCGCACGACGGAACAAGAGCTCAGTTTCCTCGTAGTTCCCCATCTGTTCGAGCACATCGGCCAGATTGTTCATGGTACCCAAGGTATGGGGATGGTCAGAGCCGAGGACGCGCTCACGACCGTCCAAGGCCCCGCGAAAGAGCGACTCGGCCGCCGCATAGTTTCCATTTCGTACGCGTACGCTCGCGAGATTGTTCAAGCTGGTCAGCGTATGAGGATCCTCCGGCCCGAGCACCCGCTGCCGAACCTCCAGTACTCGCGAGCACATCTCTTCGGCGGCTGCGTAATCCCCCATGTCGCTGAGCAGATCGGCCAGATTGTTGGCAACAGAGAGGGTCGCTGGATGCTCCGCACCCAGCAGCCTCGCACTTGCACGCAGTGCTCCGCGGTATAGCGGTTCCGCAGCTTTATAATCGCCCTTGCCCTGGAGCATACGTGCAAGTCCGGTCAAGCTATTGAGCGTATCAGGATGCTCCACACCGCGAGCCTGCTCACGGATCGCAAGCGAACGACGCAACAGCGCCTCGGAGTCTTTGTAGCGACCGGCGTCCCCCAGGAAATCCGCAATCGCGGTCAGCAAAGAGGCCAGCATCAGTTGCGCCACATCTCCCTCGACCGCGGAGAGAGCGTCGCTGTAGACCATTACGGGATCGTAACGACCTTCAAGGGCCAGCCAGAAGCCAAGTAGCTCCCATCTCAAACGCTCGTCGTTGCGCATGGCGAGAAAGGTTGGCAGGTCAGAAAGGAGGTTCATCAAGCGCTCCCATTGCGCAGTGTCGCGCAGCAGTGCCGGCAACTCGTCGAGCTTACGTTTCGTGGGTTTATTTATCCTCTCGAAATACGTGGCAAGGCGAAGCTTGAAAGTCCGTTCATCCCCGCTGTCGAGCCAGCGTTCACAAACGGCGCCTCGCGAGTGGATGTTACTGAAGGTCAACAATCCCGCCTTGTGCGCCAGAAAGTTCTCCGTCGCCAGGCTGAGGGGCGTCCAATAGCGCCGTGGGAGTGATCGCACAGCGCCATGATCGTCGACATCTCCTAGCACATCGAGAAGCTCCGACTCCGACAGTCCGTGCCGCGCGCATGCGATGAAACACAGACTTCGGCGGACAATATCGGGGCACTCATCGTCATGCCCGAAATCTTCCTGCCAGCGGTCAAGAAGGCGGCTAAATAGAGAAGGCAGGCCGGGGGCCTTCAAATAGCTCGCCGCTTTGACATGCAGTTCCTCGTGCCTGCCGAATTGGCGCAGCTCATCGAGCACTGTGCGGAGATAGAGAGGGTTAGCGGCGGCGGGAGTACTCTCCAGCTTACGGAGAATCTCCTGGGGGAGCTTTTTCCCGAATATCTCGAAATAGGCGTTCGCGGCAAGCCGAATCTCTTCGCCAGCGAATGGCGGCACGACGAGTTCCTGCCACCCTCGGCGACGCAGCGCGTCGAGACTTTTCCCCGGCATTGACGACACAACGATTCGAACATTGGGCGCAGATACGTCTGGAAGCCAATCCAATTGCGCCTGATCACGCAGGTCAGTTGAGAGCTGTTCGAGGGCGTCGATCATGATCACAACTTGGCGGTTGCTGCCGCCGATTGTCACCCAGTCCCGGAGTGCGATTGGCAGACTCCCCGGCTCGACTGGCAGCTCGCGAATAATGTAAAACGAGCGTCTTAACTCATCGAGGATGCGGCGAATCAATCCTTGGCGACCGGCGTTGTCCGCAGGGCTGCCTGCATAGTGCTGGATAATCAGGTCGCCGGGATGAGCGATACGCCAACGTGCCACCCACTCCGCCAGCAGGGCGGACTTGCCGCATCCGCAATCACCGGTGACCACCAGCGGCTTCACACTCGCGTGGATTACGCGATCGTTAATTTGCCGCAGCAGTTCGTCGCGCCCTATGAAGGCCAGGCGTAGACCGCGCGCATACGCCTCGTGCCGCATTGCTTCCTGATCCAGGGTTTCGGGGACCGTCTCCGGAAAGAGTTCGTCGATGATTTCTGTGAAGTCGCGCAGCACATGCTCGCCAAGCTTCTCGGGATCTGCGTAGTTTTCCCGAGGGGCGTACTTGAGGATTCCCGCAGCGTGTTGCGCGCGAATCCTGTTCTTAAGTTTCGCAAGCTTCGCTACCCTCTCATCAGATTCACTGGCATAGTCCGCGGGATTCGAGCCTGCGGGAAGATGGTGCAGGTAGGCCGCGTCGCGAAAGTAGAACAGCGCAGGATCGGCCATCAGCGGATTGCGCAATACGGCGTGCATTATCTCGATTTCGGTAACGGAGCTTTCACAACACTCCTCCAACCACGGATGCGCCTCCAGCAAGTCCTCTTGAATCTCTTCTTGAGCAGGCACCCATCCGTAACGTTCACCCAGCAGACAGATGAAGTACGGACGGCTGCGATCGATTTCCGCGAGACAGAGTGGTATCACCTTGCCTTCGGATGCCTCCTCACTCGTGATGCCCCAGCGCAGGTCGACGTCGGTCCAATCGACCCCGCGGTCTTCGCACAACTGGCGTAATTGCGGGAACACATTCTTGGCCAAGAGGTCGCGCTCCATCTGCATATCGCGGAAGGTGGAGGAGACAAAAACGCGAATTACGCGCCGACCGGCAGCGGACTGGTTAACGTTGATTTTTTCGGGCATGAAGACTCACTTTCGCCGACAGCCGGTAGCCATACCAGCCGCCCACGGCCGGACAGATAACGCCGCAACCCCTGGGGAAAAATCACGATCAGTCTAGCGCCTGCTGTAGTAGTGGAGCAAGAGTAAACGCCTATCGGGCTAAATATGACTTCCAATGTCAAGACCGCAGTGTAAGCGAATGGAATCATGGATGTAGAGCTGCCCGACTTTAAGGCGATTCCCCGCTGCATCCGTATTGGCGTCACCGGCCATCGCAAGCTGGATGATCAGGCGGCGCTCCAGGCCGCGTTTGCAGCGCACACGACGCGGACCAAAGTACGATTCATCAGCTTCGAGGCCGCCGCCTCGACAACTAATCCCCAGGAATTTGAATCATGCGGCTACCTGTTGTGCTGACGCCGCGACTTCTAGGCCGCAGTCGAATGCACCGTGGCCTGGCCGCGGCATTTATGGTAGAAGTATCCTGATTTTTCGGGAGAAAGCATGGAAGAGACGGGTCAGTTTCCGCATCGGCGGTGGAATCCACTGCGGCAGTCCTGGGTGATGGTTTCGCCGCATCGCACACAACGTCCCTGGCAGGGAGAGGTGGGCCAGCAGGCTGCGCCCTCGGATGCCGCTTACGATCCCCAGTGCTATTTGTGTCCCGGTAACCAGCGGGCGGGCGGGGCTGCAAACCCGGCCTACGAAGGCGTCTTCTCGTTTGTCAACGATTATGCCGCACTGCTGCCGGATACTACGTCCAAGAGCGAACCGCCGACATCACCACTGCTGGTGGCTGAGCCCGCTCGCGGCCTGTGCAAGGTACTCTGCTTCCATCCTGATCACAGCTTGACCCTGGCGCGCATGACACGCGCGGAGATTCGCCTCGTGGTGGATGCCTGGACGCAGGAATATAAGGAAATTGCTGGCCTGGACTGGATTGAGTACGTGCAGATCTTTGAAAATCGCGGGGCCATGATGGGCGCCAGCAACCCGCACCCGCACTGCCAAATATGGGCCACTGGCTTTGTACCCGATGAACCGGCCGCCGAGACCACGGCCCAGCGTGAATACCTGGCTCGCACGGGTCATTGTTTGCTGTGTGATTATCTGGACGCCGAGAGCGCCGCCCGGGAGCGGGTAATCTTCCAGAACGAGCACTTCACGGCCTTGGTTCCCTGGTGGGCTATATGGCCCTTCGAGGTGCTCGTAGTCAGCCGGCGCCATTTGGGAGCGTTGCCGGAACTGAGCATGGACGAGCGGGAGGGGCTGGCTGACGCCCTGAAGCGGATGACTACCCGGTACGACAATCTCTTTCAGACCAGCTTCCCTTATACTATGGGCTTTCACCAGAGTCCGACGGACCATGGAGGGCATCCGGAGTGGCATTTTCACGCGCATTTCTATCCGCCGCTGCTGCGCTCGGCCACGGTGCGCAAGTTTATGGTGGGCTTTGAGATGCTGGGGATGCCGCAGCGGGATATCACTCCCGAGGCCGCGGCCCAGCGCCTGCGCGACTGCCCGGAAGAGCACTTCAGGCCCAGAGGCTGAGAGCCTGCCCTTGAACGCGCAGAATCTTACGTACTGGCACAGGCTAATTCCTCAGAATTGCGCGAACAAATACTGCCCCGATTCTTGTACAATTGGCGCAATCCTAGAGATTGGCCTTTACACGGCGTGAGCGAGACCTACGCACGGGTATGGCTGAACCGGTTTGAGGAGTATAGAGCAGATGGCAGAGGCAAATAAGAGTGGGGCTGTGGGCGAAAAGATACTCCTGCGGGCGGGAAATTGCACGGTGACCATCCTCCCCAACCTTGGCGGCAAGATCGCTTCCATTCTTGTGAACGGCCACGAGTTGCTTCAGACGCCGCTGGCCGCATACGCGCCGCGCACCCAAACCATGGCCTTCGAAGCGGGCGACGCCAGCGGCTGGGACGAGTGCCTGCCGTCTGTGGCCGGCTGCAAGGTAGAGACCGCCGATGGGCCGGTTGCCGTTCCCGATCACGGCGACCTGTGGCGAGTGGCGTGGACAGAAGAGGGAAGCGGCCACCAGGAGCATGGAGCAGGGGTTGCGCGGGGAGGGTCGGTAACCCTTCGCGGCGAGTGTTTCTCTTTGCCGCTGATGCTGGAGCGGACCCTGCTGCTGACCGAGAAGGGCAAGGGCTGGCGATTGAACCTCGACTATACGGTGACGAACACCGGCGGTTCCACGGTTCCGTGGGCGTGGTCGGCGCATCCTTCATTCGCGGCTGAAGCGGGAGACAAGATTGTTTTGCCGGAGACCATTCACGAACTGCGCCTGGAAGGTTCCGGCGGCGGCCGGCTGGGGAAGGCTGGCAAGCAGGTCGCCTGGCCCATCGCCAAACTAGCCACTAGAGGAAAAGCCGACCTGAGCGTGGTTGAACCGCCCAAGTCGGGCAATGGAGACAAGCTGTTCGCGGGGCCGCTCGCCGCAAAGGAAAACTGGTGCGCGCTGGAACGGCCCAAGGCGGGCATTCGCATCAAGGTGGGCTTTGACGCGGCGGCGACACCTTACCTCGGACTCTGGATCTGTTCTGGCGGCTGGCCAGAGAGGAAAGGGCCGAAACAGATGTGCGTGGCGATGGAGCCGGCTACCGCTCCCGTGGATTCGCTGGCGGTAACCGGACCATGGTCTCGCGAACTTTCACCCGGCCAATCCGACTTTTGGACGATGACTGTTGATCTTCAAACCCTGTAGAAAGAGAATTACTATGCATGATCCAGCCGTTTTTCGTTCAAAACACCTTGCCCGCTATCAGGCCGAGCCGGCTGTTTTCGCCGCGCCGGGCCGCGTCAACCTGATCGGCGAGCACACCGATTATGCCGAGGGCTTTGTGATGCCTGCGGCCATCAACTTTGCCACCTTGGCCGGCATCTCGCCGCGCACGGACGGCAACATCGCCATCTATTCGGAGAATTATGGTGAGGAGCGGATCTTCGATGCCGCATCGCTTCCGGCCAAGGGCAGCAAGCATTGGAGCGACTATCCGATGGGTGTGGTCGCCATCCTCGCCGGAGAAAGCCATAAGATTCCCGGATTCAGCCTTAGCATTTGGAGCGATGTTCCACTGGCTTCCGGGTTGTCGAGTTCGGCTGCCATTGAGGTGGCTACGGCACTTGCCGTTCTCTCGCTCATCGGCGCCAGTTATCCGCCGCCGAAGCTGGCGCGGCTCTGCCAGCGCGCGGAGAACGAGTTTGTGGGCGCCAATTGCGGCATCATGGATCAATTCATCTCCGCCAACGGCAAAGAGAACCACGCCATGCTGCTGGATTGCCGCGATTTGAGCATTCAGTTGGCGCCAATTCCGGCTAACGTGGCGCTGGTTATCGCCAACACCATGGTTAAACACTCGGTTGCGGGCGGCGACTACCCGACCCGCCGCGCTGAATCAGAAGCGGCCTGCGCGGTCATCAACGGTCACCGCGGGCACGTGCCATTTTTGCGCGATGCCACGCTGGAGGATCTGGACAAATGGGGCAAGGAGATGGCGCCTAAGTCGCTGCTGCGCGCTCGCCACGTGATTAGCGAGAACCTGCGCACGGTGGCCGCCTGCAAGGCCCTGCTCAAAGGCGATATGAAGGAACTTGGCCGGCTGATGGCCGAGGCGCACCGCAGCTACAGCCAGGACTTCGAGGGCAGTTGCGCGGAGGCAGATACCATGGTGGAACTGGCTAATGAGTTACCGGGGCTGATCGGCGCGCGGCTTACGGGCGGAGGATTTGGCGGCTGTACCATCAATCTGGTGGAACAGGACAAGGCCAAGGCCTTTGCCGAGGAACTGGGACGCCGCTATGCCGCCAAAACCGGCATTAAGCCCGAGATTCATATCTGCCACGCCTCGAATGGGGCTCATCGGGTGTCGTAGAGCGCCACACTAACAGAATTCGTTGTGGCTCCGGGAAAGCAACGGCAAGTCAGAAGAAACAACACGGACCAGATATTATTTGAGGAAGCGGGGGAAATTTTTTATGGCAATACAGACCAAACCAGCGGCGTCAAGCGCGCCCAACTACACCATTCCGTTCATCATCGTCACGGCGCTCTTCGGGATCTTCGGGTTCCTCACCAACTTGAATAGCAATCTAGCTCCCAAGCTTCAGGATATTTTTCACCTGAACTATATGTGGTCCAACTTTGTGACCACATCCTGGTTCCTGGCCTATCTGGTCTTCTCCGTGCCCAGCGGCAAGCTGATCGAAAAGATTGGCTACAAGAGTTCCATGGTGACTTCACTGTTCATCATGGTGGTGGGTGCGCTGCTGTTTGTTCCGGCGGCGGCGATGGTTAGCTTTCCGTTCTTTCTGACGGCCAGTTTTGTGCTGGCCACGGGCGTTTGCGTACTGCAGGTCTCGGCCAATCCATATGTGTCGATTCTGGGGCCTGAGCATAGCGCCCCGGCGCGGCTGACTCTCGCGCAGGCCTTTAACTCGCTCGGCTCCGCCCTGGCGCCGATCGTAGTGGGCTTCTTCATTCTCACCGAAGACACCAAGAACGCCAGCCCGGCGGTCATTGCGCATACCGTGCAGGGTCCGTATATCGCCATTGCCATCTCGCTGCTGGTTCTGGGTTTTGCCGTCATGTTCATGTACCTGCCGGCGATTGTTTCCAGCCGGACAGCGGTTGCCGGCGCTCCCGCCTCGGGCCGCAGCATCTGGAGCTACAAGCACACGGTGCTGAGCATGATCGGCATCTTCTTTTATGTAGGCCTGGAGATTGCGCTCGCGGCCAACGCCATCAAATACTTCTTAGCGCAAGGGGTGGACCTGATCGCAGTAGTCTCCCACTTTTTCTCGTCGCTTGGATGGATTGGAAGCATCATCAGTCACTTGCTCGGAACTCTGACCGAACATAAGGTTGCCGGATTTCTGGCTTCGTTCTATATGTTCGCCATCATGATCGGCCGCTTTGCTGGAACCGTGGCGATGAAGGTGATTCGAGCCAACCGTCTGCTGGCTGGGCTGGGCTTCTTCGGCGTTGCTCTGCTGCTGGTGGCCATGAACACTACCGGCATGACCGCCGTCTGGTGCCTGATCCTCTGCGGCCTGGCCAACTCCATCATGTATCCGACGATCTTTACCTTGGGTATCGCCGAACTGGGGCCGATGACCAGCAAGGGCTCCGGCGTGATCAGCATAGGCAACTTCGGCGGCGCGGTTATTCCTCCGCTCTTTGGATGGCTGGCGGATAAGATTGGCATGCATTATGCTATCGTCCACGATTCTGCCGGTGTTCAGTTGGCAGTTGCCAATCACCAGGAATATCACAACCTCATCGCAGATAGATTCGGATTTCAATACGCCTTTGTTCTGACGATCATCTGCTACCTCTACATTGCGTACTTCGGCATCTCCGGCTACAAGCCGGCGCGCGCGGTCAAGGCGTAGGCGGGGATTGATGGCTTGCTTCAGGGCCCTCTGGTCTTTGCCGGAGGGCCTTGGCGTTTGCGCTTATTTCTGCTGCAAGTGCACGATTGCAGATTTCCGAGTTTGCGGCATACAATTTTTCTGAATTTGTTTTTAGGAAGGTTCCCATGCGCATTGTTGCTTTGCTTTCTACCGCTGTTTTTACTCTGGCGTCTCTTACCGCCGCATCGCAGACATCCGCCCCGGCGAAGACACCGCGAGCACCACAGCAGTTGGTGGCGCAGACGCCGCCTATGGGCTGGAACAGTTGGAACTTCTTTGCCGAGAAAGTTACGGACAAGGACATTCGAGGCGCTGCCGACCAACTCGTGGCCAGTGGAATGAAAGATGCCGGATACGTCTACGTCAACATCGACGACACATGGGAGGGTCAGCGCGACGCGAATGGCGTGCTGCACACCAACGCAAAGTTTCCCGACATGAAGGCGCTGGCCGACTACGTCCACTCCAAGGGGCTGAAGATAGGCATCTACTCCGGTCCCGGCCCCAAGACCTGCGCGGGATACGAAGGCTCGCTGAATCACGAAGCTCAGGACGCGCAACTCTACGCAGAGTGGGGCATCGACTACCTCAAGTACGATCTGTGTAGTTACATTCCCGATGTGATGCAGAAGCAGGAACCCAACGATAAGGCCGCGCAGATGCGGCTGATGGTTGCCGCTTACGACAAAATGGACAAGGCTCTCAAGACGACTGGACGGCCCATTGTTTTTTCGTTCTGCCAATACGGATGGGACGCGGTGTGGGAGTGGGCTCCATCGGTGGGCGGCAACTTATGGCGTACGACGGGCGACATCACCCCTGAGTGGGACCGCATCTACGCCATCGCCAGCCAGCAGGCCGGACTGGAAAGTTACGCCGGTCCCGGCCATTGGAACGATCCCGACATGCTCGAAGTGGGCAACGGCAAACTCTCGATTGCTGAGAACCGTTCTCATTTTTCTTTGTGGGCCATGATTGCCGCGCCGCTATTGGCCGGCAACGATTTGCCTAACATGAAGCCGGAGATCAAGGCTATCCTCACCAACCGAGACGTCATCGCCATCGATCAGGATAAGCTGGGCAAGCAGGCAAGCCGCATTTATAGCGAAGGCGAAGTGGATGTTTGGAAACGGCCTCTGGCTGGCGGCGCGGTGGCCATCGCCGTCATCAACGCTGGGGACGACCGCTACTCCACTCACCCTTTCCACCTGAGCCTGGCTAAACTCGGACTGCACGGGCCGCAGACCGGCAAGGATTTATGGACTGGCAAGCAGATCACTCTCAATGATGGTCAGGCCCTTGAGCTGGCAAGGCATGACGTTCTACTGGTTCGCATAGACACGCCCAAGTAGTTTCAAAAGGGCGCAATGTGATATTTTTGAAGTGTAAGTTGTGGTGAAGGAGTTCACCCTAAACTGCTGTCTTTCCCCAATAGGCCGGACAGATGATGACTCCTGGCAGGGAATCCTGTTGTGGAGTTCTCTTCCGGCGCGATCCCCAAGTCCAGAAGGATGGAAGAAGGAGATCGCTTTGCAGAAATACTTGCTCATCGCCGCAGGCGGCGCGCTTGGCTCGATAGTCCGCTATTGGGTTGGTTCGACAATTTCCGGGCGCATGGGTGCGCGCTTTCCCTACGGAACCTTTGTCATCAACATCACCGCGTGCATCATCATCGGCTTCTCGCTCACCTATCTGGGCAAGCGAACGGGCATGGACCCGGCCTGGCGATTCCTGATTGCGGTGGGATTCATCGGCGCATACAGCACCTTTTCCACCTTTGAGTGGGAGACACTCTCCACACTGCGCTCCGGCGCAATTGCGCTGGCGTCTCTTTACGCCATGGGCAGCCTCATTCTTGGATTGATTGCCACCTGGTGCGGCGCTGTGCTGGCCGAGGTTATCTCCTGAGGAAGTACGCATCAAGCAATGTTTTTGCGGTAGAATCCTCAATTGTTCGCGGAGCGTGAATATGTTGCAATCCGGAAAAGCCGTAAAAGTCACACTCTACCTGAGTGATGGAGCCAAGCAGCACCACATCCCGGTCTACAGCAGCATTCTGGACTTTCTCTTCCATAGCGGAATATCCGGGGCAACCGTGCTCAAGGGCGTGGCCGGCTTTGGCGCCGCGCACCGCCTGCACTCGGCGCATATTCTGGAAATCTCCGACCATCTTCCCATCCGTATCGAGTTCATCGAATCCCGCGAGAAGACTGATGCGATTCTGCCGGAGCTGGAAAAACGCATCGGCACTGGCCTGATCGAAATACAGGAGACAACGATCATTGTCAGCGCCAAGGGATAGACCTTGATTCACGAAGCTGAAACTACCCTGGAGAGTCATGCCAGAATTACAGCCAGAGACGGGAAGGACGCGGCAACCGGGCGAATTGAACGAGGCACAGCAGCGGCGCCTGATTATTACGTGCAAATACATCGACGGATTGCTCTGCGACATTGAACATGCCCTTCATTCGCCGGAATCAGAGTCTCCATTCCCACATTATGTAGTGGATATCACACCTGCGCAGGCGTCTGTGATTGAGGGCCATATTCGCCGTCTCCGGTCTCAGCTACTGCAAACGCTGGACTGGCAACGCATGAAACCGGAGCCGCCGGAGATTCCGATGTCACGATCGGTGCTGACGGACCTTGGATTTATCGATATAGCAGTCGAAGAACTGATGCCCCACCACATGCGCGGATGTGGCGCCGTGCCTGAAGATGCGGTAGATGGTCTCAATGAAGTCGTCCATAAACTTCGACATCTAGTGCGTAGCATCATGCAGAGTATCCGCGAGGAATTGGGATTGGATCAGGAATCACGTTTCAGTGAACGTTAAGGGCCGGATATCCGATACGTTCATCAGGAAGGCATTCGGTCACAAGGGCGATAACAGATGCAGGAATGCAACGTCAGCGCGACAGTGCAAGATTATGGCAGCCTTTCAGCTGCGACATCCATGTCTATGGACGGCGCCTCCCGTCTGTCACGACTCAGCACACTGGCTCAGGAACTTGGGGCTGAGCCTGTCGCCGAAGAAGCAAGTGAGCTCGCGGCGCGAATTTCCGAAGGGCGTTTCTATGTAGTTTGTGTCGGTCAGTTCAAGCGAGGAAAATCTACGCTGCTCAACGCTCTCATCGGCCACGAGGTTGTTCCGACCGGATATGTTCCGGTCACTGCGGTGCCTACCGTGATTCGATTTGGCGACGCACCTCACGCGCGTGTTCGCGTGCGAGACGGGGCTTGGCTGGACGTTGCAATGATCGACTTGAAGGAATATGTAACCGAAGAACTCAACCCCGAAAACAAAAAGGCCGTGGAGGGCGCGGAAGTTTTTGTGCCTAGCCCCTTGTTGTCTTCCGGCATGTGTTTTGTGGATACTCCGGGCTTGGGCTCGGTCTTCACCGGAAATTCAGCAACCACGCAGGCGTTCATTCCTCACATCGATGCGGCATTGGTCGTGGTCGGAGCCGATCCGCCCATTGCGGGCGAGGAGTTGGCGCTGGTGGAGGCAATCGGCAAGCAAGTTCAGGATTTAATTCTGATAATCAACAAGGCAGACCGCACCAGCGATCCGGAACGTGCGGCGGCGGCCAGGTTCACGCGCGAGATTCTGGAGAAGCGGCTGCATCGTCCGATGGGCGAGGTTTTTGAAGTGAGTGCCGCCGAACGGATGGAAAGCCGCGGTCCGCTGCGGGATTGGGAAAAACTGCTGGCGAGTTTGCATCATCTGGTTGAAGACTCAGGCAGAAATCTCGTTCGTGCAGCTTGCGACCGCGGTCTCCAGCGCTTGAGCGAGCAACTGCTGGCCATAATCGATGAGGACCGTGCCGCGCTTCAGCGGCCCATCGAAGAATCCGAACGGCGCATCGCGCTCATGAAGGAAACCATCAGCGAGGCTGAGCGCTCTATGCGCGAATTGGATTACCTGTTTATGGCGGAGTTGCACCGGATTTCGGACCTCTTCGGTGAGCGTCATCGGCGTTTTTTCCGTTCCTCGTGGACGGAATCTGAAAGAGAATTTGATGAGGAGCTTCCGTTCGTACCCCTCGGCTTTGGCCCGCGCTATCGGCGAAGAGTGATGCGCCTGGCACAAGAGATCTCGCGCCGCAAGGTTGAGCCTTGGCTGAAACCTGAGCAGGAAGAGGGCGAGCGCCAATATCGCGCCGTGGCCCTTCGATTTGTGGAGATGGGAAACAACTTTCTTAAAAAGCTGGCGGATGCCGGCCTCAGTGAACTGACGCGGATGCCTCATGCGCTGGACCCAGAGAGAGGCTTGCGCGTACGTTCCATGTTTTATTTCGAGGACTTCATCGGAACTGCCCAACCCGCATCACCGCTGCGCTGGCTGGCCGACATCATTTTGCCGTTAGTGGGCGCACGCAAACTGATCGCGAACGAGGGTCGAGTATTTCTGAGGCACCTTTTGGAAGTGAATAGCTCGCGTGTGCAAAACGATGTTCTCAATCGCATACAGGACAGCCGTGGGCGCCTGGAGGCCGAGATTCGCAAGCTGTTGCATGAAATCAGCCGCATTGCAGTACAGGCGCTTGACCGGGCACGCAAAGTTAAAGAAGAAGGAGCTCCCGCCGTCGAGTCGGCAATTGAACGGCTCGACCGATTGGAACAGGAAGTTTCGGCACTCGTCTAATCCCATTCATGCGTATCCGGCTTCGGAGAGGTCTTTTTTAATCGACCAAGCCATCGGTGCAACCTGGAAGCAATGCCAGCTAGAAGTTTTCGGAGAAAGAGGCGCGATGCCTTCATCCTCAGCACAAAGCGAGCCGACACCTGAGTATCTGAATTGTGTAGAGCGTGAGGAGGAGTTGTGCAGGCTTCGGAATCAAGCCATGATTCGCAAATCATTGCTTGTATTCGGGCCCGAGGGTGTGGGCAAGTCACGCCTGCTTCGCGCCTTCGTTGAAAATCAAACGCTAGCGCTTTACATCGAACAGATGCGTTCGCTGCGCGAATTCGCACTCTCATTGCTTCAGGCATTATATTCCGCTGACGACGGAATAAAAATACCCGGAAATCTATCTGTTTTGTCCACATCCTCCTTGAAGGGCGTCATCCACAGGGCGCTTGATACTCGGCCCTTTCTGTTGGTTTTGGACCATCTCGACGCGCCCTCCCGTGCCGTGACGGGGATAATCAAGGACTTGCACTACTACGGGCGCACCCCCGTGATTTTTGCATCACGCTCGCCGCACATGGAAGATATTGGCGCGCTGCGTTCGCTGTGCGCGAACAAGTCGGAGAGGCTGGAATTGAAGAACTGGCCGCTCAACATTGCTGTGGAGTTTGCGCGGCGCGAGGCGGAGAGAAGCGAGCTTTGGGCTTCCAATTTGGAGGCAATCCTGCCGTCCCTTGTAGAGTGGAGTGACGGGAACCCTGGCGCTATCCTCCACATGCTGAAGATGGCGCACCTGTCGCAGTACCGAGCGGGCGACCAGATCAAAGCACACATCCTCTACGTGGACTATCGCATGGGCCGCAGATAGCGATTCAAATTGCAACTTTTCGCATACGGAGAACGGAAATGCGCGGCATTCAGACCGAAGCCGCCGGCCAATCAAATGCGACGGCGGTCACATACAATCGAATACGGCAATCTTATAATCAACGAGACTGTCGAGCCGTTTTCGAATCCGAGCATTCTAACGCCGGCGGAAACACAAGTTCTTAACCCAACCAACTAAGGAGCGAAACTCCCGATGCACACACATGAAATAGAACAGATGTGCGTAGTCGCCAAGGGCCCGAATCACGGCCCCGCGCCTATTCCACAAGAGGGCCGCTGGACCAAGGCCAAAGAAGTGAGCGACATTTTCGGTCTGACCCACGGCGTGGGTTGGTGCGCTCCTCAACAAGGCGCCTGCAAGCTCACGTTGAACGTGAAGAAAGGCATCATCGAGGAAGCGCTGATTGAAACGATTGGCTGCTCCGGCATGACACATTCCGCCGCCATGGCCGCGGAGATTCTTCCCGGCAAAACCATTCTGGAAGCTTTGAATACCGACCTGGTTTGCGATGCGATTAACGTGGCGATGCGCGAGCTATTCCTGCAAATCGTATACGGCCGCACACAGACGGCCTTTTCCGAGGGCGGACTGCCCATCGGCGCCGGCTTGGAAGACCTGGGCAAAGGCTTGCGCAGCGTGACCGCGACCATGTATGGCACCAGCGAAAAGGGCGCGCGCTATCTCGAATTGGCGGAAGGCTACGTCACGGAGATCGCGCTGGATGCGGATAACGAGATTATCGGTTACAAGTTTGTTCGCCTTGGACCCATGATGGACTCGATTGCCAAGGGCGTGGATGCGCAGACCGCGCTGACCAAGGCTACTGGAACCTATGGCCGTTTTGACGATGCCGTTAAAACCATCAACCCCCGCAAGGAATAAGGAGAAGATCATGGCTTTATTTGAAGGATACGAAAGACGGATTGCGCAGATCGACTCCTATCTTGCCGCCGCCGGCATTGAATCGCTTGAGAAAGCGGAGAAGATCTGCCTGGACAAGAATGTGGATGTGCGCAAGATCGTGAAGTCCATCCAGAATATTTCTTTTGAGAACGCGGGATGGGCTTATCTGATTGGCGCGGCTGTGGCCATCAAGAAGAAGCAGACCGTGGCTGCTGAAATCGCGGAGACGCTGGGCACCGGCCTGCAGGCATTCTGCATTCCCGGCTCGGTTGCCGATGACCGCAAAGTGGGCATTGGACATGGCAATCTGGCCGCGATGCTGCTGCGCGAAGAGACCGGCTGCTTTGCCTTCTGTGCCGGTCACGAGTCGTTTGCGGCCGCCGAGGGCGCAATTGGCCTAGCGCGCTCCGCCAACAACGCGCGCAAGACGCCGCTGCGCGTGGTTCTCAACGGCCTGGGCAAGGACGCGGCTTTCATCATCGCGCGCGTCAACGGATTTACCTACGTGCAGACCGAGTTCGACTATGCGACCGGCAAGTTGAATGTCGTACGCGAGAAGGCATATTCCAAAGGAGAACGCGCGGCTGTCCGCTGCTATGGCGCGGACGATGTGCGCGAAGGCGTTGCCATCATGCACCGCGAGCAGGTTGACGTGGCCATTACCGGCAACTCGACCAATCCCACCCGCTTCCAGCATCCGGTGATGGCGGTTTACAAGAAAGAAAGACTGCTCGACGGCAAGAAGTTTTTTTCGGTTGCTTCCGGCGGAGGCACGGGAAGAACGCTTCATCCCGATAACATGGGAGCGGGTCCGGCTTCGTATGGCATGACCGACACCATGGGCCGCATGCACTCCGATGCGCAGTTTGCCGGCTCGTCGTCGGTGCCCGCGCACGTGGAGATGATGGGCTTGATCGGCATGGGCAATAACCCCATGGTTGGCGCATCCGTCGCTGTCGCTGTTGCCGTGGAAAGCGCGATGAAGCAGTAGCTGGTATACGCGGACGTTTTGCGGCTAATTAACAAATGCAACTGCCGGTGTTCTGTTCAGCCATGGCTGAAGAGACGCCGGCAGTTGCATGTACGGCGGTAGTCTTCGATAGGCCTATCTCGGAAATACCTGAGTTGTACCGCGGGTATGAAGAAAAGTGGTGGCGGGAGGCAGGATCGAACTGCCGACCTACGGGTTATGAATCCGTCGCT
>CAZFMB010000044.1:0-31213 GCA_964520005.1 uncultured Occallatibacter sp.
CTATTGGCGCTATGAAAAGTGGATCAGGACGTGCGAGTCTATCTGCGGTTCACCGGTCGGCGTCTATGGCGGTTTCTATGCAATTCGCCGTGAACTTGCTGTACCGCAACCGGACGGAATAATTTTGGATGATATGTACCAGCCTCTTTCCATTATTCGCCAGGGCTATAGGTCAGTCCTAGATGCGCACGCTTACGTATACGACACCTGGCCAACGAATATTGAAGAGGAGTTTCATCGCAAAGTGCGCACATTGGCAGGAAATTTCCAGCTTTTTCAACTTGCTCCGTGGACACTGACTCCGCGGAATCCTGTTCTGTTTCAGCTTTTCTCTCATAAGGTCATGCGCCTCATAGTGCCATACCTGCTGGTACTGTTGCTTGTTTCTTCGTTAGTGCTTTCGGGCAGATCTCCACTCTACGCTACATTCGCCGTTTTTCAGATTGTCGGCTGGCTTGTCGCGATTGCTGGCCTACGTTACAGGATTCCCGTGCTACATCGCATCACGGCTCCGGCCAGCGCTTTGTTGGTGCTCAAAGCAGCAGCTGTTGCCGGGTTGTACAGTTTTCTCTTTACACGAGGCCCGCTTTGGAAAATATGGACTTCTCGTGAGCCGGAAAAGCGGACTACTGCCGAAACAACGAACTCCTAGCCACGGGAATCCATTGAGCTGCGGCGCGTAATTATGGGTGTAGAATTCTTTCGTAGGATATGCTTGTGAGAGAGGAGCAGAAGGCCACCATGAAAATCATGAAATCGCTTGTCATTTTTACGTTGGGGGTCATGCTGGGAATGGGAGTTGCTGTGACAGCATACAAACTCCACATCTATCATATCGACTTCGCCCAGAAAGCTCATCACCTCAAGGACCACGTGACCATCGCGCTGGATAGAGCGTTTGGCAGCAAAGTGAGGGCTGCGAAACTGGAGCACGCTGTCGCGCCCGCAGCCTACTTTCCTCCCGGATCCCCTTGGACGCAGGACATAAGTCACGCGCCTCTTGATCCCCAGTCCTCCGCTACTATCTCCTGGCTCGCGAATGCGGGCGGATGGGGAAACAACAATAAAATGCATATCGATTTTAGTATGCGCGTGTTGCAGGCGAATGCTACCACCCCCAATGTAAGCTTCAAAGGCCCAGGGCCGGGCTCTGCTGATTCCGACCAACTCTCGACGATTCCTCTTCCTCCGGGCGGCGGCGTGGAAGGGCAAACGAACTATCAGTGCCAGGGAGGGGACTGCCATCTGATTGTGGTTGATCGTAGCCACAGCAAGCTCTATGAAGCTTACCAAGCCAATTATGAAGGGAATGCTCTAACCGCGGGCTTTATTGCAGTTTGGGATCTAAATCGTCTGTATCCTCCCTCAGGACGAGGAGATCAATGCACCAGCGCGGATGCCGCAGGATTTCCGATTGCTCCACTACTTTTCAATGCCGACGAGATAGCCACAGGAAGCATCAACCACGCCATCCGATTTACTCTCCCCAATGAACGAATTCGCGCACACGTCTTTGTGCATCCTGCCACCCACGCCGGCGCTCCGCGCGGGCCGGCTCCCGCTCCCCCGATAGGCGCCCGCTTCCGCCTGAAAGCCTCATACGACGTGTCGCAACTGATGCCGGAGGCACAGGTCGTCGCGCGAGCCATGCAGAAATATGGCATGTTTCTGGCTGATGGGGGAAATATCACTCTTACCGCGCAGAACGACGCGGACACCAAAACAAAGTACGCAGATTTAGACTTCGATTCCCACTCGCTATATGGCCTGAAGGTAACGGATTTTGAAGTAGTCGAGATGGGAACTCCGATCCACTTGACCTATAACTGCGTGCGGAATCCGTAAGGCAGCAGAGAGCTACGCCTGTCTAACCGGAGAAGACATCTCACTTGAAGAACTACGCCCACAGCCAGGACGAAATCCAGCCTATTACACCGCATACATCCAATGCCGACCATTTGCCGTCATTGGATGGGCTGCGAGCATTATCCATTGCCCTTGTCCTTCTCGGTCACCTTAGCGGCACGAGTGGTTTTGTGCAACTCGACTTGGGCGTAGGGGACTACGCCCACCTGGGAGTGGTCGTTTTTTTTGTAATTTCAGGCTTCTTGATCACACGCTTGATGTTGTCAGAACGCGCAAAGAACGGTTATATATCGCTCAGACTCTTTTATACTCGCAGGGGCCTGCGCCTGTTTCCCGCGGCGTATGCATATATCGCTTGCATCTTCTTATTGTGGCTGGCCGGAGTAGTGGACTTACAGGCTAGAGATATCTGGCACGCCGTCACTTACACAGTGAATTTTGAGCCGCAAAGAACCTGGCAGGTTGGGCACCTCTGGTCTCTTTCTGTCGAAGAGCAGTTCTATCTGATATGGCCTTGCACCTTCGTTATATTGAGAACGCGGCGAGCAGGCTGGGTCGCCGCCGGGGCGATTGTGCTTGGACCCATTGCACGTTCATGCGCGTGGCTGTTCCTGAGGGGAACTCCATATCGCGATCTGGAAATGTTTCCAATGGTTGCAGACAGCATTGCGATTGGTTGTCTTTTGGCAATGGTCCGCGGCTGGCTTGAAGGGAAGAGTTGGTATCTCCGGCTATTTCAACCTGCTTACTCGACAGGATTGCTGGCGCTTGTCCTACTGACTAATCGTTACATGGGCTACACCGTGGTCTCGGTTTTCGGCACATCTATCATCAACGTGAGTCTTGCAGTCCTTATTCACCGCAGCGTCTATTGTTCACGCGACTGGGTTGGACGGTTTCTGAACTGGAAGCCGGTTGCGTTTGTGGGAGTTCTCAGTTATTCGCTATATTTGTGGCAGCAGTTATTTCTCAATCGGAATTCCGACGCCTGGATAAACACATTCCCGCAAAATTTGGTTTTAACCGTTGCCGCTGCTCTGGGATCCTATTTTCTGCTTGAAAAGCCTCTACTTAGGCTGCGTCACCGCTTGCGCGCTTCATAACCACTCGGGACATCTCCTTCAGGTTGCACGCGCAGTGTCTAGTCTCGGACGAATGTGCAACATCAACGCTCATCTGTACGGCCCCTTGTGATGTTCCTGTATAGGTCCATGTAGGAGTCAACCATAGCTCGCAGTGTAAAGCGCGAGTGGAATGCTTCTTCGGCATTCGTTGAGAATTCCGCTCGTTCCTTGTCGTTGCTCGCCAATCGCAGAATCGCTGCAGCCATCTGCGCCGGATCTGTTGGAGATACCGTGTATCCCGCTTGCGCCAGTCGCACAACCTCCGCCATCCCGCCCACGTCCGTCACGATTGCGGGCAATCCCAGTGAAAATGCCTGCAAGAGCGATATAGGCAACCCCTCTGACTTCGACGACATGATGAAGGCATCAGCCGCGGAAAAGAACGGCGCTACGTCGAGTTGTTGCCCCCAGAATGTGACTTGCGCGGCGATACCCAACTCCATGGCCAGGCTCTCCAGCATTTTGCGTTCTCCGCCATCGCCCACCATCCACAGACACAAACCCGGCATAGACCGAAGCGCCATACGAAAAGCATTCAGCAGCATTGTGTGATTCTTCACTGGTTCAAGCCGCCCGACGTAAACCAGCGTGAATCCGCTTTTCGGCGGCCACAGATCTCGGACAGCTCGCGACACCGGATCTGCGCCATTGTAGACGCGCACAATCTTTCGCGCTGAAACGCTATGTATGCTTTTCAAATTACTTGTGGTTGCGTCGCAGATGCCGACGATCCAGTCGCAACAGGTAGCCGCTAAGGCGTATTTCAACTCCACAACAAGTCTGCGTGGTGGCGCCACGAGGCTGTGCCGAGTTGAAATAATGCTTGGTACGCCAGCCATCCGGGCGGCTATGGCCGCATATACGGTTGGCGTGGGGTTATGCAGATGAACCACGTCTGGCCGCGACTCTTTGAAGATACGGAAGAAATTCCGCGCAGAGTCTGATAAGTGCCGCCCTACGTTCGCCTGTACGGCAAAACCTTCTATTCGCATCCGCTCGCCAAGCGGGCCAAGAGTCAAGACCGCGTATACACTTGGGTCGTGACCCTGTTCTCGCTGTAGACGGCACATCTGCGAGACTAGCGTCTCGGCCCCGCCAACCTCCATGCTGTCTACTACGTGAGCAATTTTCATAAAGTTGCCTGAACTTCCAACAGCTCAAAATTAGTTAGCCCTATTTATTTGTCAAGAATCGAGGGAGACTTCTCGACCGCCTGAATCAGTGCATCAGATTCACAGTTCGGAGCAAGACGTACATCAGCAGTATCAGTGAAGCCTCGAATCCGCCGACATAAGGAAGCAGGCGCGCCATTCGCAAGCGGGGCGCGATCATTCCTCGACTCAGAGCCATCTCGTATACCGCCTCGACCATGCCTCCAAGCAGAAAGAATGTCATGACATAGGCGCGAGACAGAAACCAGCCAGCAACCAGAAAGCCGGTGAACGATAAAACCAGCAAACGCCCGAGACGGTTGATCTCTGCTTTGTCGATTACCTCAATCTTGCTTGCAATATTTTGTAAACGTACTTCCTCTGGAATGACCAGTTCTGGTTCGATCACTTTCAATGGCGAAGCAATCGCTAGAGCGTCCCTCACTGAGGTAAAAAGAAACATACACCAAAAAAACAATCCAAACAGGCCAAGTTCTGCCGCGCAAACCACCAGCGAGTTATGCGCTGTCAGTCCGCAACCGCCGCAATTATCGATAAAACTACCGAAGCCAACTCCGAACAACGGATGAGACTTCAGCATCTGCAACCCCACTCCCCAAAGGACTGTGCGGTCCGATCCAGCACTGGAGGAAATGTCGCGTCCGCCTGTAAAGTTCAAGGCCATTGCGGCAGCAAATACTACGCCAGCAATCAGTAGCGCAGGCAGCGTTCCAGTGCGCCGACGAGCAGCCATGATCATGATCGCCATCAAGGCCAGCAAGGCTCCGCGCGAGTGCGTCAAATACACACCGAATAATAGCGCGAATATCGGTATTATCACAAAGATGATATTTCTGGGCGTTTTTTTTGGACTCCAAAAGATAAACAACAGCGGAATTACACAGACGATTACCTGACCGAAGTCATTTGGATCGTTCATGAGCCCCAGTCCCCTTAGCCGATAAATTACTTCTCCCGTACTGGTCTGCTGTGCAAGAAGATAAGGGTGTTGGAAATCCCAGAAATCCATATTGACGCTCTCTGAGTTTCCTGAAAGAGAAGAGCCGCTTTGCGAAACGTGATAATGCAGATCAATGTACCCATGAACTATCACAAATAAACAGACAATCAGCAGCATAAGCACAATAGCCTGTAACTTCTTCTTCGAGTTGCAGTGCAAACATATAAGGAAATAAGCGTATGCGCAAGGGAGAAACAAAGGAAACGCCTGCACGGCTCCCGTAATCCAATGAAGTCCGAAAAGAATGGACAAAGACCCAGCAAACGCCAAGCCAATCACGGCAACCGACTGTGGCGTTTTAAAAATAATTGATCCCAATAGTTTAGGAATCGATATGATAAAAATCAGAATTGCCAGAATTAGCTCGACACGTGCCACTGCCAGCGGCCCGAAAATAACAGGGGGCGTGAGGTAGTTCACAACGAAATAGAGAATGCTTAAAGCAAAGCCCATTGTGTAAGGCCCATGCAAATTTGCGGCTAAAATCAGGATAAACTATAGAACACTGGCAAATCCATTCATATACGCAGATGAAAATATACTCAACAACAATTCATATCAAATCGATGCGTTTTCCGCGAACGCACATTCGTCGTGCGAGCAAATCTAAAGCAATAAATGTTAAGGCACCTTGGCATAGAAAGCCTACATAGATGTCCTTTGAGACGCCTGTCTGTAATGGGAACTATTCTTCAAAAATCTTTTCTCAACCAAATGCCACATTAGAAAACCTGCCAGGCCGATAAGATTAAGGCAGACAACGAAATAAACAGCCGGATTTTGTCTTGCAAGCCCAAAAGCAATTAGTGTTTGAATAATTGGAAAATGTACGATATATACACCATACGAAAAATCTCCATATTTTGAAAAGTTTCCGAAATAACGCCAAAAACCAAAGACGAAAACAATCCCCGATATCCATAAAACGTCGAGTGTTCCTCCCGTGAAATAATGGTCAACGAAAAACAAGCACGTTGTGATAAAGATAATACTTCGATAGTGTAATTTCATCGTATCGAAATATAGTAGAAGCAATATGCCCGCACAGAAATACATCAACTGTGATGGAAACTGCGCCTCAAGTTGCGAAAATATACTGCGCGTTGGATCTAATGAAAAAATGCCGTGCGGATGGTACATCATAGCAAGAAATGCGAATCCATATTTCCAAATGCATGAAAAACAAAAAATGGACCCCATGATTATCTTGGTTCCATAGCGGTTGCAAAAGTAATGAATAAGCGGTACTACCAAATAGAATGCGACCTCAATCTTAAGCGTCCACAGCGCTCCATTCACAGCAGGCAAGCTATTCGACGTGAATACTCCAGGCAGAGAGGGGGCAAGGAAGTTAAGGAATATAAGGTTTGCGCCGAGGTACTTCCAGAATCCTATTCCAAAATATTGCGACACTGGCAGAGTGCTAAGTGGCCACAGCGAGATTGCCGCAAGAACTACAACTGTAAAGTAGGCCGGGTATATTCGCCTTACCCGCTTTTCCATATAGGAGCTAACGGATGACGATCGTGTATAACTGCGATATATAAGCAGTCCGCTAATAACAAAAAACGAGTTGACAGCATATTGTGGAGATAGGTATTTACCTAGAGAAGAAAAGGCCGGAATACAAGTAAGCGCGGAAACATGGAATAGTGCGACAATAGACGCAAGGATCATGCGAAGGCAATCCAAATTATTCTTGCTGAAGTTGGCGCTGCCTTTCACCTTGACGTCTCCCGTGATTCCAAGAATATGATTGCGAATTGCCGCCGACCATCTTCAGCCTATGTTCATTCCATATCCCGATTTTAAACGATAAGACTAATGCACGCCAGAATTATTCGGCCTGGATGGGACAATGGTCAACGTGGCAACTGCGGTGATATTGGCGGGGAATACATGTCCAAGCGTCTTTGATGGACAAAGGCATGTGCTCGATGCTTTAGACTGATTGCATTGATCTCAATGCGTAAACAGCGAAAGATCAAAGTGCGTAAAGGAAAACCTATTATCATGAACCTGCCACGTCACGCGGAAATCTGGCTAGCGCCATATTTGAAAAACCGTCTGCGGAGGAGCCTGCGATCCACAAAGCTGAAGCATGCATGGATTGCTATCACAGACCACTATGAGCCGCTATGCATGGGAGTATCCAAGGAAACTGCGCTTGGCCGCGTCGCACGGTGGCGCGACAAGTGGCCGCGCATAGCCGATAACGCTCCACTTGATGCTGGGGGCCAGCGTCCTCAGTACAGCTTTTTCTATCCGCAGGAGGATTACCGGCGTGACCTCATGGACGGCCTAGCTGAGATTGTTCATCTCGGCATTGGCGATGTGGAAGTGCATGTGCATCACGACAACGAGTCGCGCGATTCATTTATTACAAAAATCACTGATTATTGCCGTCGTCTAACTTGTGATCATGGACTACTGCGCCAACAGGACGGACGCACCGTCTTCGGCTTCATACACGGCAACTGGGCGCTGGACAACTCACGCCCTGACGGAAGGTGGTGTGGCCTTAATGGCGAGATTGCATTGCTGCGCGATCTTGGCTGTTACGCCGATTTCACCATGCCGTCTCTTCCCTCGGCGACCCAGGGTAGCATTGTGAATCAAATCTATTGGTGCACGAATAACCCAGGCAATCGTCCTAAGTCTTACGATCACGGGATCGAAGCCACCGTCGGCGGGGGCAGGCGCGGAGACCTGCTGATGATTACCGGACCGATTGGCCTGCGCATTGGCGAAAGGTTAATGCCGCGCCTGGAGACCGGGGAGATCGCCGGCTACAATATGCCTACGCCTTCGCGTGTACGCCAGTGGTTTAATCTGGCGCCCACTATAGGCGAAGATATTTTTCTGAAGCTCTACACTCACGGCGCACAGGAAGGAAATATGGAGCCGCTATTGAACGGCGGGCTAGGCAATCTCTTTCACTGGTTTGCGGAAGAGGCAGAGCGAAGAGGCATTGAGATTCATTGGGCCACAGCATGGCAAATGTACCAGGCAGTCAGTGCGCTGATTTATAGGCCCACTCAGAATGGGGTGGGCGGTGATCCAGGCTAGGAAATAGTTCCTGAGCCAGCGCGGGATTTGATTCTGAGCCTTGTGAGATCGATAATCGGCAATTTACAAGCAGTCAATTGTCCGAGAATGTCAGCTGTGGGCTTCTGCGCGATCACCAGTGCGTCGGAGGATGAGACCAGATCAGCAAGGTTACGTGCCAGCAGCCTGCTGATGTGAGGCAGCGCTGAAACTACGAAGCTGAGATTGCTGCCGTAGATCTCATCGAGTTGAATGTGCGGGTCGTAGATTCTGACTTCCCTGCCTTTGCCGATCAAATATTCGATGAGAGTAATCACCGGGCTTTCGCGAAGATCGTCGGTATCTTCCTTGAAGGCAAGGCCGAAGATGCCGACCCTCTGGCCCGGCAGTTCGAGCACCTCGCAAATGCTGCGTTTGAGATGTGCGTCGTTAGCGGGTAGAAGGGACTCCAACAGCGGAAGCTTCAAATCTAGCCGAGAGGAACGAAAGGTGAGGGCGCGGAGGTCTTTGGGCAGGCACGATCCGCCAAACGCGAAGCCGGGCTTTAGATAAGCTGAAGAAATATTCAGTTTTGTGTCGCGGCACATGGTCGCCATTACTTGCTCTGGGTTGACGCCAAGGCTGGAGGCGAGCGAACCAATCTCGTTTGCAAATCCGATCTTCAGCGCGTGAAAGGCATTGCAGGCGTACTTGATCATCTCGGCAGTACGCAGCGAGACAATAGACACCTCGCCTGGTAGGCTGGCGTACAAGTCAGCCACCGTCTGTGCGGCATCGTCCGTACTTCCCCCGACAACCAGCAAAGAAAGCTCCATAAAATCCTTCACGGCTGTCCCTTCTCGTAAAAACTCGGGATTAGAGACGATGTCGACATCCTCCCTGTGGGCGAAAACGCTCTCCAGAAGGCTCTCACAAGTCCCTGGAAACACAGTGCTGCGCACGGCAATGATCAGGCGCTTTGTTCTGGGCCTGAGCATTGCCGAGATCTCCTCGCAAACCCGTCGCAAATGGCTGAGGTCGATATTCCCATTCGGCTGCGAGGGAGTGCCGACACAGAGCATCACAATATCCGCAGTATCAAGCGCCTTTTCATCTAGCGCGCCAGCCAGCAGCCGTCCCGCTGTAACATTATTCTGGATAAGGCGGTCCAGCCCGGCTTCATAAAATGGCGACCGAGCCTTCCGGACCGCATCTACTTTATTAATGTCGCGGTCAACCCCGAGTACATTATGCCCAATTTCAGCCAGGCAGGCGGCGCTCACACAGCCAACATATCCCAAACCCATTACCACTACGTTTTTCTTATTATTGATGCCCATTTATACTGCCTCATCCAAGGGGAGTTTATCATGAAATTGGGAGCAGCCCTCGAAGGATAGGCGCGTCCCCCCACAAGGCGAGGATTCATTTTGCAACGATGAAGATTTTATGGATAAGCCCATTTTATTTGCACCCCACGGATCGCGGCGCACAGATTCGCACTTTGGGTACGTTGAAAGAGCTTCACAAACGGCATGAGATTCATTTCGCCGCGCTCAACGAGCCGCAAAATCTTGAGGGCTTGCAACGCAGCTCGGAGTACTCCAGCCGCCACTTTTTTGTGGAGCACTCCGCGCCCCGCAGAAGGTCACTGGGAATTATTCCCCAACTCGCGGGAAGCATCTTGAATCCCATGCCAATGGCAGTCTTCCGTTATTCCTCCAGAAGGCTCAAGCAAGTGATCGATGCCCTGATTGCCTCTGAGCATTATGATTCCATCGTCTGCGACTTTCTGTTCTCAGCTCCGAATCTCACCAATCTGGGACAGTGTGTGCTGTTTCAGCACAATGTCGAGACAACTATCTGGCAACGGCACGTCGAGCAGAGCCGCTCCTTCCTAAGAAAGCATTTCTTTCAGATGCAGGCCAATAAGATGGAGGCTTATGAGCGGAAGATATGCCGGACGGTGAAGCACGTAATCGCGGTTTCGGATATCGACGCCGCAAGGATGAAACGTATGTTCGGAATAGAATCCGTTAGCAGTGTTCCGACAGGCGTCGATGTAGAATACTTTGCTCCCCATGGCGACGCTCCACATGTTTCGGATATCGTCTTTTGTGGATCGATGGATTGGCTTCCCAATGTGGATGCGGCGCTATTTTTTCTCTCAGAAGTACTCCCCTTGATCCGCGATCGGTTTCCCGACACTACTTTCACCATTGCGGGCCGCTCGCCAGATGCCAAGGTGCTCAAAGCGGTGAAGGGGCTCAAGGGTGTATTTGTCACCGGTAAAGTCGAAGATATGCGGCCTTACCTGTGGGGATCGAAGATTTCGGTCGTGCCCATTCGAATCGGCGGAGGAACCCGATTGAAGATCTATGAGTGCATGGCGGCGGGAATCCCTGTCGTTTCTACGAAAGTTGGTGCGGAGGGGCTGCGCTACCAAGACGGAAAGGATATCGTCATCGCTGACGATGCGGGCGGATTTGCCGCTGCTTGCTTACGCCTACTCTCCGAAGATCAAACACGGCGCATAATTGCGCACAACGCGCTGCTACGCGCGCAAAGAGAATTCTCCTGGGAAGCTGTAAGCCGCGAGTTCGAAGCTATCCTTGAGAACAACCGAATTTTTTCAAATTAAAATATGGCACAGGTATAACTATGAAGATAGCGGTCGTTACGCGGTATTTTCCCAGCTCGGCGGAGCCCTGGCAGGGACGGTCGCTCTATGAGACGCTGCGCGTGCTTGCTCGCCAGGCTGATGTGCGCGTCTTCTATCCCAACGCAAGTTATCCTTCCCTGCTCCGGCCGCGCAGCCGGAGTTATGACCGGCTCGACGCCTCCTATAGCCCGACCGGCGTGCCGGCGAGTTACTACGACTTTCCCGCGCTGCCCCTACTTTCTCGTCCGTTTAATGGATGGATGGCAGCCCGCGCTCTGCTGCCGCATGTGCGCCGGTTTGCTCCCGATCTCATATTCAGTTGCTTTCTTTATCCAGACGGTTATGCAGCACTCAAGATCGGCAAGGCTCTTGCGGTTCCTGTCGTCGTCATGAGCATTGGCTCCGACATCAACCGGATTAGCGATCCGATATCGCGACTGCACACGCGCGCCGTTCTACGCGAAGTAGATTATCTGGTCACCGTCAGCGGTGATCTACGCTTGAAGGCTGTGGCCATGGGCGCAGCAGCGGAAAAAACACGTGCAGTCGTCAACGGCTGCGATCTCTCAGTCTTCCACCCTGGAAGCCGTGCCGATGCAAGGCTGAAACTCGGCATCGACCCGGCATCGCAGGCAGTTGTTTACATCGGGCGCATGGATGTGAAGAAAGGTCTTCGTGAACTGGTCGAGGCAGCGGCTTCGTTGCATCCACAGCGTGCCAACCTGCACGTGTACCTGATCGGCGAAGGTCCGGACAAGCCTCTCATCCTGAGCGCCATACAGGCCAACAACGCTGCTGGCTACATCCATGTACTGCCAGGGTGCGCCTTCGACGAGGTGGCTGTCTGGATGGCGGCGGCTGATCTGGTCACCCTGCCGAGTTACATGGAAGGCTGCCCCAATGTGGTGCTTGAGGCGCTGGCCAGCGGCAGGCCTGTCGTTGCCACCAATGTCGGCGGCATCCCCGAGATACTCAGCGATGAATGCGGCAGATTAGTACCTCCTCGCGACGCCGGCGCGCTGGCTCAGGCACTTGCCTCCGTCCTCTACACAAACTGGGATGCCGAGGCTATCTCTGCGCACGGAAGCCGAAGTTGGGAGACGGTGGCGGCAGAGCTGCATGAGGTCTTCGAATCACTTCTATCTGTCTGCGCGAAAGGCGGCGAATAATGAATCTGCGCAAGGCCAGTCGATGGCTTTACCACCTCTTCGCAGTCATCGGGTTCACCACCGTGCTGGTAATCTCCACTCCCATCGTGTCGTGGTGGGCGCGGGCCTACTCCGGCCCCATTGAGCAGCCCAAAGGCGAAGTTCTTATTCTCCTCAGTGCAGCGTCCGACAATCAGTATGGTGGAATCTCGTACTCGTCTTACTGGCGCGCGCGCTGGGCGCTTTTTGCATGGCAAACCGGCGGCTTCAAAAAGATCGTAATCTGTGGCGACGGCGTTCCCGGCATCCTCAACTACCTGAACGCCGAAGGCATCCCACGCGAAGCATTTGTTATCGAGCGGAGCTCCATCAGCACGCGTGAAAATGCCATCGAGACGGCGCGCCTGATCCAAGACCTGCCCGGCAAGAAGGTTCTGCTCACCAGCGACTTTCACATGTACCGGGCGCTTCGCGTCTTCCGTAAGGCGGGTATTGATGTTAAACCCATGGCGGTCGTCGATGTGCTTGACTCCACTGAGCATTGGAACGCGCGCTTCAGCGCATTCGAGATCATGCTGGTCGAATCCGTCAAGATTGTCTACTATGCCGTCCGCGGCTGGATATAGTTAATTCCTATTAGGCGGCGAATTCGATCTGAGGTAACTAATCGACTCGTTCGACCAGCAGAACCTGCTCGTCGTTGTCGACCTCCTGGAACTTGACTTCGATAATCTCGCGGCTGCTGGTGGGTACATGCCTGCCTACATAGGTGGCCTCGATGGGCAACTCGCGATGACCGCGGTCGATGAGCACGGCTAGTTGCACGCGACGCGGCCTTCCATGATCAAACAGAGCATCGAGAGCAGCCCTGACCGTCCGGCCGGTGTAAAGCACGTCGTCACACAACACCACGTCTCGGCCCTCTATGTCGATGCCGATGGCGCCTGGGGTGACCACCGGGCGCACGCCCGTGGTCGTCAGATCGTCGCGGTAAAACTGGATATCGAGGGTCCCAATATCAATCTTGCGCTTCTCGATTCCGGAGATCAGCTTTCCCAGCCGCTCGGCCAGCGGAACTCCCCGGCGCTTGATGCCGACCAGGGTCAGGTCCTTGCTGCCATTACTCTTCTCCACAATCTCGTGTGCCAGACGCACCATTGTGCGCTCGATTTCCGAGGCGGACATCAGCCTGCCCTTGACGCGCAGGGAAACTTTGCTTTTGGCTTCGCTCATAGATATTCTCGCTACCTGGCTGTCGCAGCCAGCTTCTCGAAGGATGATACGTGGGTTCCATGCCTGCGAGCAAGTTGTGGACAAACAATACGGAATCCGAAGGGTAAGATCGTGCCGCGGATCGGGCAAATTGGAAACGGGTGCCACGTGCAAAATAACCAAGTAACCGGCATCACATTTTCATGCACCCCGTCCGGGCTTTGGCTTGTTCCGACGGCAAAGCTGGTGCTGCGTTGGATGGTCCCCCCCCACCCGTATTTTGGACACAAAATCCTTGTTTTCATAAGGTTACAGGAAGGGTGTCGCTGTAAAATCGTCAAAACAAAGGAGTTCCCTGCAAAATCGTCCAGGATAAGGAGTTAGCGACACATTTGGAGAACGATTGGAAAAAAAGCACCTGAGAATTATTGTGCGACGAATAGACGAAATTATCTGCAAAGAACTGTGCCTCTGGCAAACCCTGACACTGACTTGCACCCATCTTTGAATTTTGCAAGTGGCTCAGGGATTACCCTGACCTGCAAGCCTAAACCTCCGGCTTGGAAACGCGAACCAGCAAGCGCGCCCCCAGAGCGCCGCCTGCCGCGGCAAAGAACAACAAAAAGGCCATACTGAATGCAAACTGGAAGACCACCATTCCAGCATGGCCCTCGGGCGAAAGCATCCAAGTCTGGAACTGGTCGCGGATGGCCTGCGCCTGAGCGGCGTCGGGTGGGGTCATGCCGCTCGTGAGCTGTTCAGCCATTTGCTGGCCCATCAGGACGCGGGTTTTCCAATCGGCGTCCATCTGGCTGGATTGATGAAGAAGGAATCGCTGGATAAAAAGAGCGCCGCCGCTGACTCCAAATGACAGCCAGCCAGCAAGCAGTCCTGTAACCAGGCCAATGCGGGCGCCGGCTCCAAGGGTGATCCACGCTGGGCGCTGACTGCGCATGTAGATCGCCACGGCCCAGGCCGCGGCAATAGTCATCCAAAGCAGCCCCAGGACGCCTAGAGGCGAAATACCACTTGTCAACAGTCCGGCAGGAACCGCAAGCAGCAGAGCTGCCCGCAGTGCCGGCTTCCAATCGACGCTGCCAGCATCCCGCCCCGTGCCGTCCCAGCGCTCCGGCGAAGCCTGCCCCTGAGGGGGGGCTGACGGGTACACCAGTTGAGGCAAACCGCAGGCGGGGCAGTAGCAGTAATCGGTTTGGACTGTCTGGTGACAGCGGTTGCAGGTGACTTCCATACATCTATGAGCCTATCGCATTCAGCCGCTGTGCGTGTGAAGCAGCACAACCACCCGCTGCAGAAGTTACTGCTGCGCATAACCTGTTCCAGATTACGAATGCAACGGCTACGAAGCGGAACTCGTTTTGCTGGAAGCGATGGGGACGAGTTTGGCCGCTACGATAGCCTCTGCGGCCTCCAGAACCTCTTGCAGCGTCAGATGGGTGGAATCCAACAGTACAGCGTCGGGGGCTGCTTTAAGAGGGGAATTGGCGCGATTGCGATCCCTCAGGTCGCGTTCCTGAAGATCGCGAATCACCTCTGCGGGCTGTTGAGCCGGCATGGAGCCTAGTTGATCGTAACGGCGCATACCCCGCACCTCTGGGGCGGCATCCAGAAAGATTTTGACCTCAGCGTTGGGAAAGACCACGGTGCCGATGTCGCGGCCCTCCATGACCACTCCACCCTCGGCGCCCATCTGCTGTTGCAGACGGACCATCCAGGCGCGAATGGCGGGCCAAATGCTGACCCGTGAGGCGGCTTCAGTGACTGCTTGATTGCGAATCAGGCCGGTCACGTCCTCGCCATCGAGCAGGACACGATTTTCCTCCTCGCCCGGCTCAAGGCGGATTGAGGTTTCCGCGGCTAGGCTTTCCATGCTTTTACTCTCATCCAGAGAGAGTTCTGCGCGGAGGGCCTTGAGGGCGAAGGCGCGGTACATGGCCCCGGTCTCCATGTTCAGCAAGCCGAAACGCCGGGCCAGATAGCGAGCTATAGTGCTCTTTCCCGCTCCGGCAGGGCCGTCGATGGCGATGATGATCTTGTGAGCTGGGTGAAGAGAGTTGACCGTTGGGGAACTCATCCTCGTTTCTTCGTCCCTTGCTTCGGTCGTGCCCTCAGAATATGACGCTTGCCGCCTGCCTTTGCACTGGCGGTAAGGGTGGGCTTCCGGCTGCTGACTAAGCGAGCTGACCGCGCGGCCGGCCGGGAGTTTTTATGAGAAGATGTACCCGGTTTTGCGCCGTTGGAATGGGCCTGTCGCGAGTTGCCGTTACGCGGCGTCCAAGCGGTTGTGGCGGACTTGGCGGAACGCGCGCTGGAAGAGGATGGGCGAGTTGCCTGCCTGTTTTTTCCGTTAGAGCCGTTCCCGCTGGCAGCACCTGCGCCGTTGCGCCGGACAGGATGGCTGACGGAAGATGATTGTGCCGGCTTGCGATCCTGGGAGTAAGTAGCTGGTCGGCTGTAGCTGGCGTGCGCAGAAGCGGATTTAACGCTGACATCCGGCTTGTAGGCGGCTTGTGCGTGGACTGCATGGAGTTCAGCACTCTTGTGCGAGGTTGCCGGCGCTGACACGGCGGGCGATTTCTGCATCACAGCCGCGGAATCCGGCATCTCCTCATCATAGGAGCGCAGAAAGTATGACGAAGCCGGAATAGAAGCGCTGGCGTAAATCGTGGGAGGGGCAGCGAACTCCGGTAGTGTGCCAGCGACATAAAAATGGGGCGCGTGCCCCATAGAGATGGTGTGCACCTGACGCGTGGCGACCAGGCCACGCAATACCTCGCGCACCTTGCTGCGGGCTGTAAGAGGAGCCAGGAACAGCTCGACATCTTCCATGGTGGCGGCGATTACGGCCTGCAGGTAGATGGAGGCCAGCACGGAGATGGCAGTCACCTGAGAGGTGGAGGCCCCTTCTGCAATGGCTTTCTGATAACGCTGGCGGAGCAGTTGCCACTGCGCGGACTGGCCGGGTGCGGAAACGACGGGGATAATGCGAAGTTGTTGCCAAAGCTCGGTGATGGCGCGCAGAACAGCGGCTTCGGTGACTTCCCTGCCCAGGGCGCGGGTGAGTTTGCTCAGGGTTGTGTCGCCGCCCGCCTCCAGCAGCTTGTAAGCCTGAACGGCCAACTGCGAAACCTGGCGCGAACCTGTCAATTGGGGAGTGCGTCGCCAGTCACGGTCACCTCGCAAGGCATAGACGTAGGGCAGAACCCAACTCGCAACCACGAAATCAGGCGCCTCGCCTGGCAAGCCCAGCAGATTCAGACGCACAACCACGCTGTCTGTCTCCAGACGAACCAGCAACTCTTCTGCTATGGCAATGTCTTTACGGTCAGGGGAGGGTTCATGTCTGCCGATTACAGCCTCAACAAACGATGGCGCAATGGAGGAGGAAAACTGCCGCTTTGGCAAGAAAAGACACAATCCCGTCTCCTCAATCCACGTCCGGGCATCCTCCAGGGAGAGGATCCCATGTCCGTTCAGGCGCATCCTTTCGGTGCGAGACGCTTCCAATTGTTCCGATGTCAAAGAAAAACCTCATTTCCAGGCTGGCATATCGCCAGGCAACCCCGTCCCCTAAGGGGAGGGTTGCCACCTGCCATCTAGTTCAAATCCGATGGAAGGCCCGCTGGATCTCCTTCCAAGAATACATCAAAGCGATTGGACGTCCATGCGGGCAACTGGTTGGGTGACTCGTTTTCGCTAACTCTAAGAGTAACCACTCCATTCGCTCCGGGTCAAGAGGAGTGTTGACCTTGATGGCGGAATGACATGCAATGGAGGCGGCAATTCGCGTACGAAGCATCGTAAGATCATGATTCTGCTTGGGTTCGTTAGAATCAGCGCTGGATTGCTCAATAACTTCGGCTAACATCCGCTCCAGAGCCGCTCCTTCCAGTCCAACCGGGGCGGCCTTTACCGCAAGTGTTTGAGGGCCAAAGGGTTCTACCTCGAAGCCATTGCGTTCCAGCTCCTCTTCTATGCCTGCAAAAACCACCATCTGGGATGCTTTGAGTTCCACCAAAATGGGCATCAGTAACCTCTGCCGCATCACATTTTCAACTTGGCGGTCTCTTAAAATTTTTTCAAAAAGAATTCTTTCGTGTGCCACATGCTGGTCAATAATCCACAATCCGTCGTCGCCGGTGGCCAGAATGAACGATTCGCGCAACTGCCCCAGTGCGCGGAGAGAGCCGAGCTGGTTGAGGTTGGCAGCAGCCTGATCGGCCTCGACTTGGGCTGTTTCCGTCGCGGAATTCGTACTGGTCGCATCGTTTGGGCTGGGGGAGCAATCTCCGGCGATTGGCAGAGTGGCCGGAAGGAAGAGGGCGGCCGCAGCCTCGCCCCAAGCCTGCTGGTTGTCCCACCCGCTGGGAGGGATGCTTTGGGCAGCAAATGGCAGCTTGCCGGGAACGGGCGTGGGAAGGCGTGGCGTAAGCTCGAAGGCCTCGGCGTCAGTCCTGGCTGTCTGAAACGCGACTGGATCGGAATCGGGCGGAAGTTGCAGCGGTTCACTGTCTGGCGCACCGGGTAAATGTGAAGCAGGCGCCGGCATCAGCGAAGGGCTGGCTGTGGGTGCGGAATCAAGAGCTGCCAGAAAACCGGCTGCTGGCCGCGCCTTGATGAGCGCTGTCCGCAGGCTATCGCGGACAAAATCGTGGATCAGGCTTTGCTGGCGAAAACGGACCTCGGTCTTGGCTGGATGGACATTCACGTCCACCTCTTCGGGCGGCATCTCCAGAAAGAGCAGCACTACAGGGAAGCTGGTGGGCGGAATCACATTGCGATAAGCCTCGGAGATGGCGTGCATCAGCAGCCGGTCGCGAATTAGCCTTTTATTGACAAAGATATATATTGAATTGCGGTTCAACTTTTGCAGTTCTGGTTTGGAGTAGAAGCCGGTCAGCCGCAAGACGCCGGGATCACGTGCGGGTTCGTCAGGATTTTTCTTCCAGGGCGGTGGTGCTGGCAGACCGGCTCGCACCAGCGGGAGTTCAGCGGCTACGGGGAGCAGTTGCGCCAGCAAATCCTTGCCGAAGATCTGATAGATGCGCTCGGCTGTGCGAGTTACTGGCGGTGCTGAGACGATGGTGTGTGTGGCCGAGAGCAGCTCGAAATGCTTTTCCGGGTGGGCAAGAGCATAGTGGGTGACAAGCGCGGTCACGTGGGCCAATTCAGTGGATTCGGCGCGGAGAAATTTGCGGCGGGCCGGAGTGTTGAAGAAGATGTCGGCGACGGCGAGCGTAGTGCCGCGTGGCAGAGCCGCATCGTCCACATGGAGGATTTTACCTCCGGCAATTTCAACACGCGTTCCAGAGTTTTCGCCGTCCGCGCAGGACTCCAGGGTGACGCGGGCTACCGAGGCGATAGAGGGCAACGCCTCGCCGCGAAATCCCAGCGTGGCGATGGAGAGCAGGTCGTCGGCTGTTCTCAGCTTGGAGGTAGCGTGGCGCTCGAAGGCCAGCAGAGCGTCGTCGCGGCTCATACCGGAGCCGTCGTCACTGATGCGGATCAGTCTGCGGCCGCCAGCCTCCACCTCGACACGGATGCGGGTGGCCCCGGCGTCCAGGGCATTCTCCAGGAGTTCTTTGACGACCGAGGCAGGCCGGTCCACCACCTCGCCGGCGGCGATCTGGTTGGCAACCTGGTCGGGAAGTACGCGGATGCGGCCCATAGCTCCTAAGGTTAACGCAGAGAGGGGTTGAGGATGCTGGTTGAAAAGGGGGTTCTATATTCCAAGAGCAAGAACTCATTTCAAGTAGGGCGATAATATGGCGAAACGTAATTAAGATGCAGGTCAGATGCCCAAGTAAAAAAACCTGTTCGACTGTCAACCATTGTGCCTAGATTTCGTTTATTTAAGAGTGGGACATAATTCCTGATGGCCTGTTCCATCCGCTCAGGCAGCCTCCCTCGCACGCATTCCATTTGGATTCAGGAGGAACCAATGCAGTCTTCTAGCAGCAAAAGAGGCATTCTGGCCTTAGCCGCCAGCCTGCTCACGGTTGGTATAGTTATTGCCGGTTGTACGAGCTCAGTTACGAGTTCAACTATCACCAGCAATATCATCCCGAATACCAATACTTCCACGACGCCGGTCGGGATTACGGATGCGGTGAACGATCAGGTTCTGGCCACAAGCCTCACCCTCAACTCCATCATCCTCACCGACAGCATGGGCAAAGTGACCACCAATCTGCTTACCGCCGGTCCGATTACCTTCGAGGCAGCTCATCTGGATGCGGTACAAGAGCCCTTCTTTAGCGCGGCAGTTCCTGAGGACACCAACCCCTACGTCAGCGTGACGCTTACTTACTCGAACGCAGAGGTGGCGTATGTGAATACCGCAACCACGCCCGCATCGATTGTCCTGGATTCGACTCCGACACTGGCCAACACCTCGCAAACCATCACATTCTCCTCGCCAATCACCATCAGCAACACAACCACCTCCCTGCTGGTGGATTACCTGGTCGCGCAGTCGGTCGCTATCTCCGGCTGCACAGCTTCCGGTTGCACCGTTACCGTTACGCCGGATTTCGATGTAACAGCTGTACCCATACCCACGACTCCCACCAACGGAACCAATGGCCTACAAACACATAGGGGAAAGGTTACATCCGTCGGCGCCGGCACCAGCGTCAGCACCGATAACTTCACGATGATCAATCCCTCGGGAATCTCGCTGACTATCTACGTCAATGCGAACACGGTGTTCCAGCAAGTCGGTTCGAACGCATTGTGTATGGGAGTTGCCTGCCTATCAGGGCTGGAGGTCAATGCGCTGGTCGAGGTAGATACCATCACGCAGAACAGCACGAATCCAAACTCGCTGCCAGCGGGATCCCTGCTTGCCACGCGCGTGGAAGTAGATGACCACGGAACCACCGCCCCTAAGATGCTGCTAGGCCCGGTCACCTCGGTCACCCCGGGTAACGGAACAGCCGCGACCTCCTTCGATATGGTACTTCGCCAAATGGTGGGCGGCACATCCGCGGCGGCGCTGGAGACGGTGGACGTTACCGTGACCGGGACGACCAACTTCCTCTTGCCACCGCGCTATGCAGTCTTCGCAACGGCTCTGCCTTTTACGCCCAGCTTTACCGCTTCGACGATCTTCGCCGGGCAGCATGTCGCCGTGGTTACGACGGGCGTAACGAGTGGTGCGGCCACGGCAACCACTGTGTTGCTGCTGCCGCAGACCGTCAGCGGTACCATCACAGCCATCACCCACACCGGCTCCTACACCGTCTATACACTCACGCTGCCTGCCGATCACTGGCTGGCGAAGCTGACTGGACAAACCACCGTGAAGGTCTACACCAACAACCTGGTGGTCATCCCCATTAACGCCACTGCGCCAACAGTAGGCAAAACCTTGCGCTTCAACGGCTACCTCTTCAACAACGCTGGAACGTTGAGCTTGCTGGCCTGTGTGCAGGCTGATCCGCCGGGAACACCAATCATTGCAGGTACATCTGCCGGGCCAACTATCTGACGCGGATTCTGACTAATCCGCGCCATCTGGACTGCCGTAACCTGACTACTAACCGCTGCAATCATCCGGGGCGCTGCCAGCAGGTAGCGCCCCGGAGGCGTTTGCATTGACGAATCATCGTTGTTCAATCCGCCTGATTTCGGGTCGCCGAGAGAGAAAATGTGGCTCTGGAGGTGTACATTTTTGCGTAATCAGAAAAGATTCTTAAGAGATATAGGTGTGCTTATACATACACCAATAGCTGACAAAAATGGGTACAAAACTTCTGACGGCGCTTATGTTGCCCCAAGAGAATGGAAAGCGAACAATAGAACCTGATGACGATGACGGTGCGAACAGGGCCGGAGTCCGACGCACTGCCCCAAGGCTGCGGAAACGGAAAAATTAGTGTAGGAATGCCTGGGGAGTATATCTTGGAGCCAATGGCCAGCAAGTCGGTCCAGATACTGCTGAGGCAAGTTTACTGATAATCGCGTGCTGCAACCATGACCAAGCATCCCAATCTTAACGCTCTCAAGGCTCGTGTGAACCGGACCCCGCGCTCCAGGACGAAATGGGGCCGTGTCATGCTGTGGTCCGGCGGATTGAGCATTCTGGTTTATTTTCTCGGATGGCTCTCCAGCTCCAGGACAAACGCCAGGCCGGGCGGTTGGGCGAAGTTCTTTGCCCTAGTTTTCGCCTTCTGCGCCCTGAGGTATACCTATCGATGGGTCAAGCGGCGTGTGATGTGGCGGCTGCGCCATCGGCTGATCGTTACCTATCTCTTTATCGGCGTCATCCCGGTCGTGTTGCTACTGACCATGGTGGGCGTGAGCGGGCACCTGCTTGCCGGGCAGTTTGCCGACTATGTCGCGATCACGAATCTGCAGGCGGCCTTGCGGCATCTTGATGCGGAGAATGAAGCCATGGCTGTGAGGTGGAGTTCTCTGCACTCTTCCGGAGAGTCAGAGAAACCGCTTGTGGCCAGCCTCTCCACGGTTGCCGCGGCCATGGTTTCCGCAGATAGATTTCCCGGACGGACCGTCACCGCTTGGGAGGGAAACGAGGGTTTCACGCTCTCCGCCGGCGGCAAGCTCTTGAAGGCTCACCCCGTCAAGGCACCGAATACTGTCAAGGGAGATTTCAGCGGTTTCATTCTCGATGAAGATCAGTTGCATCTGAGAGCGATCAAGCGCTTCGCTGTGGGCGGCGAGCAGCGCACCCTGATCTCCGACCTTCCCATTACACCGGAGCTGCTGCAAGCGGCCACGGCGCATATGGGCTCGGCGACGTTGGTTCTGCCAGATAGGAGTGGCAACCTTCGCATCGGGCCCCCGCCAAAAGGCCAGCCAGATGTGCGCAAACTGGTGCAGACGGCACCCCTTGCGCCCTCTTCCAGCCGCTTCGATCCGTCCTTCAGTTTTCCATCACTCTTCAATGTGCTCTATTGGGAAGGCGGAAGCTGGCACTCCTGCATGATCATTGTCGCCACCCGGCCATCGCTGCTGTACAACGCCTTGTTTGCCACAACGGCCGATCAGGCGAACATTATGCGCTACATCCTGATGGGTATCGCCATTCTACTGGGAGTGGTGGAACTGGTGGCGCTCTATATCGGCATACGGTTGACGCGCAGTATGACACGATCCGTGGCGGAACTCTATAACGCCACGGAGCATGTGAACCGTGGCGATCTGACGCATCGCATCCGGGTACGCGGCAGCGACCAACTGGCGGAGTTGCAAGAATCGTTCAACTCCATGAGCGAATCCCTGGTCAAGCTGCTGGCCGAGCAAAAGCGGATGCAGCAGATGGAGAGCGAACTGGCCATCGCCTATGAAGTACAGAACGTGCTATTTCCCCGCGAGTTGCCGGAACTTGCTTCTCTGGAGGTTTATGGCGTCTGCCGTCCAGCGCACTCTGTAAGCGGAGATTACTATGACTTCATCCCCATCAGCAGCGACAAGCTGGTGGTGGCGATGGGAGATATCAGCGGGAAAGGAATCTCCGCCGCGTTGCTGATGGCCACCGCGCATGCCTTCGTCCGCGCATACTCGCCGGTGTTGGGCATGGACGCGATACCCGTGTTGGGAACGGGCCGTCAACCCCATGGCGATCACGGCGTGAGCTTGCCGGGAAATGGCGGCGCCCAGCCGAGGCCATCGGTTGGCATGTTGATGAGCAGCCTGAACAATCAGCTGTTCCGCTGCACCTCGCCGGAAAAATACGCGACCATGTTTCTCGGCTGCTATGACACGGAACAGCGCGAACTAACTTATTGCAATGCAGGCCACCTGCCGCCCCTGATGTTGGGCGCGAACGGAAGGTTCCGTCGCCTCGACACTTCGGGAACGGTGGTGGGGCTTTTTGATGGCGCGGTCTATGGTGAGTCCACAATCGCGATGCTGCCGGGCGATCTGTTTGTCGTATTCAGCGACGGCGTAACCGAACCGGAGAACGAATCAGGCGAGTTCGGAGAGGAACGCCTGATCGCGTTGCTCCAGGAACATCGCCACCAGCCGCTCGCCCATATCGGCGATGTCATTACCGGCGCCGTGGCGGATTGGATCGGCGATGCGGAGCAACCGGACGATGTGACCGTGGTTCTGGCCCGCGCCCGTTAAGCCGGCGTTGCGTATAGTTATTTCTCAGGCGGGAAATTCATCGCCGCAATTCAAGAAGCGCCCCAAATGCACAATGCCGCCCGAAGGCGGCATTTGTCGATACGAATAAAGAAAGCGGATTTAAACGCCCAGGCCGAACTCGCCGGTCTGTTTTTCACCGGCATGAGTGTAGAAATCATATGGATCGCGGTGGTTGAATTTGTAGCGGCTTAGCAGTTCGCGGCCCACAAAGAAGCCCACGGCTGCTACCGTAATCCCTACAGAGAGCCAGCCAATCACCTTCAGCGTGCTGGATTTCTTGATTTCTTCCGCGGATTTATCCTCGGTCCCTTCCGCTGTAGTTAGGGTTTCTGTCTCAGTAGACATGGCAGCTTTCTCCTGCAAGCATGATAGCGCACTTCCGCCTTTCCCGGCTTAATAAACTCAGCCAATCGCCTCGTACGTCGATCAGAACGCTGCCTACGCTTCGGACAAGGTTGCATCCGCAGTCCTCCCCGTGGAAGCTCCCAGGAAGGCGTAGGCGGCCACGCATACATATCCCGCAAGAGGAACCAGATAGGCAAGCGCAATGCTGTGGGTGCGGTCGTTAATCAATCCCATCAGCGGCGTAAGCGCAGCGCCGCCCACAATGGCCATTACGATGAGCGACCCGCCAATCTTGGTATTCGGACCGAGTCCTTTGAGCCCCAACGCAAAGATGGTGGGAAACATGAGCGACATGAAGAAGCTGGTCAGCACCATTGCCCAGACGCCGATCCATCCCGGATGCAGCACGCCTACCGTGACTAGCAGCATATTGATAACTGCATAAGCACCCATCAGCAGGTTTGGCCGCACCACTCGCATCAGCGCGGTGGAAGCGAAGCGCCCTATTCCGAAGGCCACCAGGGAAGCGATCAGGTAATCAGCGGCGGACTTTTCGGGCAGATGAGTGGAGTCCTGCACATACTGAATCAAGTAACTCCAGGTACCCACCTGCGCGCCGACGTACATAAACTGTGCCAGTATCGCCAGCATAAAATGGCGATGCTTGAGCAGATCGCGGAAGTGTCCGTGGTCGCCACCATCCTCGTGCTCGCTGTGAATGGGGGGAAATTTCTTGAGCGCAATTAACAATGCCCACAAAAGCACCACGGCGCCGAGAACCAGATACGGCATTTTTACGCGCAGAATCTCATTGTGGAGATAAGCCGCATAAGTGCCGGCTTTCTTCATCGCGGTGATTTGGTCTGTCTGCAATTCGATGCCCGAGAAGATGAAGACTTTGCCTATCACTACGGCTACTATCGAGCCCAGCGGATTGAAGGATTGAGAGAAATTCAGCCGCTGCTCAGAGGTCTCTGGCGAGCCCATCTGCGCAATGAAGGGGTTAGAGGCTGTCTCCAGAAACGACAGTCCGCTGGCAATTACAAATAAAGCCAACAGGAAAAACCAGTACTGCGCCACCAGCGCTGCCGGCCAGAAAAGAAATGTGCCGATTCCGTAGAGCAACAGCCCGGTAATGAAGCCGAACTTATAACCATACTTGCGCATGAGCAGCGCCGCGGGCATGGACAGAAGGAAATATCCCATGTAAAACGCGGACTGCAACAACCCCGCCTTAAAGCGCGAAATCTCGAAGGACTTCATGAATTGCTTAATCAGCACATCATTGAGATTGTTGGGTATGGCCCACAAAAAAAATAGCGCCGTAATCAAAATGAAAAGAGTAATCTGCCCGGCGGGAAAGATTCGGCTAGTGGCCGGCGATTTTGACGTTCGAGTCACATTTGTAACTGGGATCATTGCATTCCTTCGCGGTTCAATGAAACAGAAAGAGTTTCGGATTGCTTACGGCCGATTCTGCCGTTTGTCTTGCCTAGCTTTCTTCGAGTTAAATCCTGGAGCGTAATCGGGCCTCCGCATCCGCATTCCAGTAGCCGCAGTCCAACTCGATGAAGACCGAGGTATAGGGAATCGTCATCGTTGATTTGACGATGAGAACGGAATACATATGCGCGGCGTGGTCCAGCTTAGAGATGATTTCCTCGTGCGGGGTCATAGTGACGCTGAGTCCCTTCAGCGCGCCTTTGAGCCAATTGCGATAGCTGTCGATTCCTGACGCATCCTTCTCGTCAACGAGCGCCAACTCCCGATCCACATGGATGACCGGACGCACATGCTTGCAGGCGCGCAGGCGAGTCAGCACTGTTTTGATGGCGACTTGCTGGCTCACCCCGGAGACGATGGTTTCTATTCCCGGGCTGGATTGCGCGGGATAGGCTGCATCGGCCACCACAATCCAGTTACGATGGCCATAGTACGGCAACCGCTCATCGAGGATTTTGTCCCACTTCGCTTTAGGCATCACCGTGTCCTCTCAGTTAAAAATCAGAGTGGTCTGCTTCCTGGTTACTGCTCCAGTTTGCGGTTTCAGCGCGCCGGTGCGGTCAATTCCTCGTCCGCGCATACCGCAACTTTTCCGCACTTGCCGGAGGCCATCAAAGCATAAGCATCCGCGGCATGGTCAAGCGCGAAGCGATGGGTGATAATGTCGGCCGGATGCAGATTCCAGCGCACCAGGCGCTCGACCAGCTCCTCCATCAGCCAGGTGGATGTGACCCAGGAGCCGTAAACCGTCTTCTGGTCGTGAATCATATCCGGAGAGGGATTGATCTCGACCGTACCGCCCTCGCCGATGAAAACTATTTTGCCCCACTTGCGGGTGGCGCGAACTGCCACAGCCCGCGCCGCCGCATTGGCGGAGCACTCGATGGCGCGTTCGACGCCATAGCCGCCGGTCAGTTGCTTAATCTGGGCGACGTTGTCCGGCCCGGAGACCAGCGTATCGTCACATAGGTTCAGCTCTCGGGCAAGTTTCAAACGCTCATCGACGACATCAATACCGATAATTTTCTGCGCGCCGAGTTTGCGGGAGATTGCGGCGGCGGCAAGACCTACCGGACCCAGGCCGGTAATCAGCACTGCATGATTGCCATTGATTTCGATTTTTTCGATGCCCTCGTAGACGGTTCCGAATCCGCAGGCCACCTGCGCGCCGTCGGCATAAGAGAGCTCGTCGGGCAGCGCGATCAGGTCCTTCTCCTCGGCGATCATGTAATCGGCCATGCCGCCATCGCGCTGCCAACCGTAGGCGCGGCGATACTTCTCGCTGGTGCAGGAGATCATATAGCCGCGCCGGCAGTCGTTGCACACGCCGCAGCCGGAGATGTGATAAACGATGACGCGATCTGCCGCCTTGAATCGCCGGCAGCCGGGACCGGCTTCAACGATTTGTCCGCAGGGCTCGTGGCCGGCGATGACTCCCTGATAGCCTTCCGGCCCCTTGCCCAGATGCTCGTGATAAATGCAGCGGATGTCGGAGCCGCAGATGGTGGAGGCTTTCACGCGAATCAAAACCTCTCCGTGTCCCGGACTCGGCACGGGAACGGTCCGCATCTCGACGGTGCTATTGCCCGGTAGAAATGCTGCCTGCATGGTCTTTTGCATCTTGTTAATCTCCCTTGCTTCAAAACTGCAATTAAATCAGGCCAGTGAAAATATCAGGCCGGAGTAATTTCGCCGTTTACATCCCATAGATCTTCCCAGCTTTGTCCCTCTTTCCAGAGAAAGACCTGGCCTTTAATGAGACGGCAATTTCTGTCGAGAGCGGCGATCTCGCGCATCTCCGCGTCGGATAGTGGGTCGCCTGTAACTCCGAGCAGGTTGTTGAAGATATTTTTCGGGTTGGCGGAAAACGGAATAGGTGTTTGCCCGCGCTGGACCGCCCACTTGATGCAGACCACGGCGGGATGAACGCCGTGCCGCTGTGCAATGCGCAGGATAGCCGGATCCTCGGTGGGCGAGGTGTCCTCCGGCGTGCGATCCCGCTCCGGGCGATGGGGCGATCCGAGCGGCGAATAGCCGATGGGCGCCATGCCGTTGACGCGCACGAACTCGAATAACTCCGGCTGCTGAAAATGCGGATGGAGTTCCATCTCATTGACCGCCGGTTTGATTTTTGCATCGCGAAGCACCAGTTTGAGCTTTGGAATGGTCATATTCGATGTGCCGATGTGGCGAACCAGCCCACGCTTGTGCAGCTCTTCCATGGCGGCCCAGGTCTTCATGTAGTTGGCGTGGATGTACGGCTTGGCGTCCTTGCTGCGCGCGGTCACATCGCAGCCCGGCGGATGAAAATTGGGAAAGGGCCAATGGACGAGATACAGATCGAGATAATTGAGCCGTAGATCGGCCAGCGACTTTTCGCAGGAAGCGATCACATCAGGCGGGGAGTGTTTGTCGTTCCAGAGCTTGGAGGTAATCCACAACTCTTCACGCTTCACACCAGAGGCTATCACTTCAGCCAGCGCGCCGCCGATCTCGGCTTCATTGCCGTAAACGGATGCGCAATCGAAGTGCCTGTAACCGCAGCGCGCCGCTGCCTTGACGGCCTCGGCAATCTGGGCCGCGGAAACATGATCAGAGCCGAAGGTGCCCAGGCCGATAGCCGGCATCCGCGCGCCGGTGTACAGCGTTCTTTGCGGGACCGAGGACGGATCAATTCGTCCGGCAGCCGTACCGTCATTCGTGCTCATAATCTGTATCCCTCTTTCCTGAACCCTATGGCGCCGCATCTCATTGTCGCCAGCCGCCCGATGTTTGGGCGCGAAAAAAGAGCAATGAATGGTCAACCTGATACCGTAAACGTTTACTCGCTTGGAATGCAAGCCAGTGGATGGCGTGCGCGAAATGGCTGATTATCTGATCAGACAAAAACAGCAGTGGAGACTTACCGGCGGCTTCTGTTATTTAAGCGGGATGAAGAACAATTTGCGGGCGGGAACAATTTGAAGCCTACTGGTGTCAAAGAGAACTAGAGGTAAGGAAATTATGTATCCAGCAACAACGGCTCGCCCTTGCGATGCTGAACTTGTGACCTCACTCGCCAAGTTATGGCCGCACAGAGAGCACGAATCGAACGCCGTCAAGAATCTCTTCTGCTCAGTCGGCTTTCATCGGTGGCGCCAATTGGATTTGAGCGAATTGTTCCCAGGAAAAGAAATCCGATTTTGCTTTTGGTGCTCGAAGATCAAAGTTGACAGGATCATTTATCACCCTTGAACTTGAGAGCCGATGCGCTTGAGCCACGACGATTTCGCTTCTTCAGGCAGAAAGCTCGCGCGGATGGAGTTGGCCGCGAGTTGGCGCAATTCGTCGCTGGTAAAGCCCTGCTCGGCGTGGGCCAGATGGTATTCATTGGCCAGATCGGAACCGAAGAAGGCCGGGTCGTCAGAGTTGAGCGTGACCAAGAGGCCTGCGTCGAAGAGGCGGCGTAGCGGATGGGCGGCATAGGAAGGGCAGACGCCGGTGCGGAGGTTCGATGTGGGACACAACTCCAGCGGCACTTCTCGTGCTTTTAACTCTTGGATGAGATTCGCGTCCTGGATGGCGGAGAGAGCGTGGCCTATGCGTTCCGAACCGATGGCGAGTGCCTCCCAAATGGCCTTGGGGCCGGTGGTTTCGCCGGCGTGGTTGGTGAGGCGCAGGCCCGCATCGCGTGCCTGCGCATAGAGGGCGCTGAAAGGTGCGGAGCCGGTACGGCGCTCGTCGCCGCCCAGGCCAATTCCGATGATGGAAGGGTGAGCGGGCCGGAGTTCGGCGGCCTTCACGAAGACGCGCGCGGCCTCCTCGACGGGAAAGTGGCGCACTGCGTCGAAGATCCAGTAGAGCGAGAGGCCCAGTTCACGGTAAGCGCGCTCGCGTGCCCGCTCCAGGCCGGCGAAGATAGGCTCGAAGGCGGCGGGATCGTGGTCGCGCCAGTGATAGATGACACCGATGGCGATATAGACCTCGGCGTGGACTACGCCTTGGGCGGCGAGATGATCCATCATGCGCCATGCGGCCAGCTCGTAGTCTTCAGGGCCGATGAGTTGCGCGGTAACGGCTTTGAAGGCGTTCAGGAAGCCGGTGAAGTCGGTGAATTGATAGAGCGCCTCTGCCTCGGTAAGGGTGAGCGGGCGAGATTCGTGGTGGGCGCTGAGCTCAACCAGGGTCGCGGGCAGAATCGCGCCTTCAAGGTGCAGGTGCAACTCGGCCTTGGGCAGGCGGCGGATGAATTCTTCTATGCCGGACACAGATTCAAGTTTAATGGGCGGGCGTACGGAAGGTGTTGCATTCCCTGTCCCCAAAAGCGAGGGATCAGAGGCACCCAGGTAGTCATCAATTTGACTTATTTAAGTCGCTAGGAACACAATGATGCATGGAGCAAAAGGCCATCCGCACATCCATCGACCTTCCGCGGGATCTGCACCGCCGGCTGCACGAAGCGGCCGCGCGCAAGGGCTGCTCTGCGCGCAAGCTGATTCTGGCGGGGATCGAGCGGGCTGTAGATGAGACCAATTCCGCCCGGCCACAGCGGCGGCTCAACCTGGATGAGCCGCTGATTCCGCTCGCGGGACGACACATCAATCTCACGAACGAAGAGATGTATGAGCTCATCGAGCTTCCCTAACCTCGCTGTGCCGGATATGAACATCTGGCTGGCATTGGCATCTCCCGAGCACATCCACCACAGGCAGGCTCTGCAATGGTGGCAATTTTATGCAGGATCCATCGCCTTTTGCCGTTTGTCGCAGCTCGGGATTCTGCGGCTGATGACAACCGCCGCTGCCATGGATGGCAAGCCGCTCGGAATTTCGGAAGCGTGGCGCGTCTATGACCGGTTCTACGAGGATTCTCGCGTAATCTTTCTCGGCGATCCACCCAGTGTTGACGAAACTTTTCGAAACAAGGCAGAAGGCCACGCGGCTTCTCCCAAGCTGTGGGCGGATGCCTGGATGCTGGCCGTTGCAGAGGCGGCTGGCGGCGTGCTGATCACCTTCGACAAGGCGCTTGCGGCGCGGGGTGCGCATTGCCTGCTAGCGAAGAGAGGATGAAGCGACGGGCAATTGAGTTGGGCAGGCGGTGGATGAAGGCTAAGTTATCCGACATAATCTAAGTTTAAAGAAATTTCCAAGACAATCGGCTAAAAAGAATTGGAGGCTGTCATAAACCGTCATTCGATCCTGTCGTGCTTCTGAAGATTGTGTTTGCCGCATAAGATTTGAATATTCTTGGGATCTTTCGAGGAACCTCCCTTTGAGTATGGGATGATGTGATCGAAATGCAAACCAGTATTTGATCCGCATTTCTGGCATTTGCCTTGGTCGCGCTTCCATACGGCGAGCTTCACCCAACTAGGTATAATTCGGTCATCTTCCGATGTCGGGTTTGTTTCACCCGCCAATACATACTTGTCCGAATGGATCAATTTCAGCTTGAACTTGAAGACCTTCCTGCCTGTAGAGTTATCAATCCAGAAATCGATCAAGTCAAAGACGCCGTTATATACCCAAATCCCGGTGCGAATTTTTTCGTAAACACTGATTTGCTCGGGAGGAGTTCCTAACTCTTTGTGTCTTCTTGCGGAATCTGCAAAAAGACCATTTTGAGTTGGGGAGCCATTCGGACTAAACTCGGGCTGGTCTACTTTCTTAGGATGAGGAAAATCGACGGATGTCGAACAGTCGTGCCCCTCATAGATCAGAATGCCACCCTCATCGTCGACTTGATCATCGTAAGGTGCTCCAGGCCGTCGATTCATAAGAACGACTGATCTTCCCCGAAGTCGAAAATTCATACCCCGTTGCACGCTTGCGCCTATCGCCGAGCACATCTCGGGGTAAGAGATAACATCACCTTGTCTGAATGCATTGGGCATTGTTGGCCAATTATACTTTGGACAGATGGTGAAGAATAGCATCCGTCAGGGGCTAAAGCCCGGAACATTATTATTGCATTTTTGGCACGACTGAACAGCTTGCGGAAAAAAGGCGTTCTTTTCACGATGCTATGCCCTGGCGTTGCTT
>CAZFMB010000045.1:0-30475 GCA_964520005.1 uncultured Occallatibacter sp.
AGCAACGCCAGGGCATAGCATCGTGAAAAGAACGCCTTTTTTCCGCAAGCTGTAAGGCCGTGCCTTGTCAAAGCAAAACGAAACCCCGTTCAAGCATGGCCTGAACGGGGCTTCTGCATAGCGAGGATTATTTACCGCTTGCCCTTAATGGTGATAGGGCTACCGCCCGATCTTTTGGCGGCCTTGCGGGCGGCGATCTCGTGCATCTCTTTGCCCATGCTGGATTGGTTGATGCCCAACTGGATGATGAGGTTGATGATGTTTCCGGTGCCCCAGTAGAGAGCCAAGCCAGAGGCAAAGTGCAACAGCATGAAGCCCATGAAGAGCGGCATCATGAAGGCCATCATCTTGCGCTGTGCGGGGTCCATGCCGGGCGAGGGGGTGATGTATTGGGTGACGAACATGGTGATGATGATGAGGATGGGCAGAATATATTTGGGATCGGGCGCGGAGAGATCGGCGAGCCAGAACCATTGAGCCTGACGCAGTTCGACGGCATTGAGCAGGACGCGATAGTAGGCGAAGAACAACGGCATCTGGAAGAGCATGGGCAGGCAACTGCCGTACATGTTGACGCCCTCGTCCTTGTAGAGGGCCATCATCTCGGCGTTCATCTCTGCTTTTTTGGGGTCGGTGGCCTTGAGATTCTTGTATCGATTCTTTATGGCATCGACCTTGGGCTGGATGCGCATCATCTTGAGCGAGGACTTCATCATCATGTAGCGCGTGGGCAGCATGAGGAGGTTGAAGATGACGGTGACGATGATGATGGCCCATCCCCAGTTGTAGGCGCCGGGGCCCATCTGGCCTTTGAGGTAGCGCAGGGCCAGGTAGAGGGGCTTGGCGATGACGGTCATCCAGCCGTACTGAATAAGGGACTCGAGGGTGGGCCCGGTGGGCTTGCCGTCGGGGCCGGTGGAGTGGATGGACTTGAGCAGGTCGGTCCCCTTGGGGCCGGCGAAGAGGCGCACATGGGTTGAGCCGCTGGTGTCGCCCACGGCCAGGCCAATCACATCGGATGGCTTCTTCTGGCTATTGGGGTCGCCGGGGTCAGTGGGAAGATCGATGGCGTTATGCAGCGTGACCACGGTGGTGCGCGCCGGAGCGTCGGGCAGGAAGGCTGCGGCAAAGTAAAGGTCGGAGACAGCCGCGTATTCGAATGGCTGGGTTAGAGAGGCTCCGCCGCTGACCTTCTTGGCGTCTGTCGAGTCATCCTTGCCGTCCAGCGACCACGCGAATTTACCGTAGGCGAAGTGCATGGCTTCGGTCTGGTCGCCGAGTCCGGCGGGCCATGCCAGCAGGGCGAGGACGGGAGAGCCGTTGCGCTTCACCTCGACCTCGGCTGTCATTACGTAGCTGGAATCGAAGCGGAAGGTCTTCACGACTTCAAGCCCGTTGGCGGCGTAGTGGTAGGAGACGGAGCCGGGAGCCTGGAGAACGCCGTCGGGCGAAACTGCGCCGGAGACGGAGACCTGATAGAGGGCCTCGTTCAACTGTTTGGTCAGCTCCGGCTCATAGGTATAGAGCGAGAGCGGCAACCCGAAGGCGGCGGTTCTGGAATTGACCAGGTCAAGCTGCTGCCCGCCTGGATCGGGGTGGTCCTTGTATTGGCTGTCCTTCAGAATCCAGTGCTCGACCTGAGCGCCGCGATTGGTGAAGACGACCTTGAGGTTGGCATTCTCCACCGTTGTCCGCGTCAACTCCGAGGCGGTAATAACCGGAGTGGCCACCGGGGGAGACTGTACCTGCGCGGCGACTGACTGCGTCTGAATTGTGTTGGCGGCCGGTTGCGCTGCATTCTGCTGGTTTTGGGCCTGCGGCTGAGTTTGGGTCACAGGCGCAGGAGTGGCCGGCTGCTTGGGCCGGGTGAAGAACTGAAAACCGAGTAAGACCATAAGGGCCAGGAGGGTCATGGAGATCAGGCCGCGCATATCGCCGCCGCTGCCGCCACCGCCTGGAGCTTGAAGATTAGGATTGTTAAATTCTGCCAAGGTATACTTCCTGTTCGTTATAGGAGGCTCGCCGTCAGGCTGCCGCTCTTCCTATGGTAATGGTTCGTGGGGAAAGTAGCGTGAAATAGGTGCCGGGGGCACGGGGTCTAGACCGCCGGGGGTGAAGGGATGGCAGCGCAGCAGCCGCCAGAGAGCCAGGCCAGTTCCGCGCAGAGGCCCGTGTGTGGCGATGGCTGTGGAGGCGTACTCCGAGCATGTAGGCAGAAATTTGCAGCCGTGGCCGGGATTAAGCGCATGGATCGCGGGGGAGATCCAGCGGCGGTAGAAATCGAGAAGTGCAAGTAGAACGCGAGTCATAAGGCTGGCTCAGCCTTGGCGGGTTGTAGTGTCATGCGTGCCGCCTCCGCGGTTGCCTGCTGAAGGATACGTACAACCTCCGCTTCAAGTTTCTTGAAATCCATGGTGAGCACCGCGCGGCGCGGATGGAGGATGAGGTCGCAGCCCGGTGGCAGAAGTTCGAGGTGGCGGCGCAGGACCTCTTTCATGCGGCGCTTGATGCGGTTGCGTTCATGAGCCTTGCCCAGCACCTTGCCGGCGGTGAGGCCAACGCGCGGGCCGTCCGTGGTTCCTGGTGCTAAAAACCAGCTCATGGAGGCGGACTGGTGCTTGCGTCCGGCCTCATAGGCGCGCTGATAGTCGGCGTGCTTGCGCAAGCGTACCCCAACTAGTGATTGGCGCGGAGCAGGCTTGAGAGGGGTGTTCATGGCTGAGCCGGAAGGCGTTTCAGCCGGAACGCTCTGGATTTAGAGCAGATTCCGGCGAAAACAAAACTACAGGCGAGAGCTAATCGCGGAATCCCGCGCTGACCGAGACGCGTTTGCGGCCGATGGCGCGGCGGCGGCTGAGGACGGCTGCGCCGGCCTTGGTCTTCATGCGAGCGCGGAAGCCGTGGGTTTTCACGCGTTTGCGTCGATTGGGTTGAAATGTGCGCTTGGGCATGAAAATGCGCTCCTGTTTTCTGAAGAAAATCTGCGCCTTATCGGCAAGTTCTTATTGTATCGCAGGTTAAGCCAGGATGCCAGCGGGAACGGCGTAATAGGCATCCTTGCGCGCGCCAATCCCGGCCCAAAAAATTTAAACGCGGCGATAACTCTACCCAGAGCGCAGCCGAGGGGCGGGGAGACCCGCGAGCTTGCCCGCTTTTGAAAAAAATATTCAGGAATGGTCACGAAGAGCGCAACCCAGCGTGTCTTCAACGAAAACTCTGGTAACCTGGAGGCACATTTCACCATCCATAGTGCATCCAAACGTAGACGAAAAAAAACTTCTGTGAAAGATTGATTAACAGACACCCAAGTGTGCTACTCTTGGGACCGTTCGAGAATTTTTCCCAACACTCCACGGAACGTTTCAAATCGGCCCGAATTTCATACCGGCCCAAACAAAGTAGGTGGCCGAGCAACGGCTAATCGACGCAAGGTTCCAGGCCTTACGCCGCGGGAAGCTGTTGCGCAAGCTCATTAAACAAACAGGCCTGGCATAAAACAGGCCGCAGGCAAGGATCAGCACGATGGCATACGCAATTTCGCCGGCGACGGCCCCCAACCCCTGGCTCCAAATACTCGCTGCCCTTGAGATGAAGGTGAATCGCCAGTCATTCGAGACCTGGCTGAAGCCCACCAAGTACAGCCATATCGTCAACCGCACGTTGTATGTGCGCGTGCCCTCGACGCAGTTTCAAAACCTGGGAGACCTGTATGGCGACCTGATTCAGGAGGCCATCGAGCAGCAGGGGCTGGATCTGGACGACGTAAGTTTTGTGACCGCCGAGGAGGACCCCTCGATTCCGCCGGTGCGCAAGGACGGCGGCTTTGGGCCGGTTCCGGCACGCGTGCCCACGGCGCCGGCGCCACGCACTCCAGAGCAGGCGCGCTTCGACTGGTCAACCGCCGCGCAGTTGAACCCGCGCTACACCTTCGACGCGTTCGTGATCGGCAATGGCAACCAGTTTGCGCGCGCCGCGTCGCTGGCCGTGGCTGAACGGCCCTCCAAGGCCTATAACCCGCTCTTCTTGTATGGCGGCGTGGGCATGGGCAAGACTCACCTGATGCACGCCATCGGCCACGAGGTGAAGCGCCTTCAGCCCTCTTCCAACATCTGCTACGCCTCGGCGGAAAAGTTCACCAACGAGATGATCACCTCGCTGCGCAATGACCGCATGACCAGCTTCCGCGACCGCTTCCGCTCGGTGGACGTGCTGCTGATCGACGACATCCAGTTCATCGCGCAGAAGGAGCGCACCCAGGAGGAGTTCTTTCACACCTTCAACGCGCTGCACGAAAACATGAAGCAGATCGTGATCGCCTCGGACCGCCCGCCCAAGGAGCTGGCGGAGATTGAGGACCGGCTGCGCTCGCGCTTTGAGATGGGGCTGATCGCCGACATTCAGCCGCCCGACCTGGAAACCAAGGTGGCCATCCTGCAAAAAAAGGCCGAGTCCGAGCAGGTGCAATTGCCCGCCGACGTGGCTCTGTTCGTGGCCTCCAATGTGCGCACCAACGTGCGCGAACTGGAGGGCGCCATGACGCGCCTGATCGCCTGGTGCCAGCTCAACCATATGGAGATCACGCTGGCCTCGACGCAGCAATGCCTCAAGCAGTTCATCGATATGCAGGTGCGCAAGATCACCATCGAAGCCATTCAGCGCGCCGTCAGCGAGAACTTCGGCATGAGGCCCGCCGACCTGAAACAGAAAAATAACTCGCACAACGTGGTGGTGCCGCGGCAGATTGCCATGTTTCTGGCCAAGCAGATGACCGAGGCCAGCCTGCCGGAGATCGGCCGCCAGTTCGGCAACAAACACCACACCACGGTGATGCACTCCATCTCCAAGATCGAAGAGCAGCGCCGCGAAGACAAGGACCTGCAACGTACGCTAAACAAGTTGCAGGACGTGTTGAACGCGTAGCGGCGGAGAGAGTCAGCAAGTCAGCGAGTCAGCGAAAAACAGAAGCCCACGTTGCGAATTGCGGCGTGGGCTTTTGTTTTTCCATTTAGAACTGCGTCAGGCTCAGCACGTTCTTGTCGGGATCGTGGAACCAGGCGATGCGCGCGCCACTGGGCGATGTCCAGATGCCGAGCGGGTCTTTGTCATTGAGTCCTGGATAGCGCAGGAACTCAACACCGGCCGCAGTGAGTTGCTTAACGGTGCGCTCGATGGATTCCACCTGCCAGCCTAGCACCGTGCCAGGCGCAGGTTTGTGCTCGCCTCCGGGAGTCAATCGCAGCATGATGCCGTGGGCGTCGAAAACCAGCGCGAAGGGCTTTTCCTCTTCGACCAGGCGAAGGCCTAACACGTCTTCATAAAAAGCGCGCGCTCTAGCCCAGTCAGTGATGTGAACAAAGGCGATGATCTTGCTGCCGCCGAGAATCGAATCCTTGGTCATGACTTACCTCTCATAAACTCTTTCTTAAGCCTCGCCGTTAGATGCGAGTGCTCAAGCTCACGATTCTGAGATAAGGGATTCACAAACTCAAATTACGCCGACGGTGGGAGCGTCCTTGAGCGCCCATTCCTTCGGCTGCGCTCAGGGCAGGTTTTGCCGCGCCCTGAGTTCATCCATTATTTATTGAAAAAAACGATTGCCACTTTCATTGGCGGAAGTTATGATTTTTGCCATCCGCAATTTGCGGACGAAGGAGATTCCCCCTATGACTACTCATAAAGCCGCGCAAACCACCGCGCACGCAACTACACACACCCCAGTACACGCAAAACAGCAGGCGGCCATGCCTGATCGAGTCAAGAAGACCGGCGTGGTGAACGCCATCAGCGACAACGCCCAGAGCTTGCAGGACTTTGAGCTGACCGACCTGCAGCAATTCACTCGCGAGGGCGTGTACTCGAATACGGCAAGCAAGGACTTTCATCTCTTTTATGTGGGCCGCGATAACGTACACGAGATTCTGAAGTACGTGCTCTCGCGGGCCAGAGTCTCGCTCTATCTGAATATGTTTGGCTACGACGACGATGAGTTGAACCAGATCATTATGCAGAAGGTCATGGATCCGTCCGTGACCGTGGTGATTACGCTGGACAAGAGCCAGTCCGGCGGCGCGCACGAAAAGGCGTTGCTGGATCAAGACAAGAAACAGAATCTGTCGGATTTCAATTCTCATATTGTCGTTGGCCAGTCGGCAACCCATCAGATCAGCCACACCAAGGGCTTTGTGGTGGACGGCAAGGTGGGCGCGGAAGGCTCGACGAATTGGTCGGATTCTGGCGAAGGTACCTACAATGGCCCCTGGCAAGTTATTGGTAATGCGGACCCATCCAAGAACCCAGCGGGATACAAGGCCCAGAACAACACACAGTCGATCTTCACCGATGCGGACAGCATCAACCGCTTTCAGACGGAACTGATCAACGAGCACCTCATTGCACAGAAGCAGGCGTCGGCGTCAGGCAGCACCGCGCCGGCAAAAAAACGAGCAAATAGCTAAAATCATCACAGGCGTCCCAGGTCCGGGGTCCCCACGGACAGGTCTTAGTCCGTGGGGTGGAGATTTCGATTCAGAGACCTGGGATTCCAATAGCTCAAGCGCGCTAACGCCGGGGGCGTCCGCGGTCCCTTGAGCCTTGTCCGCGATCGCCTGAGCTTCGTCCACGATCGCCAAAGCCGCGCGGCTTGAGGGGCGGGGCGACGGGGAGGTGGGTTTTGCCCGCCGGGTATACGGCGAGGAAACGATCCTGGCCTTCTCCGGAGCTGGCCGTCTCCACGCCTTCGATGCCGCGAAAGGCCATGTGCATCAGGCGGCGCTCACGGCTGTTCATGTGGGGAAAAGCGTAAGGTATTCCAGAGCGGAGCACCTTTTCAGCCGTGGTTTCAGCCGTCAGGCGCAACTCCGCCGCGCGCAACGCCTTGAAGTTGGCGGCGTCGAAGCTGACCAGGTCGCCCTCGCGCTGGTCAAGACGGAGAATCTGCGCGGAGATGGTCTCCAGAGCCAGCAGCAGCTCACCGTTGTGCTGGGTAACCAGCGTCACATCGGGTCCGGCCAGCTCGACGCAGAGGGCAGGAGCCATAGTCTCGGCATCATGCGCGCCTTCAGGGGCGCTGATGCGGTACTTGAGGCGCAGGCCACCTAGCTTGTTGAGGGTGGCGAGGAATCCGGCAATCTTCTGGGCGGCTTGCTGCAGGTCGTCAATAGGCATAACAAAACAGTATCGCAGAGCCGGGCGGCGGATGGGGGAGGATTGTGAAAAGCAATTCTGCGTTCTGGCTCCGGCCCGTGAATCGGGAAGCGGAGGCGCGTTCCGCCCGTACCGCACAATGAGTTACAGTTAAGTACGAAAAGGACCCATCCTCATGAGCGCTGAGTCTCCGTATCAATCAAGTTTTCTTTGTGCTCCGTGGAACCGAATCCGCATCGCCCCTTGGCTCTTCTCGCTGCTGGTACTGGCGCTTTTGACCGCCGTACGGTTTTACGCTGTATTCAGCGGCTCGCCGTGGGGTAATCTTCTCTTCCTTTTTGTTTTCCTGGCGATGTGGGCGCTGCCGTTCATTGTTCTCAGCGCGCAGGGGCGGCGGGAGATCGGCCTGCGCAAGCAGGGCAATAGCCCGTCCGCACTGGCCCTCAGCGCCTTGGCGGGGGCCTTCGCCGGATATGCGGTTTACGCCGCCGGCATGGCGCTCTTCGGCGCCTCGCCCGACAACTGGTGCGTCAGCATCCGCGATAGCATTCATCTGGCCGAGATGCGCGCAGCCATGCCTCTCGCCGCGGCCTTTGCCGCCGTCGTTCTCCCCGCCATGATCTTCTCCCCCATCGGCGAGGAGATTCTCTTTCGCGGCCTTCTCCATCAGAGCTTCGTCCGCCGCTGGAATGTTCCTGTTGCGACCGCGGTCAACGGGCTGGCCTTCGGTCTCGTACACCTGCACGTCCACGGCCTGTGGCGCGACGCGGCGGGTTTCCATCCGCGTCTTGTCTCCGGAGCGCTTATGGTACTTCTCATGGCCGGCGTCAGCGCTGTTTTTACCCTTTGCCGCATGCGCACCGGCTCACTCTACGCCGCCATGGTTGCTCACTCGTCCTGCAACCTGGCCATGATTGGTGCGATCTTCCTCCAATACGCCTGACCCACGACTGCATCATCCACACGAGAAAGGACGATCCCCATGAACGACCAAAAAATCTACCGCATTACGGGCATCAGCGCGCTGGCCTGCATCGCCACCTTCTTCATTGAATTTCCCTTCTACCTGGTGCGCAGTCCGTGGCCTGGCCTGACGGCATCGGACAAACTCGGCGATTTCGCAGCCCGCAACGGAACCAATATCATGTGTTGCGTTTTCCTGGACTTCATCATCCTCACTCTGCTCATGATCTTTCTCGCCGGCCTCCGTCACCTCATTCGCCGGGCCAATCCGCAGCATGAGTGGCTCGCCAGCCTCTTCTTCGGCGTAGGGCTGGTCTTCGTCGCGCTCACATTTGTCGCTGATTCCCTGCAAGGCACGGTCGCGGTGGACGGCTTCAATCTTCCTGCCGACGGCGTCATTGTTCGCGCCATGTTTGAAGGTACGATTCTGATGTACGGAGCAGTCGCTCTCTGGCTGCTGGCCTTCCTTATGGCTATCCTCAGTTACGTCACTCTGGCCGATGGCATTCTGCCGCGATGGTCCGCCTGGTTCGGCTACGGCTGCTCGCTTGTCTGCCTGGCATTTGTTCCTGCGATGTTTGTGCGCCACGTCGATCTGTTGGGCTTTTACAATCCGGCAGGCCTGGGCGTTGAGGCCTTCGCCAACGGCTTCCCTCTGGCTGCCTGGATGATCGCTATTGGAGTGGCGCTGCTGCGCAAGCGCACGCCGTCTCCAGGGCAATCCTGAATCAAATATGTTTGCCAACATGACTGTAGTTTATGAGACTTTCGTGTAGATTGTTGTTCGAGGTTATACGATGCAAGATCAAACGACCGAGAAAGTACAGAGCAATAAGCGTGTCAAGGATCCATGGTGGAGATTTGCTCTTGGCGTACTTTTGCTCTATGCGGGAGTTAAGAGTCTCTTCATCCCGGACCCGAATATGCCAATTGAGCTGCAATATAGCAATCTGACACAAAAGATTAGCGGCGATCTCTTTCAAGTGGTTGTGTGCCTGGTGGGGATTTGGCTAATTATCGGTGGAATTATCATACTGCGCAAGAAACAAGCCAACTCATAATCGCTCATTTTTGGCGAGTCTAAAATTGCCTGGAGCATTTTAGGAATTACTGTAGACCTTTGATGCAGTGATAGAACCATGCCTTTGCGTTGCCTGAAGTGATCAGTCGGATGGCTTCGGCGATAACTTTTTCCAGCGTCCGCCGGGTGTTGTTTCGCAGATGCGCTCGCCTCTGGAGCAACGCGCATAGAACCGAGTCATCGAGGTAGTGACCCCGCTTTCGTCCAGGAAAATCATGTATTGCAGAGAGATCGTTGCGATTCGAGCGATAAACTCCTGGCGCTGTTTACGGTTGACTTCGGTATCCCGCACGGTGGCGTGGAGCGACTTTATTAAGTCGCAGTCCCAGTCTTCCAAGCAGCTTCTAAACCTGGGGTAAGCTAAGCGAAACACCCGCCTTGCCGAATGCTTGTTGTGTTTCACATGGAAACACCCATTTTTCCGCAACCTGTTCAATCCCGCATGAAGACTGCTGAATTAATATGAGCTTTAGCACAGACGGACGTTTTTCCGCAGGTTCTATGTTCATCTTGCGCGTGTCTTATCTAAATCTCTTCCCTCCAGAAACGCAATTGTTTCCCCTCAAGGCAAATCGCAGCGGCCAATCCACCGCCTCGTGGATGCCTATGCGCGGCGTCACCAGCACTTCGCCAACCGAGTAGCCATCGTCGCGCACCTGAAGCGGCGAAGCCGGATCAACAAGATCGCAACCGTTGTGCGCTACGCGTGTGAGGCCCAGCGCCTGGCAAAGCCTGCTAGGACCCGAAGTTAGCAGCCGTCCGGGCAACTGCTCTGGGTGTCCCAGGTACGGAGTCCCCACGGACAGGTTTTCGCCCGTGGGGTGGAGATCCCTCACATTTGTGGACCTGGGAATTACGCCTCGGTTTCGCGCCATCCACTCCAATCCAGCTACAGGCTCCAGCGCGCGTAACAGCACGCAACCCGCCCGCCCTTCAACCTCGCAACTGATATTCATGCAGTAATAGCGACCGTAGATGGCATAAACATACGCATGACCCGCATGGCCAAAGAGAACGGTGTTGCGAGGCGTGGGGCCACGATAGGAATGCGCTGCCGGGTCAGGCGTCCGATGGTGCGGACCAAGGTAGGCCTCGGCTTCCACAATCCGCCCCGCCAATACTCCCCCGGCAGAAACGTGCGCTAGCATCTTTCCCAGCAACTGCGGAGCCACCACCTCCGGCGAAGCCTCAAAGAACGCGCGCGTCAGCAACCGCCCGGGCAATCGTTCCGCCGAGCCACCTTTAATCTTTACTTTTGTGATTTCTTCCATTCCTTCAGTAGCGCCAGCACCTCTTCCGCATGCCCAGCGGGCGTAACCTTGGGAAAGACATGCAGCAGCGTCTGGTCAGGCCCAATCACAAACGTCGTCCGCTCGATGCCCCAAACCTTCTTGCCGTACATATTCTTCTCCTTCAGTACGTCAAACTGCTTGCACACCTTCTCGTCCACATCGGCCAGCAGCGTGTAGGGCAGCTCGTACTTGGCGCGAAATTTAGCCTGCTCCTTCGGCGTGTCGCGGCTGATGCCCAGCACCACCGCCCCCGCCGCCTGGAGTTTCTTGAATGTATCGCGGAATCCGCAGGCCTCGATGGTGCAGCCGGGAGTGTCCGCCTTGGGATAAAAGAAGAGGATTACCGGCTTGCCGGCATAGTCGGTCAGACTCACCGTCTTATCCTCATCCGTTTGCAGCGTAAAATTTGCGACTTTCTTGTTGAGTTCCATGGGGAAGCACCTCGTATATTGAATAGACAGTCAAAATGGCCCATCCGATTCGATTATTTCCGAGGGGAGCGGCTGGTGTCATTAAGTAATCTCTGGAAAAGCCGGTGGTTCTCCAAATTCAATCGATCTGCGAGTCTTTCAATCTGGTTGCCCCTTTATCCCTGTCGCGTCGGCCCATGTAACATTAGTTCTTGGCGTAATTTATGGATTCGCTTGATGCCGGTCAACACCGGCTGGGATAAGAAAGGAATATCAAAATGAGATTTCATGACTCTGCATCGCGCTTTGCGGCACTTTCCACGCTGGCTTGTCTAAGCGTCTTCCCGGCGATTTGCCAAAGCAATTCTTTGGCAGTTACAGCGCCACCGGCAATCGAGCGTATCCAGAATGGCGTTCAACTGAAAACAGGCGACCTGAACGTGAAGGTGCAGTTCTATGAGGAAGGCATCGTTCGCGTCATGAAATGGCCTGCTGGCGGCACAAGCAAGAAACTCAGCCTCTCTGTTCTCCACAAAGAACTCCCCAACCTGGACGTTCATGTCGAAGAAAGCGCCACAGGTGTGACTCTGAATTCTGGCAAGGTCAAGTTACAGCTCAGTAAGAGCGATGGATCGATTCAATATCTAGACAGCGGCAACCGCATGCTTCTCCAGGAGCAGGGACAGCCGGTCTTCACGCCTTCGCAAATTGCGCGCGAAACCTCAGCTTTCAGCGTTCAGCAGAACTTCAAGTTGCGCGCCGATGAAGGCGTCTATGGCCTGGGACAGCAGCAGTTGGGAGTGATGAACTATCGCGGCCGGACGGTGAAGATCGTGCAGGCCAACACCAAGGCAGTTACACCAGTTCTTGTTTCAACAGCGGGATATGGAATCTTCTGGGATAACTACTCCAAGACTATCTTCGACGACAGCGGCAGCGCGACATCCTTCTGGTCTGAAGTTACCGATAACATCGATTACTACTTTTTTTACGGTCCCACCATCGACCAGGAGATCGCTGGATACAGGCAACTCACCGGCGAAGCGCCCATGTACGGCAAGTGGGCCTACGGCTATTGGCAAAGCAAGGAGCATTACGCCAAGCGCGACGAGCTGCTGGGCATAGCGCAAGAGTATCGCAAGCGACGCATTCCCGTCGATAACATCGTGCAGGACTGGAATTACTGGGGCAATAACGATAACTGGGGAGGTATGATCTTCGATGAGTCCAAGTATCCCCGCCCCAAGGAAATGATCGACCTTCTCCATCAACAAAATTTCCATCTCATGATTTCAATTTGGGCCGGGCTGGGGCCAAAGTCCGAGATTTACAAGGACATGGAAACTCGCGGATATTTGTTTCCCACCGTGGGCTGGGCCGGATTCAAATACTTCGATGTGTACAATCCCGCCGCCACGGATTTGTATTGGAAGTATGCCAGCGAAGGTCTCTTCTCCAAGGGTGTAGACGCCTGGTGGATGGATTCAACCGAACCCGACATGGTGAATGCGCTTACGCAGGAGGCTCAGGAGTATGAGATGAAGCGTGTGCAGGACAATCATCTCGGCACCTTCGCCCGATATCTCAATTCTTACTCGCTGCTCGACACCGATGCTATTTACAAGAATCAACGAAAAGAAACCGGCCAAAAGCGTGTTTACATTCTCACCCGCTCCACCTTTGCCGGCCAGCAGCGGGCCGCGGCAACTACATGGTCGGGTGACATTGGCGCCAGTTGGGATGTCTACAAGAGTCAGATCGCAGCCGGAGTCAATCACAGCATGTCCGGCATTCCCTATTGGACCTTCGATATCGGCGCATATTCGCTCGGATGCCAGGGTGGAGTTTTCATGAACGGAGGCAAGGACCCTGCTTATCAGGAGCTTTACGCGCGCATGTTCCAGTTAGGCGCGTTTTCTCCTATCTTTAGGGCGCACGGCTCTGAAACTCCGCGCGAGATATGGGAGTTTGGCGAATACGCTCCAGTGCTGGAGAAGTACGATAATCTGCGCTACCGTCTTCTGCCATATATCTACTCGTTGGGATGGCAAGTTACTAGCAGCGGTTACACGATTATGCGCGGCCTGCCCATGGATTTCACCAACGACCATAAGACCTATTCGATCAACGATCAGTATATGTTCGGCCCCGCGATCATGGTCGCTCCAGTTACTAAGTACATGTATCATCGTCCGCCGGAAGATGGAACTCTAGTCACATCCGAGAACTTCAAGACAAAGGACGGTAAACCGGGCCTGAACGCAACTTACTATTGCGATGACGAGTTCAAGAATATATGTCATGAGGACGTGGAGCCGGATGTGAATCTCGATTGGTACACGGGCTGGGAGAGTTTTATACCCGGGCCAAAATTCTCTGTTCGCTGGGAGGGCAAGCTAACTCCCACGGAAACCGGAAAATATCGCTTCAACCTCAAGAGCTTCGGTTCGCGGAGGGTATATCTCGACGGCAAGGAAGTGCCGCATAACTACGAGTCGATGGAGTCATGGACGGTTCCCGTCGAGTTAGTCGCTGGAAAGGAATATGACTTCAAGTTCGAGACAGCGAACAGCGCGCTGGGCGCCTTCAGAGCCAAGCTCTACTGGAAGACTCCGTCAATTCACGCCAGTGAAACGGTGGTCGAGCACAGAGAGAAGACGAGGAGCGTTTATCTACCGGCCGGAACCTCGTGGATCGATTTCTGGACGGGAGAGAAGTTGCAAGGCGGCAGAGCCATCATCACGGATGCGCCAATCGAAAAGATGCCGCTGATGATCAGGGCCGGATCGATTCTGCCCATGGGGCCATTCCTTCAATACTCCACCGAGAAACCCGCCGACCCCATCGAGTTACGCATCTATCCCGGAGCCGACGGCAGCTTCACCCTCTACGAGGACGAGAGCGACAACTATAACTACGAAAAAGGAGTCTATGCAACGATTGCCTTTCATTGGGACGACGCAAAACGCCAGCTTACAATCGACGCCAGGAAAGGCGATTTTCCCGGCATGTTGAAGACTCGCACCTTCCAGATCGTGTTGGTCAGTAAGAGTCATGGCGTTGGCGTGGAAACTACCAGCAATCCGGACAAGGTGATTTCATATCAAGGCAAGGAGCAGACGATTCAGTTGCCACGGTGATCGGCGATCCGTCCGCGCTTAGTGCCATCTTGATATGTTTGTGCAAGATTGCTCACAAATATCGGGAATTGCGAAAATTTATTCGGGACATGCGCCCTCCGTTAATGTTGCGCAATTGACCTCCAGTTACAATATCAATGGATGGGTGGGCGCGTCGCCACTCTCCAAGGACTTCCCCCTATGGCATCCGTCGCTACAGCACCTTCTTCCGCAATGGCCCCTGAAGAAATCGCGGGGACAACCACGCAAATTCCCGCAACCCCGCTCGCGCGGCCTCAGGTTCACATGGGTCGCGCCGTTAGTGTCGCCGCGGGCATTAACTGGCTCACGCTGAGCGTCATCATCATCTTTCATCTTGGCGCTGTCGCCGCGCTCTTCTTCTTCACCTGGCAACGGCTCACGGTGATGCTGGCGATTTATATTCTGGCCATCAATGTCGGCATCGGCATGTGCTACCACCGCCTGCTGACCCACCGCGGTTACCAGGCGCCCAAGTGGCTGGAATACGCCATGTCCGTCTGCGCCACGCTCTCGCTCGAAGGTGGCCCCATCTTCTGGGTGGCCACGCATCGCGTCCATCACCAGCTCAGCGATCGCGATGGCGACCCGCACACTCCCCGCGAAGGCGGCTGGTGGGCTCACGTCGGATGGATCGTCTGGGGCAATGCGCTGCACGCGCAAACCCAGCTTCTCGCTCGCTATGTTCCCGACCTCGAGCGTAACCGCTTTTACGTCTGGCTTAGCAAGTACCACTGGATGCCCATCACCGTCAGCGGCGTGCTGCTCTTCGGCCTCGGATGGCTCTCCGGCGGCTGGAAAAGCGCCGTCGGTATGTTGCTCTGGGGAGGCTTTCTGCGCGTAACCATCGGCCTGCACTCCACATGGCTGGTCAACTCCGCCACCCACCTATGGGGCTCCCGCCGCTTCAAAACCCGCGACGACTCGCGCAACAACTGGTGGGTCGCACTTATCACTGGTGGCGAGGGCTGGCACAACAACCACCACGCATTCCCAGTCTCCGCACGTCATGGCCTCGCATGGTACGAGATCGATCCCAATTTCTGGGGCATCTGGCTTCTCTCCAAAGTAGGTCTGGTCCGCAAAATCAACGTCGCCAAATTCGACACCGTGAACCCCAAACCTGCAGAAAGCTGAAGCGGAATTTGCTAATCCACGCGCGTCACTTGCTCCAGTTCTCTCTTGCGACCTGGGAGTCCTCTTTGTACCTATTCCCTAGTCCCTAGTCCCTAGTTGTGAAGTTTCAGTAGGTTGTTGTCCATCTGATCCAAATCGGTGAATCTGATTGTGACGAGCAATAAGCATTCATCGGAGGATCAGATGGACTATCACCATCATGCCTGTTTAACGATTCGCGGTCGAGAGCTTTTGTGTTGTGATGTAGTGGAAGGTCGGCTGAGCCTGCGCGAGGCGGCAGCCGAGCGCGGGCTCAGCCGACAAACGGCGGCCAAGTGGGTAGGCCGCTATCGCCAGCAGGGCTTGGCCGGGCTTGCGGATCGCTCCAGCCGCCCGCATCGCTTGCGTCAGCCTACACCGCCCGAACTCGTAGAACGGGTTGAGGTTTTGCGTCGCCAGCGGTGGACAGGCCTGCGCATTGCCCAGCAGACCGGCCTGAGCCGGGCCACCGTAAGCCGCATCCTGCGCCGGCTCAAGCTGAGCCGCATCCGCGATCTAGAGCCCCGTCTGCCCGTGCAACGCTACGAACACGCGCATCCTGGCGATCTGTTGCATCTGGACATCAAGAAGCTGGGACGCATCCTCAAGCCCGGCCATCGTGTCACCGGCAATCCGGCTGACCGCACCCGCCGCGTGGGTTGGGAATACGTCCACGTGGCCATCGACGACCACTCGCGCATCGCCTTCTCGGCCATTTACCCGGACGAAACACGCGCCTCGGTGCTGGCCTTCCTCAATGCTGCGCTGGCCTATTACGCTCGGCTGGGCATCCACTTCAAGGCGGTGCTCACCGACAACGGTCCAGCCTATCGCTCGGGTCTGTTCGCCCAGGCCTGTCGAAGACTGGGGCTCAAGCACCGCTTCACGCGGCCCTATACGCCCCGCACCAACGGCAAGGCGGAACGCTTTATCCAAACCGCGCTGCGCGAATGGGCTTACGCACGCTCCTATCAGAACTCAGACCAACGCAGCCAGGAACTCAGCTCATGGCTGCATCAATACAACTGGCATCGACCTCATGCTAGCCTGAATAGGTTGCCCCCCATCAGAAGAGCCGGGTGCGATGACAACAACCTGTTGAGACTACACACCTAGTCCCTCGTCTTGCCTTTCACCCACAGCACACCAAACACCGGCAGCGCCACCAACAGCACCACCAACCCCGCGGGAAATCCAACGTACCGATAGCTATCAGCGTAGCTCACCGCATGGTGACCCAGCCCATTCCACGCCAGCAGCGCAAAAATGGCAACCGTCGTCGTCGCAAAAAACGTGAAGAAAGCCGCCGCCAACGCCAGCAGCAAGCTGGTAAACAACCCAAATCCCTTCAGCGGAAATCCCAATACCGTTCCGCCCTTCTTGCCTCCGTTTTGCTTCGTTAGCGCCATCTTCGCGGCCTCGTGATCTAGAATACAGTCTGAATGGCGAGCAACGCACAAGTCGATCTTTGGCCGGCCGAAAAAGTCGCCACGCAGGTGCCCGTCACCCAGGCTCCCAACGGAATTCACTACGCCATGTGGGGCGATACGCGCATCACCGACGCCGACCTCGAGCATCTCGTCAGCGCCGTCCCCATCGCTCTCTCTCCCGCGCTCCAGCAGCGCGCCTATTACTTTGTCCCTCTGGCCATCGCCGACACCGACGACACCATGGTCGCCCCCGGCTACTCCGTCGATCTCGGCGACCGCGCCATCTGCCATCGCAACTCCGACTTCGGTTCCACCCAGGCCGTCTTTCTCTCCACACGCCTGGTCGAAGACCGCTTCGGACTGGCCTTCGAGTTCTTCATCAACGTGGCCCACAACTTTGTCGAGGCCGCCGGCGTCCCAGAGAGTTTTTCCACCCTCGCATGGCAACAGGCCGAGGCCCAGGTCCGCGGTGAAACCAGTCAGGACGCATGGGAGACCCGCCGCCGCGCGCAAGACATTCGCACTCCGGACCTGCGCTCCACCGACAGCCGCCCCCTCAATGGCCGCACCCCAATCCCCATCGACGAGCGCGCCCGCACCAGTTATTTCGACTCCGCCTTCTCCGACGCCCTGGCCATCTACATGCTCTCTCTCGCCGTCGACTTCGACTACCACGATCTCCGCGAGCGCGACTACCCCCTACTCGCCGCCCCCGCACTAGCCGAGCGCCTCCGCCACGTAGCCTCCCTCTTCCCCGCCAACCAGGGCTACGAGTTCCAGGTCCTCTACCGCCGCAAAGGTTAGGAACAGGGTTCAAATCTGGGGATGGCGTTGATTTTACCAATTATGTCCGTCTTATACTGAATAATCGTTGATCATGTTGAATCAGGATTTGCAGGAGAGCAGCCACGCTGATCACGTATACAGAAGCGACCTCGCTTGTGCAGTGGATCTATCGAGACATTGAGTGCGGACCTTAGCAATAAACGCTGCGAACTTGATTACGGAATGTTCATCATCGTTAGACTGTTCGGCTGTGATACGGACGGAAAAGGTGAGCCCGTGAGCGGCGAGATCGTCCCTGTCACTGAGTCAAGACTAAAGCCATAGATCGTGCTGTTCGCATAGTTTGTCACATATAGGAATTTCCCTGTTGGATCGATGGCTATCGTGTCGGAAGTCGTCGCTGTGGAGAACGGAGAACCAGGGACCGAATTCAGGACTCCAGTTGTGGGGTTGATGACAAAGCCGTCGATTAAGCCATTCAGGGAATCGGTGCCGTAGAGAAACTTACCGGATGGGTCCACGCAAATATAATCGGGGGCGTTACTCGTGGATTGGAACGGCGAACCTGGAACGACGGTCAACGCTCCAGTGGAGCTGTTAATGGAAAAGGCCGCAATGCCATTCCCCGAATGGAGCGATGAATAGAGGTCTGCGTATAGAAATAGAGTGGTACCCGAACCTCCGATTGCAATATAAGTGGGTTGCTCGCTGGACGGCAGGGTGAAGGGCGAGCTCGCGGCCGGTGTAAGAGAACCGTCTGTCTGATCAACGTCGTATATGAAGATTCTGCCCCCAGACAGATCGTTGACATAAAGGAAATTCCCCGCAGGATCGAAAATCCCGGTCCGGATGTCTGCATTTACCGTCACGGGTGTGCCAAGTGTTAAGGCTCCCGAGTTGGCGTTGATGGAGATTTCCTGAATTGTCCCACCCACCCCTGATTGGATCACGTATAAGAACTTCCCGCTCGGATGGAGGTTCATTGACTCTTCATACGGAAGGTTCTTCAAATAATCGGATCCCGATAGCAGAGTGAGCTGAAGGCCGGGGCCACTCATTTGAAAAGTTTCCAGTTCGCTAAAACTTTCATAAAACGCATAAAGGAAATTATTAGATGGGGCGACTACAATGCTGGTGTAATTGTCGGGGTTGAATGCAGGACTGCCAGCAACTGTTGGCACACTGAGCGCACCGGTTGTGGTGTTGATCGTGGCGTAGGACAAATTAAATTGTGAGCCAACCTCCCAGAGATATTGTCCGCTGGCCGGACTGACGTTCCCGCTTCCCCCACTCCCATTACCTCCACCCCCATTCCCGTTACTGCCAGATCCTCCACCGCACGCGGTGAGACATAAAGAGAGTACAAGAACGATAAAGTAGGCGTGACACACTGACGGGTTAGGGAATGCGGATTTCCAAGGAATCATTGATGACCGTTCCAAGTCGAAGATTTTAGAGAAAGTATACACCAGAATGCGGGTGCGGATGCCCCAAGTCCTGATTCGCGGATCTAAGAATTCTTTTAACGAATAGTGAGTAGTTACACCAGCTCCATCCTTACCTTGCGCCCGATAGCCGCCGCGGCTCTCTGCACGGTGTCGAGTTGCACCTTGTCGTTTTCAGGGTCCAGCAGCCGGTTCAGGTGCGCGCGGCTGGTTCCCATGCGCCGCGCCATCTCCACTTTTGTGATTCCCTGGTCGCGCATCGCCTTTTCCACCTGCCACGCCAGCACCCGCTTGATGGCGTAGTTGGTCGCATCCTCGAAGATTCCCTCTTCGCGAAGAAAATCTTCCAGCGTCGATCCTATATGTGGATTCTTGCTCACTGTTTTAGTGTACCTCATAAGGTACATTTCAACATAACCTTCTACTCAAACAGATTCCCCACCCTCGCCAGCGACTCCGCCACGTAGTCTCCCTCTTCCCCGCCAACCAAGGCTACGAGTTCTAAGTCCTCTACCGCCGCAAGGGATAAGGAATGATGCGAGTCTTCATCGCAGAAATTCGCGCTGAATCTTCAAAAATCTTACTGAGCCAGAAGCCCAAAGACTGCCACGCCGGTCTGTGTCCCGACATAGACTTTGCCATTCGCAACCAGCGGTGTAATAAACTTGTTTCCATTTCCAAAGCTATCCCGCCCATTTGCTGCCTGTCCGCTGTTATACAGTTCATGCGCCAAATTCGTAGCATCATAAGCATGCAACACCGCGGCGGCTGACATACTTGATTCCAACGCCCATACGATCCCATTCTGCGTTCCATTGGCCGATACGCTTGGAGTCGTTCCCGGATAAGGATATGTGGCCGCTGACAGGCTTGACCACGTCGTCGCCAGCTTTGCATTGGACATCGGGAAGGCCTTCAGCGCATCCCCTACCGCGCCGTAGTAAAGAACGCCATTGAAGAATGCCGGCGTGGAGAAGACTTGGCCACCCAGCACGTTAGTCACCTCTTGATAGATATTGCTGTCGATTGGTCCGCTGGCGCTGAATTTACCCAGGTTATCCCGGTCCGCGAGATAGATATTGCTATCCTTGCCCGCGCCCACAATCAGGTGATGAACCATCCCGCCCGCATCCATCTGATCAGGCAGCAAAACTTCGCCACCCGATCCCAAATCCTCGTCCTCCTCGGATTCGAGTACGGTGTTATATGTCTCGAAATAATCCGCGACTGCCAATCCTCCGTTCGTCGATAGTTTGATGATTGCATTGCCAAAATCACTACTCACCGGAAATCCATTCGCATTGAAGGTTGTATCAAAGGTGCCGTTCGCGTCCAGAAAATAGAGATTCCCGCTGCTGTCCGCCGCTATCCCGTCGCCGGCCATCCACACGGAGCCTTCGCTGCCGTTCGGCGTCAGGTCGATTACATGCGTCTGTTGCAGTGTCGTTTCGCTGTAGGCCATCACCCACCCGGTATAAGGCCGGAAGTCGCAGTGCGAAGACCATCCCAGATAGATTGTGCCATTCAACAGCAGCAGAGCCGCGCGCTCCTTGTATTGGCCAGGCTGAAAGATAACATTGCCGTTCGACGAGCTATCTCCAGTTCCCGGATAACTCGCGGCAATCTCGACCGGACTGCCGCTGATCTCCGCGCCTGTAGTTATATCCAGCGCATGAAGCCGCTGGTGATAATTCCCGCCCGCATCTTTGCTCATTCCAACAGCAAAGAGTGTCCCGTTAGTTCCCTGCCTTCGATCGATCACCGGTGTCGAAGTAATTCCAATCTCAGGCGTAACCTGCTCGCATCCGCGATTGTCGCTGGTCGTTTCACCCGCACCGAGTATCGATGTCTTCCAAATCTGAGCGCCGCTATCGGCATCAAAAGCATAGACGCTGTCATGCTCGGTCGCCACATACAATACATTGCGCAACACGCCGCCGGCAGTTACATTGGCCAGATACAAAGGTTCGGCATCAACCAGTCCGTCCACGCTATCGAATCCTATCTTGCCAAATTGTGTCGAGTTCACGTTGCTCAGGGTAAGAATCGTCTCCTGATTATTCACCCCGTCGCGAGCAATGTCGTTGTGATAAGTGGTCACGTCCGGCGCATTGGTCATCGTAACCGTGGCCTGCACCGTCAACATCAGCGGAGCGCCATGCGAAAGGTTTCCGGAACTTCCCGTGAATGTCACGGTTGACGAGGAGGACATTGCGCTGCTTGCCGCACTTAGCGTTATGTTTTGCGCGTTGCCCGGAGTCAGCGTGAGCGTCATCGGGTTCGCTGTAACTCCAGACGGAAGCGCGCCGATGGTCACGGTCACCATTCCTGTGAACCCATTTACCGGAACGGCATTCACGCTGATTGCCTGCCCCATGCCGCCAGCCATAAGCGCCGCCGTCGTCGGCGTCAATGTCAAAGTAAAATCTGGCTGCGGCTGTGGCGAAGAAATGTGTTGCATGCTTGAGTTGCACGAGATCAGAGCGAAGCACAAAAGCACGCAAGCCGCATTCAACAGCCTTTGCGCGCCGCTCCTCTGTGGTGACAGAAGCGGAGCGCAGTCTGGCTCGCTCCCGGCGACACGCATCGCCTGACGCAAATCTGACTCGATATTCTGCAATCGGCGACCTCGTGCCGGCAGGAGTCACAATCCAACGAACAGCGCTCTTGCCCGCGGGGAAGAAAAGGTCTATCAGGAAGGTCGGTTCCTTCCAGAACAGCATAAAGTATTCCCGCGCTGAAGTCCACGACTCCACATTCTTCCCCGTTTATCCCAGATACGAGTTCCAGGTCTTTTACCGCCGCAAGGGATAGAGATCGAGGATAACATCCGGCATGGGCGTTTATGGGTACGAATCTACGCAGCTTCAATGGCGCGTTAGGTGCATCACTGATTGTGTTAATTGCAGGCTGCTTGGCGAGCATTCGGTGAACTGAACAGCGATGGGCCTCGATCTTCTCGAGACCCATCGCTTCAAAGTGAGTTGGCGAGACTCAGTAAGTGAAGGGTGCTGGATCTGCGTAGATGATCCCGCGGCCGTTTGTACCGAAATAGACGCGTCCGTATATGCGGGGATCACCCGTGATGGCGCTGTTGGTGAGTGCGTATTGGTGTTGATCGTCGTTGATCCGAAGCCAGGTGAACCCGGCATCGTCGGAGCGGTAGATGCCCCACACACCAAATACCTCCGCACTGCTATAGAGCGCCGGGTATTTATGGAAAGGTGCAGGCATCCCGAAGCCAATCGTGCTGGCCCCCTCGACGCCCCACAGCTTGAAGAATGAATTACCGCCATCGAGCGAATGCCAAATGCCATACGCCGTGGTTGTGCTTCCGCCCGCGAGCCAGATGTCGCCCTCGTGGCCGGGAGTTGCCTTGAACTGCGCGGACGTGCCTGCCGGCGGCAGGTTGCTCGCTGCAGTTTCGGTGAAGGTCTGTCCGCCATCGGAGCTGATGTAGAAGACGCCGTTGGCGAATGCGTAGAACTTCAGCGGACTCACACGATCGGATCGCACGCTCGCGCCAGCCGGTGCGCCGGTCGATGCCGTCCAGGTCGTTCCCATATCTTTGGAGAAGTACACCCCCGGTCCGCAACTCCACACCACACGGCTACCATCGGCTGCAGCAGCCACTGTACCTCCTGACGCGCTTGAAGGTTGCGTGGCTCCTGGAGTCCACGTTTGCCCGCCGTCGCCCGAGAACGCGATGTTCTCCCCGTTGCTACTGCCCGTTCCTACGCGAACAATAAAGCTCGGGCTCAGCTCCGCGTAATCCAGGCTCGTGCCCGTTGTAAATACCGGGTTCGCATCCATCACGCTCGGCATCGTCAGGTCATTGTGCGTGTAACCGCCATTGTCAGCCACGGCACTGATCAGATGAGCCGTGCCTGCTGGCGGACTAATCAGGTCTTGCACGGCTGTCTCTTCAATCCCCACTGCGGCAACCGATATGTTCGCCTGGCCGCCCGAGTCCCAGGCCGTAAGGTTGTCCGTGCCGAACATCGTTGCGCCCGTGCCATACAGCATATGGTTGGAATCGAATGGATCGACCTCAAGCGCCTCAACCATCCAACCTAGCTTCGGCGTCGGTTGCGGACACAGCGAGTTGGTTGTCCCTGGCACCGTGCATGTTGCCGGCGTTGCGCCGAAGGTCAGCCACGGTGCAACCGACGCGTAGTTAAGCGTGTAGTTCGGAGCCATGATATTTGGCCAGGGGTTAGACCAGTCCGCGTTCCAAATCAGGTTCCAGTTGGTTCCGCCGTTCAGGCTGCGGAAGATTTGCGTGTCAGGCCACCATTGGTTCAGCGCGGCGACCACAATCGTATTCGGGTTTTCCGCATCCACCGTCAAGCCGCCAAACCCATACCCGCCATTCAGCGGCGACGCGGGCGGAGTAATAAGCGTCCAGGCCATCGCGCCTGTGTCATACTTCCACACATCGCCGGCCGAGCCGTCATAGGGTCCCGCATTATTGTTGTAGCTCAGGTAAAGAATCCCCGTAGACGCCAGCTTGCCGTGGTGCGGCATCACGCCAGTCGGCTGCCCCACAACCGCCGTCCATGTCTGACCGCCATCGTTGCTCTGCCACAGGCTGCTCGCCGGGTCCGCCACGCCCACATAGATATTCTTCGACACCTTTCTGCCGCCCACCACCACCGTCGTGCGCGGGTCGAAGGTCTCCCAAACCACGCCAATCGGGTCCAGGTCATAGGTATCTGTCGGGCCAGTGGCTGGCTCGTGATAAGGACCGGTGTCAGGGAAATTTGTCACCTTAGCCCATGTCTCGCCCGCATCCATACTCCGCCAAAGCCCGTTCCCGCTCCGCGTTCCCAAATAAAGAACGTTGGTGTTGTTCGGATCAATCGCCAGCCGCTCTCCCATTCCACGGCCTGGCATGTTGCTGCCCACTTTGAACGGCAGGTTAACCGTCTGGAACCGCCGCCCCTCGTCAAACGAGCGCAGTATCGCGCCGTTCTCCGTCGTCCACTCATTGGTATAAGTTCCCACTGCCAGATACACGCGCCGTGGGTCCACCGGATCGATCGCAATGCTCTCCACGCCGCTCAGGTTCCAGTCGGCAAAGCCCACCCAGTCCAGCAGCGGAACCCACCGGCCTGCATGATTATCGAACCGGTACGCGCCGCCAATATCCGTCCGCGCATACACCAAACCGGGTTCCTTGGTGCTGAAGACGATTCCAGGGATGAAGCCCCCGCCGCCGCCAATCACCACATTGTTGAAGTTATAAGGGTTGGAATCGAACCACAACCCCTGAGCTGACGCGGTTGACGCATTGAATGGACTTGAAAAGATTACACTCAAGCCAAGCACAACGAGCAAATCGCCCCATTTGGGGGACCTAGAAGCGAATCGGCTCATAATGTACACATACCTCCTTCCTCTGGGGCGAATTTTCCGACGCGCGTATACGTTTGTCAAGTGAAAATACGAAGGCATACGGTATGCCGGCAATCCGGAAATGACCGTCTTCATTGATAGAAGGGCGTTTAGCAGGCGTGATCTTTTCGAAACGGACTTGGGACCACTATGGCAACTTCTGCGCCTCGCGGCGCCGACAAGTTAGCGGACTGCTAAAGGCGGCAAGATTGCGCTAAAATCGAGATTCCGCATTCTTGGCCGTGGAAGTTTACTATGCCTGAATCGATCAAGCTGGGCTGGCTGACCCGTATCGCACGGATCAATCGAGTTGACATTTATGTGCACTGGTCCGTCTTCTTGATTGGCGCCCTGATTCTCTTGGGCGCTCTCAGAAAGCCGTTGCCGGCGCTGGCGGGTTTGACAGCATATCTGGCGATCTTGATCGTTCATGAGGCCGGTCACCTCATCATCGCGCGACGACGGGGATACGATGCATGGAGCATTGAACTCTATCCGGTCTTCGGGATCGCACGCTTTGAGATGCCGGGCTCCAGGTTCGATCGAGGTTTAATCGCCTGGGGCGGTGTGCTTGCCCAGACCATTGTCTCCCTTCCTTTCGCGCTGTATGTCGCGGCGTTTGGATACACTCCCTGGGAGATGCTCAACAGCGCACTTGTAATTCTGGGAACCGCTAGTCTTTGCATCGCCGCGTTTAACCTCCTCCCTTTTCGCCCGCTCGACGGCTCCGTCGCATGGGACCTCATACCGGCGTTTTTTGAGCGAAGGCGGCTCCGCAGGAACAGGCGCGTGGTTCCATACCGATCGTCGAGGTGACGGACTGAAATCTAGTCTCGCAAATTACTCCCGAAAGGTCGCTCAAAGACGGAACTTCTTGTTGAATATCTCGTATAGCTTCTGAAGGTGGGGCCTTCTTCACCCACCATTCAGTTTCGGTGGAGTCTCATCACCATGGAAACACGTGTCTTACAGGATCAGGTGGCCAGTGCGACGACTAGCCGACTCGTCTGTTGGATCGAGTCTCTCATCCTGGGTCTCGGAGTGCCCTCGGCGATTTGGGCTGTTTCCAGTATCATCTCGCTTTCTATTCCCGCAGCGCTTCATGGCTCTCGCGAGCAGCGCTTTTTGCTGTGGATTCTGGGAGGCGTGATCGTCGAGTGGCTCTTCGTAATCGTGCTTTGGTTCGTATTACGGGCTCGGGGATACTCCTTCAAAGACCTTGGCGTTTGGCGATTGGGAAGATGGCCAGCCTGGGTCATTGCGCTGTTAATCGCCGCTCTTTCGATTGCCAGCAACCTCCGCTTCCTCCCCACGATGCACATCCCAATTTCATATGCGTTCTTGCCGCCTGGATTCCACCTCATTGCCGCGCTTCTCATGGGAACCACCGCTGGCTTCTGCGAGGAAGTACTCTTCCGTGCATTTCTAATGACCGAATTCGCCAGAGCCGGGTACGGAAAAGTCATGCAGGTCCTCATTCCCGGCCTGGCGTTTGGACTGTCACATGCCGGCTTCCTGAATCAGGGCTTTCTTCCCTGGCTAGGCATTGCGCTGCCCGTTGCATTGATCGGGATGATATGGGGCATTGCGTACCTCCTGGGACGCCGCGGCTTGGTTCCGGTCGTCGTCGCACACTTTTTGAACGATGCAACGGCGCTTCCCTGGATCATGTTCTTTATGGTCACAGGTCGTTAGCGACCCTTTTGAGTGGTTCGCAACAGATTCAGATTTTCACTTTTTTAGTGAGCCAGCTTGGAGAGTACGGACTTCAGCCCGTACATAAACCGTGCAAAATCAATCGACTTTAGCCCCGGAGGGTCGTGCCTCCCTATTCCTCCCCCGTCTCCTCCTCCAGGTTCTCCAGCGCCGCCAGTGCCTCATCCGGCACATCCCACTGCCGCAGAATCTTATAGATCACGCCCGTCGAAAACCCCGCCCCCACCAGCCGCCGCATAATCCGCGCCGTCTCTTTTTCGTTCTCCGGCTTGCGCAATCGCCTGCGCGCCAGATGCTCGCGCGCCAGCGCCTCTTCATTGGTCTGCCCGTAGCGCGCTTCCAGCGTCTCGGCAATCAGATCGCCATGAACACCCTTCTGCTTCAAATCCTGCCGCACCCGCCGCTCGCCCATCTTCTCATTCTGCTGCCGCAGCCGCGCATATGTTTCGGCAAAGGCCGCATCGTCCAGGTAGCCGTGCTCCTTCAGCCTCGCCACAGCCGCCGCAACCATTGCATCGCCCCGCTCGCCTGGCTCCACGCGCCTCTGCATCAGCCGCCGCAACTCCGCCTCCGAGCGCATCTGCCGCCCCAGCGACCTCACGCCATACTCGTACAGCCCGCCTTCATTTAGAAACGCGCGCGGCTTCGCGGATTTGCGTTGAAAAGGCAGCTTCTAGCTCCTTGATTTTAGATCGTTTGCTTTGCGGCCCATGCTATGCTCCCCAAACCCTTCCATGTATTTCTTGTTCGTGGCGAGATCAGGAATGCCTGAATCGAACATTCCAACGCCGATCATTTTGGGCTTAGGTTCAGCATTGTCTTTCCTATTCCACCAAGGCAATTTCTCGACAAATCTCGCCTCTCCCTTGTGAGTGATTGCGGCAGACTTTCCGCGAATTCTCATGGACACAGGTTTAGATATTGTCTTGTCATAGCCTTCCAAAGCAATCTGGACAGCGTCAGATCCAGAAAGTGAGGCTGGGATTTCAAACGAGTTACCAAGAATATCCTCAAGGTTGGCCTGAAGGTTATTTGCCTTCAGACTGCCCGAAGCGATTTGCATTGGCAGGCTGGAAGGTTCGACATCGACTATCGGCCCATCAATCGTAATTTCAATTTCTTGCATCCAGCCTGTGCCGGAATTCGCGTCATATCCATCTGGCCATACGTGCTTATAGGCATCCATCTTCAAGACAAGCTTCTGTGCACGATACTCAATCAGCACTAATTCAGAATCGTGAAATTCATAGAATTCGGTCATCTTGCCACCATATTTAATGATAGTCCAGAGTAATTCCAAGTCCGAGAATCCGGACCTGGGGCACCCAAACTGACCACTGTTCACTGACCACTGTCACTTCGTCCACTCATCCACCCAATCGTTCACTGTCTTCCACCACAGCCTTGCGTTCTGCGGCTTCAGAACCCAGTGTCCCTCATCCGGAAAGTACAGCATCTTGCTCGGCACCTTCAGCCGTTGCAGCGTGGTGAACATCTGATACCCCTCGCTCACATCCAGACGGTAGTCGAGCTGCCCATGCACCACCAGCATCGGCGTCTTGAAGTTCTTCGCCGCCAGCGCCGGAGACCACTTGCGATACGGATTCTCCGCGTCCGGCTTGCCATAGTAATCCCACGGCCTGCCCTTGAACTCCCACTCGTTGAACCACAACTCCTCCGTCGTCCCGTAGGCCGATTCGGGGTTGAACATGCCGTCGTGGCTCACAATGCACTTGAAGCGGTCCGTGTGCCCCTCCACCCAGTTGGCCATGTATCCGCCGTAGCTCGCCCCCAGCGCGCACTCCCGCCTCTTGTCGATAAACGGATAATGCTGCTCGGCGTAGTCCAGCCCCTCCATCAAATCGCTGAACGGCTTGCCGCCCCAGTCGCCATTCACGCCATCCACAATCGCCTGCCCATATCCCGTCGAGCCGCGCATGTTGATCATCACCACCACGTAGCCGTTGGCCGCAAACAGCTCCGCGTTCCAGCGATAGCTCCACGAATCGCCCCATGCCCCCTGCGGCCCGCCATGAATCAAAAACTTGACCGGATACTTCTTCGCCGCATCAAATCCCGGCGGCCGGATAAGAAACCCTTGCAGCTTCGTCCCATCCTTCGCCGTAAACCAAAAGTCTTTCATCTCGGTAAGGTCGAGTTGGGCGAGAAGGGCGTCGTTAAGATGAGTTATCTGATCATCTTTGGTCATTAAAAGAGTTGTGAATTCTGATGGCCCAGTGGTAGATGATTCTACTGTGTTCTGAAGAATTACAACTTCGCTCGGTTGGTCAACATGCATCTGGGTCGCGATAACCGCTCCGTTCATCATCGGATGTAAGTCCGACCACACAGCTCTGCTGTAGTGTTTCGGGGCATCGAACATCGGATTGAATGTGTTGTTGAGTTTTCCATCCAGTGTTATCCCTGCGAGCATGGAAGAGCCGTTATGGCCACTAACAATGTAGAAACCCCTTGAAGAAGGTGCCCACGCAAACTCATCCACCCAATTCTCAAACTTCGGCATTAAATCCCGCACCGCTGACTCGCTGACTCGCTGACTTGCTGACTTGCTGCCTTCTGCCCGGTCATAAACCATCAGCCGGAACCTATCGCTCTCATACCCCGCCCGCTCCTGCGACCGCCAAGCCAGCCACTTCCCATCCGGCGAGTAAGCCGGATTGAAGTTGCCGCCTTTCGACGTGCTCACCTTCACCGGCTTCGCCGCCGGGTCGGTCAAATCGAGCGTGAAGATGCTGGTGCTGGTCGAGATCGCCGGCTCCGCATCCAAATTCTCTGTAAACGCCAGCTCCTTCCCATCCGGCGCAAAGGCGCAACCGCACCCTCCGCCCTCCAGCGAAAACGGCGGAACATCATGCGCATCGTTCGGCGTCAAATCCCTCACCGCGCCCGTCCCCACCGCCGCCAAAAACAGATGTGTGCGTTTATCTCCGCTGAAGTGGTCCCAATGCCTGTAAAGCAGATGCGTAAAAATCTGCGCCTTCACCTTGCTTGCAGCGGCAGCCGCATCCCGCTCCGCATTACACTTATCTCCCGTCGCAGAATCAGCAGCCGTGATCGCTGGACAATCCGGATACACCGCCGAAGTAAACAAAATCGAGTTCCCGTCCGGCGACCAGATCGCGTCTCCCGCCTCGGTCGAAATCGCCGTCAGCTTCTTCGGATTGCTCGTCACCCCCGTCGCTGCATCAAAATCCGCCAGCCACACCTGTTCCGAGCCTGAGCGCCCGCTCAAAAACAAAATCCGCTTGCCATCCGGAGCAAATTGCACGCCGCCATCGTGCGGCTGTGCCACAGCGATCTTCATCGGCTCACCACCCGCAATCGCCTGCAACCACAGCTCCGGCGTCTTGGTGTTCTGCTCCAAATCAACCGTGGTCACGGAGTACGCCAGCCACTTGCCATCCGGCGAAACGGCCGTCTCCCCCAGCCGCTTCATCTTCATCATGTCCTCAAAGGTCATGGGCCGCTTGGGCTGAACGGGTGCTGTCGGTGCGGTTTGAGCAATACAATTCGGGGCCAGAACCATGGCCACTACGGCAAAAAGCAATGTTTTACGCATGGATTTTTCCTATCCGCGCAGCGAAAGCCACATCTTCCGCGCGAAACAGAAGTTTACACCGCGCACCGGTGCGTCGGACAGGGTTCAGAATTTGTCTATGGTATGCGCTGCTTACTCGACCAGCGCCCGCAGCCGCGCCGGCAGATTGTCCTGAGCCAGCTCATGGCCGCACTGCGTGCAATATTGGTCGCTTGCCCTCACTGTGCGGAAGCAGTGTCCGCAACTGGCGGTGAGCTGATAGTTGCACTGCGGGCAGAAGTGAAAGTCATTCTGCACATGCGTCGAGCACGACGGGCACCGCGTGACCTCCGGCTGGCGCAGCAAAAAGTACAGTACCGCGCCAATCCCCCCCGGCATCACCAGGCAAATCACGATCCAAAAGCGCGCGCTCATCGCCCGCCGTGGAGCATCCTTGCTCACGTAGCCCACCATCAGAAAATAAAGTGCGGCCAGCAGCCCGCAGGAAATATTGAAGTAGACGCGCAGCCCCAGCGGCGGCACATGATGCTGATGGTCCGGCAAAACTACCCAGAAGTAGTACTCCACCAGCACAAAGGCCGCAATAGCCACAACAATCGACCACACCGGAATCAGGCGCGCATCTTCATTGACCGAAATGGATTCTGGTTCTCGCATAGACAACCCTTCTCTCAGAGGGCCATTCAGGGATCAAGCCGGGCTTGACCTCATGTATTTATGGACGGAGAAGGGAATCGGTAAGTTGCGCCCGCTTGAGTAATTGGCTGCCGCGCAGATGTTGGGACTCTACGAATTCTATGGCGCGCAAGCGCCGGTTGGCCGCACCGCAGGTGCCGCGCAAGCGCCGTACGCCTGGACAGCCTGCCCTGAGCGCAGTCGAAGGGGCTATTTGTGACCTTTCAATAGGTTGTCCATTCGATCTGGACCGGAGAAGCTGATT
>CAZFMB010000046.1:0-30266 GCA_964520005.1 uncultured Occallatibacter sp.
CGGTGAACCGCAGATAGACTCGCACGTCCTGATCCACTTTTCATAGCGCCAATAGATTCCGCCAATAGCAGTGGATGCGCCATCGTGACATCCCTCTCGCAGAATCAGTTCACCGGTCACGCAACTAACCTTCGGATCGGCGAAATTGCTCACCAGTTGCTGAATAGCGCCCGGAGCTATTTCCGGCCTGATGTCGACGAAGAGAATCACCTCCGCGGTTGCTCTTGTCATGCCGGCGTTGATGGCAACCGCCTTGCCGCAATGTTCGTCAAGTATGACGGTCGTGAGACGCGGATGATGTTGGCAAGCCAGCAATTCCTCCGTGCCATCGGTCGAACCATCAGAAACAATGATGATCTCTTTGATGTTGTGGTAATCGAGGCTAAGAAGGTGCTCTATCTTGCGCGGGAGCAGGGCTCCGCCGTTATGCACCGCCATCACGATGCTCACGCTGGGAGAAATCGGGCTGACTTTCCACGGCCGCGGCAACAGCCGCGAAAGCATCCACATCGCCACCGGGTATCCCGCGTAGGTATAGAGAATGCCTGCCATCGACAGCCAGAAGATGATTCTCACTGGGCGCCCCTGCGCAGGATGATGGTTTTGATGGTCTCAAACATGATAAGCAAATCAAGACCAATCGACTGGTGTTTGACGTAGTAAAGATCGTATTCGAGCTTACGCTTGGTTTCTTCCAGGCTGGCGCCGTATCGGTAGCGTACCTGCGCCCAACCTGTAATCCCAGGACGAATCATATGCCGCAGATCGTAGAAGGGAATCTCTTTGCTAAGCCACTGCACGAACTCCGGGCGCTCCGGACGGGGACCGACAAATGCCATCTCTCCGCGAAGTACGTTCCATAGCTGCGGAATTTCGTCGATCCTCGTGCTTCGCATAATCCGGCCAATCCTAGTAACGCGCGGATCGTCTTTCGTCGCCCACACGGCTCCCTTTGCTTCTGCGTTCTCCAACATCGTTCTAAACTTGTATGCGGTAAACAAGTGTCCGCGCTGCCCAACTCGCGTCTGGCTGAACAGAATAGGACCCGGTGAAGAGAGACGCACAGCAAGAATAATCAGAGGTAGAAACGGCAGGCAAATCAGCAACGCAATGAAGGAGACCGCGAAGGATAGCAGGCGCCGGAAAAGCTGCTGCGTCGCGTTCATGTGAAACCCTTCCGTAAAGATGATGGTGCTTGGATTGAGTCCGTCCAGCTGTAATTTGCCTGAAAGCCGCTCCAGAAGCGCGCTGAAATTCTCAATAATGACACCTTGGAGGCGGAGGTCGAGCAGTTCTCTAACGGGCATCGCCTCGCGGCGGTCTTGCATGGCGACAATCACGCGATCAATGCCCGGCTTCTGGCCGGAAAAGGCTTGAAGGTCCGCGGAGAAACGTTCCAGCCGTCCATGGGCCATGTTATTGTCGTTCCAGCCAACGACTCTCATGCCGGCATCTCGGCTGGCTCGCAAGAGCTCGACTACGGCATGTGCTCGCGGGCCGCTACCCAGCACATATACCCGCTCGCTGAACATGGGAAGGCTAATAATCCACTCGTAGGCCCCGCGCCAGAGAACGAGAAAAACTGCAAGAAAGGCAGAGCCAACAAGTAAGACATACGGACCGATGTCTAGTTCTGGGAAAAAATAGATAATACCGGCAAGAACAAAAGAAAGCACGCTGAGAACTAGTAACAGACGAAAATAAATCTCCCAGCTCTCTGAAAATCGCCTCGGTCCATACAGATCAAAGTAATAAGTGAGAAGCAGGGTAAATAGAGTGATTCCAGCGATCTTTAGCAGGCCGTTCTCATAGATAAGAACAAGGTACAAATCCGGCCCGGTAAATAATATCGTGGCCAGAAAAAATGATCCACCCACAATAATTACTTCGCAAAGAAGACGCACCAGCGTTCGTGTTGGATAGTAGACATTGAAAAGTCTAGTCATCCCTTCCGCCCCTTATTCTTTTGTCCTGGAGATCCGCTGCTGGCTTCCTGCTGGCCGTAGTAGTAATAAGCGTAGGAGGCGTTGGGAGGAACGTCTTTGACTGCGTTGAGCACAAAGCCGAGAACTCGCGAGTTGCTGAAAGCCGCCTGCGCACGCTGCGCGATATCGTAAGGCGTAACAGCTCCGCGGGCAACAAGCAAAACAGCATCAGCGGCGCGGGCCAAATCGACGGCGTCAGCAAACGCGAGAATGGGAGGGGAATCGATCAGAATCCAGTCGAAGTGCGGTGCGAGAATGGATATCAGCTCATCAATACGGTGATTGGCGACTAGCTCAGAGGAGTTATCGCCACCCGCGCCGGCGGGGATGAAAGTTAGATTCGAAATGCTGCGCGTCCCGCTGGCTTCAACGAGGCTGGGATCCTGATTGCGCTGCATGATGTCGCATGGTTCCGCAGCCCCCGCAAGGTACTCCGTGAGTCCGGGAATATCAGGAGCGCCAAGGATAGCGTGGAGCGAGGGGCGGCGCAGGTCGCCGTCGATGAGCAAAACTCTGTTGTTCCTGTTGCGCGCCAAACTGATTGCCAGATTTGCCACAACAAAAGTCTTGCCTTCCGAGGGAACAGCGCTGCTTATAAGAATTGTCTTCAGTTTAGCTTGATCGCGTAATTGGTATAGTTGTGACCGTAGGCCGCGAAACTGTTCTATGCTCTCGCCACGGTCGCATAAAGTTGGGAAAAAAGCCATGGATGGTTTCCATGGATATAATTTGATGTTTTCCGTGTTAATCTCGGCCCTTATCGATGGCAATGCCTCGGCGCCGGGCACAGGCGGCTGCTCCGGAAATCTTGCAGCGTCCACACCTTGAGCGGTCTTCCGTTCAATATCCGCCCTCTGAAGAGCATCGTAGATACGGCTCATATTTTGCTTTCCTTCAGTGAATCCTCGCTTTCGGCGATGGATGTAATGGTATCGAGCATATTCGGCTGCAAAGAACGCCGCATTAATGCTTGCATTGCTGAGAAAGAGATCGTAAACGGATGTTGAACAAGATCAAGTTCCAGGCCCACCGATTCAACGATGTGCGCTGGTATGGGATTGACCTGTTCAGCATATGCAAAGATTAACGTATGCTCGCAAAGAAGATTGATTATGCGGGGAATCCCTTTTGAGTAGTGATATACAAGCTCCGCCGCTTCAGGTAAAAACACCTGTTCGGTAGCTCCGGCTATACGCAGTCTCTCCTCGATATAAGCTTGAGTTTCCTCGTTGGTCAACGGATGTGTTCTGCACCACAGTGAAATGCGCTGGCGTAGCTGGCGGAGGCTTGGATGGTACAGTTTATCCTCTAACTCAGGCTGGCCGGAAAGAATAATCTGCACCAGCTTCTCGGATGAGGTTTCGAGGTTAGTCAGTAAGCGTATCTCTTCGAGAAGTTCCCAAGAGATATTCTGAGCCTCATCAACCACAATTGCGCACAATTGATGGGCGCGATAGCGCTCAATAAGCCAGCTATTGAGTTGCAACAGCATCGCTGACTTGGTCCGCGTAGTAGGAGGAATGCCGAAGTCTGTAAGTATAAATTCAAAAAAATCGAGCACCTCCAGGCGCGGATTAAAGACGTATGCGGTCGCTATACGCCCCGAGGCGAATGTATCAAGAACTGTTTTTAGCAGCGTTGTCTTGCCCGTTCCTACTTCTCCTGTCAAAACCACAAAGCCCCTGCGCGCTGCAATACCATATTGCAGGCAGGCAAGCGCCTCTCTGATCTGCGGTCTTAGGAAGAGAAACCGCGGGTCTGGACTGGCGCCGAAAGGAAGAACGCGAAGACCGAAATATGTTTTGTACATGGTTATCCAGACGCGCTTTCAGTGGGTTTGGGCTTCCTAAAGAAAAACTTTCCATGCTTGCCGCCCGCATGGGGGACATCCAGATCCGCGATGTAGGATACAACCGCCAGTGTCGGAAGTTTGGTAAAAGCAAAAACGTCATTCTCGCTGCGCAGGGATTTATCGCGGTACTCGAGTAACACGGTGATCAGCAGTCCCAGGCCAAGCCCGGATGCCAGGCCGCCGCCGGCAAAAGTAACATGGTTCGGGAAGGTGGGTGATTCAGGGAGATTGGCGGCATCCATTACGGTAAACTGTTCGCCCTGTTGGCGATGCTCAAGGGCCGTGGCCATGGTCGACTGATTCATCTTGGTCAGCAGCGTGTTGTAAAACTGCACTGCGGTATCGTGGTCGCGCGTGATCTGCTTGTACTCTTCCTCGACTGCGGGGCTGGCCTCGATCCTCGCCTCGTAGCTGCGAACCTGCTGCTCTAGATGGGCCTGTTGCTGTTTGGAGGTAGCCAAGGTCTGCTGCTCCGCGAGAAGTTGAGTCTTGAGCTGCCGAAGCTGCGGCGAATCAGTTGGTTTGGCGGCTGTTGTATCTACCTTCACCGGTTCGGCCGCGCTGCGTGCGATCTCCGCCCTCAGGCTGGCGATTCTCCGCTTGATCGCTACCATGTCCGGATGGTCCGGAGTGTAGAGAGTTTCCATCTCCTTTTCCTGGTTAAGGGCGGCTTTGAGCTGCGTCTGTAGGGTGTCCCCGGATGTCCCCGTAGCTGGATCATTGTGTGATGCTTCCTGCGTCTGCTGTGCGATCAAGGCTTCCAGAAAAGTAATTGTTTGCTGTGAGCGATTCACCGCCTGCGTGGCAGCGTCAAGCCGGGAGGTGAGCGCCTGAAGTGTGCCTTCGCTTGGGTTTCCCATGGCAAAACTCATATCCCCGAGCTTGATCGTCTGCCCTGGAAGTCTCCCGATGTTCTTTTGTTCGAAGGCGGCGAGCTTGGCGTCCTGTTCGTCAAGGTTTCTCTTTGAGTCGGCGAGTTGCTGCTTCAGAAAACTGGTCGTGCCTTCGGCGGATTCCTCGCGCGCGCTTATATTCGCGCTGATAAAAAGCGATGTGATTTCACCGCACACTTGTTGAGCGGTGCGCGCGTCCTGCGCCTTGAACGTGATATAAAAACCCGGCATCCCGCGCGGGCCAGGAGAGATTGGAGTGATCCCGATTGCCTTACGTGTCATATCGACGCGGTCGTCCATGGTTGCCTTGTTGCCCGCGTATAGGTTGAATCGATCGATAATCGGCTCAATGCGCGATCGGCTCAGTATCTGTTCCCTCATCGACGCCAGCCGTGCATTCAGGTCTTCATTGATCACCGGCTTCACATAGTCCTCTGGAACCTTCTGCTGTTCGATAAGCACCAGTGTTTGCGACATATACTGCGGGGGCAAACTATGGCTGATGACGACACCGGCCGCCAAAAAGAGAATTGCGCACATCAGAATCAGCTTGTATCGCCGCTTCAATATCTCCGCGTATTCCTGCATCGTCAGTTCACGATGTCCGAGCATAATCCTCCTTAATCCGTTACTTCTTGAGGCGCTTTTCGCGCGGCGAATACCCGATGCCGAAACTAATCACTTGATTTATCCCGCTAAGAATAGACGCATTGGAATTTAGCGGCGTGTTAGGCACTGAAATCTGCGTATTGGACGATTGTTCAACTGCCGTGTAATTCGCAAATACATTCAAATATCTGCCCATCTTTCGCGTGGCCTGCACGCCTCCGAATATTGCATCGGTAACTGGTGTGATATTGAGTGGGACTAAACAGGTAGTGGTACCATCGTTGGTTGTGCATGCATACTCGAATTCGGCAGCGAGAAGTGACGCAGTACGCATATACGATCCGGTCACACCGATGGTTAAGTTCTTTCCATATGCCCGCGAGAAGTTTGCGTTGACGCTATCGACTTTCGCTCCGAGAAAATATCCCGCGCCGCCGTTGTTTCCATGACTATAACTCAAGCTGGACGCCCCGTGCAGCATCTGGTAATTAACCGATGCGCTGAAAAATACAGTGGTTATATTGGGCAGGGCTGTGCTTCCTGTAATAGGGATACCTGAATTGGTGATCCACGCCGGTCCCACTGAGGCTGTTGTGGTGAGTTTCGGGTTCCATTGTCGAGTAACGCCGAATTGCGCAGTGCTGGTCTGCGTAGTATAACCAGTGCTGCTGTAGTTGAATTGGGAAAAGGAATACTGGCCTGAAGCAGAATCGCGTGCATCGAGACGGCGTGTGAGTCCCGCGTTCGCCATTAGCATCTCCGTATTCTGGCCGTTATTGTCGATAAAGAGCATTTCTCCCCATGAGCCGCCCAAGTTGAGCGTCGTTGCGTGGTTGAGTGTCTGTCCAAATCCTATGGTCGTGGTGTTGTCGAGAGAGCGTGTATTCAGAGCCAGAATAGTTTGGTCAGGCGTGGTTGTCGTGCCGGACCCGGTGATCGTTCCTCCTGTTCCTGGAACTCCGGAAAATCCCGTGGTTGGAGTCTCAAAGGAATAACTTACATTATCGCTGACCATGAAATTAGACTTGTGCCAACCCACGCCTTGTGACACCGATAAGTGTTGAAAAACATTGCCCGCTGAGGGCGGGCCGGACAACGTCCAGCCGTAGCCGCCGCCATACTGCATACTGAATGGAAGGCGCTTGCTGATATTCGCGTAGCTCGCATCTCCGGACACGATGCTCATCTGCACATCTCCCCCGGCCCCGCCATAGAACTGAGCGGTTTGCGAATAGCGCAGGTTATAGCGCAACGTCCCGCTGACCGGCAGCCCATTGGGACCCGTGGGCAGCCCAGTGTGACCAGTCGTCGCGGGAGCAACTTGCGCCCTGGTCGTCGCGATGAAGGTAAACAGTATCGCCATAAGTGTGAGACTTAACTTCATTTAGGGTGCCTTACGGTACAACAATCGTATCGCCCGGATTCAGTAGGAGATTGAGAGATAGGTCACCCCTCAATGCTTGCTTGTATTGCACGAAAATCTTCTGCTGTTTTCCGTCAACGGTGCGAAGTATATAAATTTTCTTCGCATTAGCGTACGGCGTGAGTCCGCCAGCGGAGGCAATTGCCTGAAGCAAGGTCATGCCGGGAGTCAGCGCCAATGGTCCCGTCCTGCCAACTTCGCCCATCATGTACACTAACTTGCTGTTCATCCCAGTCAGAGTGACAGTGACATGGGGATCCTGCAAATACTTCTTCAGCTGGTCGGCAAGTTCGTCCGCCAATTGAACTGGCGTCTTGCCCGCGGCCTTTACATCGCCGAGAAGCGGCATCGATATCATGCCGTCAGGCCGGACGAACACGCTTGTTGTGCTCGATAGGGTTGGCTCTTTCCATACGAAAATGTTAATGGCGTCAGTTCTGCCGATCACATAGCTGTCGGTCATCCCCTGTACTGACACTACAGGCGCTGGCACTGCCGGTGTGGTCACTTCCGGCGCAGCTGGCTTGGTCGTATCCTGCGTAGCCCGCGTGGTGGTGTCTGACGAGACTGGTTTGGATGTATCTTGCATGTCCGGCTTGGCCGTGTCCTGTGCTACCGGGGTAGTAGTGTCTTTTGCGGCCGGAGTGGTGGTGTCTGGCGAGGCGGGCGTTTTGTCTTGAGCAGAACAGAAAAGCGCCGGGGCAAGTATTGCCACGATCAGAAGGTTTCCCGTTTTCATAATGCAACTCCATTCTTGCAGATCACGTATTGGTTTTCCGTTTCTATCTGCTTGAGTTTGTATAGCAATGCTTTATAGCTGATTCCCAGCGCAACCGCCGCGCGTTTTCGATTGCCGCCGGTTGAAACCAGAACCTCGGAGATCAACTCACGTTCGATCTGTATGGATGAAGCACGCGTGGCTTCCTTCAGCAGTAAAGGCCTGCGGGATCCATTCGGGCTCACCGATGGGGCCGCCGCCTTGATGGCCGCCAGAGATATTGCCTGGTCTCCGATGGCTACAACCGTCTTGATTGCGGTCTGAAGTTCTGTAAGATTGCCAGGCCAGGAATGCTCCATCAGATGTCCGATAAGCTCCTTGTTGGGAACTGGCTTGGGACGGTCAAACTGTTTGGAGTACTGCGTCAAAAGCATATCGGCGATAGACAGAATCTCGGGCTTTCTGCAGCGCAGAGGGGGAATCCGAAGAGTAACAGACGAAATGAGGTAGTAGAAATCCTCCCTCATCCGCCACGATTTGACTTCTTCCGCGAGGTCGCGGCTCGAGCCAAACAACAGACGGCAGGTTTGCTCCTGATCTGAGCGAAAATATGTGTTTACAAGTAGTTCCTGTAATGGATGGCTAAGCTCTGTTATTTCAGCCAGATAAAGCGTCTCTTTGGTTGACAGAGCAGACTGGAGGGCCATCGCGGTAGCGTCCAGGCAGCGAATCTCCTGGAACGCGCTGCGGGGCAAGTTCGACTGTGCATGGATTTGCGCGGCAATCGAGCGTTTCCCGGCGCCGTGTTCGCCTAATATCAGGACAGGGCATTCGCTTTCCGCAATTCGGGCAATGGCGCGCTGAATCCACGCTCCCTGAGTAACGGAAGGCCTTGCCTGTCGTTTCCCATTTGGGATCATTGCAATTGTTGCCATATGGGGACCTAACTTCATTTCATCTTTAGCAGTACAGGTTCAACACCTGAGGTGGAGGCAAAACGTAAAATGGGCTTCCCTTGTGGATTATTGACTATCGGACGCACTTCCTTAGTCTAGGCCAAAAATAAGGCAGATTTGTTCCCACCTACAGGGAAACAGTGTACCATTAATTGACCTGGAAAGTGGAAACCATTTTCCATTTTTGCCGCTAGGTGGATTCCATTGAGATAGAAATTTCTTGGGGTTTTTTCCCTGAATTAATCTAATCCTCCTCTAGCTCGTCAATTGCTAATGTAGAGTAATACCAACTAGTTAGCTTGAGGAAAGGAATCATGGCTCAAGGCCCACAGACACAAACTGTTCCAGTGGGGGGCTGGCGCACTCCTTACGCTCATTTTGCTTTAGGCTTAACGGTGATATGCCTGCTGATCGCGGCGGTTTATTATCAAGTGCTGGGAAAATTGTTCATCGACTGGCTGAGTCAGGATAATTCTCACGGCCCTCTGGTGCCGCTCTTCTCGGCCTTCTTGATATGGGAAAAACGAAAGACCTTACGCAGCACTAAGTTCGATCCCAGTTGGAGTGGAATTGCCGTAATTGCCCTGGGACTCGTCGTCCTGCTCCTGGGCGTCTACGGTTCTGAACTCTTCCTCTCAAGGGTTTCGCTGATCATTTTGCTGGCCGGATTGGTGCTTTGCTTTGGCGGACGCCAGTTCTTGATGGAACTGCGTTTCGCGCTGCTGATTTTGTTGCTGGCCATCCCCATTCCAGCCATTGTTTTCAACCAGATAACCTTCCCACTGCAGATCCTGGCTTCAAAACTGGCCAGCGCCCTGCTTACTATGCCTCCGTTTAACGTGCCGGTTCTGCGCGAGGGAAACGTTATCGAGCTTCCCTTGATGAAGCTGGAGGTGGCGGAGGCATGTAGCGGCATCCGTTCCCTGATGAGCTTGTTTACGCTCGCTATTTTTTATGGATACTTCCTGGAAAAGTCAAACTTGCGGCGAGTCTTGCTCGTTCTGGCCAGCATTCCCATCGCCATAGCGGCCAATGCAATACGCATCCTCGGCACCGGGTTGTGCGTCCAATACTGGGACCCGGACAAGGCCTTGGGCTTTTTTCACGAGTTTTCCGGCTGGGTTATATTCTTGGTGTCGCTTGTTTGCCTGTATACTGTCCATCGCATGATGTGCCTATTCCCGGCAAAAAGGCGGCAGATATGAAGAACCTTCGTTTCTGGATAGTGGTCCTTCTGCTGGCTATAACCGGGCTTTTCCTGCATATGCGGCCCGCTGTTGATCGAAATCCCCCCAGCGAGCCTTTGTCGCAGTTGCCATTTAACATTGCAGGATGGGTGGGAATCGACCAGCACTTCGACCGGGAAACGCTCGATGTCCTCGGAGCCGGAGACGTCTTGGCGCGCGCCTATACCAAAGGCGCTCAGCAGGATCCGGTTGGGCTGTTTATAGCCTATTTCCCTTCACAGAGAACTGGTCAGACGATTCATTCTCCCAAGAATTGCCTGCCCGGAGCCGGATGGGTCTTCGAATCGTCAACCTCCGCCGATTTGACCGATGTGAAAGGCAAGACGCATCGGGTGGGCGAGTACATTATCGCCAACGGAGCAGAAAAGCAATTCGTAATCTACTGGTATCAGGCACACGGGCGTAGCGTGGCAAATGAATACATGGCGAAGATTTACATGGCTGTTGATGCCATACGGACGAATCGCACGGACGGAGCTCTGGTCCGGGTTATCACGCCGATCTCTTCTCGCGAAGACGCTTCGACCGCAAAAATTCGCGCCGAAAAATTTGCCATGCAGCTTGCGCCCTTGCTGCCAAGATTTATCCCTGAATAAGCGCATTGCAAGAAGCAGGGAACAGCAACATTGTTGACTAATGGCTTCACGTTGTAGCCATTAGGGAGTAAGCCTGAAAGGATGGAAGAAAGTGGAAAGCAGAGTCATTGCATTTCAATTCGGCTGCTATGGAGGGCGGAGAACGCGGACACGTTTCGCGGCTCTTGGGATAACTGCGCTCTTTCTATCGCTCACACTATTGACAGGGTGCTTCCGCGATCCAAACGTGCGTAAACATAAATATCTGGAGAGCGGACAGAAGTATAGTGCCCAGGGCAAGGACAGGGAAGCCGTCATTCAGTATTTCAACGCCTTGAAGATCGACAAAAATTTCGCCGAGGCGCATTACGCCCTGGCCCAGTCTTATCTCCATCTGCACGCCTTCAGCGCCGCTGCCGTCGAGCTCCGGCGGACCGTCGATTTGCAACCGGCGAACTACAAGGCGAGGATCGATCTGGGAAATATGATCTTTGCCTTAAGCAGGCCAGACGACGCAAAGGCACAGGACGATGCAAAGGCACAGGCTGACGCGGTCATTGCTGCGCAACCGGACAACGCAGACGCCCACGCCCTGCTTTCCCACATTGCGGCCAGGCGTGGACAGAAGGAGCTGGCTTTCGAAGAGATTCGTAAGGCTCTGGAGCTTTCTCCCAACGAGGCGTCGCTTCATGAAACCCTTGCCTTGCTTGAAGTAGGCGATGTCGCGCAGGACGCTTCTGTCGAGGACGAATTAAAGAAGGCCGTCGCGCTCGATCCGAAGTCGGTCAACGCTAAACTACTGCTCGCTGGTTTCTATGCAAAGAACAACCGCTGGCAGGAGGCCGAACAAACATGCAAGAACGCCATCGCCACAGACCCCAAAAACTTGACTGCCCGATTAAGCCTGGCCCAGGTCTACCTCAAGCAGGGTGACCAGCCGAAGGCAGAGGACGCTCTACGCCAGGCTTCGAACGACCTTTCGGACAATCCGCAGGGTGTGCGGATGCTGGCGGACTACTACGCCAACTCTGGACAAATAGACAAGGCGCGTGCGGAGTTTGCCAATCTTGCTAAAAAGTATCCTAAAAACTTATCTGTGCAGGAGGGATATGTCCGCATTCTTCTTCAGGTCAGGGATTATTCGACCGCCCAGGCCGTGATCACAGAATTGATGAAGAAGAACAGCAAGGATCCCCAGGTCGCCGTACTCAACGGAATTGTACTGCTCAACAACGGCAAGCTGGGGGAGGCGATCAATGCCCTTCAGGATGCGGCCAATAATGCCCCTAAGGACGACTACATTCAGTTATGGCTCGGCAAGGCAGCGCTGGTCAAGGGAGATACCGGTCTCGCGGAGAAGAGCTTCCGCCAGGCGACACAACTGAATCCGCGTTCCTTGGAGGCGCAGGAGGAACTTGCGCTCATTGCCACTCAGCGTCGCGATATGGATTTGCTCTCCGATGTAGCGGAGAAAACCATTTCCGTCGCTCCTGGCTTCCCCGGCGGTTATCTCTGGCGCTCGATTGTGGAACTGTCCCGTAACACGCCGGATAAGGCCGAGGATGACCTGAAGACCGCAATTGCTAAGGCCCCGCGTAGCGCGCGGGCTTATCTCATGCTTGGAGAGCTTCGCTTCTCGCAAAAACGCTATCCGGAAGGCGCGGCGCAGATGGAGGCGGCTTTACAGTACGACCCCGATTCGATTGGCGCTTTGCGCGGGCTGGTCAGTTACGACCTATACAAAAAACAGCCTGCTCATGCCCTGGAGCGTATCAACGCGCAAATCGCCAAGAGCCCCAGGAACAGCAGCTTTTACGACCTGCTGGCTCAGCTTCAGATGCAAAACAAGAACCTGGACCAGGCCGCCGCAACGGCTCAAAAAGCCATGGATATCAATCCCGATGACGGCGAGGCGGTCGCTATCTACTCACAGCTTCAGGCGCAGCGCGGCCAGGCGGCAACCGCCATCGGCGCTTGGGAGCAATGGTCGAAGGCTCATCCAAACAGTGCCGGCGCCTATGCCATTCTTGGGACTATGGAGGAGTCGCGCGGAAATGGCAGCAAAGCAGAGGAATACTACAAGAAGGCGCTTGCCATTGATCCCACGCAGCCTATCGCTGCCAACAATCTTGCCTACAGAATGCTTATGAATGGAGGCAACGTGGACGTTGCCTTGTCACTGGCGCAGACGGCGCGCCGGAAATGGCCGGATTCGCCAAACTCTGCTGACACCCTGGCGTGGGCCTACTACACCAAGGGATCTTACGGCTTCGCCCGCGATCTTCTGGAAGAAGCCATCAAGGCCGCTCCTAACAACGCTACAACCCAGTATCACCTGGGGATGGTGTACGCCAAACTAGGAGACATAACTAATGCCACGACTCACCTCAAAAAGGCCATTTCGCTGGCGCCGGATTCGCAGTCTGCTAAAGACGCGAAGGCTGCGTTGCAGGGACTGGGATAGACAACAATGATGTTCTAAGGCCGGCCGGCAGCGCTCCGCGCGCTGCCGGTTGCGTCTGAGGGCCGTTAGCCGATACAGAACAAATGCACGAGTGTTCATTCAAAGCACAGCTGGGAATCTATGTCCAACACGAAGACAATAGCTAAGAACTCCGGCTGGTACGGAACTGAAACCATTATCAGCGCCGTCGTTCTTCTGGTCTCCTCGATAGCCATTAATCGCTATCTGGGACCGGAAAAGAACAGCTACATCATCTATGTCAACTATCTTGCCATGCTGGTCAGCAGCCTGGGTACGTTCGGCATTCCTGCAACCACTCGAAAATACATGGCTGAGTTCATCGGCATGGGCGACCGGGGTACCGCGCGATACATCTTTTTGCGTACACTGCTCTTGCAGACTGGCCTCGCCACGCTGTGTACCGTCGGCCTTCTATTCTGGGTTCTCGTTCATGCCCCCGGAGATTACAAGCTGGCATCGGCGCTGCTCGTACTCAGCATCTGGCCCGGTATGGTCAATTCCATCCCGGCGCAGGCCAATACCGCAACGGAAGATTTGTCAACCAATCTTCCCGCCTCTGTTGTTTCAATATTCATCTACCTCATCGCAATCGGGGCCACAATAGTGTTCGGATGGGGCGTGGTTGGCATCTGCGCGGCGACGCTCCTCATGCGAATAGTAGATCTAGTTGTGCGTTTCTTTCCCACTATGAAGCGTGTGCTCGCCTGGGAGATCACTCATGTTCACCCGCCAGGATTGCGCAACCGCATGATAGCCTTCGCCTGGCCGAGCGTTGCCACCATGGCGGTATCAATGATCGTGTGGGGCCGGTCGGAAATCATTCTGCTCGAGAGTCTCTGCGCGGATAAGCGCCAGGTTTCGTTCTATTCGCTGGCATTTACCATGGCCGAACAATTATTGCTGGCCGCGACCGTTTTCGGAACGGCAGCTGGCGCCACAATCTTCGTTCAGTACGGGCGCGACAAGGCCAAGCTTCCCGCCATTACAGCCTCGACTTTCCGCTATCTTGCTTTGATCACGATTCCGCTGCACTTCGTAGCGGTATCGCTCGCTGTCCCGGCATTGCTGCTTCTCTACGGCCTAAAATTTCAGGACGCAGCTATGGTTGTGATGCTGGCTCCGCTGCTGTGCATCTTCAAAGCCTTCATCGCGCCAGCGCAGAGCCTCCTCCAGTGCTCCGAGCGGCAGAGCTTCGTCATAGCGGCAACGGTACTTGCTGGAGTTGTCGATTGGGGTGTGGCTTGGTGGCTAATTCCAGCGCACGGCGCAGTCGGCGCATGCATTGGAAACGGAGCCGCGCAAGCTGCGGCTGTCCTTATGATGTGGGCCGTGGCAATTTATCTCTACAAAGTGAAACTTCCATGGCTGCAGGTAGCAAAGATCGTTATCGCCAGCGCGCTGGCAGCGCTGGCAGCGCATTACATTGCAATGCTGACCGAGCATTACATTGCTGGTCTACTGGCGCCGCTATGGGTGACGCAGTTATGGGCCATCCTGTTCGGCGGATTTGCTTCCCTGATCGTTCTCTTCGGGCTCTTCTTCTGGATGCGCGTGCTGGAACCAGAAGACCATAGCCGCCTCAACATACTAGTCAAGATGCTGCCCAAGCAAATCGCCTCACCGGCGGACTCGCTTTTGAACGCTCTGACTCGACTGTGATGGATTGATATAACCTCAACTAATCATATTTGGAGATCGTTTTATGACCTCTCATTCAGCGTTGCTCGGCTACGATACAAAATCGTCTGATTACTTTCAGTGCTCGCGTCCCGAGATGCTGCCTTTCGTCCCAGCTCATTGTCGGCGTGTGTTAGACGTCGGATGCGCAGAGGGTGTGTTTGGAGAATCTTTGAAGAAAACCCGGGAGATCGAGGTTTGTGGAGTCGAACCAATTAAATCCGTTGCTTCCGTAGCAGCGGCAAAGCTCGATAGAGTCGTTGAGGGAATGTTCGGTCCTGAGATCACTTTACCTATAGGAGCATTTGATTGCATTATCTTCAACGATGTGCTGGAACATATGCTCGCTCCCGAAATGGCATTGCGTTATGCTCGAGTTCTATTGGCGCCTGATGGTGTTATTGTGGCATCGATTCCCAACATACGAAACTTCCCCGTGGTTTGGCAGCTTTTGTTTCATGCTCGCTGGGACTACAGAGATTGCGGTGTACTAGACAGTACTCATTTCCGTTTCTTCACCAGATCGAGCATCATAAACATGTTCGAGCGCGAGGGGTTCGCAGTGGAAAGCATTTGCGGCATTAATGCCTTCAAGGGAATTCCCAACGCTAGTATACTTTTGTGGAGAGCGTACAGGTTGGCAAATGCTTTTTTCCTCGGCAAGTTTGACGATATGAGATTTCAGCAATTTGCTGTCGTCGCAAGACCCACAGTCCAACTTTAAAGTGGTCGATGAAACCCTAATCTTCAGGACTACAAGAGTCTGTTACGTTCCCCAGTCTCTGGTAATTTATACCTGAGTCCAAGATTTTGACTACGTTATTGGATTTAAGTTTTTTTGGAGGAAGACATCAATGAACGCACCCGCGGCACGTCTCATTGCCTTCTACCTTCCTCAATTTCATCCGACCCCAGAAAACGATTTGTGGTGGGGGCGAGGCTTCACGGAATGGACAAATGTTGCCAAAGCGAGGCCCCTGTTTCCGGGGCACCGGCAACCAAAATTGCCCGCCGATTTAGGCTTTTACGACTTGCGAGTGCCTGAGGTGCGTGAAGCACAGGCAGAACTGGCGCGCAATGCAGGGGTGGAGGCTTTTTGTTATTGGCACTATTGGTTTGGTAATGGACGCCGCATTCTCGATCGTCCATTCGAAGAAGTGCGTGACAGCGGCAAGCCCGATTTTCCTTTTTGCCTTGCGTGGGCCAATCTAACATGGAGCGGCATCTGGTATGGCAATCCAGATAAGGAACTAGTAAAACAGGAGTATCCCGGTTATGCGGACGAAGAAGCACATTTCCGGTGGGCCCAGAAGGCCTTCGACGATCCCCGCTACCTGAAGGTCGAGGGGAAGCCAATGTTCGTGATTTTTAAGCCTCACGACCTGCCATCGACATCAGAATTTATATCGCATTGGCGAGAGCTAGGCGCGAAAGCTGGTTATCCGGGCATTTATTTTGTCGGAATTACGGACAAATATGCCGCCAATATCGACCGTTATAGAAATCCTATTCTTACCCCGTTTGACGCTGTAACTCCGCTTGTACCGCAGGATTATCTACAGACAGTCGCCAAGGATACAGGCAAGTTTGATATCGCCCGTCGCTTAAGAGAACTGAATTTCGGCAGCCGGCTCAACGGCCTCAAAAGCCCGCGATGGAAACGGCCCACTCGCATAAAGTATGTCGATGTCGTCTCTCATGCGCTCGAGGATATGCCTCCCGGAGACCGGTATCTGCCCTGCATACTGCCGAACTGGGACAATACACCGCGCTCTGGATATTCTGGTGTTGTCTACGAGGGAGAAACGCCCGAATTGTTCGTGAAATACCTGCGAAAGGCGGTCGAGCGGGTCGCTGGTTACCCCGATCAACGGCGAATCATTTTCTTGAAGGCCTGGAACGAATGGGCCGAGGGCAATTATGTGGAGCCGGACACTCTCCACGGTCACGATTACCTTGACGCAATTCATTCTGTTTTGTTTACAAAGGAATATTGAGAACGGTGAAAGAGTCGATCATGAAGATAAGTGTTATTATTCCTGCTTATAATGCAGAGCGGTATATTGCCAAGGCTATCGAGAGTTGCCTGAGCCAAACCTACGCTCCTCACGAGATCATCGTCGTTGATGACGGATCGACAGATGGCACCGCGGAGGTCGCGGAATCATTCCCCTCGCCAGTTCGTGTGATCCGTTTATTGGAGAACATGGGAGCTGCGGTAGCGCGCAATCGTGGTGTCCAGGCCTCCACTGGCGACTGGCTGAACTTTCTCGACGCAGACGACTGGTTTCTGCCTCAGAAGTTCGAGTTGCAACATCGCTGCGCATTAGAGAACGAGCAAGCGGTACTCATCTACGCCGGTTTTCGCGTGATGAATTATGATAAGTCGGAGTATGACGGTAAGTTGCTACAGCCCAGGGAGCTGTTCCCAAGGCTTCGCTATCGTTGTGTCATTCATCTCACCACCGTCGCGCTGCGCCGCGCGGCATTTGATGCTGTGGGTGGATTTAATCCTGCTCTTCGTGTAACTGAAGATTGGGATCTTTGGCTGAGGCTCGCTGACCGCTACACGGTAGCTCTATTCGTTCCCATGACCGAACAACTCGTCGTATATCGCAAGGTAGCCGGAAGTCTCAGTTCAAACACTATGCGTTTTTTCTATGAGCGTCCTGTGATTTATCGTAGCTCTTGCCTGACAGGAACATCCGGCATTTCCCGCTTTTTTCTGCAGCTAAGACTTCTCGCATTCAACTACTACGATACGGCCGAATCGCTGCGAGATGACGGTTCGCATTCGTATCTTACATTTATGCTCAAGAGCTTTGTTCTTTGGCCGTTTCCCTGCTTCGCTATGCCAAACAGGTACAAGGTTGCAATCGTTATGGCTCTGCAAACCTACCGTAAGCGAGTGTCTGTGTAAACTTTTTCATGCAATTGTGCATCTAACATCCAGGTAGCAGTAATGGAGGCGTGAATAAGCGGAGTCTTTTAGTGGAATATTGATTCATGGCCGAGAGACAAAATGACTATTTCGTTGAATGCTGAGGCTGCAATGAAAAGAGAGCAAGTGCGTCCAGTTCCAGAAAATTGTAAAAAAGAGCGTTTTCAATCTTTCTGGTTCGGTGATGTTCTTCCACCCTGTCAGATGCTGTGCTTGAAGTCATTCATCGATTACGGCCACGAATACGATCTTTATAGCTATGGCTCGCCTGCCGTGCCTGTCGGCGTACGGGTGTTAGACGCAAATGAGATTCTTCCCCGCAGCGAAGTCTTCTTTTACAAGCGCGGTTTTGGAAAAGGTAGTGTATCTAGTTTTGCCAATTTATTCCGTTATCGGCTTCTTATGCTGCGCGGTGGCTGGTGGGTCGATACCGATGTAGTCTGCCTTTCATCGCTGATTCCCGAAGGTGATATTTTTCTCGAGCGGGAGAGAGAAGATTTATTAAGCTGCGGAGTCATCAAATTTCCCGTAGGCCATCCGTTCGTCAAAGCACTTTATGAGAAGTGTCTCGAGGCAGGCAAGGATCTTACGTGGGGTCAGACCGGTCCCCAACTTATCACTGCTGTGGCAAGAACGATGGGTTTGTGGGATCAAGCTGGATTGCGAGAGTGCGCTTACCCAATCCATTATTCAGAAGCCCTTTTGCTGGTAACAAAGTCTGGCCGCTCCGCTGCATATGAGAAGACAAGGTCGGCATCTTTTGTACATCTGTGGAATGAGATATTCCGGCACAGAGGCTCTGTGGCGCTTCACTATCCTCCAATTGGATCGTTTCTTGCCGACCTCTACATAAAGCATGGGGTTCGACGTCGTTTTATCGCTTTAATCGTTCCTTATAAAATTGACATATGGCGTAAAGAGGCTCGCTCTCTCGCTGGAAAACTGCTGAGATTTTTAATTTCAATCATAAAAGTTAGAAAGTAGTTAGCTTCCGGGGCAGGTAATCCATTCTTTTAGTTAACCGGAAACGGCCTTTTCCGAATCCAACGAACCCAAAATGATAATTCAGGCACATTATCACTTTCTCGCTTGACATAATCAACTCGAGTCCGTTCACGCGTTCAAGAAGTCGGTTCGTGCATCCGCTGGCATTCTAATGCATTTGTTTTGAATGCACAGATGTAAAAATGTCGTAATGTTCATGTCTTACGATAGATTCGTCGAAAATCCGATAACGCGACGCGACTTGAGTTATGCAGCGCCGCGGTCGAAAATGTTACGGCTATGCAACCTGCTCGCGTGTATGCGAAACTCTTATACGAGCATGATAGGAGGAGGAGTTTGCTGATGAGCACTACTGTAGGCTTCGTAATTACATCGCATGATAAGCCAGCACAACTCCTTAGGCTCGTTCAACGGCTGATCAACCTGTACGATAACCCGCCTATCGTCTGCCATCATGACTTCACTAAATGCTCCCTGGAAGGATTCGATTTTCCCAAAGAAGTTACCTTCGTTCGACCGCAAATTGAAACCAAATGGGGAGGGATATCATTTGTTCATGCGTATCTCGCCGCCATGCGCATCATGTATCAGCGCGCGGACAGCCCCCAATGGTTTGATATTCTGAGCGGTACAGACTATCCAGTACGGCCTTCCAGTGTTGCGCTTGACCAGCTCGCCAGTGGTGGTTTTGATGCCTACCTCGACCACCGGCTGGTGGAGTATCCCTGGACTCCCGATCCGAATGTTCAGTACGAGCCGCATGCATTCAAGAGCGCCGCTTGGGTGCCCCTTGCATATAACCGCTATGTCGCGATACGGCTCTGGCTGCCATGGTATTCATGGACGAAGCGAAAGCCGGTCAAGATTCCAGTAGGAATCATCCGGTCGAAGTCGCTTATCGCTCCATTCATTCCATTTTCGAATACTCTGAAATGTTATGGAGGAGCGACATGGTTTACATGTAATCGTAAGGCCGCTGAGCGGCTATTGGCGGACAGTGCAGAAAATCGAGCGCTTTTTACCCACTTCTCCAGAAGATTTATTCCAGATGAGAGCCTGCCGCACACCATCCTGTGTAATCAGCCGGACTTAAAGATCGTCAATGACAATTTGCGATATATTGACTGGAGCCTGAGCGGGCACCATCCGAAGACCTTGGGAGTCGAAGACATCCCCCGCATCCTCGCATCAGGAGCGCATTTTGCCAGAAAGTTCGATTTGGCTAAAGACCCCGAGGTCTTCGATGCCATCGATGCCGCCGTCGATGCCGCGAGTCGCTGAGACGGCCACACCAGCGGCCAGTCTATTGGACCAACCCTAATAGCTTCGCCATGTGCGCACCCGGTTCCACCTCATTGCGATAGTATTCCCATGCTTGATTTTGCAGCTCGTTAGCCTCGCCAGGATGTGAAAGATAGTGATCGCAGATTCTGACACATTCTTCTGTGGTGCGAAACACGGCGAGAGGTGCATCCGTGGACAGATATGCCTTAGTTGGTTCAAAAACCAAACATTGCGATGCGGCAAAGGCCTCCGCGATCTTGAATCCAAGCGACCCAAAGAGACCTCTGAAGCCGATGGAAATCAGATGTTCCCGCGCCCAGCGAACATACCGTGACGGCCAGGTGGGATATTCTGTCAACAATTCCGGATAATGTTGCATGGCATAAGGAGTTGGCGCCAACCCTCCGGCTAGTCGCTCCTTGAACTCGCTTCGCAGCGCCAGAAGCAGCCCTACCCTTTCTTCGTTCACCTGCTCGTCACCCGGACAATCCACCGGGTCCCAGATCCTGGCCTGATAGAGAATCGTGGGCGATGCCGCCTGCGTTGGTTTGCGTTCGTACTCTGTGAATAAAGGAACATGTAGAAGCGTTTTCCATGCGCTGCGGCTGCGGAACACATTGATCGGGCCAAAGAGACTGAGGAGCCGTATAGCCGCTCTGGTTGATCGGCAACTGTAGTTCAAGCCAAACGGCCGGATGCGGCCACCCAGCTTCACGTCGTCCGCACTAACGCATCGCTTGAAATATAGATCGCAATCGGAGAGTTCCGGCATCAGCCGGTCGCTATGGTCCGAAAGATCGATTCCGGCCGTCTTTCCAGCCCATTCAAGAACTATCGCGTGTTCTCCGATTGCCGATGAATGCCGCAATGTGAGGTCGATGCGATCTTGTGACTCCAATAGGCACAATCCCGTTACGGTCTTCGCAATATGATAAAGTTCGGCGTTGGAACTGAGGGTGCAAACGACACTTGGCCTTCTTTTCCCGCGCATTTCGGTTACTCCATCTCACGATCTTTAGTTCGCGCGCAGGCCACAAACTCCCGCACCTTGGCTGTATCCTTGCGGCCCGGTGCGGATTCTACGCCGGAAGCTACATCCACGCCCCAGGGACGCAGCGTTGCAATGGCTTCAGCCACGTTAGCTGGATTTAACCCGCCCGCTGCTACCAAGCGCTTCCGCGCCTCCGCGTTTTGAAAGAGGGTCTTGCGTGCGGCTATCCAGTCAAAGGTTATGCCGGTGCCTCCGGCAGCCGTTGTCGTCCTCGTGTCTACAAGCACAGCGTCCACGTGCGGATTCCGGCTGTACTCAGCCATCTGGGCTGTGCACTGTGCGGCACTATCCGCGTCAAAGTGGATCACGCGCAGGATGCGCACATCCGGCCCCAGGCACTCGCGTAGCCTGGCCGGAAGTTCGGTATCCACGTCGAAGTGCAGTTGCACGCCAGTCAACCCGCAGGCTTGAACCATGGAGACAATCTCTTCCAGTGTCGCATCCACAAAGACGCCTATCTTCTCGACGGTTGACGGCAGATGCGGAACGATGGCCGCCACCTGTTCCGCTGACACCTGCCGCGGGCTGGGCGCAAAGACAAACCCTACAGCATCTGCCCCTGCTTCAGCAGCCGCGAGCGCATCTTCCAATGAAGTGTTGGCGCAAATTTTAATCCAAATACTCATGAAGTTACACCAGCCAGCAACGCCGCCAGCACCGCGCCAGGATCGGCCTGCCGCATCAGGCTCTCGCCGATTAGAAATGCATCGAAGCCCGCTGCTCGCAATTGCGCCAGATCTTCTTTTGTCGAGATGCCGCTTTCGGCTACGCGCACTAAAGCGGACGGAATCTTATCCACTAATTCGAGCGAGGTCTCGAGACGCACCTCAAATGTTTTCAGGTCTCGGTTGTTCACTCCAATGGCATCAGCTCCGGTCTCGCCCAGCGCATTAAGCACGCGATCCAGCTCCTTGGCCGTGTGTACCTCAACCAGCACATCCAGTGAAAGCGAGTGCGCCGTCTGGGCAAAGCGCTGTAGTTCGCCGTCGCTGAGCGCAGCAACAATCAACAGGATTGCGTCCCCATGGTGCGCGCGAGCCTCAACAATCTGGTACTGGTCCACCGTGAAGTCCTTGCGCAGGCAGGGTAACTGAACCGCCGCCGAAGCTAACTCCAGATTTCGCAGGCTGCCTTGGAAGAACGGTTCGTCAGTCAATACGGATAGCGCCGCCGCTCCGCCCGCAAAGTAGCGCTGAGCAAGCCACTCCACATCGAAATCCGTGCGAATCAACCCTTTCGATGGCGAGGCTTTCTTGATCTCAGCAATCACCGCAGGCCCATTAGCAGCCTTCTGGCGCAGAGCAGCAGCCCATCCGCGCGGCTGATACTGAGCGGCAAGCCGTTCCAATTCCGCAATGGAAACATGCTCCCTGGCTGTTGCCACAGTGGCTCGCGTCATTGCCAGAATTTTGTCTAGATGAGTCGACATAGGACTAGGTTGAGTATACGAAACGGTTGCAGAGAACTTAGAAGTTGAGCGTCTAACATTCCTGCGCAGCCATTCAGAAACTCAAATGCGTAATAATCTGCAAAGGCATTGTTGTGTTTTTTGGGGAGACTTTCTTCGTAAGCTGTTGATTATAGAAATGATATAAATAATCTGCAATGGCGATTTCTGCATTTTTATCAGGGTTGATCTGGGAAGTTGTTGATTTCAGACAGGTTCATAATTATCTGCAAGGTTTCAACAACTTTATTTATTTTTTAGGGGGGTGGGGGGTACACCTCAGTGGGGTACGGACCGGGCAATAGGTAGGCAACTTGGACCGGCGGCTCTGGAGTTTGTTCATGCTTTGATTGTGCGCCGTGTGAGGGTAATTTTCTGCAAACCGTGAATCATTTCCGCGGCTCATGAAAAGCATGGCTTCCATCCGCTTAACACTCTGCAACCATCCGCACCGCCTGTTCCGCATTCGCCGCCACTCGCACCAGTCCGCGGTTCTTCGCCTTTATAAACCCCGCCGCAACCGCGGTGTCGAGAAAGGCCAGCAGCCCGTCCCAGTACCCGGCGGTGTTGATCAGGATGCAGGGTTTGGTGTGCATGCCCAGTTGCGCCCAGGTCACCACCTCCACCATCTCGTCCATGGTGCCGTAACCACCAGGCAACACCAAAAACGCGTCGGCCAACTCCACCTGGCGCGCCTTGCGCACGTGCATGGAGGGCACCAGTTCCAGCTTGGTCAGCCCGGTGTGCTCAATCTCGCGGCCGGTCAGCACTGCGGGCAATACGCCAATCACCTCTGCTCCGCCGGCCAGCGCCGCATCGGCCACCACGCCCATCAACCCCACGCAGGCTCCGCCATAGACCAGCCCCAGCCCGGCGGCGGCAATGGCCGCGCCCAGCGCGCGAGCCTCGGCTGCAAATGCGGGATTGGTTCCGTTTGCCGATCCACAGAAAACCGCCACGCGGCGAAGAGGTTGATGAGAATGTGTCATGGTCTCTTCAGGATAACCGCTCGGCACCAAATTTTATTAGCGCTCCAGATATTCTGCCGGCGTCAGAATCGTAATTCCGCGAAACGGATTCAGCGCCAGCAGGTCTGCATCTCCGGTCACGATCAGATCAGCCCGCCCATGCACGGCGACTTCGAGGAATTTGTCGTCGCGCGGATCGCGGCAGGCGCGAATGGGAAACGGAATATCGATCGTCACGGTTGCCCTCATATATTCAGCAACAAGCCGGTGTCGCCTCTCTGGTTCGACATAGCGGTCAAAACGGCTTCGGTCCGCGATTTCTTTCAGTTCCTGCAACGTAAGTTTGGAGGCCAGTACCACATTTCCCTGCGCCAGATAAAGCGCGCGACCGGGAACAGAGTCTGGGAAGAGAAGCGCGCTGAGGACAACATTCGTGTCCACCACCAACCGTCCAAAGCTGCTCATGATTCAGCCAATATCTCTGCCAGAATCTCTTCAGTCAAACCGTTAGCCGTGGCCTCTTCCGAGGCAATTGCGGATAAACGATTGAACTCCGCCCATCGTTCCCTGTTCATCCGCTCATATTCCTCGGCCGAGATCAGCACGGCTACATCCCGCTCGTGACGTTGAATGCGCACCGGCTCTCGTTGAGACTGGTCGAGTATGGCGGCGAAGTTCTGTTTGGCGTGGGTTGCGGAGACGGTCGGCATAGGAACAGAATAGCAGAAAATGTACAATTTGTCCAAAATAGTCAATTTGTACAATAACCTGCCCCACGATACAGATCGTGAGAGGGATCGGGATCCCCTATAGTCTGACCGGCTATCTTTATGGTGTTTACCGAACGGTAATCTCCTAGTTGGCAATGATCCGCCCGGAGCAGAATTCGAGCTATTGTGTCAGTTTTGAAAGTGTCACAAATGGGCCACGCGACAATCAGTTACGGCATACGATCAGCCGTATGAGTGTCAAACAACACATGATAATTTGCCTGACTGTTCTGACCATGTTTTTTACTCGCTCCATGGTTGCCAGCTCAAAAGCCTCAAGCCCGGACAAGAATTCCGAGCAGGAAACCCGGGTGCGCGGGTATTGGGTCGATCCCTCTACCAAACTCATGTGGGCCGGGAAAGACAACAACAAAGAGGTGAACTGGCGCCAGGCGACGAAGTACTGCCGTGGCTTGCGATTAGCCCAATACTCCGATTGGAGGCTGGCAACGATCGATGAATTGCAGGGAATTTACGACAAGGGCGTAGACGCTCACGGCTTGGCCGGTTCCAGCAAAAATATGAAGTATTCCCCATGGAACAGACATGTCAAGGGAAACATATTTCTGACGGGTGACCCATGGAGCAGCAGCTTGCGAGATGATGCCCCGGACTTTGCATGGCGCTTCGACTTCAACGATGGGAGAAGATACAGAGAGCCACTCTCCTTCCACATCGGCAAGGACGCATTGTGTGTGCGAGGTTCTGCGGCTAATCTGTCTCCTCCACCGGTAAATACCGTGACTGCCAGTGCTCAAACTTTGATGGATGACCCAAGTTCGTCGGAGGACACCCAAGTGCGCGGCTATTGGGTCGACCCTACTACTAGGCTTATGTGGGCCGCGAAGGACAATGGCAAGAATCTGAACTGGTACATGGCGACGAAATATTGCAATAACTACCGTCTGGCAGGATACTCCGACTGGAGGTTGGCAACGATCAATGAGTTAGAGAGCCTTATCGATATGAAAGCCTATGATCGTACGCGAGTACGCGATACGGATTATAACCTTTTCAATGATATTCTTCACGTGAATGGGAACCTATTGTTGACAGGGGCGGAATGGAGCAGCGATCAGAGATACGATGATCGCGGGCATCCTGATGGATATGGATGGTACTTCGACTTTGTCAACGTCCTGCCACTTGACGACGAACTCAGTTTCTATACCGGCAAGCACGCACTCTGCGTGCGTCACTCCAGAGATTGATATTGGCGATTTGATCCTTCAGTCCTTTATCTTGTGGCTTGCTTGACTGGCTCCCTTATCTGCGGATTCGTCTGAATTACCGGCGACTCGGCATTTACTTTCTCGTCAACAGTCGCATAACAGGAAACCACCGGCGCACTCGACGAGCACTGCTGGGCGAAAGCACTGCTCACTCAACGCCCCAGCCGGTACACTAGAGCCAGGATCCTTCCCGCCCGGACTTGCCCTTTGCAGCCTCTTGCCGACAACCTGAATCCCGAACAACGCGCAGCCGTCGAGGCTACCGATGGCCCGCTGCTGATTCTCGCCGGGGCAGGCTCAGGCAAAACGCGCGTCATCACCAGCCGCATCGCATGGCTCATCCGCGAGAAGGGCGTCGCTCCGGATTCCATTCTGGCCGTTACCTTCACCAACAAGGCCGCCAGCGAGATGGGCGAGCGCGTCGACCGGCTGCTCGGCCACTCGTCCCTCGCTAAGCCGCTTCTCTGCACCTTTCACTCTTTCTGCGTACGCATTTTGCGCCGCGACATCGAGGCCCTGAAGGTCAACGGCGTTGGTCTAACCCGCACCTTTGCGATTTACGACGAGAACGACCAGCAGGCTGTCGTCAAGCAGATTATGAAGCGCATGGGCCTGGACACCAAGCAGCTCACCCCGCGCGCGGTACTCGGCAAAATTTCCTGGGCGAAGAACCATATGCTCGATCCCCAGGAGGTTTATCTCTCCTCCAAAGACCCCAACGGCGAGCGCATCGCCCACATCTTTCAGAGCTACCAAGCCGAGCTGCGCAAGTGTAATGCTCTTGACTTCGACGACCTGCTGCTGGAAGCCGTGCGCCTGCTCAAAGTCTCCTCGGAAGCCCGCGAGCGCTACCAGCGCAGATACAGATATTTATTGATCGACGAGTACCAGGACACTAACCGCCCACAGTACGAGTTGATGAAGCTGATGGCTGGCGAGCGCAAGAACGTCTGCGCCGTCGGCGACGAGGACCAAAGCATCTACTCCTGGCGCGGCGCAGACATTCGCAACATTCTGGAGTTTGAAAGGGATTTCCCCAACGCCCGCATTGTCCGCCTGGAGCAGAACTATCGCTCCACGCAGAATATTCTGGAAGCCGCCGGCGCTGTGGTTGCCAACAACCTCCAGCGCAAGGGCAAAAAGCTCTGGACCGATCGCCAGGGCGGCTCACTGATCGGCTACTACGAGGCCCCTGACGGCGAAAACGAAGCCCTCTTTGTCGCCGACCGCATTCAGGCCTTTCTCCGGCAGACAAACTCGTCCGAAACACAAGAGCCCGGAAGGGCTGCCGTCCTCTACCGCACCAACGCTCAATCCCGCCTCTTTGAGGAGGCGCTGCGCCGCTACAACATCTCCTACACCATGGTCGGCGGCTTCAGCTTCTACGAACGCGCCGAGATCAAGGACCTGCTTGGCTACTTGCGCCTTATTCGCAACCCCCATGATTCGATGGCGCTGCAGCGAGTCATCAATACGCCAGCCCGGGGCATCGGCAAAACCTCCCTCGAAACCATGGAACGGCTGGCTCTGGAAACCGCTCAGTCCACCTGGGACGCACTTTCCGCCGTCATCTCCAACCGCCTCATCCCCACCCGCGCGCTGATGGCCATCGAATCCTTCCGCCAACTCATTCTCGACGCTCAGGCCATGATGGACCCCGACTTCGCCGGCAAGCTCTCCGTCGATGTGGCCGCAACAGAGACAGATGACGCCGATACCGGCTTCGAGTTCGGCGCGTCCACGACAGATACGGCCAGCGAGGAAGGCAAAGGCATTTCCCAGATCGATGCCACCAACTTGTCGCCCTTCGCCGCCCAGCCGAAGCGCCGGGAGACTGGAATTCCAGCTCAACCCGATCGAGATGTAGAGCCGGACAACGAAGAAGCCACGACGGACAAGAATGACCGTGCATTTAGAAAACCAGGCGACGCCGCCACGCTACCCGAGCTGATCCGTTTTCTCCTCGACCGCACCGGCTACATCAAAGCACTGGAAACCGAAGGCTCGCCGGAGGCCTTCAGCCGCATTGAAAACCTCAAGGAACTGGCCAACGCCGCCCACGACGCCGAGGTCCGTGGCGAGACCCTGGCTGACTTCCTTGACCACGCCGCTCTGGCCTCTGACACCGACCAGTTCGATCCCGACGCTCGCGTCACCCTCATGACACTGCACGCCGCCAAGGGCCTGGAGTTTCCGCTGGTCTTTCTCGCCGGCCTCGAAGAGGGCCTTTTCCCTCACTCCCGCACCCTCAATAATCCCGACGAACTCGAAGAGGAGCGCCGCCTCTGTTACGTCGGCATGACCCGCGCCATGAGCTCGCTCATTCTCACCCGCGCACATTACCGCCGACGCTTCGGCAGTGATGCCCCGGAGATGAGCATCCCCTCCCACTTCCTTGAAGAAGTTCCCCTTCGACTGATTGAGAATCTCGGCAGCCGGACTCCCGCTCAATCAGCCTGGGCCACACCTGGATATCCCAAAAGTTATAGCCGCAACTCCGGCCACGCCGGCGACTTCACTGATCGGCACTACAACTATGAAGACGAAAACCAGGAATCTCCGCGCTCGCCCGCCACAGGTTTCATGCCTGGCAGGAGCAAAGCGAACGGAATGACTTCGAAGTACTCTTCCTCCAAGCCTTTTGTCGCTTCCTGGATGACTCCCAGAACACCTTCAACCAGTCTCGAAGCTCATCCAAAAGTTAAAAGCGCGGAAGCGCCGGAAGGACAGCCGCAATCCATTGACAACATCGCCCGTTTCTTTGGCGGCAAAGCCGGCCACGGCAAGCCTGGTGCGCTTCCCCGCCCGGCTGCGACAGCCCCGGCCATGGATATTCCCGTAGCAAGCGGCGCACTCAATCTGAAAAAGGGTCAGCACGTCCGCCACACCAAGTACGGCGAAGGCACCATCCTGCTGCGTGAAGGCGACGGCGAGAGCGCCAAACTCACCATCCTCTTCAACAGCCATGGCGTGAAAAAGCTGATGGAAAAATTTGCCAATCTAAAGCGAATTTAGGGAAGATCGAAACCCGTCTGTCTCTGCCTTGCTTCAGAGGACATGTAGGGCAGAATCGAGCCGCAAGCACAAAAAAGGAGGGCGCTCAGCGCGCCCTCTGTCTTGATCTGAACTCTGAAAAAACTACTTCACCTTAACCAGGCTCGGCCGGGACTTCCAGAAAATTAAGCCTGCCATGCTCATCAGACCGGTGCCCAGCAGCAGCAATGAGGAAGGTTCAGGGCCGATGCCCAATTCAACGGGGAGGCCGCCTTCACCGTCGTCTGTAGTTAGGGGAACAACCCAATTTGGCTGACCAGTTCCTTTATTGTAATTTCCGCTGCTGTACCCGCCCACAAACTCATTCCAAAGATAGTCGCCGTTATATGGGTCGTTGGAAAGGCCGGAATTATCCAGCCAGATCGATAACTCTACAAGAGTGCTGCCCTCTTTGAACTGTAAGAGAATCCCATTAGGATCTATTCCCGGCGTTTGTCCAGGCGCGACGTTCGTAAGTATATTGTCGAACGGGATGCAGAAATCATCAGAAAAGCCTTGGCAGCCACCCTCTATGGCATTTTGACGATTGACATAGAAATTGGACACATTTCCAGGGGATGGATTTCCGACTCCAGCAGGTGGACCAATGAATGGAGTAAGGCTTGCCGAATATCCGTTAATCAATAGATTCGCACCTGTAATATTAAACGCACCAGGGTCACTGGAGATCGGTGCGACCGTGATCGTGCCTGTTCCATAGAAAGGGCTAATACCTTGAGTTGAATCACCACTGGCGCTGAGGTAGATGTAATACGTCGTGTCGAATGCCATTGCTGCCGGCGTAATCGCAAGCATCGTGGCCACTGCCAGTCCAGCAAACCATATCTTCTTCATAGTCCCTCCAAATTTACATTTGCAGACAGCTATCTTGCTTGCCTTATCCTGGCAGATGGCCCTACAAAGCCATATATCGATGGAGCATTAAAAAAAAGCGACACGCTCCCTATGGAAAACATGGTACACCAGCGGAGCGACAAAACAACAGCACACAGCTTGCGAAATGTTAAAAAAATATAGCCGACGGTCTCCAAATTCAGTCCATTAGTGTAATCCTGTCATTACTTGTCATATATAGCTATTAGAATCATCTATTTACAGACTACTGGCCCAATAATTGTGCAAGTCTACACATCATGATTACTGAGTAAGTTCCCCTTTTTTCTCCCAAGAACACTGCCCCATTAAGCGATTTTCCTCGTAAAACATCCTTTTCGCACGGCCCCGCACCCCCGGTTTGAACGCAACCATCTCCCCTGCGCCCTGACCTGTACCTTATTCGGGGTCGTCATTTTCATACCCGCCTTAGCCAACCCGCTCCCTCTGCGCTACCATAAAGTCAAGATCGGATACGCGTATGTTCGTCGTTGTTTGGCAGTTCGAGATTGCCGAGGATAAGATTGCCGCCTTCGAGGCCGCCTATTCGCCCCAGGGCGCATGGGCCCAACTCTTTGGCGCCTCGCCCGAGTACCGCGGCACGGAACTGCTGCGCGACGCCTACATCCCAGGCAACTACCTCACCATCGACCGCTGGGCCAGCGAAGAGGCCTTCCGCGCCTTTCGCAAGGACCACGATGCCGAATACGAGAAGCTTGACCGCGCTTGCGACGCGCTGACAAGCCGCGAAATTCGCATAGGCGCCTACACCGTTTGATCCTCTTATCATGCTTGTTCCGTTACATCCATGCGCATAGTGGCTGGCTGAACCTCTTCGATGAATGAGGCTCCTTCGCCCCAGACAGCTCCCGGTAGCGCAGCGGATTGACTGGCAGCTGAAAAATATTCTCCGTTTATTCGCTATTTTATACTGACTATGTCTGTCCCACCCTGCTACAATCCCTTCGAAATGTATTCTCTGCCTTGGATTTATCTCACCCTTCCCGAAGGGGAGCAGGCAAGGAATTCTGGAGGAACTCCCCATGGCAATCGCCGATGACCGCAGCAAAGCCGTAGAACTTGCACTCGCGCAGATCGAAAAACAGTTTGGAAAAGGGTCGATTGTCCGGCTCGGCTCCAAAGAAGCTCTCGTCCCCATTGCCGTGATCTCCACCGGCTCCATCAGCTTTGACGCGGCTCTGGGCGTGGGCGGCATCCCCC
>CAZFMB010000047.1:0-29844 GCA_964520005.1 uncultured Occallatibacter sp.
CCTTGTTGCGCTTGCCCTGGGTGATGCAGGTGATGATGGCCATCTCCTTGGGCGATAGCTTGGGCTGCACGCGCGGATTGACCAGGGCCGCGGCCTGGGCGCGATAAGCCTCAATCACCCAGCTGACCGATTGGTTGTCGATCCAGGTCTCGCCGGCTGCAATCCGACGCACGCACCGCACCAGCAGGTCGGGCGAAATTGAGCGGCTGACGATCCCGCGAACCCCGCGCCGGTAAAGCTCCACCGTCTGGTTTTCATCCGTGGACACCGTCTGCACAATTAGTTTCACATCCGGAGCAACGCGCAATAGGTCGGGAATAACATTGGATGTGCCGGCCAGCAGGCTGCCTTCCAGCAGCACTACGTCTGTGGGATAGCGATCGATGGCCGCGTGCAGATTCTCCAGAGAATCGGCCTGGGCCACCACGCGAAGATCGTCTTCCAGTGCGAATACCTTGCGTATGCCCACGCGGTAAATAGCCTGTGAATCGGCTAGTATCACCCGGATAGTCCCCGGCTGAACCGGAGCATCAAGAATTTCGCCTTCTGCTGTTTCGTCCTGAATATCCATGTTTGATTCGTGCCAGGCTGTGGTTGTCGCCAGGCCCTCTCCGGCGCTCACTGCTCGGCGAACTGATATTCGTCGATGGTGGCGGCTGCCAGATAGTTACTTTGGTTCCTTGAGCAGCGTACCACACGTCCCTGACAATGAACCAGTACATCGTGAGGGGTACCCAATATTTCACCGGGCATGCGTATAGAAAAACGGATCTCCAGCCCTGCCTTTACCGGCTTGGTCAGCTCAAAAACCACCCCGCTGGCAGAAACATCCCGGGTAATAGCAGCTATCTCTCCCTTGCCGGAGACCAACATCACGGGCAGCGCCAGCGGAAAACGAACCGCACAACGCACCTCCTGCGGTTGAGGGTCTGGCTTAATACTGGCTGATGAAGATGGTAAAGCGGAATTCGAAGCATCCATTGACGCCACCCCAGGCCCATAAAGAGCCATACTCACTGTACCGGATAATTCTTTGAACTCCCACGGCACCAAAGTTACACACAAAGTAACCTCTATGTTACTGTGCGCAAGTATTTTGTCCTGGCGCCGAGACCGCGTGATTATGTAACGGCCAGAATGGATCGCCGGTCTCCAGACCGGGGTCCCCATGGACAGGTCTTCGTCCGTGGGTGTGGTAGACCGGCTGTCGTGCGGCATCTACGCTCGCGCCGTAGGCGCAACGGTTATTAGCCCCGCACTTAAGCGTGGGGGTGGGCTCAGATAATTACGATATGAATGATGCGCGAATAATAGTTCCACATCATAACGATATATTGATGCGAATCTGTTATTATTGCATCATCTGATGATTTTGATGATTTTCGCGACCCTTTCCCTGGACCGCGGCGGTTCAGGCTTGGCAACTTGCAAGGGAGGATGCGATGAGAACCACTCTCGACATCAAGGATGACGTTTTACAGCAGGTAAAGGAGTACGCAGCAGCAAGGTCCATGCCGGCCGGAGCAGCCGCCAGCTACCTGCTCCAGCAAGCCTTGAACAGGCCGCTGGGCACCCGCATCGAAAACGGCTTTGAAGTTTTCGACGTACCCGGCGACAGCCCGGTTGTCACGCTGGAGCATACATTGCGCCTTGAGGACGAGCTTTGAGTAAAGTCTGGCTACTGGACGTGAATGTTCTGCTGGCGTGGCTGTGGCCGGCGCACGAAACCCATAAGGCCGCAAGCAGTTGGATGCACAACCATCGTCAAGAGCAGTGGGCCACCTGTCCAGTAACGGAGTTGGGATTCTTGCGAATTGTGACCACTCGCTCCTTCTCACCCCATGCACCGGCATGGTCTGAGGCGGTCGCGATTCTGCGCAAGCACACACAAGACAGCCCCAGGCATTATTTCTGGCCGGATTCGCTCACCTCGGCGGAATTGAATACGAGTCTCGGCGAGCGCATCAAGAGCCCCAACCAGATCACCGACGCTTATTTGCTTGCTCTGGCTATGCACCATGATGGGCGCATGGTGACCTTCGACTACCGTATGGAAACTCTTGCCCCGGAGGGAAGCGTGGAACGAGAAACGCTGGTGATTCTTCGGCCGTGAATCTTTTATCTTGTCTCAGATTTATTTTCAAAACCTTGCTGATAATTAAGTAGTAAACATCGAGTTAAACCCAACAGAATGAATATGTTCCACGTGGAACAATTTCGAGCGTCCTAACCCCTTATTCCTCTGCACTACTGGAATTCCCCAACGAGCGATTTCTGCTCGTTGGGGTAACGGAAACAATTCCTGCTCGCTAGGATGTCAAGTCCCCGACCACTGAGAACTGACAACTGAGAACTGTGAACTGAGAACTAGCCTTCACTTCACATCCCAATCAAAGCTGATCTGCGAAATCATCTCATTCAGCTTGTCTACCGCGGTCTTCTTCTGCTGCTCTAGATCGATTGTCTGCTTGTGCGCGGCCTGCAACTGGTCCTCGGCGCGGTTCAGCTCCTCCACAAAGCGCTTGGCCGCGTCGTTGCCCTTGAGTGCGGTCAGGTTTTCGCGGTCGCGCGCCTCGTCGGCCGAGGCGGCTGCTTCTGTCTGCTTGGATTCGGTGATGCGGCGATCCAATTCGGTCAGCGCCGTCTGCGCGTCGATCACCGGCTTCAGCTTCTCCAGCGCATCAGGAGCTCTCTTCACCAGATCGATCAGATAGACCGTCTGGTTATAGGTCGGATTCAGCCGGACCTCGGTCTTCATCGGGCCGCGCTCGCGCACCTCCAGCGTCGCCGTCGAGTGGGCTTCCACGGGCAGCTTGAAGCGATAGAGATTGGGCGAAGTCTCGGCGGGCTTCAAATCGCCATCCAGCGTCCAGCCGTTGTTGGTTCGCGGATGTTCCAGCAGAACCACGCGATTCATATCCGCGGAGTTGACCGCTGAGTAGGTCACCGACGCGACGTTCATGTAGGTCTCAACCACCACGCCCTCGCTGATCTTCAGGTGGTGCAGGGTGCGCCGGTTATCGCGCGCCGACACCTTCACGCGCACCGCCTGGTCGGCGGCGTAAGAGAGCAGCCGCTTTTCGCCCGGATGAATGGGGTCTAGCAGGCCTTCGCCGGCAAACTCGCCGCTTTCAAAAATAGAAAAGCTGCCGGAGTCGAGGGTGAGCTTGGATTTGTTTTCCAGCCACACCGCGCGCAGTGGGTTGCTCTCCTTCTCGCTCCACAGTGTCACATGCTCGGCAGGCAAATCCTGCTGCAGAATCGGCACCATCGCCGATTCGTTCTTGTGAATCGTCACCGGTTGGGCCAGCGCGTACTCGAAGAAGTCGTCGAAGGCGTTGGTGGTGACGTCGCCCTCTTGATAGGCGTCGCTGGCGCGGACTATGCTACCGAGTTCAGCCGATTCAGTATTGAGAAGTGGGGCATTCGCGGTAACCGTAACCGTTTCTGTCGACGCCCCGCCCATGCCGTAACCTCTGCCCAAGCCGGAACCGAACCCAGCGCCAGAACCTACACCACCAGACGGCACTTTCTTCCTGGCCATCATCGGCGCGCTCGATGGTGGCGTAGAAATCTTAGCCTGCAACTCTACACGGTCAAACTCCGCCGCCTCATGCGTCTGCGGCGTCAACTGCGCCTCGGTGGCAATGGGAATCTCCACTCGGCGCGTATAAATCGGCTGCGAGAGCGGCTGAATAAAGCTCTGCGGCGCTCCGGCCACCAGCGACAACAGCACGTTGTCCCAGTCCGCGCCCACGGTATTGTCCACCACCGCCCATCCCTGCATGGTGGCGCTTCCGTTGGGCGTGCGCGGGAAGACGATGCGATAGGTGGACTTCCAGACGGGAACCTCGCTGATGTAGCTCACCCGCAACTGGCGCTGGCCAACCCCCAGCGCGTCCAGAGTCAGGTGGCGCAGCCCGGTCGCGTGCGTGGTCGAGAGCAGCTCCAGATAGCGGTCAAGCTGGCTTTGAAGATTCCCGTCCAGCGGGCGCACGCTCAACGCCGGGGTCAGCTCAATCACCCGCGCCGCGCCGGATGTTGCCACCAGCGTTAAATAAAATTTGTCGATGGTGGTGTCGGCATCACTGCCCACTTTCTCAGTGCGCGACTCGATGGAGAGCAACCGTCCGGTAATCGTGCCCCCAGGCCCGCCAGTCACCTCGACCCGCTGCCCGCGCAATGCCTGAAAAAGCTCTGTCGAAGTGGGGTCGTCGGTCATGCCCAGAGAGAGCGACTTGAGCTGCTCGGCCAGCGGCGTGGTGGAGTTGTAGTTGACACCGGCAATCCGCCCTCCGCCCTCGTCGAGCACGGTGAGCGATTGCAAGACGTCGTTCAATTGTGGCGAAGTGAAATCGATGGCCACGCGCTGGTTGCCGGTCACAGAGCCAGCGTGCTCAAAATAGCCCACGCCGTTTTTGTAGAGCACGACCTTGCGGACGGGCAGGTCTTTGATCACCTGCGTCGGCGCCTGCGGCGTGGCCAACTGCGCCTTCGGCGCGACAGGCTTTGGTTTGGCTTGGGACCCGGCCGGCGACTGCGCGGCAAGGGTTACGGTGAAGGCGGCAAGACAGAAAACGGATAGTATACGGCGCACAAATCCTCCTTGGACCAAACACAGAAATGCTACTCCTTTGGACCCCGGCAAAGGCAAAATGCTTCCCATGAAATGGGAATACCGCCGCTGTCCACTCCCTTTGAACGGAGCAGGGGCGGAATCTTGCATAGCATGTACCCAAAAATGGCAGATATAGGTATCTCTGCGAATACACTCTTTAAGCCTCCCATTGGAGGGTAATGCGTATCGCCCAAGACGCATAATAGAGGGTTGGGAAATCTCGGTCATTCGATTGGCCGGCAAGGGGAGAAGGACACATGAAGGGAACTAAGATCAAGGTTGTTGCCATCAATGGCAGCGCCCGAAAGGGCGGAAACACGGCCATATTGCTGCGCTGCGTGCTCAAGGAACTGGAGAACGAGGGAATTGAAACCGAACTCATTGAGCTGAGCGGGGCCAAAATTCACGGCTGCCTGGCCTGCCGCGAGTGTTCCAAAAACAAGGATGGCCGCTGCGGCCAGAAGAACGACGAAGGCAATGGTTTGATCGAGAAGATGCAGCAGGCCGACGGCATTCTGCTTGGTTCTCCGACTTACGTGACCGATGTCACGCCGGAGATCAAAGCGCTGATGGACCGCGCCTGCCTGGTTGGCCGGGCCAACGGCGGCCTCTTCCGGCGCAAGGTGGGAGCGGCCGTGGTGGCAGTGCGCCGCGCCGGAGCGATTCACGCCTTCGACACGCTGAATCATTTTTTCCTGATCAATGAAATGATCATCCCCGGCTCGTCGTATTGGAACATCGGCATCGGCCTGGAGAAGGGCGACGTGGAGCGGGATGAAGAAGGCATCCGAACCATGAAGACGCTGGGGCAGAACATGGCGTGGCTGCTAAAGAAGATCAACGGCTAACAGGTGAGCAAAACAAGACATACTGTCCGGTTGTGCCGAATGAGACTATGCTGTAGAGCGGGAGGGAACCAGCCCAGCCCGTCTCCGTGCGCCCTCCCTTGAAAAGGAGATATCCATGGAACCAACCAAAACCGACCCCGCAGTCGCAAACGATGTTCTGCATCTGGGCGGAAGCAAGCTGACCCCCGAAGAGATTGCCAAGGCCCTGGCCCACCACAAACGGCACCATAGCGGGGACCAGCCGCAGCAGGCCGCGGCCAAGGCGGGCGGCGGCAAGAAGGGCAAGTCAGGCAAATAGCGCCCGGAATCCATCCGGCGCGACAACTTCCCGCACCGTTGCCTGTTCCCCGCCGCGGATGAGGCCATTTGCCTTAACCGCTCGCTATCGGCGATACTTAGGTGTTGTGTCTTGCGCGGCTGGACGAATCCGTCTGGCCCACATCTGGCCGGTTCGACCGTATCAGCCGGGAAAGACCCCCAAGAATCGCAACAGAGCACTGGAATCTGAAAGGAACCGTATATCCGTGGTAATGATTCGTTTAGCGCGAGTTGGCGCTCCCAAGCAGCCCTACTATCGTATCGTGGTCATTGAGAAGGACCGCGCCCGCAATGGCCGTTCCATCGAGGTCGTCGGCACCTACAACCCCCGCACCAATCCGGCCACGATCGACCTGAAGCACGAGCGCATCGCCTACTGGCGCGGCGTGGGCGCGCAGTTGTCGCCCAGGGTCGAAAAGCTGGTCTCCAAGACCCCGGCAACCGTCGCCGAACCGGCCGCAGCCTGATTTTTACCCCTTGACGGCGCGCGCGGGCTTGCCTGTGCCTGCGCGTATTTTATTTGCTGACGGCGAGGGGTGGAAACTGATACTATGCGCCCACCGAGCCATGTGGTTCATTTCAGGCTGTCAAATTCTGGCGGCTAATTCCGGAACGCACTGGCCAGGGGCAAGAGCATGACCCAAAAAGAGATGGTTGAAGTGGAAGAGCTGGTACGAGAGATTGCCCGGGCCCTCGTGGATGAACCGTCCGCCGTTGAAGTGGAGAGCGTAGGCCGCGATGAAAACACGGTCCTCAAGCTCCGCGTGGCGCCGCAGGATGTGGGCAAAGTTATCGGCAAGCAGGGGCGCACCGCACGCTCGGTGCGCACCATTCTGGGCGCCGTCAGCATGAAGGTGCATCACCGCTACACGCTCGACATTCTGGAAGAAGACGAGCCCTGAGAGCAGCGTTGACGATGCATCCAGCCCCTTACAGGAGGCAGCGATGACCACGCCTCAAGACTGGGTCTGGCTGGCGCGCATTCGCCACACGCAGGGGCGCAAAGGCGAGGTCTTCGCCGACATTCTCACCGATTTCCCGGAAAAATTTGCGGAACGAAAGCGGCTTTGGCTGCTGGCGGATTCTGCCGCAATAACCGCCCGTTCTACGGCGGCTGACGTTTCTCCGCGCGAGGTCGAACTTGTCAATTACTGGCTGCATAAGGGCGGCATTGTGCTGCACTTTGCCGGTGTGGACACGATCTCGGCGGCTGAGACGCTCAAGGGGCTTATCGTGGCTATTCCACGCGCCGAACGAGCCGCTCTGGCTGATGACGAGGTTTATACCGGCGACCTGATCGGCTGCACGCTGGTGGATGTGGCCGGAACTGTGCCGGTGACGGTGGGCGAAATCGAGGGCGTGGATCGGACGGCTGGCCCGGTGGCGCTGCTGGTGGTGAAGGGCGCGGCGGGAGAGGTTCTTATCCCCTTTGCCAAGAACTACTTGCGGAAGATTGACCTAGATGCCAGGCGCGTTGAGATGGCCCTGCCTGAGGGGTTGGTGGAGCTGAACGCGCCGGGAAAGACTCCCTAGTTTTCTATCCGATTTCCAAACGGATCGCGTCCAGCAGCTTGCGGTCTTCGTTGCTGAGCGCGGCGCCTTCCAGCAGATCCGGGCGGTTGGTCAGAGTCTTGCGCAATTGCTGCTCGCGGCGCCAGCGGCGAATTTCGGCGTGGTCGCCATTGAGCAGGGTTTCGGGGACGCGCAGGCCGCCAAACTCCGCCGGGCGGGTGTAGTGCGGGTAGTCGAGCAGGCCGCCGGCGCCGTGCTGCGAGCGCGGAACGCCATCTTCGGCAGAGGCAATCTCGGCATCGGCCACGCCAAAGCTTTCGAATTCTCCAGAGGCCTCGTTACCCAGCACGCCGGGCACAAGACGCATGGTCGCATCCACCACCACGGCAGCGGCCAGTTCGCCCCCGCTCAGCACGTAGTCGCCGATGGAAAGCTCCATGTCGCAGTAGAGCTCATTCACGCGCTCGTCAACGCCCTCATAGCGCCCGCAGATCAGCACCACGCGCTCCGTAGTGGCCAGTTCGCGGGCCAGTGCCTGGGTAAAGGGACGGCCCTGCGCGGAGAGCAAAATTACGCGCGTGCGGGGCTGAGTGGATTCCTCTGGAAGACTTCCCTCAGGGGCTAAAGCCCCCGGCTCTGTTTGCTGCATTTGCGGCACGACTGAAGTCGTGCCCTGATACAAAGCGGAGCTGGAATCAAGTTTATCTCCGGCCAGTCGCTCGGCCTTGGGTTGAATTCCCAGCGTGGCCAGCGCTTCAGCGAGAGGCTCGGGCTTCAGCACCATCCCTTCGCCGCCGCCAAAGGGACGGTCATCGACGGTGCGATGGCGGTCGTGGGTAAAGGCGCGCAGATCGTGCACTGCCACCGTCACCAGCTCTTCAGCCAGCGCGCGGCGCAGAATCCCGTTCTCGAAGATGCTGGTGAAAAACTCGGGGAAGATGGTGACGATCTCGAAACGCATACTCATTGATGATACGGCGGCGGCAGCGCCCTCGTCGCGAGTGCTGGTGCGGAGTGCCCGCGCGAATCCCTTAGAAGCCGTAGTGCTTGAAGGGAATATCCACGTTGAAGTAGAAGGTCTGCTCCGTTCCGTCTTCGGCGTTCTTTACTTTCATCACGTCGTAGGAGTGACCGTTCTTATTCACCAGGCTCTGCTGCGAGGGTTTGAATCCGAGAGCGCGCAGGACCACATATTCTTCATGGACGTTGATCACCACCCAGGCTGTCTCCAGCGACTTGCCGTCGCCCGAATTGCGGATGGAGTTGATCAGCCCGCGAAAGATGGCTCTGTGGAACGCTGCTTTGTCCGCCGCACCCATCTCCTGGTTCGCAACGAGAGCCACGAAGTGCGCATCGATATTCACGTAATTGCTCTCGAGCACGGCTTCGGCTGCTTTGAGGGCCGCGGGATAGTCCTTCTTGTTCAGCGCATCGGTCATGGCCTCCTCGGACTTGGAGACATCCTTGGCCGCCTTGTATTCGGGCGAGTCCATGTAGCTGAGACGCAGGCGCGCGTAGTCGATAGCGGTGTTGCCCGCCTTCAGCGAGGCGAGCAGCGTGGCGTATTCGGAGGGCTGATCGGGAGCGGCAACGGCGGGGGGCAGAGCAGCCACGGCAAGCAAGGCAAGAACTAAAAGTGTTTTGCGCATAATGCGGGAATTTTACTCTGCGTGCAGGCCGGTGTCTATCGATCCATGTTGCAGACTCTCTTCCGACCGCGCATCCAACCCTCAATATTTTCTGCCGCGAAGTCCGCCAAAATGTGTTCTACTTTTGGCAACTGCTATGGCTGACTTTGAAACGTTGTTAACCCGCTGGCAAACGGCCGGCATCCTGGATGGGGAGACCGTGCGCCACATCCGCGCCTGGGAATCGAAGCAGAAAAAGCCTGCCGGGTTGCGCTGGCAGGTAATTGTGGTGCTGATTTTGGGAGCCATTCTGCTGGCTTGCGGCGTGGCGCTGTTTGTCTCCGCCCACTGGGACAAGATCGGACCCGGCGCGCGCTTTGCCGTAGTGCTGGGGATGGTAAGCGTCTTTCACCTGAGCGGGAGCTGGGCGCGCAAGCGCTTCCACGTGCTTTCGACGGCGCTGCACGCCGTGGGCACCCTCTCCACGGGCGCGGCAATTTACCTTGTGGGGCAAATTTTCAACATCGAGGAGCATTGGCCGGCGGCGGTGCTGATGTGGGCTTTGGCTGCGCTGGCCGGATGGATTCTGCTGCACGACGAGGCGCAACAGACGCTGACTCTGCTGCTCTTCCCGGCCTGGCTGTTTTCGGAATTTTCGTATTACGCCGAAGGACATATCGGCGAAAGTGTCTACGTGGGCCGATTTTTGGTCGTTTGGGCGGTTCTTTATTTGACGTTTTTCCTCGGCTCCAAGCGCAGGATTGTCCAAGGGATTCTCTTTGCCATCTCGACGATTGCATCTTTCGTTGGTGTCTTCATTTTGCTTCAAGGCTGGCGTTCGGAGAGTGATGTTTTTCTGCCTCTCGGACTGCGCACCTGGGGATGGCTTTTCATTGCCGCAGTTCCGCTTTTGTTCGCCGTCTTCAAATTCTTCAAGTGCGTGATTCCCGTGGCAACTGCGATCTGCTTCTCGATTGCATTGCCTTGGTGTCAAAAAATCTGGAATGCATATTATGACTTCGGCGACGGTTACTATCACCACTTCGGCGATAGCAACGGCTATTTCGCGCGCAACGAACCCAGCCTCGCCGCTCACGCGATGGTGGCGGCCTTTGCCGTGTTCATCATCTGGTGGGGCGTGCGACAGACATCGCAGGCGCTGGTTAACCTGGGGATTGTGGGCTTTGCCATCGCCGTAGGCTGGTTTTACTTCAGCGATCTTTATGACAAGCTGGGCCGCTCACTGGGCTTGATCGGGCTGGGCGTTCTCTTTTTGGCGGGAGGATGGGCGCTGGAAAAATGGCACCGCAAACTGCTGGCCGGCATGGGAAAAGCGGATGTTGCCGAGGAGGAGGAGCTATGAAATTCTCAAAGACATCTATCGTTTTATTGCTGATTCAACTGGCGCTGGTCTCCTCCATTGCGGCCAAATATCTCTACCAGCGCTCCACCTGCCCGCGAGTCTGGACGCGCGCCGCGGCATACGATCCCAACATGGTGATGCGCGGCCGCTATCTGAGCCTGCAATTGGCCGTGGACGGCTGTCAGAGCACGCTGCCCAGCGCCCTGCGCGCCGTCTTCCCGCGCAACACGGACGGCACCACCAAGCCGACCGGCTTTACCGTCAATTCGGAGTACCCTGTCTATTTCCGCGCCAAGCTCAAGGTGGAAGGCAAAAAGCTGGTGGTTATCCGGATTCCGGAGGCCGACCTCACCACGAAGGGCGTGAATGTGACGGCCATGCCGGGATCGTCTTGCGATGCGTTGCGCCTTGACGAGCCGGTGGATTTTTACATCGCCGAGCATGCGGCGGACCCGACCCGGCTCCGGCCCGGTCAAGAGTTGTGGATGGAGGTCACCGTTCCGCCCAAGGGACCGCCTCGGCCGCTGCAGCTGGCGCTGAAAGACAATGGCGTCTGGAAGCAGCTGGCGATTCAATAAAAGCGTGCGTTGAGTCTAGCGGTTTCCCCGGTCCCCAAATGCGAGGGACCGGGGGCACCCATACTTTTTTAAAAATCCAAGCGGCGCTTTGTGCATGAGGTTCGTATTATCCCACCCATCCGCAAAGTGCGCGGATGGATGGGGCACAATCATTCAATGAAATTGCCGGCTACTTCTGTTTGAATGGCTTGACCGCCGTGGGTTGTGCCGCGCCCACCTGGCCGGCCTTGATCTCGGCAACGAAAAAATTCTCTCCGAGGGCAGGGCTGCCGGAGAGGCGGCGCAACATGGCCAACTGGCCCACGTGGGTGAGCGCATCGGCTACGGGGCCCTGGAAGAGCCGCTCGGCCGGGGCGCGCAACGGCGCATCGGAGGCCAGAAAGGCGTCCAGGGTCTGGAGCGACTGGAAGAAACGGCGCTGCTCCTCGGCCCAGGCGCGCGGCTGGGCGGACTGCCAGCGCTCCTCGCCGATGGCCATGCTCAACGCCCAGTCGAAGAGGTCGCCCATGTGGGCCAGAATCTGCACCGGCAGGCGTCCGGCGGCGGCAAAACCGGCAAAGTGGTCGGGGGCGCCTTCCAGGGCGCGGGCGGCCCGGTAGGCAACTGTAGCCAGAGTGTGGCGCAGCAATTCGCGTTTCTCGTCCATACGGAAAACTATAACGCCTGAAGGCCTCGGCGCAAAACCCTCTACTTTGTAGTAAACTAGAAGTTCTGACTCCAACAGCAGGAAAAATCCAATGTCCATACATCCCGTAATGCAGCGCCTGGCAGACAAGCTCAAGCGCACCGACCTCCCTGAGTTTGTGCCTGGCGATCAGGTTCGCGTCCAAGTGAAGATCAAGGAAGGCGACAAGGAGCGCTTGCAGGCCTTCGAGGGCCTGGTGATCGCCATCAACAAAGGCCCCCAAGGCACCTTTACCGTGCGCAAGATGAGCTTTGGCCAAGGCGTGGAGCGTATCTTCCCGTTCAACTCCAAGGTGGTCGACAAGATCGACAAGATTCGCAGCTACAAGGTGCGGCGCGCCAAGCTGTTCTACCTGCGCGAACTGCGCGGCAAGGCAGCCCGCCTGAAGGAAGTGGGCCGCGTGGTGGCCAAGGCGTAAGCCGCTTCATCATTTTTCGACAACAGCCCCGGCTTTGGCCGGGGTTGTTGTTTGGTGAGACAGCCATCAGCAGTCAGCCATTAACGGACAGTTGACTACAGACAGCTAGCATCCAACCTCATGAAGTTTCAAGCGGACAGCTCGCAGTACAGGCTGATGGCTGACCGCTGTAAGCTGTATTTATGAATCCGACCGATCATACCCGCCATAATACCTTTGAAGAGACGCTATTGAGCGCCCGCCGCACCATGGTGTTCAGCGAGATTCTCAAGCTGTCCGTGGACAGCTTCCGCTCTAACAAGATCCGATTTGCGCTGACCGCGCTGGGCATGGTCATCGGCACCGCCTCGGTGATTCTGGTGGCGACCATCGGACTGACGGGCAGGCAATTCATCCTCGCGGAGCTACAGAAGCTGGAAACCAACTCGGTGGAGCTGGAGTACAACGGCGGCGGGGCCATGGGCGCTGAGCAGACGGTCTTCAATGACTACCTGACGCGCGAGGACGAGAAGGCGGTGCTGGCGCAGTTGCCCAATGTGATGTACTCCTCGCCGATTATGGAGATGCACACTCCGATCAGCTTCAGCAGGGGCGTGGTCAAGGACACTTTGGTGCTGGGCGTAAGCCCGCAGTACCAGCAGATTCGCAATCTGGTCGTGACCTCTGGCCGCTTTTTGGACGAAACCGACGACTTTGCCCACATCAAGTGCGCCGTAATCACGGAGAAGTTCGCTCATGACCGTTTCGGCGGTAACGATTCAGCCGTGGGGTCGAGCTTCGAGATCAGCGGGATACCCTTCACGGTAATCGGCGTCTTCCGGCAAAGCGTGGACGACTTTGGCATGTCGGAGATCCATGAGCAGACCATCCTGGTTCCCTATTCGGTGGCTCGCTATTTTACGGGTACGGAAAACGTGAAGCAGATTTACTTTTCCATGCGCACCATGGATGAGGTAACGGAAGCCGCCAGCGAGATCATGCGCATCGTCCAGGCGCGCCACCGTCCCGGCTCCGTTTATTCTGTACAGACCTTGAAGGTAGTTCTGACGACGGCCGCGAGGGTTGCCGACATTTTGACCGCGGTGCTGTTTCTGGTTTCCGCCGTCACGCTGATGGTGGGCGGGGTGGGCATCATGAATATCATGCTGGCCAATGTGCGGGCGCGCACACGGGAGATCGGCATACGCAAGGCGCTGGGCGCCACCAATCGCGAAATTAAATACCAGTTTCTGGCTGAGGCTGTCATCATTTCGCTGATCGGCGGCATCGTGGGTATTTTCGTGGGGCTGGCCCTGCCGCTGTCGGTGCGCGTCTTCACCGACTATGACTTGCCTATCTCCTTCTGGTCAGTGACCATCGCGCTGGCAGCAGCTACCGCAGTGGGCGTTTTCTTCGGCACTATGCCGGCTACCCGCGCGGCCCAGCTGGACCCCGTCGAGGCATTGCGTGATGAATGATGCAGAGCGTCCGGCATCCGGCAGCAAGCCGCCTCAAACCCTGCCAGAAGACCCGCCTGCCCAGGGCCCGAGCCTCACGCTGCTTTTTGGTCTGCTGGCCCTGGCATTGGCCGCGGCGATTGGCTTTGCCCTGTTGATTGTGCTGCCGTTTTATCACCGGCGGTAGTAGCTTGATTTTTTGCCGCCACCGGATGTGTACGATTGAATATATTGGCGACTATTGTATAAGTCTGCAACGTCGTTGAAAGATCGTATGAAAGAGAAGAACGAACTATGACAAATCCAACAGATCTGCCAGTATTCACATACAATGGCATTCCCATCGGCGGCGCAAAATGTAGTTGTGAGATTGAACTGTACGACGATGGAGGCGTCATCTTGAGCATCCACAGCTTCTGCCAGCTACACGGAGACGGCGTCTACCATTTCCCCGACGATCCGAGCAAGATGAGTACACGGTTCATGGTTTCCATTGCCAAGCCGTATCTTATGAAAGACTACTTTTCGTCCTAGCCCGGATAGAGGTCAATGCGCTTTTTTGCATCCTTCCGATCTGGCCCGCTCGCATTGCCCAACCAAACCTATCTCCCGCCCGGCAATCAGCGCTGGAATCCCGTCGATAATGTGGTAGGCTTGGCCGCAGGCATGGCAGATGAGCTGGGGCTCTTCAAGACGAAGAGAGCCGAGGCAGGCCGGGCAGGCCAGTTGGGCAGTCACTGACGGGTCGAATGCGGGAACAACTCTGGGATGGGCAGCCATGTGGCTCTACTGGATGCTCTTGCCGTGGCCGACGGCCGTATCTGAAGGAGCTTCCGCGCCTGACACATGATTGTTCAGCTTGGGGATGTTGGCGAATTCGGCTTCGATGCTCTGGATGATGCCCCCCTTGGCTGCTTCGTAGGCCACGCGAATGCCGTTGTAAATGGCGCGGTCATTGGAGGAGCCGTGGCCGATGATGCACACTCCACGCACACCGAGCAGATGCGCTCCGCCATATTCTCTGTAATCCAGGCGATGACGGAATTCGTTGAAGGCCTTACGCGATAATAGCGCACCCACCTGGGCGGTGACGGTGCGGGTGAGCGACTCGCGCAGCACATCGCGCACGAAGCGGCCCACGCCCTCGCTGGTCTTGAGCGCCACGTTGCCCACAAAGCCGTCGCAGACAATCACGTCGGCCTGGCCGCTGAAGATGTCGCGCCCTTCCACATTGCCCACAAAACGAATAGGCAGCGCCTTGAGCAGCGGAAAGGCCTCGTGGGTCAGTTCGTTGCCCTTGGTCTCTTCTTCGCCGACGGAGAGCAGGCCGACACGGGGCGAGTCGATTTTGAGCACGCTGCGCGCATAGATTTCGCCCATCACGGCAAACTGGGCGAGATTGGTTGCCTTGCAATCCACGTTAGCACCCACGTCCAGCAGCACGCAGGGATTGCCCTTGGAACTGGGCATCGGGATGGCCAGCGCGGGCCGGTCGACGCCGGGCAGCGCGCCCAGCACCATTTTGGCCGAGGCCATGGCCGCGCCGGTGTTGCCGGCGGTCACAAAACCGGCAGCCACGCCCTCGCGCACCAGTTTGAGCCCCACGCGCATGGAGCTGTCCTTCTTGGTGCGCACCGCATGTGCCGCCTTCTCCTCCATGCCGATGCGCTCCGAGGCATGGTGAATGACGATGGGCAGGTCTTCGTTTCCCAGCATTTCATCGAGCAGATCGCGCAGCTCCGCCTCCGGCCCAACCAGGTGGACGCGGACGGGCAGAGCCTTGCAGGCGAGGATAGCCCCGCGAATCTCCGCCTCAGGAGCTTTATCGGTGCCTACGGCGTCAAGCGCAATATCGATGAGCATGGGCGCGGTAACTACTTGGCTTCTTCCTTGACATCGAGCACGGCACGGCCCTTGTACTCGCCGCACTTGGGACAGGCGCGATGGGGCAGCTTCTTCTCGTGGCAGGCCGGGCACTCGGAGACCCCAACAGCGGTCAGAAAGTCGTGTGAGCGGCGAAGCGCGGTGCGGCGCGTTGAGTGGCGCCGTTTCGGATTAGGCATAACTAAAATTCCTTTCGTGACTCGGCCCGTTATAGTGGGCGTAATCGGCCGGTTTCAGGCCATGCAACACCCCGGCCACGGGCTTCGGCACCCTCAAATGATCCAGATGTAATCTGGGGGCTTTCTTATTTGGACTCGATCCGGCCGCGGAGATCTGCCAGCGCCTCCCAGCGGGGGTCGTCCCCGACACAGGTACAGGTCTGGCTGTTGCGGTTCGAGCCGCAGCGCGGGCAAAGTCCCTTGCAGTCGGGCTTGCATAGCGTTCTGAGCGGCAGGGACAAAAGCACCTGCTCGCGCAGCACATCCTCAAGCGCAAGACTGTCTCCTTGATAATAACCGATTTCGGTCTCCGGCGCAGTAATGGAGCGTTCCGTGGCTTCGGCATCGGCTTCCGCAGGCCGATAAATGAGGTCATAATCGGCCTCCAGCGGAATCTCAACCGGCTCGACGCAGCGGGCGCAGGGAACCTGGAATCTGCCGTGAAAGCGGCCCTTGAGCCGGATGTCGGCCACGATATCCCTGGGGCCACGGTGCTCATGCAGCACCTCGGCATGGCCGGAGGCAGCCAGCGACCCCTGCTGCTCGGCCTCGGAGCCTAGATCGACCGCTCCAGGAGCCAGTTCCAGGTCAAAATCGAAGGGCTCTTTTTCTAGATCGCTAACTTTGAAATTCATAGTATGAGCATAGAATAGTCGCGTGGACACGGAAAGCGGAATCCGAGACGGAGAATGAGAATGGTTACACCCCGCGTAATGAACCTGCGGCCATCTCGCCGAAGCAAAATATATTGTCATTGCCGCATGGAATTGAAGCAGCTAGGAACCACCTGAGGATTTCACGCGTACTCCATGTCATGCATTGCCGTGGAGGTATGCCTTGGATGCTGACCGGGCTCAGAAATACGCGCGAATCACGGGCGTTCTCTTTGTTGTAACGCTGTTAGCCGGAGGATTCGGCGAGTCCTACGTTCCCAACACGCTGCTCGTTGCCAACGACCTGGCCGGAACCGCGCACAGAATGGCTGCTTCGGCCTCTCTCTTTCGGGCAAGTTTTGCAGCCTATCTTGTCGAAGCTACATGCGACATATCCTTGACGGTGCTGCTTTACCTCCTGCTGCGCCCTGTGAACCGCACCCTTTCATTGCTGGCGGCTTGTTTCGGGATCATTTCCACCGCAACCTTTGCCACCGCCGAGATCTTCTATTTCGCGGCGGCTCTTCCCGCGCTGGATTCCAATGTGGCCCGCGTGATTCCACCAGACGCCGAGGCCACGCTCACCTACCTCTGCCTGACCATCTACGGCTACGTTTTCGGCGGCTTTGCCGTATTTTATGGCACTGCGGCTATGATTCGCGGCTTGCTCATCTACCGCTCCGGCTATCTTCCACGCGCCCTGGGCGCGATTCTTATCGCCGGTGGATTGAGCTTCATTACGCAAAATTTTCTCTTGCTCTTGGCGCCGAAATATAACCTTCCTTACGTCGTTGCGCCCATGATGCTCGCCATGATCTCATTGGCGATATGGATGCTGGCCAAGGGGATTGATTCTTCTCGATGGAAAAACACGTTCACAATTGAGGCAGATTGAGTTTGTCGCTGCCTGCAACGCCGCCGGCTGCGGCTTGTGCTTCTGGGCTCTCATGGCTGCATAATATGTAAGAGATGACCAACGGCCTGAAAGACGCATCACTGAATGAGATTTACATCCGTCCAGCCGTGGCCGCCGACAGGCCGCGCCTGATTCCGCTTATCAACTCCGCCTACTCTATCGAAACCTTTTTCGAGGGAACGCGCACCGACGAGGAGCGCCTGTCCGCGATGATGCAAAAGGGCGTCATCCTGGCAGCCGAAAACGGCGACGGCCAGCTTCTGGGCTGCGTTTACACTGAAGTGCGCGGCAAGCGCGGCTACCTGGGCCAGTTGGCCGTCGATCCTGCGCATCAAAGCCGGGGCCTGGGCATGCGCATCATGGAGGCGGCCGAGGAGCATCTGCGCCGCCAGGGATGCGAGGCCATTGACATTCTGGTCCTCAGTCTTCGCCCCGAACTGCCGCCCATCTATCGCCGCCACGGCTACATTGAGACCGGCACGGAGGAATTCCACAGTTCCCGCCCGCTCAAACCCGGGGCCGAATGCCACTGCATCGTCATGTCGAAAAAGCTCTAATCCACTGCGCACTATTTACTCGATTAACGCATCAAGAATGCCTATTTTGAGGCATGATCGCATTTTATACGTGCGCCGGTTTCTCCCTGACGCAGCCGACATCGGCGTTTCTTTCTTCAGCATTCGGAAACCTGTCACACGAAATGACTCAAGTCAGGCCGGATTTTGCCGATGAAACCCATGAGTCACTCGTGAAAGGGTTAACCGTATGCAATGGTTGCGCAATCTCTCAGTCTCCCGCAAGTTCACCACTGCATTTGGCATCGTGTGCGGTCTATGTATCGTGCTCGGCGGTTACACGTTCATCACTTTTCGCGATATTGCGGTGAAGAGCCAAGACGTGAGCGTAAACAAATTTCCTGCTCTGGTGCATCTGGCCGACATGCGCAGCAGTATGCTCCAGTTTAGGCGTGAAGACCTGAACATACTGCTCTGCCCGACGAAGACCTGTTCCACGGAGCACAGCGTAAAACTCAACAAGGCACTCAGCACCTTCAAAGATGCCGCGACAGCTTACGAGCCGTTTATCCGTACTACGCATGACCGCGAGGTCTTTCAACAGATGTCAGAGTCGTTCTCAAAGTACGTGGAAGATAGCGATCGCGCTTTGGGATTTATCGCCGCCGGCAAGGTCGGCGATGCACTCGATCTTATGCAATCCGAAGAAACGATGGCTAAGGTAAACAATGCCATTGCAATCGCATATCAAGCCACGGATGAGTGCGCCAAGAACGGCACGTCCACTTCTCAAGATGCCACAAATGCCAGTACACGCGCTACCTGGATCAGCACTGGGGTCACGCTGCTGATTGTGCTGCTTTGCGCGCTGACCGGCGTTCTGCTCACCAGGGAGGTTGCGCCGCGTGTCAACAGGCTCAAGGACGCCGTAGAGTCCATGGCCGCCAAGGATATGACAGCCAGCGTTCGCGTCACCGGCACGGATGAGATCGGCCAATTAGGAGAGGCATTCAACAGCGGCATAGCCTCAATGCGCGGTGTAATGCAGTCAGTGGCCATGGGCGCGGAGACGCTTTCCGCGGCCACCACCCAGATGAGTGCCCGCTCAGTCCAGGCCTCCAGCAATGCACACACCCAGTCCAGCATGACCAACCAGATTGCCGCGGCTACGCAGGAGATGACGGCAACTATCGGCGAGATCGGCCACAACGCGGAAAATGCCGCCAACGCCAGCCGCGGGTCCGCTCAGACCGCCAATCAGGGCGGTGAGGTTATGCAGGCAGCGGCCGTGACCATGGAGAAGATCGCCGCGGCCACCGGCATGGTTTCATCAAAGATGACCTCTTTGGCGCAACGTTCCGAGGAGATCGGCAAGGTAGTCAGCGTCATTCAGGAGATCAGCGAGCAGACCAACTTGCTGGCCCTGAACGCGGCCATTGAAGCGGCCCGCGCCGGGGAGCACGGCCGCGGATTCGCGGTGGTCGCCGGCGAGGTACGCCGTCTGGCGGAGCGCACCAAGAGCGCCACGGAAGAGATTGCCGGCACCATACGCAGCATCCAGGATGAGACCCGCGAAACCCTTCAGGTAATGCAGGACAGCCGCGCTGCCGTGGAAACCGGGATGGAAGAGACCGCCCGCGCGCGCAGGAGCCTGGAGGCCATCATCGAATCCTCCAAGGAGGTGGAGCACCAGATTCACCTGATCGCCTCTGCCGCCACCGAGCAAACCTCAGCCTCCGGCGAAATCTCAGAATCTGTCGGCAAGATATCTCAGTTGTCGATAGAGAATGCGCAGGGCGCCGAGGAAGCTGTAGAAGCTCTCAAGAACCTGTCCTCTCTGGCCAGCGACCTGGACGGCATGATCCGCCAGTTCCACCTGGAGAGCGACGAGCAAGCCGGCGCAAAATTATCCGGCAAGAACCAACGTGCGAGGTTGCCTGCGTTGCGGAGAGCGCACTCGTAATTTATCAGCCGGGTCAGCCACGCACAATGGCTGCCGTAACCGAGTTTTTCACGCTGCCGGGGTCTATTCCGGCAGCGTTTTTTTGCCGCCAGTGCCTCCCTCAATAACAGGCTTTCTGACCCGCGCGAAGGACTGTGTAGACTATTCACCCCAGAACTGCCCTGGAGAGGCCGCCAGCGGCTCTGGAAGGGCCTCTGGGATGGCATTTGGGACAGTGCCGGGCAAATAAATCTCCCGGCGGTGCAGGGCATCCGGCCAGCGGGCAGCTATAGCCCGGAACTGGGGATTAAAGCAGGGTCGAAACCCTCCGATTCTAGCCTGTTGCCAGGGCTGCGCGGCGCTTGCCTGATGCCAGAGCGGCCTGTTTTGCTATGCTGACCATGGTCCCGGAATGCGCCTTCGCAACTTTGTATTCATCACGATGCTGGCCCTCTGCCTCCCGCTCCTTAAGGGACAGGCGCTAACCAATGCGGCACCCCCGGCTGTGCAGGAGGCGGGCAGAGCGGTCGCGCCCTCCTCTGACAGCACCCGCGGAGCCGGGCTTTCCACTTCCCTACCGAACGACCCCGGCCAGGAGATTCTGCCCATCGCTCAGCCGGAACCGGGAGCGTCAAGCGGCATTCCGGTGGTGTGGGAAGCCCAGCACCAGAGCCGCGCGGGGAACATCTGGACTCTCACCGGCGCGGTGGTGGTCCACTACCGCGACTACATTCTGCGCGCCGACAAGGTGGTCTACGATCAATCCACCACAGAACTTGACGCGGAGGGCCACTTGCAGGTTTCCGGCGGCCCCAACGATGTGCTGATCGACGCCGATTACGGCAATATGCGGCTGAATATGCACACCGCGCGCTATTTCAGCGTGCATGGCTCACAGGGAGTTCGCACTCAAGGCAATAGGGCAGTTTATACCACTACGAGCCCGTTCTTTTTTACCGGCAGGGTGGTACTGGAAAACGGCGAGGGACACTACCGGATCATCGACGGTTCGATCACCAACTGCCAACTACCCCGTCCAGACTGGCAGGTGATCTCCCGGTCCATCAAGCTCGAGGACGGCAAAGCCTCCATGGGTAATGCGCTGTTCAAATTTCTCGGCGCGCCACTGTTTTACTTTCCCTACCTGCGCCATCCGGTGGACGATAACGGCCGGGAGAGCGGGTTTCTGATTCCCATCTTTCCCAGCAACAACTCCTCGGTCCGGGGCTACACCTTTGGCGAGCAGTACTATTGGGCAATCAACCGCAGCATGGATATGGTCGCCGGTTTGGAGTATTACAGCAAGCGCGGCTGGGCGCCCAATGGCGACTTCCGTTACAAAGGCCCCGGGCTTGACCACGCAACCGTGCGCTTGAATGTCCTGCTGGATCGCGGCGTAGAGCTGCCTAATGCAACAGATACGGGCACGACACTCACCAACCAGGGCGGCGTGGACATCCATGTACTGGGCCGCAAGGATCTCACTGCAGAGATGCGCCTGTCCGCCAACATCGATTACCTGTCCAGCTACATCTACCGGCTGGTCTTCAACGATAACTTCTGGGAGGCGGTCAGCTCCGATGTGCGCAGCAATGTTTCGCTCACCCATGCGCACAAAGGGTATATTCCTTCCCTCTCTGTAGAGCGCTTTCAGAGCTTTGCCGGCACCACCGGCAGCGACGAGACCACCAGTACGATCAATGCCAACCAGGCTAGGATTCTCCACCTGCCCAGCCTGCGCTTTGACGTGCTGGACCGGCCGCTGGGCACGTCGCCCGTCTACTGGGGGATGGGATCGTCGCTCGCCTTTATGGATCGCTCCGAGCCAGGGGAACCAATCTTGCCAGCACCCCCGGGCTGTATTAGCCCGTGTCTCGGGAGCAGCTTCCATGCGCGCAACGCCGGCCGCTTCGACATCTATCCGCATATTTTTCTGCCGATTTCCGCTGGGGGATGGAACATAAACGCGGAGATAGCGGCACGCGAGACCGCCTATACCATCAGTCAGACTCCCGATCTGACAGGCGCCAACGGCGGCACTCCCTTTCTTAGCCACGATGCTCTCAACCGCGGCGATTTCGAGTTCTCCGCCGATCTGCGCGCTCCTGTGGTCGAACGCGATTTTGCGCTCCATCGCTGGAACCGCGTGATGCGTCATGTGATTGAACCAGAGTTCACCTACCGCTACGTGGGCGGCATCGGAACGAAAGCGCAGAATGTGCTGCTGGTCGATACCACGGACATTGCCACCAACACCAACGAAGTGGGCTATTCGCTCACTCAGCGCATATATCTTCGTCCTGCCGGCAACAAGTCCTGCACGGGCGAACAGGTTGCGTCCTCCGGCGGTTGTTCACCACAGGGGCGCGAGTGGGCCAGTTGGCAGATTGCGCAGAAGTTCTATATTGACCCCGACTTTGGCGGGGCGCTGATTCCCAACCGCCGCAATGTCTTCGACGCCACCCTGGACATGACCGGAATAGCCTTCCTAACGTCGTCGCGCAACTTGGCGCCCATCATATCGCGGATGCGTTTTGAGGCCATCGACAACCTCCGCATCCAGTGGGATCTGGATTACGACCCCAAGACCGGGCAATTCGATTCTGACAACCTCTACGCCGGCTATAGCTGGGGCCGCACCACCATCGGCGTGGGCCACGCGTTGCTGAATGCCGTCGATGAGAGCGGCAGCTCCGCTTCCCCCATCAAGAGCCAGTTGTTGCAGCCATTCCTCACCATCGGCAAGCCCAGCGGCAACGGCCTCAATCTGGCTGCCAACGGCGGCTACGACTACGTCCTGAACGCGCTGCAATACGGCGGGGCGCAGGCCGTCTATAACTGGAACTGCTGCGGCCTTACCTTTGGATACCGGCGCTTCAATCTAGGCACCATCCGCAACGAGACCCAGTGGCTCTACAGCTTTACGCTGGCCAATTTCGGCTCTGTTGGCGACATTCGCCGCTCTAACATGGTCTTCCGCGACCCCAGCCTGCCGCCAGTGTATTAGTAAAACAGGGACTAGGGAATAGGGAATAGGGAATAGAAAAACTATTGTGACGTATTCATGTGCTTTTGTTCTGGCGCGAGAGTTGGATGCTACGAATCCTGGGGCGCGAAGCGCCGTTCGCCTGGACGACCAGTCCCCACACCGCAGGTGGCTGGAGTATTCTTTTCTGAGAGGATTCCATCTTGACCCGCACTCACTTTCTAGCTGCCCTGCTTGCACTGGGAATGGCCGTGGGCTGCAAAGCCCAAACCTCACCCGCTCCACTCCAACCTGTCTCGCAGGGAACGCCAGAGCTGGCGCTGAACCGCCGCATCGAGATCATGGTGCGCACCCAGTTCAGCATGCCGCCGGATTACGGCGTAACTGTAGGCACGCGCAAGCCGGGACAGATTCCCGACTATTACGAATTGCCTGTCACGCTCACCCACGGCAGCAAATCGCAGGTGGTTGACTTTCTGATCTCCACTGACGGCAAGACCCTGGCCCGCCTGAACAAGTACGACCTGTACAACGACCCGGTCTTCTCGATCAATGTGGCCGGGCGGCCCATCCGGGGAAATCCCACGGCCAAGGTCACGGTTATCAGCTTCGACGATCTGGAGTGCCCCTACTGCACCATGATGCACAAGACACTCTTTCCGGCTACTCTGGAGCATTACAAGGACACGGTGCGTTTTATCTATATGGACAACCCGCTGATGGAGATTCACCCCTGGGCGATGCACGCCGCCGTGAATGCCAACTGCCTGGGCGCGCAAAAGCCGGATGAGTACTGGACTTACGTGGATTACATCCACTCCCACGGCCAGGAAGTGAACGGCGAAGATCGCTCCCTGGCCAAGAGCTTTGACGCTCTGAATCGCATCGCACGCCAACTGGCAACGCTGGACAAGCTTGACTCCTCCGTGCTGGACGCCTGCCTGGCCCGCCAGGATGAGACCGCTGTACGCAACTCGATGAAGATAGGCGAATCCCTCAAGATTGAAGGAGCTCCCGCGCTGTTTGTGGAGGGGGAGCGCATCAGCGGCGCTCTGCCCCAGGATCAGTTGTGGATGGTGATAGACCGCGCCTTGCGTGCCGCCGGAGTGGAACCACCGGCCGCACCGGTCCAGCCAGCGCCAAAGCCGTCGGCGGGAACAGATAAGTAGCCGCCATTACCGCTCATACTCTGGCAGTGCAAAACCGGCCACCGGCAGAGTAAAATTGGCCATCAGGGATGTGAAATATCATATCCTCACCCCGGCTTTGGGGTTTATCCTTAAATGCCGGGAGCTTTCCCTCCCCCCAGGAGATAACAGGTTGCAAACCAAAGTTTTTTGCCGCACGCCATTTCACCTGATCACCCTCATTCTATGTGGGATAACCTTGGTTGCCGCCATCAGCGGATGCCGCCGTTCGCCTTCTCCGGACGTAATGGCGACCGTGAATGGCAAGGATATTCTGCGCTCGGAGCTGGAGAAGTATTACAAGGCCAACCTGGGTGACAATACCCAGAAGCCTTCCCCCGAGCAGGCCGACATTGTCCGCCTCAATATTCTGCGCGGAATGATCGAGGACGAGATCCTGTGGCAGCGCGCCACCAAGCTAAATCTGGCCGCCAGCGATGAGGACGTGAACGCCAAGCTGACGGAGATGAAGGCCCCCTACACGCAGGAGGAATTCGACAAGCAACTTCAGGCGCGCAATCTCACCCTCGACGACCTGAAGCGCGAACTGCGCCGCCAGTTGACCAAGACCAAGCTGCTCAACAAGGAGATTGAGTCGAAGATCAACATCACGGACGCTGAGATCAGCAGCTTTTATACAGCACACAAGGCGGATTTCAATCTGATTGAGCCGCGTTACGGTTTGGCGCAGATTGTGGTGTTCAGCGCGCCCTCCCAGCAAGCCGCCAATCTGCAGAACAATAAGGCTTCGGGTGACACCGACGCACGGAAGAAGATTCAGGTTCTGCACAGCAAGCTGGACGCCGGCGATGACTTTGGCGCCTTGGCGCAAAACTTCTCGGAGGAGCCGAACACGGCCTCCAACGGCGGCGACATGGGCTTTATCCGGGAGTCGCAACTGCACAGCGATCCTGAGGTTTACAACGCCATCAACAAGCTCAAACCGGGACAAATCACCGATGTTCTTCCCGTTTATTCCGGCGGTCCGTCAGGACGCCGAGCCGTGGGCTACGCGATCTTCAAGCTGATTTCGCGGGAGCCCGCAGGCCAGCGCGAATTGAACGACCCAAGCGTGCAGCAGGTTATCCGCCAGGGCCTGCGCGAGAACCACGCGCAACTGCTCAAGAGCGCCTACTTCGAGATGCTCCATAATGAGGCCAAAGTCCACAACTACTTTGCCGATGAGATTATCAAGCAGGGCGCGCAGTAAAAGCAGTGGACAGTGAACAGTGATCAGTCACAAAGCCCGGTGTTTTCAACTGTCCACTGATCACTGTTCACTGCTTAGAACTTGGCCGAAATCTTATCCCCTGTATATTGAATTGACTTGTCTGGAGTCTGGGCGAGCTCTGCCCCGGTTCCGTGCCCTGCCGCCACAATCACCACATTGAAGGAGTGCCCCGCGGCCATGCCGGGGTAGCTTCCCTGGCGGGCGCCAATGGTCAGCGTCCGTGTGGCGTTGTCCCAGTGCAGGGGGATGATGGTGTGCACTCCCTGCTCGTAGCGATAGCTGTCGCCCTCGTCCTCATAGAGATTGAAGTCCCCATTGGCTCCTGGATAGATGCGCAGCTCGATGGGATCGGCTGCCTGACCTGCGTACTCGATGGCCGGTCCTAGCGGCAGGATGGAGCCGGCGCGCAGATTCAGCGGAATCCGATCTATGGGCGCGGCTTGGCTCACCTCAACCCCGCCCGCTGCCCGCACACCGGTCCAGAAGTCGTACCAATCCGCCCCGGCGGGCAGATAGACAGCGCGCTGGGTGGCGTGTTCTTTGGTCACCGGGCTTACCAGAATCTCCGGCCCAAAGAGAAACTCGTCGCCGATCTCCCAGGTGGCCCGGTCATCGCGGAAGTCCATCACTAGCGGGCGCTGGATAGTCGCGTCCTCGCTGGTCACCTTCCAGGCCAGCGAGTAAATGTAAGGCAGCAGCCGGTAGCGTAGACGGTCGGTGGCAAGCAGCGCGGGATAAACGCGGTCGTAGACCCACATCTCGTTTTGCGCCCGGTGCCCGTGGGTGCGAAAGACGGGGCAAAAGGCGCCGTACTCGAACCAGCGCGCATAGAGCTCCTGGTAGGCCGGATTGCCGTCAAAGTGATCGTATGGCGACCAGTAGCCGCCGATGTCGGTGGTCCAATAGGGATAACCGGAGAGGGCAAAATTCAGCCCCGCGGCGATCTGATGGCGCAGTCCCCACCAACTGCCGTACACATCGCCCGACCAGACCGTGGCGCCGACGCGCTGCTGTCCCAAAAAGGCCGAGCGCGTGAGTAGAAAGACGCGCTTTTCTGGATTCGCCTGCTTCCAGTGCTCCTGGACGCCGAGAGTGTGCTCAAACGGAAAGATGTTGGTGTACTCCAGGCCGCTGCCGATGTGCAACTGCTTGTAGCGCAGAACCGCATCGCCCGAGTGCGGCCAGAATTCCTCCGGCTCGGCGCTATCCAGCCAGAAGGCATCCCATCCCTGCGCGAAGAGCTTGCCGGTAAGCCGCCCCCAGAAGAGATCGCGCGCCGGCGGATTGGTAGGGTCATAGACGTGCGTGCCGGGAATCTCGAAGCTTTGACGCTGAATCTCCTGGAAGGTCTTCGAAGTGGGATCCATCATGCCCCATACAGAGATCATGGCGTGGATGTGCTCGTCGTGGAGCGTCTTCAACTCGGCGGGCACATCGGTATAGTTAGCGTTGAACTCCGGATCGCCCTCGCCGCCCTGCTTCCACCAGAACCAGTCCTGCACGATGGCGTCCAGCGGAATGTGGCGCGCGCGGTATTGGCCGGCGATATCCAGGATCTCGGCTTGCGATCCATAGCGATCTTTGGACTGAAAGAGGCCGTAGGCCCATTGCGGCAGCAGTGGCGCGTGGCCGGTCATGGAGCGGTACTGGTGAATGATGCGGTCCATCTCTGGACCATAGAGAACGTAGTAGTCCACCTGATCGGCGGCCATCGATTCAAAGGTTAGATCGAGTGGGAAGCGGTTGTCCACGTAGCTGAAAGAGGCCGTATTCCAGAGAATTCCGTAGCCTTTACTGGAGAGCAGCAGCGGAATGGCTACATCGGTGTTATTTTGCCCCAGTTCGACGGTGCTGCCACGATAGTTGAACAGCCCATTTTGGTGCTGCCCGAGCCCGTAAATGGCCTCTGTGGCGTCGGCCGAGAAGCGGTCTTCGACCCGGTAAAGCGAGCCGGGCTGACCGGGCGCGGGCTCATAGGTGCGCGGCATACTGAAGGTTTCCCGCAGAAAACTCTCGCCCTTGGAGGCGCCAAAAGCCAGTATGCCCCTCTCCAACGACAAGGAGATGGTCAGGCGCGCGGTGGTGAGCGTAGCCTTCTTTTCATCCTGACTGAACTGGAAGGCCGCGCCGGGGCAGGAGACGGCTGGGTCCAGCATCCAGGGCCGCGCATCTGTGGAAACGGACGCCGCCAGCGGACGGGCCACTATGTGGACCAGCGAGTCGCCGCAGACCGTCACTTCAAGCACTTCACGGTTGTTGCGAGCCGTTAGACCGGTGGGCGATTGCACTACCTGCATCGCCGTGGGAACCGGGACTTCGCCGGTAAATGCCTGCCCGGTGGCGTGACCAGCGCCCGTAGCCGGCATCAGATAAAACACCACCACAGACTGGCAAACTATGGAATGAAAACAGGACCGGATTCGAATCGACTTATGCATGGCAACCTCGGTGTCGTGATTTTGCTTTCGCATAAAATGATACGGCCTCCGCGCGGGTCGGAGGCCGTATCATGGTGCTCAAATAATTGTGATTTACTTCATTTCGCCGTTGTCGCCCATGGTGATTCCGCCGGGGCCCTGAGCCTTCTTGGCTTCATTAAGCTTGCGCTGTCCCATCGCCTTGGAAGACCAATCCTTGGCCGTATCCACATCGGCCTTGACCGCATCGGCGTTGCCGTAGTCCAGGTTTGCCTTGGCACGGTAAACCAGGTTCATATAGGACATGGCATCGTCGTAGGTGGGCCGGTTCTCGAGCGCCATGTTCAGATATTTCAGAGCTTCCTCGATCAGCGGGGCATTCTGGTCCTTGAGCGGATCCATAATCTTCTTGGGCGCCTTGGCGTTCCCCTCGCCGTCATCGTTCAGGCCCGCCGGCGCCAGCGCCGTCAGAGTATTCTGGTGCGCCTGCATCCAGTCGATTACGCCGATGGTGTAGGCCGCCTCGGGATCCTTGGGATCTTCCTGGAGAATCTTCTTCTGCCACGCCCTGGCCTCGTCGAGGCGCTTGACGCTTAATTCAATGCCCGCTACCTGTTTCATGCTGTTCACATCGTGCGGATCATTGGCCAGAACTTCCTGGAAGATGTCGATGGCCTGCTGCGCGGTCTTCAGGTTGTCTGGCGTGAGCAGCCCGGGCACCACGTTCTGGCCCAGCGCGGTAGCCAAGTAGCTCTTGGCCATGGGCAGTTTGGGATCTAGCTGTATGGCCCTCTGGAAGTGGTTGATGGCTTCCTCATAGTGAGTGCTCTTGTATGCTTCCACTCCCTTGTTCAACTGGTCGCGGGCGGCAAGCTTGTCGCACCCGCTCATGGAAATCACCATGCCGGCCAAGGCTACCGAGAGCGCCATAAAACGTGCGGGTCCATTCATGTTCTTATCCTTCTCCTTCAGACGAGTGCCTGTCGGTCACGCGCCTGGAATCTCTGCTACAGCTGGCTGCGGGAGGGAGTCGCCGAAACCAGGATGAAAAAATTGTACTCCAATTATCCGCCGGAGAAACTGTCTCCGAACAGAGCTGGCAACCGTGGAGTTTGCCGGGACCCCAAAATCTCCCCGCGGCCCGGTTAGCCAGCCCGAACTCTGTAAGCCCTGGCCGCCTCAGCAGCTATCCAACCGGCCCAATACGGATCGCGATAGCCTGCCTCCCCATGAATACAAGCGGCTCCAGAACTGCCTGCTACTGGCCCGCAAGAATTCTTGGGGTCATCAGCCCTATGTGATCTACGCCCGCGGAACGCCCGATATCAATAACCTCGGCCACGTAACGGAAGTCGATCTTGTCCTCGCCCTTGACGAACATGATGCGCTCGGCGCGATTGGCGTAGATATCGGTCAGCCTGGGCAGAAGCTCTGCCTTGGCATAGTCGGTTTCGTTGATCTTGTAAGTCGGAGCTGCGTTCCCGTGGTAAAAGATCTGCACCACGATGGTACGGTCGATCTTATTTTCGTCCGGCTGCTTGGTCTTGGGCGGCTGAGGCACAAGCGCATCCAAACCCTTGGGCGTCACCGGCACGATGACCATAAAGATGATTAACAGCACTAGAAGAATGTCGATCATCGGGGTAACATTGATGTCGGCAATACTGCCGCCCCCGCCCCCCATTGACATTGCCATGGCTAAATACTCCTCGTTTGCTCGAAATGGTTAAAAAGACGACGCCAGACAACTAAGACGCCAGACAACTAATAAGAGCCGCCTGCCGCGGGATTACCTTCACGCTTCTGGGTGAGCAAGCCCACGTCTTCCACGCCGGCGGTGCGCACGGCATCGATGGCGTTTTCCACTGCCAGGTACTCGGCACGTGCATCGGCGCGAACGAAGATTGTCTTGCTGCCTGGATTGGCGGCCATCATATCGCGAACCTGATTGCCGAGCACATCGATAGCCGACTTGTTTTGTCCCAGAAAGACATCCCCGCTCTTGGTAATGGCCACAACTATGGCATCATCCTTGTCGGCGTCCGGCATAGCGACAGGATTGACCACCGCAACCATATCGATGACCACCTTGTTCTGGAGCATGGGGGTAATGACCATAAAGATGATCAACAGCACCAGCATCACATCCACCATAGGAGTGACATTGATATTGGAGTTGACCTTCTGACCTTCGTTACGAACTGCTTGTGACATTTTAGAGCTCCGTTGCCTGAGAATTGTTATTCCGGATGGCTTCCGGCATCGCTAAGGGATCAACCTCTCGCCGCGCGGTTGAAACCGGCGGGCAGGAGAGAGTTCTCGCTCTCCCGCCTTCCGCAGATTCCCGCTGTCGCCGAAGGGCGCTTCGCTTAGCGCTTGTGGCTCTGCTTGATGAAGTAGTCGATCAGTTCGCTGGAGGAGTTATCCATCTCCACATCGAAAGCTTCGACACGTCCGGTGAAGTAGTTGAAGGCCATAACAGCCGGGATGG
>CAZFMB010000048.1:0-29703 GCA_964520005.1 uncultured Occallatibacter sp.
AAACCATCGTGCTGGACCTGGTTCCCCAGCCTTTTTTCCGCAAGCTGTTTAGTCGTGCCGTAAGCGTAACAAAATTAGTGTTGGGCTTTAGCCCTTGAGGTAATGTACTTTCAACCATTTGCAACTAGGAAGAATTATTAGGCGATATATGGTAAGATAAAAGGTATGACAATGCAGGCGACACATCGCAAGATGAAACGCAGCTTTACCCTCACCCCGGAATCTGTAGCATTTGTCAGCGAAACCCGCAAGAAGCGCCGCGCAAACTCCGACTCCGAGGCCCTCGACCTGCTGCTGCGCGAGCTGATGTTTGAAGCTAAACGCCGCCAGCTCGACGCAGCCACCAAGGCCTACTACGACACGGCTTCCGGCGAAGAGCTCGTCGAACAGCGTGAATGGGCCGAAATGACCGGACCTAACCTCTTCGTTGATATGGACTCAGCTGAGGCCCAATCGTGACCCCGACGCCCGCACCTTCTCCGCTTCGCGGTGAAATTTGGTGGGCGCACTTCGCCACAGACGAGCCGGGCAAGAACCGTCCCGCTGTCATCGTCTCCACAAACTCGCGCAACTCTCATCCCCGCGCGGAGACCGTGCTGGCCATTCCGCTTTCGACCTCCGTGACCAAGCTCGGCCCGTGGCATATGCTCCTGCGCGCCGGAGAAACCGGCCTCCGCGAGGACAGCGTAGCCTGGGCGGAGAACATCGGTGCAATTAAAAAGGATCAACTGAAAGAGCCTGTCCAGGGCCATCGCCCCCTCTCCAATACCCAGATTTGCCGCCTCGCCACCCTCGTCCGCTTGGCTATGGGGTGTGTGGAGTAGTTCTTACACTCATTTTTCATAGCATCAGGAATCGCAAATTGTGGTGATAAAACCCGGGAGTAACCTGTTCACCGCCCCAGCGCCAGCGACGGATCAGCAGATAGCGAATCCGCCGCAAACTCCCCAGCCAAAAACCGTCCCCACGCCGCGGCGGCGATCATCGCCGCATTATCCGTCGACATCGCTAACGTCGGAAAATCCACTCGCAGCCCTCGCCGTGCAGCCTCGGCGCTGAAGCGCGCTCGCAGTTCGCGGTTAGCTGCCACTCCGCCGGTCACCAGAATCCGCCGCGCCCCCAGCGATTCGGCTGCCGCAAAGCTCTTCTTCATCAGGTCGCCCACCACAGCGCATTGAAAGCTGGCCACCAAATCCAGCACCTGTTGCCGACACAGCAATCGCGCCTCTTCCTTGCTTTGCGGCGGGCGTGCATCAACTCCCGGCGCAAATAGCCGTGCCACCCGCGCCCGCGCATCGTCTCGCAACCCATGCACCTCCACGTACCGCAGCACCGCCGTCTTGATACCCGAAAACGAAAACATAAATCGCGGGTCGAGATCGGCAATCGGCGCCGTCTTGGCCGCCTTGGTCTTCGGCACCTTCCCCGCCAGATGCGCCTTCACCTTGATCTGCGCAAACGCAAACGGCACCGCCTTAGGGTTGCCGTACCGCGCCAGCGCATCAATCCACGGCCCTCCGGGATAGCCGAAGCCCAGCAACTTGGCCACCTTGTCAAAAGCTTCGCCGGCCGCGTCGTCCACCGTCCGCCCCATCAGCCGGTAACTCCACGCGCCCTGCGCCTGCCGCGCCAGATATAGGTGCGTGTGCCCCCCGGAAACCACCAACGCCAACGTCGCCTCATTGGGGGAAGGAAGTGTTTTTTCATCAGCTTTATAGGTCGCGGAAAGACGTTGATTTGTGTCAGGGCATGACTGGTAGGTCATGGCTTTAGCCATGACTGCCGTAGACGCCACAAAATCAACTTGGGCTTTAGCCCCTGAGGGATATTGCGGTTTGGCCTCCGACTCATGCAGCAGCACCGCATGGATGTGCCCTTCCAAATGATTGACGGCAATCAGCGGCAGCCCCTGCGCCGCGGCCAGCGCCTTGGCGTAGGTAATCCCCACCAGCAGCGCACCCGCCAATCCCGGCCCAGCGGTCACCGCTATCGCGTCCAAATCCGCCAGCGCAATTCCCGCCTCCGCCAGCGCCGCCCGCACCACCGGAACAATGGCCCTCAGATGCTCCCGGCTGGCCAGCTCCGGCACCACCCCGCCGTAGCGCGCGTGCGTCTTGATCTGCGACGCCACCACCGACGAAAGCGTTCGCGCCCCCCGCTCCACGACAGCCGCTGCCGTCTCGTCGCACGAGGTTTCAATGCCCAGGATGAGGCCGCGTCCGCTCATCTATTTAGTTTAGCGGCTGGGCGAGCGACAATGGATGCAGCAGCCATGCCCTACGCCACGCCCCAATTTGATGCGGCCCTCAGGATCATCGCATCCCTGCGCGCCGCCGGATTCGAGGCCTACCTCGCCGGTGGCTGTGTCCGCGACCTGCTCCTCGGCCGCGAGCCCACGGACTACGACGTAGCTACATCTGCCACACCCGATATCGTCCTCAACCTCTTTCCGCGCACCTTTGCCGTCGGAGCCCACTTTGGCGTGGTGCTGGTAGCAGAAGGTGATGAGGCAGGCTACGCAGTCACCGAGGTCGCCACCTTCCGCTCCGATGGCGCTTACTCCGATGGACGCCATCCCGACGCCGTTCGCTACACCACCAGCGCCGAAGAAGACGTTCGCCGCCGCGACTTCACCATCAACGGCCTGCTCCTCGATCCCTCGAAGTGTACGGGCCTTAGCGTGAAGGGTACGGGCTTTAGCCCGTACAATAACCCCGCAAAATCAGCTGGGGCTTTAGCCCCTGAGGGATCCCTTTCGGACAAACTTCGCACCGCCGTGATCGACCATGTGGGCGGCCTCGCCGACCTCGAAGCCGGCATCATCCGCGCCATCGGCCAGCCCACCGAGCGCTTTGAAGAGGATCACCTGCGCATGTTGCGCGCCGTGCGCTTCGCCGCCCGCTTCGGCTTCGAGATCGAACCCGCCACAGCCGCCGCCGTGCGTCGCCTCGCCCCAAAAATCCACGCCGTCAGCCGCGAGCGTGTCCGCGACGAGCTGACCAAAATGCTCACCGAGGGCCATGCCCACCGCGCCTTCGAATTATTAGATGAAACCGGCCTACTCGCCGAAGTCCTCCCGGAAATTGCCCGCATGAAAGGCATCGAGCAGCCCCCGCAGTTTCATCCAGAGGGAGACGTCTGGACGCACACCCTGCTGCTGCTTGCGCAACTCGACGCAGGCTGCCCGCTCCCTCTCGCCTGGGGCGCGCTGCTGCACGACGTGGGCAAGCCGCCCACCTTCGTGCGCGCCGACCGCATCCGTTTCAACGGCCACGTGGATGTAGGAGTCGCCATCGCCGCGGACATCTGCCGCCGCTTTCGCTTCTCCAACGAAGAAACCCATCAAATTCTCTCCCTCGTCGAGAACCACATGCGCTTTGCCGACGCCCAGCACATGAAGGTTTCCACCCTCAAGCGCTTCTTCCGCCTGGATAATTTTCCCCAGCACCTCGCTCTGCACCGCATGGATTGCCTGGCCGGCAGCGGCAACCTCGACCATTGGAACTATGTCCGCGAGCGTTATGCATCCATGCCCGAAGAAGCCGTTCGCCCCGTGCCGCTCATCACCGGCCGCGAGCTGATCGCCGCTGGCTACCAACCCGGAGCCGCCTTCAAGGAAATGCTCCGCGCCGTAGAGGACGCGCAGTTAGACGGCGCAATCGCCACGCCCGCCGAAGCACTTACCTTCATCCGCGAACGCTTTCCGCTGATAACTGAAGAGAGGAGCGAGTCATGAGCGACGGCCGCGAGGAGCGGGAAGAGCGCGAGAAGCGCCGCAAGCAGGATGAGCAAGAGAATCGCGAGGATCGCATCGACCGCGACAAAGTCGATCCATGGGAACGAGAGCGGACTGAATCGTAATCCGAAAAGCAGAAGCCGCCGTCCTACTCGCGCCAGCGTGTAGAATGAGCCTCATAATCCATCCATGCCAGAGGCCTTCCATGTCCCACGTGACCCTCAGGAACAGCTACCAGGCGCTCTCTGACCGGCTCAACCTTTTTCCCCAGGGTGCGCCGCCCACCGAGCTTCTCTTCCGCATCTTGCAGGTGCTATTCACCCGCGATGAGGCGGCCCTGGTGGCGCTGCTTCCCATCAAGCCCTTCAACATCGCCGCCGCCGCCAAAATCTGGAGGAAGCCCGCCGCTGAATCCCAAAACATTCTCGAGACCCTGGCCTCCCGAGGCATGTTGCTCGACATGGAAATCCACGGTGAGCAGATCTTTGTTCTGCCTCCGCCCATGGCCGGCTTCTTCGAATTCTCCATGATGCGCATCGGCAACACATACGACCAGAAGCTGCTCTCCGAGCTCTTCTACCAATATTTAAACGTAGAAGAAGATTTCGTCCGCAACCTCTTTGCAGGTGGAGAAACCCAGCTAGGCCGCGTCTTTGTCAACGAAAACTCTCTGGCCGTCGACAGCACGCTCACCGTCATGGACTACGAACGTGCCAGCGAAGTTATCCGCACCGCCTCGCACCGCGGCATCGGCGCCTGCTACTGCCGTCACAAAATGCAGCACCTGGGTAAATCCTGCTCCGCACCCATGGACATCTGCATGACCTTCAACGGCGCCGCCCAGTCTCTCATCAAGCACGGCATCGCGCGTCAAGTTGATGTCAGTGAAGGCATGAATCTACTCGACAAGGCCATCTCGCACAACCTCGTCCAGTTTGGCGAGAACGTGCAAAATCATGTAGGCTTCATCTGCAACTGTTGCGGCTGCTGCTGCGAGGCCATGCTTGCCGCCAAGCGCTTCGCCGTTCTTAACCCCATCGCCACTACCAACTTCATCCCCACGCTCAGCTCCGATTCCTGCAACGGCTGTGGCAAATGCGCGGAAGTCTGTCCCGTCGAAGCCATGGCGCTGGTCTCCGCTGCCGATCCGCGCAAGCCCAAGCGCAAAAAGGCTCGCCTCGATGAATCCCTCTGCCTGGGTTGCGGCGTCTGCGTTCGCGCCTGTCCCAGCGCATCAATAAAGCTCCGCGCCCGCAAACAGCGCGTGCTCACTCCGGTTACCACCGCTCATCGCGCCGTGCTCATGGCCATCGAGCGCGGCCAGTTGCAAAACCTCATCTTCGATAATCAGGCGCAGTGGAACCATCGCGCCATGGCCGCCATTCTCGGCGTAATTCTCAAGCTGCCGCCGATCAAGCAAGTCATGGCCAGCAAGCAAATGAAATCCCGCTACCTCGAACATCTCATGCGACCCAAAAAGTTCGTCCATCTGAAGCATTGAGAAAAGTTCAGGAAGTGCGGAGAGGCGTATTCACTCGAATCCTAGTGACCTCATCCAGAATGCAGTGCGCGAGGCTGGACTTTGATTGTGCCGGGAATATAACTTCGCGCGTCGCTGTAATGAAGGTAGCGGCGTTCTCTTCCGAGTCGAAGCCCAGGCTGGGTTGGGAAACATCGTTGGCGACGATGGCGTCCGCGCCTTTCCGCTCCAGCTTTTCGCGTGCGTTGCGGATGAGCTCTTGTGTGTCCGCGACAGTCTCAGCGGCAAAGACGATGAGCAATGTGCCGGGATTGCGGCGGGCTGAGACGCTCTGCGCAATGTCTTCCGTGGGTTCAAGCGTGAGAGTCAGCGGTCCGCTGCGCTTGAGCTTCTGCGCGGCGACGGCCGCGGGGCGGAAGTCAGAGACAGCAGCAGCTTTAATTACCAAAGTAGCTTGCGGCAGATGCGCAAGAACGGCCGCATGCATCTGGCTCGCGGTGGTCACATCGATGCGTTCGCAGCCGGCGGGCGTAGCGAGCGCAGTGGGCGCGCTGATAAGGATAACCTTCGCGCCGCGCGACCTGACGGCTTCAGCCAGCGCATAACCCATCCGGCCGCTGGAGCGGTTGCCAATAAAGCGCACCGGATCGATAGGCTCGCGTGTGCCTCCGGCGGTGATCAATACCGTTTCGCCGGCGAGATCGTGTGGAGAGTTTTCATCTAAGCGCTGAACGCGAGCGAGAACAGCGCGCACAATCACGTCGATCTCGGCGAGCCGTCCGCTGCCGGTCATGCCGCAAGCCAGGTAGCCGCTGCCCGGCGCGATGATTTCTACGCCTCTCTGGTTCAGTATGGCGAGATTGGCATTTGTGGCAGCGTGGTTCCACATATTCACGTTCATCGCCGGAGCTACGATGACGGGCGCAGTGGTGGCCAGATACAGCGTCGAGAGAAAATCGTCGGCCAGGCCGTGCGCGAATTTTGCCAGCGTGTGCGCGGTGGCCGGCGCAACCAGCAGCAGGTTGGTGGATTCAGCTTCGGAGATGTGCTCGATGGAGCCGCCTTCGTACGCATCCGTCTCCCACATCGAAGTGATGACCTTGTGCCCGGTGAGCGCGGCAAATGTGAGCGGGCGGACAAACTCTTCGGCACCGCGCGTCATCACTACATGCACATCGAGCGAATGCTGTTGCAAGGCGCGAACCAGTTCAGCGGATTTGTATGCTGCGATGCCGCCTGTGACGCCGAGCGTGACTTTGAAGGGAAGCGGGCTAGGCATGGACTGCTCCTATAAGGTGGTTGTCAATCAGCCGCGTTTCGCCCAGGCGCGCGGCAACGGCGATGAGCGCGCCACCGGTGGTGTCCTCTAGCGGCAGCAAATTGTCAGGATCAACCACGGCGGCGTATTCCACGATGACTGATGGCTCGGTCGCCAGCGTCTGCTGCATAGCTGCGATCAGCGCCTGTGGGTTACGCTCACCCCGTGCGCGAAGTTCGGCGGCAGCTTTTAATGAACGATGCAGTATAGTGGCGCGTGCGCGCTGCTCCGCCGTCAGGTAGCGATTGCGCGAACTGAGGGCCAAGCCGTCTGCCTCGCGTACGATAGGACAGGCGACAATCTCTACGGCAAAATTCAGATCGCGAGCCATGGCGCGCAAAACGGCCAACTGCGCGGCATCCTTCTGTCCAAAGTAAGCGCGGTCAGGCGCAACAATGTGAAAGAGCTTAGCGACAATAGTGGCCACTCCGCGAAAGTGGCCTGGGCGGAATGCTCCGTCCAGCCGCTCGCTGATGCCCGCGACCTCAACGAATGTATTCGCGCCACCAGGAGTCAACGTCTCTGCGCTGGGTGCAAAAAGTATGTCTACACCGGCGGCTGTAAGCGCGGCGCAATCAGCCTCATACGTTCGCGGGTAGCGGCTGAAGTCTTCGTTGGGACCAAACTGCAGAGGATTGACGAAGATGCTCGCAACCACATGCGCGCAATCGCGCTTCGCCGCGTCGATCAACGATAGATGTCCGGCGTGCAAAGCGCCCATGGTGGGCACAAGTGCAAGAGTGCCGCCGCGCCTAAGTTCGCGAGCCACAGCTTTCATCTCTGCAATGGAATTGATGATGCGCATATGCTAATCAATAAGCTCCTTCGATTGGTCGCGGCAAGTGTCATCGCCTGCTGCGTTGTTGCGGCTCGCGCTGCAGAAGCTCCGCGCCAGCTTCGCCGGGAAGGTGGTAGCTCTCCGCATCGGCGGGGAAAGCACCGCCACGCACATCGCTCGCATAATGCTGGACGGCTTCGCTGAAGAGTGCGGAAGCATCGGCATAGCGGCGGACAAACTTGGCTGGGTTTCCGCAGGTCAGATTGACGAGATCATGGAAAACAAGAATCTGTCCGTCGCACTCCGGCCCCGCGCCGATGCCGATGGTGGGAATAGTGAGCGCGGCGGTGATCTGCCCGCCCACTTCGCGTGGCACGCACTCCAACACGATGGCGATAGCGCCGGCAGATTCGAGAGCCTGCGCGTCGGCGATAAGGCCGTCGATGGCGTCGGCTGTTCTCCCCTGCACGCGGTAGCCCAGGCGATGCACCGACTGCGGCGTCAGTCCGATGTGGCCAACGACAGCAATCTCCGCATGCGTGAGCGTGGCAACCAGCGCGGCGCGATTACGCCCGCCTTCTATCTTCACTGCTTCGGCGCCCGCATCCTTGATGAAGCGCGTCGCATTGCTGATGGCCTGCTCGGTGGAGGCGTGATAGGAGCCGAAGGGCATATCAGCTGCCAGCAACGCGCGGCGCACACCGCGACGCACGGCGCGCGTGTGGTGCAGCATCTCCTCCATGGTGACGGGCAGTGTGCTCTCGTAGCCCAGCACAGCCATGCCCAGCGAGTCACCGACAAGAATCATGTCAATGCCGGCCTGATCGACAATTAGCGCAGTGGGATGGTCATAAGCAGTGAGCGCAGTGATCGGCTGGTGGGATTGTTTTCTCTCGATAAGGGTTTGCGCGGTGATCTTCTGCACAGGGGCAGATTCTTCCCGGGCGGGAAGCTGGATAAGACTCATGACGATTCTCCAGTGCAGCTCCGCGAGCAGCGCGGATGCTACCTGATTCGTACAATTTCAGTATACGTCTGCCGGCTGCGGACGCGATTTCTGGAGGAAGCTTTTCCTTCGAATCCAGTCCACGCAAAAAAGGGCCTCGACCAATCAGCCTGATCGAAGCCCCTCTCGTTTTCCTTCTCTTACTTCGCCTTCGGTCCAGCCGCGCGAATCGCCTCTGAAGCGTCGAACTGCTTGAAGTTCGCCTCGAAGCGCGCCGCCAGTTCGGCAGCCGTCGTATCGTAAGCCGCCTTGTCGGCCCACGAGTTACGAGGATTCAAAATCTCCGCAGGAACATCCGGGCAGCTCACCGGAATGCTCAACCCAAACGCCGCCTCGGTTTGAAATTCCACTTTGCTCAGCCTGCCGTCAAGCGCCGCATTCACCAGAGCGCGCGTGATCCTCAAACTCATGCGCTTGCCCACACCGAACTTCCCGCCGGACCAGCCAGTATTCACCAGCCAACACGAAGCCTTATGCTGCGTCAGCCGCTTGCCCAGCATCTCCGCATAAACCCGCGGGGCCAGCGGCAAAAAGGGCGCGCCAAAGCAAGCCGAGAACTCCGGCGCCGGGTCCTTGCCCATACCCGCCTCGGTCCCCGCCAGCTTCGCCGTGTACCCTGACAAATAGTGGTACATTGCCTGCTCCGGTGTCAGCCGCGAAATCGGCGGCAGCACCCCAAACGCATCGGCGGCCAGGAACATCACGTTCCGCGGATGTCCGCCCACCCCCGGAATCACCGCGTTCTCGATGAAATCCACCGGGTAAGCCGCGCGCGTGTTCTCCGTCAAATGAATGTCGAAGTAATCCGGCTTCCGATCCGCGTCCAGAATCACATTTTCCAGCACGCTCCCAAAGCGAATTGCCCTGAAAATCTGCGGCTCCTTCTCCTCGGTCAGGTCCACGCACTTGGCGTAGCAGCCGCCCTCAAAATTGAAGATTCCCGTCGGGCCCCATCCGTGCTCGTCATCGCCAATCAGCCGCCGCGCAGGGTCCGCGGAAAGCGTCGTCTTGCCCGTCCCCGAGAGCCCGAAAAACAGTGCCGTCACGCCATCCGCGCCCACATTCGCCGAGCAGTGCATGGGCAGCACATCCTTATTCGGCACTATGAAGTTCATCACGCTGAAAATCGATTTCTTGATCTCTCCGGCGTATTTCGTTCCGCCAATCAAAATGATCTTGCGCGTAAAATCCGCTAGTATGAATGCGCCAGTATTCGTTCCATCCCGATCCGGCGTCGCCTCGAAGGTCGGCGCAGCCACAACCGTAAACTCCGGCGCATGGCCGGCCAGCACAGCCGCCTCCGGCCGCACAAAAAGCTGACGCGCAAACAGCGCGTGCCAGGCGTACTCGCTGATCACCCGAATAGGCAGCCGGTAAGCTGCATCCGCACCGCAGTACATGTCCTGCACAAAAAGCTCGCGGCCCTTTAGGTGCTCCACCACTCGCTCCAGCAGCGCCCCAAACTTCTCCGGCGCAAACGGCTGATTCACCTTGCCCCAGTACACCAACTCGTGCGTCACCGCGTCGTCCACGGTGAACTTGTCCTTGGGACTGCGCCCCGTCCGCGCTCCGGTCACAGCCACCAACGCGCCGTTGGCCGCCAATTGCCCTTCGCCCCTAACCAACGACGTTTCAATCAGTTGAGCCATAGGCAGGTTGGCATGAACCCGCTCACCCGCTGCCAGCGCCTTCACCGCTTCCACCCCAGACACATTTGCCATCGCAGAACTCCCTCCGCCCAAAAAAGCTGAAAATGAATCGTTAATCCATTGTGACATCCGGACCGCATTGTGGGAAGGGGGAAATGGTTAGGGGTTAGGAATTAGGGCTTAAAATCCAAAAATAGTGAGCTATAGCTTATCGGTTTTTGTATAACGTGAAGCTATAGTTGACTTGTTTTTGACTGAAGGTAAGGCACTAGCTTACCGGTTTTGGGAAAAATAGAGACCCTCGCTTTATGGTTAGCTCAAATGTGGTCAGCCTCCAGACAGCGAGTATTCCATGGAGAAATGAGTTCACATTTGCAACGCGCATAAATTGGATCGGAGAAATAGTTGGAGTCCATCGTCTGCCAGAATCTTATTGAATCGAAAGGGAGATGATCAAATGCGAAGTGGTTGTCATCTAAAAATCAAATAGAAACAATCGGTGATAGGATGCCCCGGAACTTAAAACATAGTTTGTGCAAAAAAAGTTGTGCGTTGTTATTAAAAAAAGCTGCGCGTTGTTATTAGTTTGATGTATTATTCCTCGCGGCAGTCAGAAATCTGACTGTCCGGCGGCCAGCCTCACCCTCCCGAGGTAGCCCCAAGCTCAGGCCGCGCGTAGGAAAGTAGGAAGACCAGTTCGATCACCGGATGACGCTGGAGGCGCTTGATGTGCGTCTGCAGGGAGTCGTGCGCGCCGTTTAGCTTCATCCCACCACCTGCATCTCAACATGGAGGTTGATCATGGAAATCCGAAAGGTAAGTATAGTTGCATCCACAATACTGCTGGCATGTGCAATGGCCAGCGCGCAAACCACTGATGCCATCAACTTCAACACCACCTACCAAACTATCCGTGGATTTGGCACTTCGACGGCCTGGCAGCCGGTGCTGAATTCGACGCAGGCCAACAATCTTTTTGGCGTCGGTTCAGGCCAGGTAGGCTTCACCATCCTGCGCTCGCGCATAGATCCCAGTTCCACCACTGGCGGCTCCAACTGGGCCACCGAACGGTCTAATGCGCAACAGGCGCAGTCCATCAATTCGCAGGTCATCGTCTTCGCCACGCCATGGACACCGCCAGCCGCCTGGAAGAGCAATGGCAGCACCATCGGGGGCACGCTCAATACCAGCGACTACGGCGCATTCGCCAACTATCTGAATGAGTTCGTCGCTTACGAGAAGGCCGGCGGCGTGAATCTCTACGCCATCTCCGTGCAAAACGAGCCCGATTTCCTCCCTGGAACCTACGAGTCATGTTCGTATAGTGGCGCGCAGATGGATGCCTTCATTGCTCAGGAAGGCGGCACGATAACCACCAAGCTGATGATGCCCGAGTCGGACAGCTTCAATCTCGACGAGTCCGATCCCACGCTAAACGATTCCAATGCGGTTGGTCACGTTTCGATCGTGGCCGGTCATACCTATGGAGTGGCGCCGTTCTACTACACCAATGCCAAGAACAAGGGCAAGGATGTGTGGATGACCGAAACCACCTATAGCAATGCCAATGGAGCCGCCCAGCCTTCTATAAGCGATGCCATCGCGGCAGCCGTGCTATATCACCAGTCCATGGCGGTGGCGCAATACAACGCCTATGTCTATTGGTGGACGCCTCTGATGCTGAACGGAAACAGCCCCAATTTGGATGCCTACGCACTGGGCCAGTACTCCAAGTTCGTCAGGCCGGGATACGTGATGACTGGAGCCAACAACAACCCCACCAGCGGAGTCTACGTCACATCTTTCAAGGGAAACAATAACTATGTAATCGTGGCCGTCAATTCCAATGGCGGCTCCTCAAGCATCGACTTTCAAATCTCGGGCGTCACTCTAACCTCGGTTACGCCTTACCAGACATCCTCTTCCAACCAGTTGGCGGAGCTCGGCGCAGTCACCGTCTCGAATGATTCATTCACATACTCGCTGCCGGGGCAGAGCATCACAACCTTCGTAGGAACAGCTTCCGTAGTTAATCCCACCTTCACGCTTACGCCATCACCGTCGTCGCTCTCGGTGACGCAAGGCAGCACCGCCACTGACACCATCACGGTAACTCCCGAAAATGGTTTCACCGGCAGTGTCACGTTTACGGCAGGCGGCCTGCCCAACGGCGTGACTGCTGCGTTCAACCCAACTTCCTCCACCAGCTCCACCGTGCTCACGCTGACCGCCAGCAGCACTGCCACCACCGGAGGGCCGGTCACGGTCACCATCACCGGAACCTCGGGCAGCACGATCGTGACTACCCCAATAGCTCTCACCGTCAATCCAAAGGTGACAACGGGCTTCTCGCTGGCTCCATCGGCCTCTACTCTTACCGTCAAGCAAGGCAGCAGCGGAGCCGACACCATCACGGTTACCGACATTGGCGGATTCACCGGGAGCGTAGCGTTTACTGCATCTGGCATGCCCAACGGCGTGACGGCTGTTTTCAACCCAACCTCCTCCGCCACATCCAGCGTGCTCACGCTGACGGCCAGCAGCACAGCCACCACCGGCGCATTCACCATCACCGTCACCGGAACCTCCGGCACGACCGCAACCACCTCCTTCACACTTAACGTCACCTCCGGCGGCAGCAGCGCATGCGAGGTTGACTATACAATCTCTCCGCAAAACTCAAGCCAGTTCGGAGCCAATATCACCATCAAGAATAACGGAAGCACCACTCTGAGCGGATGGTCGCTGACCTGGACATTCGCCAACGGACAGACCATCGCCAGCTCCTGGAACGGAGCCGTTTCGCAGAGCGGAGCCAACGTCACGGTGAGCGAACAATCCGGCCAAAGTTGGGAGAACATTCCCGCCAACGGAAGCTACTCCGGATTCGGCTTCAACGGAAACTGGAACGGAACCACCAACGCAATCCCCACGAACTTCGCGCTCAACGGAACCGCCTGCACCATTAACTAGCAAGTCATCGCAACGTATCGTTGCCACAACAGGAGCGCTGCGGAGCAGGTCTCAATACCTGCTCCGCAACGTTTTTAAGGAGTCAAGGATAGGCAACAACTTCGTCCACGGTCATGATGTAGATTTCACGGCGGGAGTCGAAGCCTTCTTGAACTAGTCGCTTGAGGAAGTGTCCTGCAATCTGGGCTGCGAACTCGTCTAAATCAATCCGCTTGACTTGGCATTGAATACCGTGAGCATATCTTCCAATGTCGGAAACTGCGATACCGGCTGCACATCGAAGGCTAACGGACAGGCGATCATAATGCTCTTGCCATTCACATTCATCACTTGACCTTGGCTGGTCAATGTCAGGCGATCAATCTCCATGCGCATCGCGCCGGGAGAGATATTTCGACGCACCACCGCCATCAGGACATCTCTGCCCCAGTGAAAGAGCTTATCCTCCGGGCGCAAAGCCTGTATTAAAAATTGGGCTGCGGAGTTAAGGTAGTCACCGGCTACCCCCTCCCCATAACGCTGCTCCAGGGTTTGCAGCATCGATAGCTTAAACATTACCGCATAGATGTGGGTATCAACACCCATGAGCGGGGCAAGGTGGTTTCTGGCCTGTGTAGGGCCCGGTAGTCCCGTTGCGCTCTCATGGTTATCCCATTGGCATACATCCGCGATTTCGCTCCTCGGTCCTTCGAGGATCTGCGCCTTCGTGGCGAGTTTCTTTTCGGCCGTGATCGCCCGGTACTGAGTCAGGCCGAGGTTGATCGCCCCCACCAGGGTATTCTTTTCGCACGGCTTGGTGAGATAGCGAAATATATGGCCCTCGTTCACTGCTTCTATTGCCGCGTTTATGTCTGTATATCCGGTGAGCAGCATCCTCACAGTCTCCGGTGAATTTTGGCGTACTTGAGATAGAAATTCAGCGCCGTTCATGCCCGGCATTCGCATATCGGAAATTACAATTGCGTAGGGCCCGTTCTCACGGATTGCTGTCAGGCCATTTTCTCCGCCCATGGCTGTGCTGATCTCAAATTCGTTGTGCAGCATCCGCTTAATACCGTCCAAAACCAGAGGCTCATCGTCTACGAATAGGATCTTTTTTGCCATCCATCACACTCCCTGCAAGGCATTTCCTTAATCCCGTGCGCGGCGCGCATCTGTTCCTGACGCTTGACACGGCTTCGTCAAGCCGGCTTATCATCCTGCCCAACCTTCACGCAACTCTGGCGCGGTCCCGGCACGCTGCCAGAAGAAAAGAGGCATGATCATTTCATCGGCACACTCTTCCCAATCAATTAGGCGCTGAATATCATTCCTCAAAAATATCTGGCGTTACCTGCCCGGCTAAATACAGAAAATGCTCTTTTTGCCGATATATCTCCGGTAGAGTATCGCGTGCGTATGAGGTTATACCAATGAACGAGGTAGTACCGATTCCGGCAGGCTGCGACACTCCGGAAGGCCTCGTGAGGTGCCCCGTGAATGAACGCAAACAGGCGGATGAGGAACTGCGCGAAAGTGAAGAGCGTTTCCGGATGATTGCGGACAGTTGCCCATCGATAATGTGGGCGACCAACACTGAGGGCATTTTTAATTTCACCAACAAGGCATGTCGCCAGTTCTTTGGGATGACGCATGACGAGTTGGAAGCCCCCATACGGCCGAAGCTGGTTCACCCCGACGAAGCGTCAAGGTTTCTGGAGGCATTCAACCGCGCTGTCGATGGCCGTACAACCTTCGAGATAGAAGCTCGATTCCGGCGTGCCGATGGCGAGTGGCGGCTCATGGGAGTCTTCGCCGAACCGATGATCTCGTCCTGTGGCGAGTACCTGGGCCACATCGGCCTCTGTGCCGACATCACCGAGCGAAATCACACCGAGCAAGAACGCCAGTTTGAACTATCTCTGATTCAGTCCATACACGCCGGGACGCTGGAAGGAATTCTGGTCGTCAATCAAGAGGGAATCATAGTTTCCTACAATAAGAGATTTCTAGACATTTGGGGATTGGACGTTTCTACCGCTCAGGATCCCATACACCATAGAATTATCGGTACTGCGGATCGGACATTGATGCTATCGGTTCTTGAGCTTCTGGTAGACCCGGAATCCTTTACGAGGCGTGTTCAGGAGCTTTACAACCATCCCGATGAAGAGGATCATTGCGAGATTAGGTTGAAGGATGGCAGGACATTCGAACGGCATTCCACCGGCCTGAAGAATTCAGAAGGCATCTATCTCGGCAGGGTGTGGTTTTTTCGAGATATTACCCCGCACAAGCAAGCGGAAGCCCGTCTCCAGAAGGCCATTGCTTTGGCCGACGAGGCCAATCAACGTCTGCTCAAGAAAAAATCGATGCTGAATAATGAGCGCAGCATGCTCCGCGCCTTGATCGACAACGTCCCGGATTTCATGTATGTGAAAAACATCGAGAGCCGGTTTTTGGTGGCTAATTCTCACGTGGCGCACGTCGTCGGAGCGAATACGCCGGATGAACTGTTGGGAAAAACCGATTTCGATTTTTTCCCGCGCGAGCAGGCCAGCGCTTTCTATGAAGACGAGCAGCACGTGATCCGTTCAGGGCAGCCTTTATACAACCGCGAAGAAAAAAGCATCGACATCACAGGAAACGAGATCGATATCCTGACGACAAAAGTGCCGGTGCGCGACAATGAGGGCCGGGTCATCGGCATCGCGGGCATAGGTAGAGACATCACCGCGCGCAAAAAAATTGAAAATGAATTATTTGAGGCGGAACAAAAGTATCGCGGCATCTTCGACAAAGCCGTAATCGGTATCTTTCAGAGTACGCCGGAAGGCCGCTTTTTAAAGGTGAACCGTTCCATGGCTTTTACTTTCGGCTACGAATCCCCGGAAGAGATGGTGGCCAGAATTACTGATATTTCGCAGCAATTTTTTGCCAACCACAAGCAAGGGATGGAATTCATGCTGATCATGGACAGAGTCGGCGGCGTGAAGAACTATGAATGCGAGGCTTCTCGCGAAGATGGCAGCCTAGTCTGGGTCGCGATGAGCATTCGCGCCATTCGTCAGAACGGCATCGTGATTCGCTATGAGGGAATGTGCGAAGACATCACGGAGCGTAAGGAGATGGAGCGTGCGCTCCGAGAGGCAGAACAGAAGTATCGGGGTATATTTGAAAATGCAATTATTGGCATCTTTCAAAGTACACCAGACGGCCATATTCTGAGCATCAATCCAGCCATGGCCCGTATTTACGGCTACGATTCCCCGGAAGAGATGGTTGCCTGCATTGCCGACATTGCCCGAAACGCCTATGTTGACCCCAAAAAACGCGATGATTTCAAGCGCCTCATGGAAATAAATGGAACTGTGCAGAACTTTGAATATGAGTCTGTCCGCAAAGATGGAAGCAGATCGTGGATCGCCATGAGCGCTGTCGCCGTTCGTGAGAACGGCGTGGTAGTCCGCTATGAAGGAATGATGCAGGACATCACCGAACGCAATCAGTTGCGAGAACAACTGCTTCAGGCGCAAAAACTGGAATCGGTGGGCCAGCTCGCCGCCGGAATCGCGCACGAGATCAATACTCCGATTCAATACATCGGAGACAATGTGCGCTTCATGAAAGACGCTTTCCAGGATTTGCAAAATCTATTGCGGAACTATGAACGCTTGTTGCTTGCGGCTCAGGAGATTACCTTGACACGAGATACCATCCAGACAGCGGAAATGGAAGCCGCGGAGAGGGCGGTGAAGAGCGTGGACGTGGGCTATTTGCTGGATGAGATTCCCAAAGCCGTTGATCAAACACTCGAAGGCGTAGCCCGTGTCGCTGCCATTGTCAGCGCCATGAAAGAGTTCTCCCATCCGGACACAAAAGAAAAGATTCCGCTGGACTTGAATCACGCCATCAACAGCACTATTACCGTGGCGCGCAACGAGTGGAAATATGTGGCCGACATGGAAACCGATTTCGACTCATCGCTGCCTCTGGTTTCTTGCCTGCCAGGTGAAATCAACCAGGTGATTCTCAACCTGATCGTTAATGCCGCCCATGCCATTGCCGATGTTGTCAAAAAGGGAGGTCTGGAAAAAGGAAAGATCAAGGTGCAAACACGGAATTGCTCCGAGTGGGCCGAAATTCGCATTCAGGACTCCGGCACCGGCATCCCGAAAAAAGTGCAATCGCGCATCTTCGATCCCTTCTTCACCACCAAGGAAATCGGCAAAGGTACCGGCCAGGGCCTGGCAATTGCGCGATCGGTGATCGTTGACAAGCACGGCGGCAGCATTCACTTCGAAACCGAGGAGGGCAAGGGAACTACCTTTATCATTCGCCTTCCTCTCAATGGAAAATCTCTTGCTCCCAGGGCGGTGGCCGCATGAAACGCATCTTGTTCGTGGACGATGAAAGCAATATTCTCGACGGCATCCGCCGCATGCTCTACACCGAGCGGGAGCGTTGGGATATGCAGTTTGCCCTAGGCGGAGAAGCCGCCTTGCAGGCCTGTGAAGCCGGCAGTTTCGACGTGGTCGTCTCCGATATGCGCATGCCCGGCATGGATGGCGCCACCCTGTTGGGACACATCCGCGATCGCTTTCCCAACTCCGCTCGCATTATCCTCTCAGGTCATTCCGAAATCGAAATGGCCACGCGCGCCGTTCCCGTGGCACATCGCTTTCTCGCCAAGCCATGCGATGCGACAAAACTGCTTGCCACCATCGAGCGGGTCTGCGCGCTGCAAGAACTGCTCTGCGCCCCGGAGATTCGCAACATCGTCGGCAAAGTCGGCGAACTGCCTTCCCTCTCGGCTACCTACATGTCGCTCACGCGAACAGTTTCTGACCCCGATGCTCCCGTCGAAAAAGTTGCGCACATCATCGAGCAGGACGTGGCCATGTCCGCCAAAGTTTTGCAGCTCGTCAACAGCGCCTTCTTCGGGCTGGCGCAAAAAGTCACCACCCTGCAAAGCGCCGTCGGATACCTGGGCATGGACACCATCAAGAACCTGGCCCTCGCTTCGGAGGCTTTCCGCGCCTTTGTTCCCAACAAAAGTATTTCGCAATCCGTTTACGAGTCCATGCAACACCATGCGCAAAGTGCGGCTCAAATTGCCGGCGTGCTCCCCGTGGACCCCAAATCGCGCGAAGTTATTGTTGTAGCCGCGCTCCTCCACGATATCGGCAGCTTGATCCTGGCCAGCGTAATGCCCCGCGAGTTCGTCGCAACGCGCTTCTCCTCCGTCGAAAAAGATTACGCCGTCTTCCAGGCTGAAGAGGAGTTGCTCGGCACCTCGCACGCCGAGATTGGCGCCTATCTCCTCGGCCTCTGGGGATTGCCCAACACGGCCGTCGAGGCCATCGCCAACCACCATCATCCCGGCCGCGCTCCCCACTCCGGCCTCGATGGCACCGTGGCCGTCTATATAGCTGACCTGTTAGCCCACGAATTGGAAACGCATCCGCAGGGCTCCGTCGGACTTCCCATCAACGAGCCACACCGCGCCAACCTCGAGTCGCTCGGATTTTTGTCCAGGCTTGACGAATTCCGCGAACTCGCGCTCGAGTGCCGCGAATGAAATTGCGCGCCTGCCGCCTGTATGCTTGTCATCCTGTGCGACTCAGAAGAATTTGGTGAAATTGTATCCAAACGTAGGGCCGTGGCCTGCGCCAAGTGCAAGGTATCCCTGAGCAGCGATACGGCCCTTTAGCGACAAGGCTACCCCAAAGCCTGCATCCTGGCGAAGGTTTCCAAAGGAGAGGCTGGAGAAAGTGGGTCCGACAGTTCCTGCATCGTAGAAGACCAGAATGTTGTAGAAGGGCAGGATGTAGTTGGTCTGAATGAAGAGAGCGTCTGGAGCGCGAAAGCGGTAGTTGGGCCATGCGCGCAAGCTAAGGCGGGAGTCAATATCAGAGCCGCCGACGGTCGGCTGGAGGTAAAACGGGACGGTCGAATCGGGTCCGGTTCTGGAGGCCACGATATGGGAAACAAAATCAAGGTCTCCGAAGCCGCAGGGCTGGCGCACTTTAAGTACGTAGTTGGCCGTTTTTGACCAGTCGATGTTTTTATCGCCGCAGGTTTTGGCGAGCAAAGAATCCCTGAAGTGCTCGGCGCCGGTTTTTGCGTCGCCAACCTGTACGTAGTGGCGGACCCGTGTGCCAAGCTGAATGTTCTCGTCCGAGTCTTCAACAAATTGCTGGAACGAGGATGCCGATTGCCCCGGCGCGGAGTACCAGTGGTATTCCACGCTGTTGTTGAAGGTGAACTGGACGTACGGCTTCATCAGGGGTCCCGTATGATTATCGTCCTGGTCGTCGGTTCGGGGCGACAGGATAGCTATGGGATTAGTGCGAAGCGCGAAATGATAATGACCAAAGCCAGGTTGTGAAGAGAGACCGGGAGCTGTTGCGGTGGTGAAGTTTGCGCTGACCGAGTTGGGCGCAGTGATGTGTGGAAGATCGGTCAGGCGGTACTCCGCGCCTGACTCGATGGTGAACCAGTCGGCGAGGGGAAGCGCAACGCGGACCGATGCGAAAGTGTCGTTTTCGTGAAAGATGTACTTGACCAGGGGCGAGTCAGCACCGATGCCGTAGAACGAGATGGTCTGCAGACTGCGGTGAGAGGCTTGGAAGTGCAGGCCAAGGATCTGTTTGGTACACAGGGGGCCAAGTTTGTTGCAACTGATCTGGACGCCCGCATGGTCGGTGCGGTGTCCATCCCGATAGCCCTTAGGCAAGACGGTCAGTGCGCCGCTAGTGACCCAGCTACCGTTGGTGGAGAAGACTGCGGCGAGACTGCCATCGGCACTCCATAGCGAGCCGCCCGCGACCGAAGGAAGTTTGCCGGTAGTAAAGTCGGGCTGCTGGGAACTAGATAGGCCGGGAACAACGCCAGGACCGGCGGGCAGCGAGAACGGCGAGACGTAGTGGTTGTTCTGTTCAAGCACTCCGCCAAAGGCCATGCCGTTGCCGGGAGCCATGCCGGAAAACGTGAGGTGAGCGGGGTCTTCAGAAAACAACGCTTCAAGGCAGTCGATTTTGAAATGCAGATTATCCTTGGAGAGGCTTTCGGAAAAATCCTTGCAACTCGCGTAGGTTTGCGCAAGCAACATGGATGCGGAAGAGAGCATGTAGCTGACCGCCAGGATGCGGAAAAGATTGTGTGCGCGAGGGAGCAAGGTCATTGTCCACCTCCTGCCGCGTTTTGCAGGATCTGCCGGGCCTGTTTCAGGTAAGCGGACACCTGAGTGGAGTTGGTGAGAGTTGTGTAGTCGCCGGGCGGCTGAAGGCCCTGCTGCACGAGCGCGTTGTGCATGGCGCCGGCCATGAGGACGGTGAGATCGGTTTGGGAGCGGGGAATGGGCGCAGCCGCGGCGGCACTTATATTAACTCCGGCGGAGACAACGGGGTCGGGCAGAGGCACCACATCGGTCCGAATGTTTGCTCCGGTAAGAGTCAGTACATTTTCGAAAGTTGCGGCCTGGGCTTCGCGCCAGTTAAACGGCTGGCTGGCCGGGTTGCAAAAAAGTTTGCGCACTGTGGAGACCACAGAGCAGTGGTCATAGTCCCGGTCATTGATCAAGGTGTTGGGCGGGATACACGGGGAGACAAAGACCGCGGGAACCCGGACGCCGAGACGAGTGAAGTCAAATACGTCCGGCGGCCCGGAGTGTTCCACGTCGGGTAGGTTGTTGTAGATTGGGTTGCGCGTGACCACAGGCGGCGAGACATGGTCAAAGATTCCGCCATGTTCGTCGTAAAGGATAAGGAAGAGTGTACTTTTCCAGTCGGGACTTCTGGTGAGCGCGTTGTAGATTTCGCGTATGAGAGCCTCGCCGCGGTCGATGGGAAAGTCGGGATGTTGGCTGGTGGCAATTGTCCCCTCGCCGTCGTCGTCATAGGCGGGTTCTATGAAGGTGTATGCGGGCAGATTGCCGTGAGTCGCATCGAAGACAAAATTCGCGTAGTCGCGGAACTTGCCCATGTTCTGGAGAAGATACTTGTTGGCGAAGAGGATGGAGGAGCCTGCCGTGTAGATGGCGTAGTCGTGTGGCGTGGTGTCGTCGAAGCTCTCAAAGATGGTGTGCAGAACGAAGGGGGCGGCGATGGCATCCTGCGTGAGGGAGCCGGCTGAGCTGGCGCCGTGAACGAACAAGCGGTTGGGGATTGTGGAGCCGGGCACGGATGAAAACCAGCGATCGCAGACGCCATACTGCGTGGCCAGTGTGGAAAGCACCGGCAGCGTCTGCGGCGTGAAGCACTTCATAATTCCTGCGGCGTGGGTTGCGTCGTTGCAATCCGTAAAATAGTCGCGCACGAAACCCCTCATATCGGGATTGCCGACCGGGTCGCCGGTCGAAGATATCTGGTTCGTAACATGCGCGAATTCGTGGTTTGGGTCGGGATTGAGGTCTTCAACGTCGCCAGCATCGTCACTGACAATAATGTTGGCTGCGCCCGCTACCGCCGAGTAGTTCCATTCGTCGCCCTTCAGGCCATTGAAGGTGGGATTGGGATGCTTGAGAAACCCGAGCATGTGGTCGAATGAACGATTCTCAAGCATCAAGACAACCAGACGCGTGATCTGAGTTGGCATACGATGTCACCTCACGTGAATTTGCACTCCGAAATGGGAACAATTATTTGCTGACTTAGATCGGAGAATAAACACCTTCAGCGCCAGTTGGCTCTGATCCTTCTCCAGATTTAACTTGTATGCCACACGAGCGTGGGCAACTTTCTAAATGTGTAATTCGATTGCCCAACTCATTATTTGTGATGAAACTTTTATCTTTTGTGTCGGGCTACCCTGGTAGCGGGTAGACACATTATTGTGTAACGTTAGAGCGATGTCAAGGGAAACTCGAGCTCTTGGTGTATCAACCCAAGCCCGGCACGCCAAATGCCTGCACGCCATATGATCGATGCGTTCAGCAGCATAGGCAGCATAGATTGGTATCGTTAAGTCGGCATCTCAGAATCGATATTGGCGCGGATGACGCCGCGCAGTTTAATTCTCAAGTATGGATACGATCTGGCAGGTTTCAACTTCAACCTGCCCGCCCGTATCCTTTAAAACCTGACCATTGATCCCTAACCTCAAATTTATTTTCAATACCTTGCTGTTAATTATGGGTGAAACATAGAGATAAACTAAACAGAATGAATATGTTCCACGTGAAACATTTCCGTCGGTTGTACCCCTGTTCCCTGACCACTGACATCTGTGAACTGAGAACTGTGAACCGCTTCCCCGCTTCCCAAATAACCCCATTTCGCGCAAAAAACCTCTATCTATAAGCAAAGACTTCTTGCGCGCGTTTTACCCCAGGAAAACTGAAAACTGTGAACGGTGAACTGTGAACTCACGCTAGTGCCGGCATTTCGCCCAATTTCCGTGCCTCCGCGACCACAAGATCAAGATGCGCAAGGACTTCGTCCACGGTCATGGTGTAGATTTCGCGCCGCGAGTCGTAGCCTTCTTCGATCAATTGTTTCAGAAACCGTCCCGCGATCTGTGCGGCGAGCTGGTCGGTAATCACCTTTCCAGTCAACGACTTATGACGTCCCCAAGCCTCCAGCGGCAGGGCAATCCACATGGGTCTGTCATTGACCTCGAAGCGAACATCGACGGCGTCGGCGTGGCGCGTGGCGATGGCTACCAGTGTGCCTTTCCATCGGCAATGAAGCTCTTCGCCGCTCCAGTAATCCTTTACGCTAAACTCTTCAAACATAAGCCCATCCTACCGCCGCGCGCGCCCGTCGGCAAGGGCCGATAGACGCTCAGCTTCACGCGCTGATAGACTGATAGGGTTGCAGTTGCGGGCATCCACATCTATTGGCCCGCGAGCAAGTCTGGAAATGAAGGAAAAAGAAACCCTGTGGATACAAAAACCCGTCATTCTTTGAAACAAGATCGCTTTGCCCAGGCCACTAAAAGCAGCATGGACTGGATGAGCGGCCATCGTTCCGGCGTTCTGCGCTGGGTGATCGTTGTGGTTGTTGTGGTGGTAGCAGTCGCAGGAGCGCTGATTTACTGGGGTTGGAGCTCGTCCAAGGCCGACACCGCTCTGGGCGCGGCGCTGGACACCTATGGCGCGCCGCTCGCGATGCCCGGTGCTCCTGCTATAAGCGGAACCTACGCTACCGCTGCCGACCGCTCCAAGGCCGCCAACCAGCAATTTCTTGCGGTTGCAAAGCAGTATGGATGGCTATCGGAGGGCACCAAGGCGCACTACTTTGCCGGCGTCACTTATGAGGAACTGGGAAACAACGCGTCGGCCGAGGCGGAGTTGAAGACCGCCGGAGATTCGTGGAATCGGAATCTGGCGAATCTGGCCAAACTGGCTCTGGCCGGCCTTTATCACCAGATGGACCGCGACCCCGAGGCGATTAACATTTATAACGCGCTGATTGCCAAGCCGTCGGATACGGTGCCAGCCGCCGTGGCGCAGCTTGATTTGGCCGACCTCTATTCGGAGGAGGGCAAAGTTGAGCAGGCTCGCAAGCTGTGGGCCAATGTCAAGGACGCCGACAAGGAAGGCATGGCCGGAGAGATTGCGGCGCAGAAGCTGGGCGGCAAGCAGTAAAGCTGGCGGATTTGCGAAAAAGGCTCGCGGAGCGATGGCTTCGCGGGCCGTTTTCATTTTGGCCGAAGCGGATGTGAGCATTTTGCATCTGGATTGCGTCTGTGGACTATGAGCGCGGGTCAGGCAGTATTCTCAGGTTGGATGGAGATCGCAGACAAGGCTATGTACGAGGAGGCCCGCCGGCGAGCGGAAGACGCAGCGGTTGCGGGGCTGGTGAGCCAGTATGCCGGAACGCTCTACCGGGTGGCTTACTCTGTTCTGCGCAACGCGGCCGACGCCGAAGACGCGGTGCAGGAGGCGTTTGTGCGCGTGCTGCGCCACCGCGACACGCTTGCGGAGGTGCGTGACCAGCGGGTTTGGCTGATTCGCATTGTGTGGAACGTGGTGCTGGATCGCAAGCGCCGCATGAAGACGCGTCCGGAGACCGACGACGTGGCCGAGTTGGCGCGCGTGCTGCCCGCCGCGGGACTGAGCGCCGAGGAGCGCGTTGCGGCTGCACAGCATCATGCCCACGTGCTGGCTTGCGTGGAGCAGTTGCCCGCCAAGGAACGCCAGGTGCTGATCCTCTCGGCCTTCGAGGAGCTGAACAGCGTGGAGATTGCCTCGGTACTGGGTGTGAGCGAGTCCAGCGTGCGGTCGAGATTATTTCGCGCACGCAACCTGATGGCCGGATTGCTGGACCATAAGAGGAGTACGGGCAGGAGTTGACTTATTGAGGCAACAAACGCGCCCAAAAACCGCGTCGAAAACCTTTTGTGTATACGTGTAGGTTTTTTGCGCAAAATTGGGTTATTTGGGAAGCGAAATCAGGGATTAGTGATTAAGTTGCTCGCTTGGGAAAGGAGTTTGGGATGAATCCTACAAGTCAAAACCAATTGGTTGGCGGCTCCAGCGAGTTTGAGGAGACGCTGCGGCTGATCGCCCGGCTTTCCGCGCCCGAGGGGCTGGAGGAACGGGTGCAGGCGGGATTGCGTGCGGAGACTAATACGGCTTCAGGCAAGACTCGGATTTTGAGCTGGCCCTTGGCGCTGCGGATGGAGAATGCCTGGATACAGAATCTGGCGCGTTCGGCGGCGGCGGCGGCGATTGTGGCTGTGGTCGTCGGCGGAGGCTGGGGAATTTCCTCGCGCTTCCAGCCCGCTCAGCCGTCCAGTGCAAGCGCGGTTCCTCCGCACAATACCGGACAAGGCGGCTTTTCCAGCGCCGGAGCCATGCGCACTCCACAGACGCTCAATGGGCCGGTGGTTGCGCATCCGGCGACGGTTGCGCCGGAGACGGCCAAGCCTGTTGGAAAGACGCCGGCTCGGCACGGCAAACCTGCGGCAGGCAAGAAGGTTGTCACTAAACCCGCCATGCCAGCGATCAAGTAGCTGAATCCCAGGTCCCACATGCGGGATCTGAGGCACCCTACTACCTTGATGGCAAAGCATCTATCTTCCTGCTCAGAGTGTCAAAACTCCTCGACAATTGCACCAATGACTGCATGTTTACTTTCTCTTGCAGAGCAATCACAGCATTTGTCAACTTCCCCAGTTCCCTCACGATCTCCTTCAAAACATCTTTTTCTGCTTGTGTCATGTATTGCCGCCTTTCTGCTACTTTTGACAGAATGCACAACCTAACAACATGTCAGAAAGTAGAGATTCATTTTGACTCCTTCTCCGCTCTCATCGGAGGCTGGTAGCAAAGTCCGGGATCAACGCTCACATTTACCTTATCCCCGTAAGAATCTTCCAATAGTCCAAACGGTTTCAAAACACGTTCAAAGGCTTCGCGTCGGCTTTCTCGAAAGATGTGTCGATCTTCACCAGAACATATTCTTTCCTTGGTGTAAATCGCAAAGCTCTCTATAGAGCCTGATTGGTCAGTGGAAAAGTCATAACGGACTAGTTGATATTGATCCTGCGTTTCAGCAACTTCCAGACGGATCATATTTGCCGGAACCTCGGACGGTAGCCCGCAGTAAAGGCATAGATACCGAATTGGCCAAATATCTGTGGCTTGATCTTGCTGATCATCAAATTTTCCTAGATGACTTTGCCGCGGCAGTACAATATGGTCTCGACACTTTTCGTTCGGGCAGTAAAACAGATGGACTCTGCGAATTGCCATAAATTCTCCTTACGAGCCCTTGGTGACTGCGCGGATGAGCATGCCCAGCAAAGCCAGCACCACGGCTCCCCAGAAGGCGGGAAGGAATCCGCGCACGTGGAAGCCATGCACCAGCTTGGACGCCAACAGAATCATCAGGCCGTTGATGACCAGCAGAAATAGGCCGAGGGTGAGGATGCTGATAGGGAAGGTGATGACCTTGAGGAAGAAGCCGACCGTGGCGTTGAGCAGGCCGATGATTAAGGCAGCCGTCAGAGCCGAGCCCAGTCCCTGCAAGTAGAAGCCGGGCACGAGGTTGGAAACCACCAGCAGGGCAAAGGCGTACAAGAGCCATTGAACCAGAAGTCTGAGCATTGTTGAAAATCTCCTTATTGTTTACAGGTCAGTTTCGACAACATTTCGTCCGGGGCTAAAGCCCGATGCTTTTATTGTTGCATTTACGGCACAGCTGAAGCCGTGCCCTTTCAAAACATCGACCCAAAGATTTTTGAACAAGTGCAGCAAGTTAGCCATCGCTACGCGGTGTTCGCGGGTTGGCAAGTTGGCCGAGGGTGGCGATTCACACAAGTTTCATTCCTCGTGAATCGGCAACGCCGTAGTGGACTGATACATATCTGGCTCAATTTCGAGTTTTTCGCATGCTATGCAGCCGTGCCCTTTCAAGAAAATCACTCGGCCAGCGGCGGCTCCAGTTCTTCGGCGAGGCGTGAGTCGATGGTTCCCGATGCGCCTTTGGCCTTGACCTTTGCGGTGGTCATCACGAAGACTGCGACAACGATGGCTGCCATGCCGACATACTCGGCGCGCTCGGGGCGCTCGCCGAGCAGGACGACGCCCAGCAGCACCGCGACTACCGGGTTCACATAACAATAGGAGGAGACCTTGGCCACCGGCACGTGCTCCAGCAGGTAGATGAAGGCGGAGTAGCCCACGAGCGAGCCGCCGGTGATGAGCCAGGCCTGCGATGCAATCGAGGCTACGTTCACGTGAAATCTGGGCCACTGGCCCAGCACGGTGCCGAGCAGAATGCAGAAGGCGCCGGCTATCAGCATTTGCCAGGCCGCGGCCACAAAGCTATTGACCGGCAGCCGCGCATGGCGCGAGAGGATGCTGCCTACGGTCCATGAAAATGCACCGACCAGCAAGACACCGATGGCCACGAGGCGCGTGAAGTCACCGGCAAAACCAGTGCGCAGCGAGGGCCATACCAGAGCCGCCAAGCCAGCGAAGCCCAGCGTCATGCCCAGCCATCCGCGCACTGAAAGCGGCTCTCCGGTTGGCAACAGCATCTCAGCCAGCGCTATGAAGAGCGGAGTCACAGCCAGCACCAGCGAAGCCAGCCCGCTGGGGACGGTTTTCTCCGCGTAGACCAGGGCCACATTGCTGACGCTGAGCAGAACAATCCCAACCAGGCCGAGAATCAGCATGGTCTTTGGCGGCCACCAGAGGCGCAGCCCGCGCCAGCGGCACCAGGCAAGTAGAATTGCGCCGGCAATGAAAAACCGCGTGCCGGAGAGCAGCAGCGGCGGCATCTGGGCCGCTCCAATGCTGATGGCTGTGTAGGTGGAACCCCAGAAAAAATATACACATGCGAAGGCCAGCACGATGGAAGCCGTGGAGGCCGCTTTCTTTGCCGGATGTGCGGAGGAGTTCGTCATGGGGCTGATTCCATGCTAATGCACATCCTTACTACTCGTCAGAAAGAAACGAAGGAGAAAGAGATCTCCTCTATGCCGGATCCTGTGGCCCGAACTTTGAGTATGATTCTTTACCCCACAAGCAGATGCCATGTACCGCGCAGATTTCCGTCGCAGTAAAGCGAGTGAACAGCGGCATTAAGAACCATCATTGCGACAAAGAACACAATAATATAGAGGATAATGAACCAGCGGTGACGTTGCAAAAGCCTCACCGCTGCGGCACACGGCCTGGCAATGACGGCCAAAAACCCGTCCAACGGATTTTCAGGCTCAAGAACAAAGGTGGCTGCCACACGCCGGGAAAATACCATGTAGGGGAGCAACACGATCAGATGAAAGATCAAGCCGATCATACCTTCGTCCAAGTACTGCGCCGATGCGCCGCTTATAATTGCCCAGATAACCCAAGATAGAGCAACATAGGCTACGTAGAGTGGGGCAGTATATTGGCGTTTGCGGAAGAAACCCCAGGAGACTACCGCGATCATCATCATCGCCAGAAGATCAAACCATAACGCCTGCCAGATTATTGTAATCTCGTCAATGTGACTTAGTATCAACACACTCTTGTAGATAAATCCAATGGGTTGCACACACAAAGCAAAGGCTGGCAACAGAAGCCATCCATTAATGCCAGAGGGAACTTTTTTTGCAGCTTCCATGCGAATCTTCTCCTACTAGGCAGAATCAAGGTTGTGAATTGAAAATTGCGACCAATCTATCGAATGCCGTACTGCTTGTCAAGGAAGAAGTGGAACTGTGCTCGAAACTCTATCCCATCTCGCGTAGCTCATTGTGGAAGCAAACACCCGCGACGCCGCTTAGTTGTTCCATGTTTCGCTTCGTCATACCGAGCATTACTGCAGCTCTGTACAGCATCCTTGGAAATGTTATATCCTGTTGTCAGCAGGAATTTCATGCATAAGCGCGCCATAATACGACTGCTTGCACCGGCCACCAGGCGCTGGTCGCGGTCGCGCGCGCTTGGCATCTGCCCACGGCGCTATCTGCGCATACTCCCGCCTCTCACGCGACCTAGCCTCTTCGGCGGCGATTAGGTCAGTTCCGCCGAAGATTCTCTCCAACTCTATCTCGTCCACAGGGCGATGAGAACTGGACCATCCCAACCCCTTTGGGATCCGCGGCCGGGCATCGAACGGATGCCGCAAAGCCGCACAACCGAATCCGTCGAGGAGACAAGAAAATGACCAAGCAAGAATTGCATGCGCAATACGGGCCCAAACTCGTTTGTACGCTGCCCGGACCAAAGGCCAAGGCCGCCGTCGCCGCCGATGACCGGCTCATCTCGCCCAGCTATACACGTTCGTATCCGCTGGTGGCCAAGAGCGGCCGCGGCATTCGCGTGGAAGACGTGGACGGCAACGTGTTTCTAGATTTTGCAGCGGGCATTGCAACGGCTTCCACCGGCCACTGTCACGCTGAAGTGGTTGCCGCCATCCAAAAGCAAGCCGCCGAGCTGCTGCACATCTCCGGAACCGACTTCTACTGCGAGCTGATGACCGATCTGGCTGACCGGCTCTCGGCCATCGCCCCCATGCCTGGGCCGCACAAATTTTTCTACGGCAACTCCGGCGCCGAGGCCATTGAGTGCGCCCTCAAGCTGGCGCGTTACCACACCGGCCGGCAGAACATCATTGCCTTTCTAGGCGCCTTCCATGGACGCACCATGGGCGCGTTGTCGCTGACCGCCTCTAAGCCGCAGCAAAAGCGCCGCTTTGCGCCGCTGGTTCCCGGCGTGACGCACATCCGCTATCCGTATGCTTATCGCGGCTGCACGGGCGGAGCGCAGGAAGAAGAAGCCTTCAGCATGGGCTGCGCGCGCTACATTGAGGAGAAGCTTTTCAAAACTATTCTTCCTCCCGAGGAAGTGGCTGCCATAGTTCTCGAGCCCATCCAGGGCGAGGGCGGCTATGTGGTGGCTCCCGACAACTTTCTGCGCGAGTTGCGCGGCATCTGCGACCGGCACGGCATTCTGCTGGTGGTGGACGAGGTGCAATGCGGCATGGGCCGCACAGGCAAGTGGTGGGCCATCGAGCACTCCGGCGTGCACCCGGACATCGTTTGCATGGCCAAGGGCATTGCTTCGGGAATGCCTCTGGGCATATGCATGAGCCGGGCTGACGTTATGAACTGGGCGCCGGGCTCGCACGCTTCCACCTTCGGGGGCAATCCGGTTTCCATCGCCGCCGCCATGGTTACGCTGGACATCATTAAACGCGAGGGCATGGCTAACGCCGCCCGGGTAGGCGCGTTGATGTTGCAGCGAATCAACGGCTGGAAGCAAACCCACGCGACGGTGGGCGATGTGCGCGGACGCGGCCTGATGATCGGCATCGAGCTGGTGAAGGACAAGGCTACCC
>CAZFMB010000049.1:0-29251 GCA_964520005.1 uncultured Occallatibacter sp.
TGTCGGTGACGGAGATCTGTGCCAGGATGGAGCCGTCCACGTACTCCACCAGCGAATGAACGGTGGACTGGGGATGAACCGTGACACGGACCTGCGTTGCCGTTACGTCGAAGAGGCGGCAGGCCTCGATGACTTCCAGGCCCTTGTTGAGCATGGTTGCGGAGTCAATGGTGATGCGGCGACCCATCACCCAGGTGGGGTGCTTGAGAGCCTGCTCGGGGGTGATGGCGGCGAAGTCGGCGATGGGCAGCTTGCGGAAGGGACCGCCGGAGGCCGTCAACCAGATGGTCTTGACCTCGGAGTGCGCGCCGACGCGGAGACATTGATGGACGGCGTTGTGCTCGCTGTCGATGGGCAGGATAGGGACGTTGCGCTCGCGGGCTGCGCGGGTGAGGATTTCGCCGGCGGCGACCATGCACTCCTTGTTGGCGAGGCCGACAGGTTTACCGGCCAGGATGGCGGCATGCGTGGCTTCCAGTCCGGCGACGCCGACGATGGCCGAGACCACAAAATCTGCTTCCGGCAGCGTGGAGCAGGTGACGGTGCCTGCGGTTCCGTGGACTACCTCGACGCCGCTGACGCCGGCCTGTTTAAGCCGTAAAGCCAGCTCCGCGGCAAGCTCTTCCGTGGCCAGCGAGATCAGTTTCGGCCGCCAGCGAATGGCCTGGGCGAAGGCTTCGTCCACGTTGTGCCCGGCGGCCAGTGAGGCGACCGAATAGCGATCTGGAAACTGCCCGACGATGGAGAGTGTGCTTTGGCCGATGGAGCCGGTAGAACCGAGAATGGCGAGTTTTTTCATAGGGTAATTTGGAGTTCCATGGAACTTATTTTGCAGTTGCCGACTTGAACGACGACAGCATTTCCCGTCTTAGGATGGCGTTCATGCGCGATTGATAACCCCTACCGTGAGACTTCAACCATTCCAAAACATCTCCATCCAGACGCGCGGTGACAATCTGTTTGATCGGTCGATAGAGATGCCCGCGCACATGCTTAGTCTTTGCCCATTCGGCGTCGGTCATGACAGGAATATCGCTGGTGTCGATCTCGCTTGCCGGCCGTGCTGAGATAGCTTTCAGATTGGCGCGCTGCGCGTCGGTCAGCGGCGGCAAAGTCTCCAATGTGTACCTAACCATTTTCTTTTTCATAGCGTCGCCTTTCTTTGGGCTCTGCCCGTCTGGCGGAGATGATGCGAACCACTTCGATCTCGGCCCCATCCTCTAGTTCTTCTCTGATCGTGTGCGCTACGATTAGCATCGATAAGCCCTCAACTTCACCACAGGCTTGCCAACGCTCCTCGCTATCTTGAACTCTATCTTTCCAAGACAGATAGAGAGGGTTTCTGAAGACCTGTGCAGCTTCCTCAAAGCTCACGCCATGCTTGCGCTGGTTGGCGAGATTTTTCGCCTGATCCCACTCAAACTGGAAGTTGCTCACATCTCAATTGTAATACATAATTGTAAATATATAAATGGCTGCACCTAGAATATTTCTTGGCTAACCCCCGAGTTGCCAGATATGCGCCGCCGCTAGTGAATCATCTGTGCGTACCACAGCACTGGCGCAGCGATCAGTAGGGCATCGATGCGGTCCAGGACGCCGCCATGGCCGGGGAGCAGGGAGCCGGAGTCCTTGACTCCTGCCGAGCGCTTGAGGGCTGATTCGGCCAGATCACCCACCTGGGCAGCCACATTGACTACCACGGCCAGACCCAGCCAGTACCACCAGACTCCGCCGGAGTAAGAGAGTCCGGCCACATCCCACATTTGCATCAACTGCGCGATGCCCAGCAGGGCGCAGGTGGAGAGCAGGCTTCCGGCCACAGAGGCGAGCGTGCCCTCCCAGGTTTTGTTGGGGCTGAGCGTCGGGGCCAGCTTGTGCCTTCCCCAGGCGCGTCCGACGTAGAGGGCGGCTGTGTCTCCTGCCCACACCGCGCACAGCAGAAAGGTGACCAGAGAGGGGCCGTTGCCCTCGGGATTCTCGCGTAGGGCGGGCAGGGAAATCAGTGTGAAGCCGATGTAGAGCAGACAGAAGATGGAGGCCGAGGCGTCGGCCATGAGCTGCTCCACCGGGCTCATGAAGGTGCAATAGACCAGCAGGCCCAGGCTCAGGATGCCCAGCGTGGCCGCGGTTTGCAGGGGCCACTCAAAGTTGCTGGCAAAGAGCGACACAACTGCGACCAGCACGGCGATGCGCGGAGGGGTGGCGCCGGCCTTCTGTGCCAGGCCCAGAAACTCCCATGCGGCCAGCGCGGCCACCGCCGCAACGGCCATGGTAAACAGCCACTGCCACCATGGTCCCATGAAGACCAGAACCAGTACCACGGGGATCAGGATAAGAGCGGTATAGATACGTTTCATTGGGATGAGAATACACTGCCGGGGCGTGGTTTGTACCGGCAGGCGGGCATCAAACGATGTGATTTCGATGAAATTCGAGCAGATATTGTCCCAACAAACTGGCCTTCGGAATTTCTTCGCTATAGGATCGAATCCAGCGCAGGATTGGGGTTGGTGAAGAAAAAAATACTCAGCCAGCCACGATCTTGATTTGGTCGGAGTTCTCTTCCACTTCGCCGACACTATCGCTCAGTCCGCCGTAGCGGCGCTCGCGCAGTTGGTAATCGGCGATGGCCTCCAGCAGGTGGATGCCTTTGAAATCCGGCCACAGCCGCTCGGTGACGAAGATCTCCGTGTAGGCGATCTGCCACAGCAAAAAGTTCGACAACCTCATCTCGCCAGAGGTGCGTATCAGCAAGTCGGGATCGGGCATGTGGGCGGTGTAAAGATGGCGATGAATATCTTCTTCGGTGATGCGCTCAGCGCTCAGGTGTTTTTGTTTGATCTCGGCTGATAAGGCGCGGAAGGCGTCCACCAGCTCGGAGCGGCTGCCGTAGTTGAGGGCCAGGGTGAGGGTGGTTCCGGTGTTCGTGGCCGTGGCCGCCTCGGCCCAGCGCATCTTTTCCTGTACATCGTCGGGCAGCTCGTTGGTGCGGCCGATGTACTTCATGCGGACGTTGTTGTCCATCATGCGCTGAAGATTGGACTCCAAATACGTCTTGAGCAGGCGCATGAGGAAGCTGACCTCGGCACGGGGGCGGCGAAGGTTATTTTCCAGAGAGAAGGCATAGAGGGTGAGCCAGGGAAGGCCTATGCGGGAGGCTGTCTCGGTGACCAGTTGCACGGCGTTGGCGCCCTGCTGGTGGCCAAGGAAGCGCTTGAGCGAGCGATGTCCCGCCCAGCGTCCATTGCCGTCCATGATGATGGCGACATGCTGCGGCAGGCACTCGGGCTTGAGGGTCGCGTAGACGGCGCGCTCCTCGGCGGTTAGTTCATTGATGCGCGGTTTGGCGGCAGGTAACAAGGGATTTTATCTCAATCATTGCATTCGAGCTTGCGGGCCGGTACACCATCCTTCCGTCGGCGCGAGTCGAGGCGTTTCATCCTGACCGTAGCACATGCGCCCATGGGCTGCAATTGCCAGTGTCACGGCTGAAGACGAGCCAGCGCGAGGGACTCCCGACAGAGAGTGCGGCGGCCATTGCCGCCACACCGGGAAGGAGATGCTCTCGCCTGAACCCTTTACGCGATGCGCCGGTAGCCCATGGCCATGTCGCGCGCCGAACTGATGACGAGCGAGCGGTGCAGCGGGTCCAGGCAAGGCAGCAGGGACGCGATCTCGGCCAGCATCGGATCGGCCATGATTGATGCCACATCGTCGTCGCGAAGGCTGCGGGCGTCGCGAACCAGTTGGCGTATATGCACACCCAGAGCATCGGCGAGCCGTTCGAGAGAGCTGAGGGTGGGAATGGCCTTGCCATTTTCGATTTTGGAGATGTAGGTGCGTGGCACCTGCATGCGCCCGGCCAGTTGCCGCTGGCTCAGGTGGCGTGCGCGACGAATCTCCTTCACCTGGCCAGCCACCCGCAAGCCGGCTTCGGCTGCGGGATCGAATGGCGGATTTTCAACCGGGATGGGCCCTGGCCGCACCGGCTCCTCGATATTCAAGGGCCTGTGGCACCTTCTGCAAAGACCGTTGGACGGCCTGAACTGAACCAGTTTGCATTCGGGATACTTGCAGTGCACAACTTCGCGTGTCTCCACGCTCGCAAGTGAAGTAGCCATAAGTGGTGTGCGGAGTGCCAGAGCAGGAACCCCGCGGTGCATTGCAGCACCACGATATGTCATACTTTCCGGGATATGTACCATAACTGTCAAGTGGAAACTTGGGTGCAATCCCGTATTTCACGGATCATACCCGCAATTTAACAGGAAAAACCGGGAAAGGGACGAACCAAGTTAGTAAACATGGAGGTCAAGGAAGCCATGAACAACTGCACCGGAAATGATGCAAAAGAAAGCGGTTCCAGCTACGGACGAGCGCAAGCCTGGCAACTGCTGATCGAGTGGACGGAGAGCGAAAACCTGCGCAAGCATGCGCTGGCGGTCGAGGCCTGCGTCACGGCGATGGGCGAGGCAGAAGCCGACCGGTTGGGGTTGGCCGGCGCAGAACGGGCTGCGTTCATTGAGCTGTATACGACCACGGCCCTGCTGCACGATTTCGACTACGAGCGTTATCCCACGGCCGAGGAGCATCCGTATGTTGGAGTCCGCGAGTTGGAGCGGCTGGGCTGGCCTCTCGATTTGCGCACTGCCATTCTGGGCCATGCGCAGTACAGCGGCGTTCCGCGCGAAACGCATCTGGCCAAGGCTTTGTTTGCCTGCGACGAGCTGGCCGGCTTTCTGACAGCCTGCGCGCTGGTCAAGCCAACCAAAGCAATTGCCGATGTGGAAGTGGCCGGCGTGCGCAAGAAGATGAAGGACAAGGCATTCGCCCGAGGCGTGAACCGCGAGGACATTGTGCAGGGCGCGGCGGAGTTGGGCGTGGAACTGGACGTGCACATCGGATTTTGTCTGGAGGCGATGAAGAAGCGGGCTGGGGAGTTGGGGCTGTGAGTTCGTATTATCTGGAACGGCTCCCTGCTATTTGGAGAATGATGAATACAAGGACGACGCAGATCAAACTCCCGTAGATGAGAGTCAATTTGAACGCCGTATGCACTTTTGTACGCAAAAGCTCCCGATAGTAAAACTCTTCAGATTTTGCAGGATTATAACGGATAGTTACCGTCTCTCCATCGACAAGCTGATAGATCGGAGAATCGTCGGGAACTTTAAAATCAGCTCTTTGTTCCTCGCCCATCTTGTCGGTCCAGACGATTTCGTCCTCCGATTCCCAGGTTGATTCCATTTGCCGACCATAACGGTCGTAGTTTTTTGTCTCCTCCAAGTCGGAGGATTCAATCTTGGCCTCAACCTGAATCCACTTGTCGTAGCCTCGCAGGCGCTCCCAAATTTCGATCAGCATGATGGCTCCCATTCTGCCACAACAGGCAGGAAAATGCTCAGAAAAATACGCAGAAACAATGGTAAAATTGATGCAGGCAGAGCGCATTTAACCGCCTGAAATGCGGAGGTCCCTCATGCTGCAACCGGACGAAAAGGAAAAGCTGGAACGCGGGTTTGCCGAGGGTGAAGCCAGCCAGCGGCTGGAAGGGCTTGAAATAGGTGAACCCTACTGGTCTGTCAAGGCACGCATCCTCGCCGGAGAAATCACCTTCGACCAGGGACTCGAAGAAATCGCAGCCTACCACCGGGCAAAAGTACCTGCCGTCGCATGAGCCCGTCTGCTCGCGATCCGTACGTCTATCCTGGCACGAATGTTCTCATCAACCTGGAGGACATCCGCGACCAAGCAACCCTCAATCGCTTTGAAGCCCAAACTGCATCTGTTAGCATTGCTCTTCTCGCAATAAATCCGATCTAAGGCCCATTCGACTCGCGCCGCTTGCAGGAGACGCATCGCAGCATCTTTGGCAAGGTCTACCCATGGGCCGGAGAATTCCGCAAAGACATCGGCATGTTGGCGAAAAGCCGTTCCGGGTTTGTAGTTGCATACGGGCCTTCGCAAAATATTCCCGGCGCTCTGGTGGGAGTATTTTCTGCTTTGAAGGCCGAAAATGATTTATAAGGCCTGGATGCCGATGCGATGGCAAAGCGGCTGTCTTACTACTATGGCGAACTTGACGCTATCCACGCTTTTCGGGATGGAAATTCAAGAACTCTGCGAGTGTTCACGACGGACCTCGCCGAGGCAGCCGGTCATCGGCTGGATTGGGCTCGGGCGGCGCAGAGGACGAAAGATCGTCAGCGCCTCTACCATGCACGCGACCTGGCCGTGATGCGCGGCGATCTCTCCGAACTGGCTGCGATTATTCGGACTACACTGGACGGCTGAGGCAATATTCGCTAGACGTTGTGAGTGTTATAAATCAAAGAGTGATCAAGATCGCCTGCCAGGCGAAGCATTTTTACGCTACGATTAGTTTTTCAACGCAGGTCGCGTCTGGCGATCCGGCGTTTGCAGGAGGTTTCCATGGCTCGCTTCGAGCACATCCTGGTTCAGTTGGCCAATGGCGTGAAGACCATCACGCTGAATCGGCCGGAGAAGCGCAACGCTCTCTCTCCCGCGCTGATCGAAGAGCTGATAGCGGCCCTTGAGGAGGCGGCGAGCAGCGATTGCAGCGCCGTGATCCTGACCGGGGCCGGCCCGGCCTTCTGCGCCGGCGTGGATGCTGCATACCTGGGAGGCTCGCAGTCTCACACGCCGGAGCAGCATCGCCACGACGCGGAGAAAATAGCTCATCTGTTGCGCATGTTGTATGACTTTCCCAAACCGGTGATTGCTGCGGTGAACGGTCCTGCCATCGGCAGCGGCATGAGCCTGGCCACCCTCCCCGCCTTCACGCTGGCCACGCCCTGGGCACGATTTGCATTCAACGAGGTGCGCATGGGATTTGTGCCGGCGATTGCGGCCACGTTTCTGCTGCGCCAGGTAGGCGAAAAACGCACCCGGGAATTGTTGTTGACCGGCAGAATGCTGAAGGCGGAGGAAGCCCTGCACATGGGGCTGGTGACCGAAGTTGTAGCCGCAGAGGAGCTGATGCAAACCGCCCACTCATTGGCCAAGACACTGACGCAGAACAGCCCCCAGGCTATGATGGCGCTCAAGCAACTTCTTGGCGCACACTCCCACCGCAAACTAGACGAGGAGCTCGAGAAGGCTATCGAGGTGAACGCGCAGCAGCGCATGACGGCTGACTTCGAAGAGGGCGTCAAGGCATTCCTGGAGCAACGCAAAGCCGAGTGGCCGAGCTTGAAGGGCAGGGCGCGAAGCGACTAAAGCCGGGGCAGAAAAATATTTTCCGTTGTGATAGTAATTTTGCTATATAATAAGGAAGACGTTTGGGAGTGCTTTTGGGTTTAAGCGCACCAGGCAACAGGCGGGCAGCGCATATCGGGAACGAGAGACACAAACCAGAGAGCCAGAAATCTGACTCGTCCCAACGAATGTTGATAGCAATAAGGCCGCGCCGAAGAAGAAGATCTTTGACACGAAACACTGAGCAGTGCCATGTACACTCGGAGGGTGAACCTCAGTTAAGGACTATGAACCAGGGACTAGGTAGGCGGCGGGTGGGGAGATTCGCAGGCAGGCTGCCCCACTTTGCGAGCAGCAAAGCAGCGCCAAACACTTCCGCGGATTATTTGGTCAGAAGCGCGGAAGAGTGCAGTCGTCAGTGAACGGTGATCTGCTAATTATGGCTCAGACCACTGGCTACTGACCACGGACCACGGAGTATCTAATGCCTGCTCCAGTCAACCTTCAGACAAGAGCCTCTATCTCGTGGGAGGGCAACTCACTCGACATTTTGAAAGCATGGCCACGCGACATACAACGCGACTTTGGGATCTCTCTCAGGAAACTGCAAGAAGGACTGCGTCCAACCCTAGTAACACGGCCGATGCAGTCTATTGGGCAAGGAGTTTTTGAACTAAAAGCCGCAGATGAATCAGCATGGTATCGCATGATTTATCTGGCGCGAATTGACAACACGATTTATGTGTTGGACTCCTTTACCAAGAAGAGTCGGAAGACGGAAAAGAACGACCTAAATCGAGCCAAGACGCGGCTAATCAAAGTCAGGCAACGCCTCAAGGAAGAGAAAATCGATGCCAAGCGCAGTAGTGACAAATAAACCTGGCCACATCACTACCGGCAATGTGCTGGAAGACCTGGGCTTCTCTACGCAAGAAATTCGGGAGATGGAGATCAAGCACGATCTCTGGGTGTCCATCCGGGCCGAGATTGAGGCCCGGAAGCTGACGCAGACTCAGCTTGCCAAGGTATTGCAGATTCATCAGCCCGATGCCAGCCTGCTGCTGCGCGGACAGATTGCGCGTTTTAGCATTACCAGGCTTCTGCAGTTTGCCGACCGCTTGCGGCTCTCGGTTACGATCAACGTGGCTCCCATGGCGGAAACTGAAAAGCACCGAATTGCGTCGCGGATCCCATTGCGCAAGTCAACACCGCAGCCCAGATATGCAAAGACGGAGATCGCCTCTCGTGCAGCACAACGTCTTGCACGGGCTTGAGAAATCTTTTTTCACGCCAGCGGGTTTTTGGCCCTAAGCTCGGCCACAATATCCACCGCAGCCTTGCGCGCCTCGCCTGCCTGGCCGGGCGGGAAGCTGATGGCGCCCACGCGTGCATGGCCGCCGCCTCCGTAGCGCTCGCAAATTGCAGCGAGGTTGGTCATCTTTGCTGGGTCGGCCGTGGTCCAGGGGTTGGAACCGACCGAGACCTTAGTGCGGAAGCTGGAACTGGATAGGCCGATGGAGTAAGTGGCCTGGGGGTGCAGATAGTAGGGGATGAACTTGTTATAGCCCTCTTGCGGCTGGTCGGTAAGGTCGAAGAAGATGGTGCCGTTGCGCTCCTCGCTGCGTTCGCGAATCAGCCGGATGGCCTGCTGGTGGCGCTCTAGCAAGGGCGGCAACAGCCCGGCCACAAAGGGCTGGCTGAGCACCTCGGCCATGGGCATCTCGGTGAGTAGCGGAATAAGGCGCGGGATGAAGGCGTCGTCCTGCGAGGACTCGATGATGAGGGTGAGCTTCATCGCTGGAGCAGCCATCTCGACGGCGGCCTCAGGGCTCTCATACTTTGCGCCATCCACAATGTCGGCCCAGTGAATCAACTCAGCCACGGGCTTGGTATCAAAGTCGAAGCGAGTGGAGGCGATGTGCGCCAGAAAACTGGTACACGAGGTGTAGTTGGGGTCGAAAAACTTGCGGCCGCCACAATCTGGGTCGCGCTGGCAGGCCAGAAAATTCTCCTGGTCCTGAGGAGTGAGAAAGGCCGAGAGGTGATGGTCAAACCACCAGGTGATGCGCGGCGAGGCGCAGTACTTGAAATCGACGATGGCGTTTTCGTCGCCGATAAACTCGTTCTCGTCAAAAAGAGCGCCGGCGCGGTGGACGAGTCCATGATATTCATAGCTCGCGCTGGAAGAGATACATTCGCGGTGAAAGCGCGTGAAGAGCGAGGCTGAGCAGGCTCCGTCGAAGCATTTGTCGTGATAAAAGACGCGAACCTGCAAGATATGAACTCCTCCGTGCGCAGAAAAACAGAATAACCAGAACTGTTTAGCATCAAGGCAGCGGGCCATTGTGTCAAGGCGGAAGAGCTTTTTTCCGTTTTCAGGCGGTCGCAACTGTTCGTTAACGAACGGCTGGTTTCGATTCTGAACAAGCGGGGGGAATAATGCGTGCGACTCATCAGAGTTAAGCTGTTTACAATCAATAGTTAGGCCCTTAAGCGGTTTGGCCAGATAAATGCACACTCCATGATAGGGTTCTCGGAGGGAGATTCTTAGGGGAACCGGGAGATTTCATGCACGCTTTGCTTCAGGATCTGCGTTACTCATTGCGGCAGTTGCGCCAGTCGCCGGGCTTCACGCTGGCCGCGGTACTCACGCTGGCCATTGGCATCGGCGCTAATACGGCCGGCTATAGCATCATGGACGCGGTAGTTCTGCGTCCCCTGGCCGTGCCCGAGATGAACCGCGTACTGACAGTCCAGGAGCAGCAGAATCACGGCGATCTGAAGCCGGTGGCGCTGGCCAACTACGAAGATTGGCAGAGCCAGAACCATTCTTTTGAAGAGCTGGCCGTGCACAGTACGGCCAATATGAGCCTTACCGGGGCGGGAGACGTCGCGCATATCGAGGCCGAATATGTCTCGCCCAACTTTTTCTCCGTGATGCGCAGCAAAGCTCTCATCGGTCGCATCTTTGAGCAGGGAGAGACCCAGCCGGGACGCGAGAGCGTTGCCGTCCTCAGCTACTACTTCTGGAAGGAACATTACGATGCCGATGCCGGGGTACTGGGCCGCAAGATCGAATTGGACAAGCATGCTTACACTATCGTCGGCGTCATGCCCAAAACGCTGCAATACCCGCAGACTGCTGATCTCCTTCTGCCCTTGGCGCCCACAGCCACGCAGCTTGCCAACCGCGGCGCGCACGATTACCGGGTGATTGGCCGTCTGCGCAAGGGCGTTACTCTATCCCAGGCGCAGGCGGAGATGAACGTCACCGAGGAGCGTCTGTCTCAGGCGTATCCAGCCACCAATTTGGGCTGGTCGGTCAAGCTGGTGCCTCTGCTGGACGACATCAACGGCCCGTTGACGGCACTCTATTTCAGTATGATGCAAGTGGCCACGCTTTTTGTGCTGCTGGTGGTTTGCCTCAACATCGCCAATTTGCAATTGGCGCGCGGAATTGCCCGTCGGCCTGAAATTGCCATGCGCATCGCTTTGGGGGCAGGCCGCTGGCGTCTGACGAGGCAGTTGCTTACCGAAAACATTCTTCTGGGGCTGATCGGCGGGGCAGGCGGATTACTGGTTGCCCTGCTCCAAATGCACCTCACGCTCATCGCCATGCCGCCGCGAGTGGCCCGCTTTCTGGCTGGATGGAACAACATCTCGCTGAATGGACGCGCCCTGGCGTATTCTCTGCTGCTGGCCGTGGTGGCGGGCGCCATCTCCGGCTTTGCGCCGGCGCTGGCCGCCCTGCGCGTCAACCTGGTGGACCAGTTGAAATCCGGCTCCCGCGCCATTGCCGGCGCCCGTCGCACACGCTGGCTTAGAAACCTCTTCGCCGGTGCCCAGATCGCGCTGGCCATGACGCTGGTCATTGGCGCGGCGCTCATGTCCAAAGGCATGGGTGCGATGCTGCACTCGGCCGATCGCTACGACCCCGCCCATATGCTCACATTCACTGTCCATCCCCCCGCCGCGCGTTACGATACGCCGGAAAAGATGGCTTCATGGCAGAACGCCAGCCTGGATAGTCTGCGCGCCCTGCCCGGCGTCAAGCAAGCCGAATTGACAATTACGCTTCCCTTCAGCGACTACGGCTGGCTGGACGATTGCCAGATCGAGAATCGTCCCCTGGTTCCCGGCAAGTTTCAAAGCGCGCTGCGCCTGCCGGTGAGCGCCGGATTTTTCTCCGAGTTCCACATTTCGCTCATCAATGGCCGTTTCTTCAGCCCAAGCGACGACCTGCGCTCGCAGCCGGTAGCCGTTGTCAGCCGGGGATTTGTGGCCCGCTATTTCCCCGGCGAAAATCCGCTGGGCCAGCGCATCCGCATGGGCGCCGGGCGCAAAGACCAAACCCAGTGGATGACCATTGTGGGTATAGCCGAGGAGACGGATTACTCCCTCTACGACCGCTCGCACCCGGCCGCGATCTATATGGCCGCGGCGCAGGCTCCGCCTGGCGATCCGACTTTTACGATTCTCACCAACGGCGACCCGCTGGCCATCGCCCCGGCTGCACGCAAGGCGCTAGCCAATATTGACCCCGTGCTGCCGTTGGAGGAGGTCAAGAGCTACGCGCAGATGATGCAGGAACATGTGACCGGCCTGGGATTTGTCTCCAGAGGCCTGATCACGGATGGGCTGATTGCCTTGCTGCTGGCTGCCATAGGCATCTTCGCCGTAATGGCCAACCTGGTGTGCGAACGCACCCGCGAGATTGGTGTGCGCCTGGCCATGGGAGCGCGCCGCGAAGATGTAATGAGAATGATGTTGCGGCGGGCTGCGTGGCTCGCCGGCTCGGGGGTTGGCGTTGGACTGCTGCTTGCCTTCGCCTTGGCGCATGGCGTGGCCAACCTGATTTACGGCGTGCGCTCAGACGACCCGATCATCTTTACCGGCATCACCGCGGCTATCGTCGCCGTCGCCATTGGCTCAAGCTGGCTGCCAGCGCTTCGCGCCGCGCGCATCGATCCCATGGTCGCCCTACGCGACGAGTAGAACCGGCGGCAGGCGGCACAGCCCGCCAATTGATTCAGGCAAACCCGCTTGTGTGTGCGAATAATATAGCGTATTATTCTGTATTATGACTACTCCGCGCACCATCAGCTTTCGCATCGACTCGGAAAAGGTGGCCCAACTGGATCAGATTGCCAAGGCTATGGACCGTGACCGCAGCTACCTGCTTAATGAAGCAGTGGAGAGCTACCTCAGCGAGCAGCGACGCTTTGCCGCCATGGTCAAAGAGGGACGAGAGGATCTCCGCAATGGGCGTACCTTCAGCCACGAGGAGGTGGAAAGCATGGTGGATGTGTGGGAGCGTGAGGCCCAAAGTATAGCCCGATGAAAGTGATCTGGTCAGCTGCTTCGGCGAGGCACCTCCAGGAAGTTGTTGACTACCTGCAAGGCGAAAGCTCGGCAGGTGCCATTACCATTCGCCGCAGAATCTTGGAAACTGTACGGCGCGTGGGGCAGATGCCTTATTCGGGACGGATTGGGCGGGCTGATGGAACGCGTGAGGCTGTCGTTCCTCGTTCATCCTACATCGTGGTCTATCAGGTTTACTTACAAACAGTAGAGATTGTAGGCATCTGGCATGGCGCTCGACAGTGGCCCGAATCCTTCTAGCCGTTGAACATACCGGGCGTGGAATGCGTAGAGTATCTTATCAAAAGAGCATTTAAGCACAGAAATCTGTATTTTAAGGAGCTCCATGGAGCCGGAGATTCATCCCCCGCAGCCGAAAGCGCCGATTGTCGGAATAGTTGCATCAGCTCAAGTGAATGAAAGCTCTGCTCCTTCCCTCGGAGAGCAAATCTTTAATTGGATGAGCTGGACATTCGTCGGCCCTCATGGCCTTCGCGCCGGCTGGTTGGTGGGGATATTTGTTCTTCTGCTCGGCCTTATTGGCACCGTTGTGGGATTTGTTTTTATCCATTTCCATATTGTCGATTTAAGCCAGATGGACCACCTCACCGCTTCATTGGCGGCCCGTGAAAAGCTGATGGAAGTCTTGGGGCTGGTGGGTGCGATGTCGGCCATGGCGCTGATCGAGCGCCGCCGCAGCCTTCTGGCCTACAACCTGATCGGCCCGAGCAGCATTCCCCATTTTCTCAGCGGCATAGTGGCGGGTTTTCTTGCTCTTTCGGCGCTGGTGGCAGCCATGGCATGGGGCGGCTGGCTGCACATCGGCTCCGTTGCACTTTCCGGCGCGGAGATCTGGAAATATGGCGCGATGTGGGCAGTCGCCTTTCTGCTGGTTGGCTGCATGGAAGAGGGAATGTTCCGCGGCTACCTGCAATTCACGCTGACGCGCGGCCTTAACTTCTGGTGGGCACTGGGAATCAACGCACTGCTCTGCGCGAGCTTGTACGCAAGAGCCTTGGGCATCAGCGCCTGGGGTGTCTACGCCATGGCCTCGCTGGGGCTTTTTCCCTGCCTGATACTGCAACTAAAAAAAATACAGGGCGCGGGCTTTTGGCAGGCGGCCTGGGTCACCTCAACGATCTTCGGCTACATCCATCTCGGCAACAACGGTGAGAACTGGATCGGCATCTTCGGCGCGGCGCTGATCGGCTTTGTCTTCTGCGTCAGCGTGCGGCTCACCGGCACGGCATGGTGGGCTATCGGCTGTCATGCTGCATGGGACTGGGCGGAGACCTACTTCTACGGCACCGCCAACAGCGGAATACCGCCGCAGGGCCACTACCTGACCACCAGCACGTCGGGCAACGTGATTTGGAGCGGCGGCACGGACGGCCCCGAGGGCAGCTTGCTGGTGATAGGCATCATTCTGCTTCTGCTCACTGCGCTCGTGGTGATCTACGGCCGCAAGAGGGCGGTAGCCGCGCCTTTCGGCTCAGGAGACAGGATAGCCTGATGCGGCTCTGGCTCAATCGTACCGGCGAAGTTTCGCTGCGCGAGCAGTTAATTACGCAGGTGACACTGGGTATACTTTGTCAGGAACTCGCTCCGGGTGAGCGGCTGCCCAGCACACGCGAACTGGCGCGCCGCTATGGCATTCATGCCAACACAGCCAGCGCAGCTTACAAACAATTGGAGCAGGAGGGTTGGCTGGAGTTCCGCCATGGCAGCGGTGTTTTTGTGCGCTCCAAGAGGCCAGCCGCGCCACATTCACCGGAGCTGGCCACCGAGTTTGCGCTCGATCAACTGATCGGCGACCTGATGGCCAGAGCGCGCAAGCTGGGCGCGGCTGAGTCGCAGGTCAGGGACCGTTTGCACCGTTGGCTCGCTCTCGCGCCGCCATCGCGCTGGATGGTCATTGAACCGGACGCGGAGCTGCGCCGCATCCTGATGCACGAGATGCGGCAGGCATTGAAGCTGCCGGTGACCGGATGCACTCCCGAAGAATGTGCCCAGCCCGGCCAGCTCGAGGGATCGATGCTGGTTGTTCCGCCCAGCAAGGCTGAAATGGTGCGCAAGCTGCTGCCCGCGGGAACCGAACTTACCGTACTCCAGGTGCACCCGGTTTCGCCCGAGCTTATGGCGCGCTTGCAGCGCTATATGCCCGAGCACGCCAAAGATTTGGTGGGCATCGCCTCGCGCTGGAAGGATTTTCAGCGCATCGCGCAGACCTTGCTGATCGCCGCCGGACTCTCGCCGGAGAGCCTGCTGGTGCGCGATGCGGCAGAGCATGACTGGAAGCGAGGCCTGGAGGCGACTTCAGGCGTCGTCTGCGATGCGGTCACCGCGCTGGAGTTGCCGCCGGGCGTATTTCCGCTGCGCTTTACGCTGCTCGACGAGCCGACGCTGGCCGGGCTGCGCAAGCAGGAAGAGCCGCTGACTGAATCCGCGTAGCCATTGTGACACTTGCGAAACTGTCCCAATCGCCTCCCCATGCGTGTGCAGCCCGCCTAACATCGGACTCGTAGTTCAGAAGGAGTTCCGATGAATCGTTCATTGTTTCAAGCCGTGATATTTCTCAGCCTTTGCCCGCTGCTAATGGCGCAGCAGTCGCAGCAAAATGCCTCAACCGACGCCGCACATCCCGCCCAAGCCATCCAAATCACCGGCTCTCTGCAGCTCACTCAAGATGCCGCAACCCAAGCCATCGCTGCTGAACGGCTTGCACTGATGAAAAAACGCGAAGCTGAACAGCCGCATTACACGGGCGACTTCAACCGCAATGCAGCCCTTAAAAATGCCCGGACAATCTTTATCTGCTCGCAGACAGAATTTCTGAACAACAGCACCATGCAACGGGCGTTGTTTAATCAAAAGGATTGGGAAAAGCTGGGCCTGAATATTCTCAGTAATATTAGCGATGCAGATCTGCAACTCCAGATCAACCGCGTCGTTTTCACCCATATCCATACCTATATCCTCACGGACAGGAAGTCCGGTGTCGTGCTCGCCTCAGGCAGGGTTCGAGCCATCGACGGAGTAGTTGCTTCCGGCCCCATGGCCGAGCAGATCGTGAAGGTTCTCTCCGCGGCGCGGGTTCCAGCGTCTGCCACAAGCAGTAATCCGGGCCTTTAAGCGCACAACGAATGTGGATCTCCCAGCTCTCGATTCCGAGAGCTGGGAACACATCGTTTCAATCTCGTGTTCACCAGCATATTCGTTGAAAGAGGAATCGCCATGATGAAAAGATTGCTTCAACCCGCACTTTGTCTCGTCATTTGCCCGCTGTTAGTGGCGCAGCAGGTCGTGACTCCGGGTATGAGAGCTGATGCGCCCCAGAACTCCCTTCCAGATCCGCACGGAAACTCATCATCTCGAACAGTTCGCATCCCGAAGGATACACTGGTGGTTCTCCGCCTGGAGCAGAGACTCAGCACCGCGGATGCCAAGCAGGGTGACAAGGTTCACTTCACGCTGGCAAACGATCTTGCCGCCGGAGGCCAGGTACTGGTACCGGCTGGCACTTCCTGCGACTTAACCATCACCGGGGTTTGGCGCGCTACGCCCGAAAATCCATATCAAACCGCGGGAATTCAATTCTCTGATCCCGAACTCGACCTGGGACACGGGCAGATGGTTCGCTTAACTACACTCAGCTACGCGATGCGTCATGACGGAAGCGATGGAGTCACAGACCGAGACGCATTCTTCCTTATGATTACTTCTCCGTTTTGGTTGCCGCCGGTATTAATTCAGGAAGCCAACGCGAAGCGAGCTGAAGTTAAAGCGAATCGAGCTGTGGTGACGCCAAAGAATTGGAAGCCATATGATGCCGTGTATGAGGAGGGTCATCGCGACAACTATTACTTTCGACGCGCCGTAAAGATTCGCACGGACCGGCTGCCAACTTCAAGTTCTTCGACACATGTTCAGTGAGGAATCGCAATGAAACGAAAACTGCTTTATACCACGCTATGCCTCATTTTCTGCCCACTACTAGTCGCGCAGCTGGTTGCGATTCCGGCTACTGCTACGCCCCATGCAAAGCCGGAGTTTGTCACCATCCCCAAAGATACGTTGATCGAGCTTGTCGCATTGGAAGTGGTTTCATCGGCGACTGCAACAGTCGGTACAATCGTCCACTTTGCCGTGGCCGATGATGTGGTTGTCGATGGAGTCACTGTGATCCATACTGGAACGCCCGTCTACGGAACCATCACCAAAGTGCAGAGAGCTTCGAAGGAAAAGCACCACGAAGGTCGAGTCGTAATCACTATAGGGAAACTCGAACCCGCAACAAATTTCAAGCTGCGTCTTCGGACCTTGAATACTGACAATCGAGTAACGTTTGGTAAGGTATGTGAAATAGCGATAGGAGACTTAGTGATGTCCGTTGAGGTTCCTGTATTATTTGTCATCGATCCGCGATATACAATTGCCTTCTTTATGGACGGTGAGGGGCACTACACGACGAACGGGTTCGAAGCGAAGTTGCCACTCTGTCATCAAACAACTGCCTTTATCAAGGGAAGCAAGAGAATTCCTTTCGCTAATCTCGCCGAAGCGACGGCAGAAGACAAGTCCACCCTTGAAAGCGTATGTTTCTCACCCAGCAGGCCTGATCCATCTCTCCATGAAAAAGATACTTATGATGTAGAGATCAGGTAACTCGCGGATGCATTGGGTCGCGATTCTGAGAGCTGGGAGATACGTTGACGGTGCGGTAATCGCGCAATCAAAGTAAAATCTGAAACTGCGCAAGGAGATAGCAATGCGAACACCGTTCCTTTTCAATCTGTTTTTCTTAGGCCTGTTAAGCCTCGCATGTGCTGCCACTCCGCCCCAGGTAAATCGCAAAACTCTCGACCAGCCCACCGAGATTCAGGGCTATCCCTGCGACAAAGGCTACGCCTGGTTCTTTGACGACGGCCGCTTGAGCCGCTGCACAGTTACGCGCGAGATCGCCTTCGGCGAAGCGCGCATACCAGCTGGCTCCTACATCGGTCTGCATCCCGACGGCACTCCAGATTTAGTTCAAATGAGCCACGACGCGCAGATTCTGAACATGACCTGCATGGGCGGCAGTCTGCTGGGACCGGGAGAAGGCTCGGTGGTGGCCTTTTATCCCAGCGGCAAGCTTAAGCAGTGTTACCTGGCGGGAGACCAGGTGGTGCAGGGCGTTCCATGCATGAGCGGAGGCTTTTTCGCCGATGGTCGCGGCGGTGGGGTGATATTTCACGAAAACGAAAAGCTCAAGTCCTGCAAGCTGACCAAGGATTTTGGCACGTGGCACAAGGGTGATCGCTTCGTGCAAGCGCCGTAAAGCGATCTTGATTCCCAAGTCCGAGAATCCGGATCGAGGGCAACCGGCCATATGGCCATCGGCGGAACGAAGATCACCTTCCGTTGGACAAGAGTTAATCTACATTAAATTTCTGTTATTATGATGGTTACACACACTCCAATCGGCTGACGTATTTCTGGGGACTCTGAAGTATTCGGAGGACAGGATATCTGAAAACGCCAGACAAATATTAAGGTGGTTTTTCATGGGAATTTTTTCGCGTGCTGTTTCCGCCGGGTGCGATCACCTGGAAGAGCTTTTGATTGCAGCCATCGTTGCCGGGGCATTCTGGGTTGCGCCTACGCTCGCCGCTGAAACGGCAAAGAAGGCCCCACCGTTGCCGCCAGCGGCGGTTTCGAACTGGTCCGGGTTCTACGCCGGGGCCGAAGTGGGTGCGAAGTTGGCGGACACCACCTGGACCACGACATCGGTAGTGGATGATGGAGATACTGTCGTTCCGGATGCATCCTCACCGCGAAACTACTATCCCGTGGGCATCCGTGGCGGCATGTATTTTGGCTACAACCACCAGCTTGCGAAGCCTTGGGTTCCAGGTCTCGAAGTCGATTGGGCCGATGCGAACAAAACGACGGCAAAGGCAGGAATCCCCGGTTGTTCGATACTATGCCTTGGCGACCCGGGGCCCGTTGCTGATCGCTCCTCGGTGAGAATGGGATGGGATGCGAGCGCACGGGCGCGGATGGGATACCTTCTGATGCCGCACTTGTTGACCTATGGTACAGGCGGGATTGCATGGCAGAAGCTCAAATCTTCGGCAACCTGTCAATTTAGCGGCCCCGATCCTGTGTGCACGGGTTCGTCGGGGGCTCCGTTTGCAACGGCGTCGAGCAGCGCGGCTCGAACCGGTTGGACCGTTGGCATCGGTATTGAATCACAATCCACGAAAAATTGGATTCTGCGTGGTGAGTACCGCTACGCCGGTTTCGGGACAGGGAACGTGCAATCGAATTTGATCGACGGCACCGCAGTCACCAACCTCGCTTATCAAGAGAAGCTCAGTACGCAGTTCGCTACGCTGGGGATTGCATACAGGTTCGCGCGGCGGGCGCCCCATCCTTGAATCGTTCGTTGATTCAAGGATGGGGGGACACGTCTAAATCAAATCGAATCCATAAATGGTGATTGCGGCTTGAGTATTGCTACGACACTAAAAGCGATGTAGTATTCAATCTGGATCGTGTGGAGCTTAACCTTCATGTTGATCGAGCTTCAGGCCGCTCTTACCTGTTTAGCTAGTATTCCTCACGCGATAAACCAATATGAAAGTCTTCATATTCCTTCCTGGTCAGAGTACCTTATTGTCGGCCTAGTCTATAGCGTCATCCTATTTTTTTACGAAGTGTCCGAGGATAACCTGGTAATTTTCTCGAAGCGAAGCAAAAGAAGTTGGACTCAGATTCTGACAATCCATGCTGCATTTATAACTCTCTTACTATGTGCGCTACGGACATGTTCTTATATGATTCGATATCTGCCGTTTTGGATGACGGACGAATTTGACCTCGGTGAAGGAAATATGTCCATTGCAGAGATTATCTCTTTGATTGGAGCGTTGGCACTACTTGCTTATGAACATCAATGGTTAATTATTACAGAAGATGAATCAGAAAACGTTCAAGAGTAGTTTGAAAGCGCGAAGAAAACTAAAAGCGCATTATTTTTTGCGCGCGTCCACATCGAAGATCGCCGGGTCGGGGTCCTGAAAGAATGCAGCGTGGAGCGAGCGGACGGCTTCGTCGGCGTTGTCTTCGTCGATCATGAGCTCATGTTGATTTCGCTGGCGCCCTGCGAAATTATGCGGATATTGATTTGGCTTATCGCGACCTTGGAATCCACAAACCGTCCGCCATTACCTGATTGGAATTTGCAGCAGGACCGCAATGTATTGGCGCACTTTGGCCATCATCTTTGCCGGTGCTTTGGAATGAAACTCCGCTCCGCGCCTCTCCCAATCCATGCTCTTCAATTGATCGACCAGCACGGCTCCTTCCACGCTCCCAACGGTGATCGGCAATGTGAAGGGATACGGTTTAATCTTGCTGGTCAAGGGACAAACCACAGCCAATCCGCTGGCACGGTTATAGCGGAGATCGGTCAGTACGAGAGCGGGCCTGCGCTTGGCCTGTTCGCGGCCAATCTGGGGATCGAAGTCCAGGAAGACAATGTCGCCGGTATCGGGAACATACTGGTTCACCATTCGACGGCTTCCCTTCCGACCTCCGGCCCGAGCGAAATCTCCGCGTAGCGATTCTCCGGAGTGATTTGGGCCACCAGTTGTGCCAGGGTGGGGAGCTTTCCTGCCCGGTGCATCTCGACAACCCCATCGGCAGCTACCGCGATTTCCAGCGGATCGCCCAACTGCAAGTGAGCGTCGTCCGCAACGGGCTTCGGAATCCTCACAGCCAGGCTGTTTCCCCATTTCAACACTTGAGCCTGCATAGCTTCTCCTGTAGATACATTGTATCACCGATAAAGTTCCTGGTCTGGAAAAATGCAAACGTGGACTGGGAGGTCCACGCTACAGCCGGACAGGAGGCCAGCGCTACAGTTTCATCTTCCTTGGGTCGGCAAACACCGGTGGACGTCTGGCAAGTAGAAGATGCAGGCTGCGATTCCTGCCGATTATTGCCGTGCCGCCACATCGAAGATCGCCGGGTCAGGGTCCTGAAAGAAGGCTGCGTGCAACGAGCGCACCGCTTCGTCGGCGTCGTCTTCGTCGATCATGAAGCTCATGTTGATTTCGCTGGCGCCCTGGGAGATCATGCGGATGTTGATGTGGCGAATGGCGGTAAAGACCTGGGCGGCGATGCCGCTGTGGCCGCGAATGTCGTCGCCCACCAGGCAGACCAGCGCCTTCTTGCCTTCATATTTGACATCGGCCAGCTTACTGAGATCGGCGGCGACGGCGGGCAGCTTTTCGTTGGAGTCCACGGTGAGCGAGACCGAAACTTCGCTGGTGGATACCATGTCGACAGGGCACTGATGCTTGTCGAAGATGTCGAAGATGGCCTTCATGTAGCCGTGGGTCATCAACATGCGGCTGGCCACTACGTCGATAATGCTGAGCTTCTTTTTTACGGCGATGGATTTGAAGGGACTCTTGCAGTGCGGGGCAAGCGCGGTAATGCGCGTGCCCTCGCAAGCGGCGTTGCGGCTGTTGAGCACCAGGACCGGTATGTTTTTCTTGACGGCGGGCAGGATGGTGGCGGGGTGCAGCACCTTGGCGCCGAAGTAGGCCAGCTCGGCGGCTTCTTCAAAGCTGATGACCTTGACGCGCAGAGCATCGGGGCAGACGCGGGGATCGGCGCTCATGATGCCGTCCACGTCGGTCCAGATTTCGATAGTCTCGGCAGGTAGCGCGCCGCCTATAAGCGCGGCGGTGAAGTCGGAGCCGCCACGGCCCAGGGTGGTGGATATGCCGGCTTCGTTGCTGGCGATGAAGCCTCCCATGACCGGAACCTGTTCCTGCGTGAGCAGCGGCAGCAGTTTTTCTTGTGCGCGTTTTTCGATGAGCGAGTCCTGCGGAATAGCCTTCTGAAATTGCGAATCGGTGATGATGATCTGGCGCGCGTCCGCATGAGTGGCGTCGATGCCCAAGTCGAAGAAGGCCGCGGCGACGATGCGGCTCGACAAAACTTCGCCATAGCTGACGATCAGGTCGGAGATTCGCGGAGTCAGTTCGCGCAGGGCCGCCAGGCCGCGCAGAATCTCATCGAGGGAGTCGAACTTCTGGTCGATCTCGTCGACCATGGCGGCGGAGTTCTTGAGCAGAGCGGCGGCGGTGTCGCGATGCTGCGCGCGCAGTCGCGAACTGATGGCCAGGGCTCCGGCGCGGTCGCCCTGCACGGCGGTATCGGCGGCGCGCAGCAGTTGGTCAGTAACCTTGGCCATGGCGCTGACTACCACTACGGGCTGCTTGCCCTGGGCCACGCGTCCGGCGACGATGGCCGCGGTGCGGCGAATGGCCGTCTGGTCCTCGACCGAAGTGCCGCCAAATTTCATTACGATCATGCTCATTCGATAATCCTATATTAGCTTCAGAGTTTTCCCAGGCTTGCCAGCAACTCGGCGTTGAGGATTGTGGCTCCGGCGGCTCCGCGAATGGTGTTGTGCGAGAGCACGGTAAACTTCCAGTCGAGCACTCCGCAGGGGCGCAGGCGGCCCACGGTGACGGCCATGCCGTTGCCGCGATTGCGATCCAGGCGAGGTTGAGGACGATCCGGCTGCGGCGCCCACTCGACTGGCTGATCGGGAGCGGTGGGCAGTTGCTGACCGGCGAGTGGACGAAACTCCGACCACGCAGCCAGAATCTGATCGCGCGTGGCAGGCTTGCGCAACTTGATGGAGACGCTGACGGTGTGGCCGTCAACGACCGGGACGCGATTGCAACTGGCGCTCATGCGCGCGTTGAGCGGCTTGACCACATGGCCGTCGAGTGAGCCAAGCAGCTTGAGCATCTCTTCTTCCATCTTCTCTTCTTCGTTGGGAATGTAGGGAACGACGTTGTCGAGAATGTCCATGGAGGCCACGCCGGGATAACCCGCGCCGCTGACAGCCTGCATGGATGTGGCGATGATCTGCTCGATTCCAAAGCGGTCTTCAATGGGCTTGAGAGCCAACACGGGGCCCATCACGGTGCAATTGGAGTTGGTGACAATGTAGCCGCCCGACTCCTTGCGCCAGGATTGCTCCTCGATCAGATGCAGGTGGTCAGCGTTTACTTCTGGCAGCACCAGGGGCACGTTGGGAGCCATGCGAAAGGCGCTGGAGTTGGAGATTACAGCGCAGCCGGCGGCGGCGAACCTGGGCTCCAGTTCGCGGGCGATGGGCGCATCGATGGAAGAAAAAATAATCTTGGGCGCGGACTGACCCTCGTTGGCCGCGGCGCTGGGCTCCGCCGGCGAGACGGTCATCTTGGCGATGCGCTCGGGCAGCGGTGTGTCCAGACGCCACTTGGCGGCCTCGCCATAGGTCTTGCCGCTGGAGCGGTCGCTGGCCGCCAGCCACGTGATCTGGAACCAGGGGTGGTGTTCCAGAAGCTGAATATAGCGTTGGCCCACCATTCCGGTAGCACCTAGGATGCCGATTGGTTGTCTTGTTTTCATAGCCTTGAACACTCAGTGTACAGGAGGATTGCCCCAAATTGAGCGATTTTCGGTCAGACGCGCGGTGCTGCAAGTGCAAAATTGCAACACAACCGGTCCCAAATTCCAGATAAGCAGAGTGCCGAAAGTGATTAGAGGCCCGCAATTCCTGTTGAAAACAGTGCTTCCGGCCGATAGAACGTGCAGGAGTGTCTGCGATGGGACTGCGGCAGATGGCCGGATTTGGCCGTTCGCCTTCTGAGGCGAAGGAGGAGTCTGCGCCTCCTGCTGTTGACCGTTGCCTGACCCTGCTGGTGCAGGGAGCGGCGCTGAATATGCCGGAGATCGACGCGGAATCCTACAAAGCATTTCGCAAAAACGTGAGCGAGGATGCGATGCAGGTTCCGGACCGGCTGCCAGTGGAGGATAAGCTGGCGCAGATCCAGTCGATTGTGCGCGAGTTCGAGAGTTATAGAAAGGGCGCGGAAGGGGCGCTCAAGGAAAGGCAGAGTGGGTGGCGAGCGCTGGTTTCCATGCAGCTACAGGAGCTGCTGGCGCGGGTGGGCGTTGACCCTGGTTCGCCGGATGCCGCGCCGCTGGTGGCGAAGATCGCGGGGCTGGAGACCGGCGAGCAGATTCAAGCGTATCGCGAGCGGCTGCGTGTTTTTTTGCATCCCACGGGTGCGGAGCAGGGCATTCCCGCGGGTGCATCCAAATTTAAAGTAGCGGATCACACCACGGAGAACGACAACGCGTCTGGATTGCGCGGCGGCGGAGCGGCAGTTGAGCACGTGAAACGCCTCATGGAGCAAGGCGGCAAAGGCTTCATCGCGCTCTTCCGGCTGGGTTGCCTGGAGACGATCAGCCAGCGCTTCGGGGTGGAGGCCGTTCAAGATAGCCTCATGGCCGTCTCCGCGTTTCTTACACACAATCTTCATAGCAACGACGCCATCTTCCACTGGAGCGACTCCTCGCTGCTGGTCGTTCTGGAAGGCCGGATCAACATGCAACTGGTAACCGCGGAGTTGCTGCGCATCGTCGCGCAGAATCGCGAAATTACCGTCAACATAGAAGATCGTACCGTTATGCTGCGCATCCCGCTGGACTTTGACCTGACCCCTATCTCTAACTTGAACTGCGCCGAAGATGTGTACAAACTCACTCCCAAACCGGTAGCCCAATGGTGAAGACGATGAACAATATTGCAATGGACCCGGTTGCCCTGCCGGACACTTCGGTTACCGAAGCTCTCGAAGAATTGCCTGTCGCCTATATCGAACTGAATGCCGAGGGAGTGGTAACTCGCGCCAATCGCGCGGCTCGCGCCTTGCATCCTCACGAACAAGGCGAATTCATCGGTAGAACTATGTGGGACCTTATGACGACGGACGAGAAAGAAATCAGCCGTGCGGCATTTTTCAAGATCATGGAGTCGGGCGATACACCGCCTCCAATCCGGCGCACAGCATATACCAGCGGAGGAGAGTTTCGCACCTTCGAGTTGCACCGCAGCCTGATTTGCGATGCAGGGGGCAAACCGGCGGGCGTCCGCATGGTCACTTTCGACGTGACCGAGGCTCAACTCGCTAATGAGGAAGTGCTTCAGGCTCGGCTGTGGCTGGAGAGCGTGATGGCGTCGATTCCCGATGCGGTGATTGTCACCGATGGGCTGGGCTTTGTGCGTAACCTGAATCCGGCGGCGGAAGAGCTGACCGGCTGGAAGGCCAAGGAACTGATCGGAAAGGTAATCGAGAAGGGATTGCCTCAGCTTTCGTACACCTCACCCGATGGGGAATCTCTGACTCACCGTATTGCTCTGGAAAAGCGCACCAAGGGAATTGCGATCGTGCTGGATCGTGCGCGCCGGGAATTGATGGTGGAGATCAGCACCTCGCCCATTATGAACAAGGAAAGCGGCTTTACAACTGGCGTAGTCAGCGTGCTGCGCCGGGTGGAGAAAGCGGGCTAACCCGGTAATTAATCCGGCGCCCAGTTAGCGAAACGAACAAAAAAGCTGGGCAAGATGCCCAGCTTTTTTGCTTTGTTCTGTTAATAGATGCTCCAGCCGCTTTGCTCGCGCTGAAAGCCATGGCAGGTCTTGGCTCAAAGGCAGGCCAGCAACGGCCCAGCGACAGACATCACATCGCCTAAAATACCGCCTCCGCCGCCGGAACCGCCGCCGGAGTTGCTATTGTTGTTGTTATTGCTGTTATTGACCACCACGGACTGATTATTTTTCTCTTCCTTCGAACTCTGTTTGAGCTCCCACTTCATTTCGGCCAGTTCTTCATCCTTCAGCTCGGCCTTCTTTTCGGCGGCCTTCTGTGCCTCGTGCTTCTCCTTGGCTTCTTTCTCTTCCTGGCGCAGCTTGGCCTTTTTGGCTTCCTGTGCTTCATAGATCGCCTTTAGCCCAGCCTTGCTCTCATAGAAGCGATAATGCCATTCCGATTTATGACCCGAAGCAAAGGTAGCGAAGTTGTCCTTGAGTACGTCATTCTTGCCCTGCTTGCTGAATGTAATTCCATGGGTGTCATCCCCGACGTAATGGAAGGTAATCAAGGCGCCGGTTTTGGTGCTCTTCAATACCAGCGTCACGTCGAAGTCCTTGTCCTTGTAATCCTTGCCGACGGTGCCTGAAAAGTTATAGGTCCCATCCGGATCGACAAGCAGATTAAGAGTTCCATTGATCTTTTTGAGGGTAAAGTTGAGCGAGATTGGCCCGGTAGTGGCGGGTGCGGTCTGGACCGTGCTGCCCTCAAACGGCATTCCTACGGCGGTTGCGAGGCTCAGGTCGGGGGCTGTGAGGGAGGTCTGGGCCATTGCCAAAGATACGGAGAAGGCCAGGATAGCGAACAGCGCGATCGCGCTGCGCAGCGTGATGCCAAAAACTTGCTTAAACATGAATCCTCCATGATTTACAACGGCAGGCAGTTTGCACTGCCCGACTTGCAATCTGTTCTGTTAGCATGGCGATCTTATGCCACTCATAATCGACGGTTCAGGCATAAAGATGCCGTAGAACCTCGATCTCCGCGTGCTGCAATGAGAAGCTGGGCATGATGCCCTGCCTATCGTGTTGTTCAGGTTCCAGAGTAGTAAAATGCTTATTGCAGGAGTGGAACCCGGTCCGGTTTAGTCTAGAAGATGGACGACAAGACGCTTCCTACACCGGAAACAACGTTTGAGACGGTTGAAACAGCGCTTGAAACAGCGTTCGAAGTGATATTGCCGACGGTATTGACGACGCTGTTCACAGTCGATCCAACATTATTAACAATGCCGCCGACCAGGCCGCCTCCGTTGCCGCTGCTCTTATGCTGACCCTGCCGCTCCCGCTGTTCAGCCGCCCGCTCCTCGGCGAGTTCCTGCTGCGCTAACCGCTTTTGCTCAGCCTTCTTTTCGGCCTCTAGCTTGACGTCGTGCTTCTCCCTGGCTTCTTTCTCTTCCCTTGCCAGTTGTTCCCGCTTCCTCTGCCGCTCTTCATATTCCGCCCTCTTGCCTGCGGCGCTCTCATGATAGCGGTAGCTCCAGGCGTAATGATGACTCTTCTGGAAATAGGGAAACTCGTCCTTGAGAATGCCGCTTTGCCCGGATTTGCTGAATCGGACTCCGTGATCTGCGTCGCCTACCCAGTGGAAGACATAGATTGCGCCGGCGGAGTTCCTCAACGCCAGCGAAATGTCGAAATCCTTATCCTTCTCGGCCTTTGCGGTGCCGGAGAAGAGCCAGTTTCCATCCGGAAAAACCTGGATGTCGACGTTGCCGTCGATTTTATTCAACTTAATGTTATGGGAGATCGGTCCGGTTGTGGCAGGCGCGACCTGTGCCGGGCTGGCTTCGGCGGGTGCTGCAGCCGTGGCTGCGGAGGAGGTCTGGGCCATTGCCGAAGAAACGGAGAAGGCCAGAATCGCGAACAGCGCGAGCGCGCTGCACCGCGTGAGAACTGAGATGTGCTTCGACATATAATCTTCCTCGATTTGAGATTGCACGCACTCGATGCTGTTCGTGCATAAGAGGAAGGCTAGGGCATGGAAATGTTTATTGTCTTGAATCCCTATCAATAATTATGAATTTTTATGAAGGCCGGCGAAGCCTTCATGACTGGGTGGAATTTGCACAGAAATGGCAAAAAACATTTCGGAATAAGACATGGGTATCCCCGCAAAAACCTGAAAACTGAAAATTGACAACGGCTCTCTACTTCTTGACCTTACCCGCCCCGTGGCTGGCGAGCAGCCCTTCCAGCTCTTCCTTGAACTCGCGCACATCCTTGAAGTCGCGATAGACCGAGGCAAAGCGGATGTAGGCCACGGTGTCGATCCCCTTGAGGCGGTCCATAATCAGCTCGCCGATCTCCGCCGTGGTGCGCTCGCGCTCCGGGGCGTCGGCCAAAAAAGCCTCGGCGGCGTCCACAATGGACTCCAGGCTGCTCGCTGCCACGGGCCGCTTTTCACAGGCGCGCAGAAGGCCGCTCAGGATCTTCTGACGGTCGAAGCGCTCGCGGCGACCGTCTTTTTTGACCATCATGTAGGGAATTTCGTCGATGCGCTCATAGGTGGTGAAACGGCGATTGCATTTCTCGCACTCCCGACGACGCCGGATGGAGTCAGCCTCCTTGCTCTCCCGCGAGTCCACCACCCGGTCTTGCCCAAAGCCACAATAAGGACATTTCATACAAGGCGATTCTACGGCATCAACGAGGCAGCGAACAGGGAATTGCCGCTAATCGAAGACCACCGTCTTGTTTCCGTAGCAGAGAATGCGCCGGTCGAGATGCCAGCGTACGGCGCGTGACAGGACCATGCGCTCCAGGTCGCGCCCCCGCGCCACCAGGTCTTCCACCTGGTCGCGATGCGATACACGGGCCACATCCTGCTCGATGATGGGGCCGTCGTCCAGAACCTCGGTGACATAGTGGCTGGTGGCCCCGATCAGCTTGACGCCGCGGGCGTGGGCGGCGTGGTAGGGCTTGGCCCCGGTGAAGGCAGGCAAAAACGAGTGGTGCACGTTGATGATCGCCGACGGGTAGCGGGCGATGAAGCTGGGCGAAAGAATCTGCATGTAGCGGGCAAGAACGACCAGCTCGATTTCGTGGCGCGCTAGCAGTTCAAGCTGACGCGTCTCGGCCGCGTTGCGCGTGGCCGCGGTGACTTCGATGTGCTCGAAGGGGATGCCGTAAAAGGCGGCCAGCGCTTCCACCTCGCGATGGTTGGAGACGATCAGCGGTATCTCGCACTCCAGCTCCCCGGCGCGCCAGCGGTAGAGCAGGTCGGCCATGCAGTGCAGGTACTGCGAGCAGAAGAGAGCCACGCGCGGCAAGCGCTCGCCCGAGGTCAGCTTCCAGTTCATTTTGAGATCGGTAGCCAGAGGGGCGAACTCCGCCTGGAATGCCTTCAAATCAAATCTGTGCGAGGAGGAAAGGCTGCCGTCCGCAGGACCAAGGCCCCACTCCACGCGCATGAAGAAGAGGCCCAGTTCGTGGTCCTGATGCTGGTCGGCGTGAAGGATGTTGGCCCCGTGCTTGTAAAGCAGCGAGGAGACGCGCGCGACCAAGCCGCGCTGGTCCGGGCAGTCGATCAGCAGTACGGCGGAATCTTTCATGCTGACTTCAGTTTATTCCACCACTCGCGGTAGGGCCACCGCGCTTTTTCTGACGCGGTATTCGCCACAGACCTTTCCGGAACAACGCCGCAGGTGCGGCTGGCCCCACCGCAGGTGGCTTAGCACAAGTGCCATGAACCCCATGGCGCGCAAGCGCCGTCCGCCTGGACGGCCAGTCCTAGGCGGCGGTGTCGGCGCGGATCTGCTGCGGAGCGTTGAGTTGCTGGCGGAGGCTGCCGGCCAGATCAGCCACCACGCGCATTTTTTCAGCGGAGGGAGCGGAGATATCGCTGCCCGTCAGAGCCAGTTGGGAGTGGAGCAAGAGGCCCGCGACCGTGGACTTGAGCTCGGATTCGATGGCGGCGGTGGCGGCGCGCCGTGCCAGCGTCTGCTCGCGCTCGCGGCGGTGCAGAGCGGAGCGAATCTCGCGGACCAGCCGCGCGGCGCCGGAGAGCGCGAAGTTGATTTGCAGAGGGATGGCCAGCCCGGCGTGCTCCCAAATGGCCTCCGCCGAGGCTGGATCGCACTCCGCCATGGTCTCGTCCACCGCTACGGCGGCAAACTCGTGGCGGCGCAGCGCGGCCAGCGCGGCCTTGCGCCCGTCGGCTACTTCCACTTCCAT
>CAZFMB010000050.1:0-27716 GCA_964520005.1 uncultured Occallatibacter sp.
ATGCGAGCGGCGGCATGGCCAGTGGAACGCTGAAGATCGATGCGGCAACGCCGGCGATCACTTGGGCAACACCAGCCGCTATTCTCTATGGCACACTGCTTAGCTCAACGCAACTGGACGCAACGTCACCTGTACCGGGAACCTTCGTCTACAATCCAGCAGCGGGGACAACACCGCCAGTGGGGAACGATACCCTCTCTGTCACTTTCACTCCAAACGATGCAACAGACTATAAGACGGCGACTGCATCCGTGGTGTTGGTAGTCAATACTCAACCCAATCCGATGCCTGTCATAGGCAGCATCTCCCCAGCGTTTACCAGCGCAGGCGGCACAGTTTTCACGCTCACGATCAATGGGTCGGGATTCACGGCAGTATCGACGGTCTATTGGGGCGCATCGGCTCTTGCCACGCAATACATGAACGCGACCCAACTTACGGCACAAGTCACAGTGGCGGATATAGCCACAGTTGGAATCACCGCTATTACAGTGCAGACTCCGGCACCAGGCGGAGGTACTTCCAACGCGATACAGTTTGAAGTGGATTCTGCTGGGTCTGGAACAACTGCACCAATCTTTGACCCATCGACGATGACTGTTTCAGCCGGTTCCACAGCCAGCTATCCTGTCACGCTGCCCGCCACGGTGGAGAGCGCCACGGTCACCTGCCTGAACTTGCCCACGGGAGCCGGTTGCAGCTATTCGGCAACCGCCAACACGCTGACAATCACGACCTCCGCGAGTACGCCCAAGGGAACCTATCAAGTGACAGTGGTCTTTACGGAGACGGTCTCCGGCGCGGCCTACAGTTGGATTCTTCTGCCTTTTCTTCTGCTGCCGCTGATGTCTCTGAGAAAGAAGCTGGCGGCGCGTGGCGTTTGGATGACGGCCTGTTTGGGACTGGTTCTGCTGGCAGCAGCGGCCAGCACTGCAGGCTGCGGTGGCAGAGCGGCAAATTCTACACCACCCCCTCAGACTCACCAAGCAGTGAGTTCGGGTACGGTCAGCCTCACGGTCCAGTAGGAATGCGTTATGGAGAAGGGCATAGAAGCGGAATGGCATTACTGCCATTCCGCTTCTGTGTTGGCTACTGACGAGCACGCTTCTTTGTTATGTCTATTGAAGTGAATGCATGAAAATTCGTCGATGTAGTCGAAATCGTAACGAGCAAATCACCCGGAGCAATTCAAAACCACAACTTTCAATGATATGTCCGCAACGCTTTCGATCTAAAGTTGTGAATATCCATCCCGCCATCTTCTTTTCATTATTCTGCCTTGCCAATGCTTTCTTCCTGGTAAGCTTTTTGCAGAAAGTAGAATGCCTTCTTTTTCTCGCCTTGATCCGAAATAAGACCCTTGCGATTGAAGCCATCCTGAATGCCGGGAAGCATGCGGCGGGGAGAATGGAAATCCATCAGGATCCATGGGCTCATTCCACGCAATTGAGGAATGCGGTTCAGCATGGGAAGCTGATGCTGGTAGATGCTCAACTGGTATTCCTCGGTCCAGCGATCGCTCTCCAGCCCATGAAAGCCGGCCTTGGCGTCTCCACCGAATTCGCTGATGATGAGCGGCTTATCATAGGCGATCTTCCACACTGTAGTGTCGGCTCCCTCGGGGAGTTGCTCATACCAGCCGATGTATTCGTTTGCTCCAATGACGTCGAGAGCCTCGCCCAGCGAATCATCGACATACTTGATATGCCCTTCAGAGCGGACGAGAAGCGCCGCCGTCACCAGCCGTGTCGAATCGAGAGTGCGTACATCCTTTGCCAGCGTTTTCAGGAATTGCGTTCGCTCGGGAGTGTTGGGCGTCTCATTGGCAATCGACCACAACAAGATTGACGCCTTATTGCGGTCGCGGCGAATCTCCTCGGTCAACTGCTGCTCGGCCTTGTTAAGAACTTCCGGATCTGCAAAGTGTTCCGCCCAATAGACCGGGATTTCAGACCAGACCATGATGCCCAGCCTGTCGGTGGCGCGCGTCATGCGCTGATCGTGTGGATAATGCGCGAGCCTGACATAGTTGCAACCCAGCTCGTGGGCCCATCCGAGAAGCGTCGCAACGTCCTCTTCGTTGTTGACGCGCCCGCCGCGATAAGGGGACTCGGCATGAATTGATATTCCCCGAAGAAAGATTGGCTTTCCATTCAACAGAATCTTGCTGCCGCTTACTGCAACTGTGCGAAAGCCTATTTCATCTTGCAGCGTATCTTCGCCGGATTTGAGAACCACGCGATATAACTTTGGTTGTTCAGGGGACCAGAACTGCATCGCGGCAACATTCATCTTGATGGCCGCGCGGCCCTGACTGTCCACTACGGCGTCAGCTTCCTGCTTGAGCTCCGGAATGGCGACACTCACACTGGCGCTGGCAGCAGCGTCCTGAACATGCACCCAGCCCTCAATCGCTGTGCGGGCAGAATTCAAATGCAGATCATAATCATCAATGAATATATCCGGCACATCGACTAGTGACACATCCCGGGTAAGCCCGCCGAAGTTAAACCAATCCGTATTCTGGGTCGGAACGCCGTCTGCCTGCCGGGTATCGTCTACCGCGACAACTACGAAGTTCTTCCCGGGATGCAGGATCTTGGTAACTTCACAGTCGAATGGAGTGAAGCCACCTTCGTGCTGGCATATCTTACTTCCGTTGACCCAAAGAATAGCTTTGTAGTTTGCCGCGCCAATATGAAAATACGTGCGGTGATGTTCGCGCGGTTGGAAGTCGAAGTCGCGCTGGTACCAGATCAGCCCTTCGTAGTAGTAGAGCGACTCGCGCTGAGAATTCCAGTCGCCCGGCACCCTCAGGGTAGGCGATTTGCTGAAGTCATATTCCACGAGCTTATTGCTTCCGGGGCGCGGAGCCTCGTTAAGAAAGTATCCATCGTTGCGGATTTCACGATGAAAGGTGTACAAGCCGTCAAAATACGGGTCGATGATGGTGTGCCAATCGCCATTCAAACTGATGGATTGGCGATGATCCACGTCGGCCAGAATCGTAGGCGATGATTGCGCATTAGCCTTGACAGTTCCCAAGATCAAAAGACCTATTATGGCGATAAAATGGTGGTTCCTAGACGCGAATTTCACGAAATATCCTCCCACTCGGTAAAGGTGGGCCGGCGGACAATCGCTCGCACGCCGGCCCTGTGAAAGTACAACAGTGAATTAGAAGGTCAACCGGCCGCCTAACTGAATGATGCGCTGTGTGCCGGCGGCTGAGGTGATGTTACCCTGAGAGGTCGCCGTGATGTTCCCGGAAGATGGGTTGCTGAGACTCACCCAGTTCATGACGTTGGTAATTTCGGCGCGGAACTGGAACACTGTTCCACGCGGGAGGGTAATGTTGCGTAATAGGCCCGCATCCATATCCTTGAGGCCTGGTCCGATCAGGGAGTTGCGTCCCACGTTGCCGTCTGCTCCGCCAGGCCCGATGCCGCCCACTACGCCAGGTCCATTGGGCATGAACGAGGCATTGTTGGGGTTCCCGGCCGCGTACGGTGCGCCGTTGAACCATTGCGTCACTACGCTAGTAGGGCTCTGGCCAGTGGCTCCGCATACACGGCAGCGGTGTGGGCTGAGCTTGGGGTTAATGCCTGTGCTGACGGGGCGGTTTGCGCCCGCAGTGTCAAAGTTCTTGGTGGATCCCGTGGACACCGTAAACGGCAAGCCGCTCTGGAAATAGGCGGCCGATGTGATCGACCAGCCGTTGACCAATCCCTTCGCGATCTTGCTATCTCCGTGGTAGTAGTTGATGTTCCACATGCCGTAGATGGCCGCATTGTTGTCACGGTTGTTATTCATGAGGCCTCTTTCTTCTGGAAGGCCGCCGCCGATGGCGCCCATGGAGTTATTGGATGCGGTGAAGGGATGGCCAAAATAGCCGAAATCCTGCGCGGTCTGACCTCCATTCTCCACGAACTCTGCGCTTTCCAGCGCGCGGCTCCAGACATAGAAACCGCTGAGTGTGAAGCCGCGTGACATCGTCTTGGTCGCCGAGATTTGAAGCCCGTTATAGTTGGAGGTCTGGTCTGAGATCAGGTAGGTAATCCCGCTCAGGGTGCCAGGCGTAAGGTTGATGCCGGCATCGAATTGACGACGTTGCTCGGTGCTTGCCGCTGAAGTGCTGAGAGCGCCGACTAACGTACCGCCGGAAGAGTTGACAGTTGCATAAGGCGCGTAGTTGGCGTCGATGAAGGTTGACAGGTGACGTCCAAGGGTACCTACATAAGCTGCCGTCGCGCTTATCTTGTAAGGCAATTGACGCTGTACGCTGAGGTTGAACTGGTAGACCGACGAATCTTTGAAATTCGGTCCGATGGCTTCAATGGATTGGCTCGGATAGAATTTCGGATTGGACGGTGAAAAGGTGTACGGGAAGATGCCGCCGCCAGCGGGGCAATGTGCTGGGGTACCGCTCGGGGTACAGGGGAAACCGACATCGTAAATGTAGCTCAGCGATGTTTCGTTGCCAAAGCCGTTGCGAATAGAGAACGGCATGGCGTTGCCGGGCTGGTTCCACTCATTGCCGGAGGGGTTGCCATAGAAGATGCCCGCCGCGGCGCGAACCGAGGTCTTGCCGTCCCCAAACGGATCCCATGCAACACCGAGACGAGGCGAAATGTGATTGAACTGCGTGCTGATGACACCGCGATTCATGCCGGCGTCTCCAACAAACAGTTGGCCCAGCGGCGCTGTCGGAGTAATGGTGGATTGCTGGTTGGGAACAAACGTATCCGTCCTGTTATGGGCATCGACAGGAGGCGTATCGATGTCCCAGCGGAGTCCTAGGTTGGCGGTTAAACGCGGCGTGATGCGGTAGTTGTCCTGCGCAAACACCGCGGTGTGCCACATGCTCAGATGCGTGATATAAGGCGTGTCCTGCTCAAATGAGTTGACTTGGCCGGTGATAAAGTCCGCAATCGCATTATTCGTGCTGGTGGCTCCGGAGGTCGAGAAGGTAATGTCGCCATAATTATTCAGATTGGCGGCGAACATCGTCTGGTCGAGAGCGAACTCACCACCAAGGGAAAGGTTGTGTTTGCCCTTGGTCATGCTGACTACATCGCGTAACTCATAATTGTTGGAACCCGTGACCGGGCCGGCGTTGGGGTTACCCGTGCTAAAGCCGGCGCCGACGTTTATATAGGGCAGTCCGGCCGGTCCCTGGATTTGGAAGTTCGAGCCAAAACTGCCGAGGGTTTGGTTGCCTGGGCCGGTCACAGGGATGAGAACGCGTCCGCCCATGGCCCGCGTGAACGTGAGCCAAGCCTGGTTGGCCGTGCTGGGACTGAAGGTGTGAACGTCGCTGATGTTGGCATTCGTCTGTCTCGAGCGGGACTGATTTCCGGTCCAATTGATGTTGCCGGCTCCACTGGGAGTTGACGCGGTGTTGATATAGAAGTAGGTCACTTCCACATGGTCCTTGTCGCTCATGTTCTCGTCAAACTTTCCCAGATATTCATCTGAGTCTGTCGGAGTGTCGTATGTGGTGAGGTATTGCCCGCCGCCGCTCGTTGGCTGCGCTGCGCCGGTAGGCAAGGGAACGGAAACGCCGATGGTGTTGTTTACGTTTAAGAAATTTTTAGCGACCGGGTCGAGAAGGGCGGTAGGTATACAGTTCGGTGTGTCAGTCTGGCAGAAAGTGCTGCTGTTGGTTCCATGAATCTGATTCGCTGGAACGTCCCAGGCGGCCGCGGTCGTACCGGCCGGCTTCGGGAAATAAACCGTGAAGGTGTCCCCACTGCCCGCCGTAGTAAAGTCGCCCAGGCGCTCCTCGGCCGAGGGCGTCACACCACCTGAGACCGGTGCTCCTTGTATCTGGCGCAAACCGGCATAGCTGAAGAAGAAGAAGGCCTTGTCATGCTTGATGGGGCCGCCGAAGGCGCCGCCAAAGTTGTTGCGGTGGAAGGGGGGCTTCAGAAGCGCACCGGGAACAAAGGGGTTTTTAGACGGAATCCAGGGATAAGCGTTGAAATCCGTGGTGCGGTTGAACTCGAACAAACTGCCATGGAATTTGTTGCTTCCCGACTTGGTGATCACTGTGATTACGGCGCCGGAGAATTGGCCGTACTGCGCAGAGAATGCGTTAGTCTCGACTCGGAACTCTTCAAGTGCGTCGGGGTTGGGCGCAGGGTTGCCATAGTTGCGCATACCGGTAATGTTGTTGCCGCCATTTAGATAAAATGCGACGGTTCCGTTGCCGGAGTCGAGCGAGCCGTTAACCTGGACATCAGCAGACGCCAGTCCAACGGTCATTTGGGGGGAACCGGAGGGGTTCGACGTGGGGCTCATGTTATTGGCCATGACGCCCGGCGTCAACGAGAGCTCGGCATAGACGTTGCGGTTGACCAGGGGCAGGCCGATGAGCTCGTCCGGCTCAATGGTCTTGCCCAATACCGCGTCAGAGGTATTGACCACCGGGGGAGCCTCAGTGACCGTGATGGTCTGAGACGACGTGCCCACGGCTAGCTTGATGTCAACCGTCAGCGTCTGGTCCACGTTGAGGGCGAGGTTCTGTTGTACAAAGCGCTCAAAGCCTGCCGCCGTCGCCTCGACGGTGTACTTGCCCACGGGAAGAAAATCGATGCGATACTCACCATAGCCGTTTGCCGGCGCTGAGCGCGAGTATCCTGTATCCACGTTGGATGCTTTCACGGTGGCAGTGGCGACCAGTGCGCCTTGTTGATCCTTAACCGTTCCGACGATGGACCCGGTAACCTGCTGTCCTAGCGCGATGACACTGCAGGTGAGAATGAAAAAGAGCGCCGCGAAGTTTCGAGTGCTCGCAGATAGCCGCAAAATTCTAGCCAAGTTGCGTGTGTTCATATTTAATGCCTCCTGAAATTTGCGTGATTCTGATCGAATCGCCTCCCGCCGCCCTTGCATGTTCCACATTTACTATCGCCATGCAGAACATTGAGCTTCCGGAGTTTGAATCGTCGGGTGCAAGCCTAGCAACACATTTCCAGATAAGTCTTGTGAATTGAAAGTGAAAGAATGTGAATTCGAAGTGAATCAATACGCGGGATTGATGTGAATTTTAATTGCGGACCAGAACATACTGAAATCAAAGGGTGGGTGTGATGGTTTACAGCAATTGAATCGGACTGTTAATGTTGTTAATGTTCAGGCAATCGCTTTGTTAATAAAGGAGTTAGTGGATATATAGGAACACCTGTATCCAATGTTAAAACTCAATGCTGCTCTTGATCAGCGTGAAGGCTCAGGGAGAACTTCGATGGCGTTGACCAAGGGGTAGTTGACTACCGGTATGAATGAAAGTTCGATCTTCCCTTGCGCCGTAGCTTGTATATTGTCAAACGTCTTTATGACGGGGTTGGTTCTGCCCTCCGCCATAATGTCGAAGTTTTCCAAAATCATTCTCCCATTGCAGGAGACATTGAATATCCGGCTGCCAGCGCCTCCGATTCCCGAGTTATGTTCTCCGAACCATGGCTCGGAGAAATACAGTGTGACACGATATATTCCTGGGGAAACAACGGGGATGTCATAGCGAGAGCTCCCAATTCGGGAGTAACCATAAATGCCGTGGTTCGTTGTTTTTGAGGAATCGGGGAACAGGGTTCTTCGGCCTCCGCTGAAGTATCGATCAGAGAGCCATGTTTGATTGGCAGCGTCTTTTATAGCAAATGGACTTGCAGTGATTCGAACAGGAAGCAGTTTGTCGGAGTCCGCGGGCAAAATCTCTACCGCATTGAGCAAGGACACGTCGCTGGTGTAGTCCATATGAATCGCGCCATCCTTTTCGGGACGAACTCCCGTCAGAACTAAGGACGTTGCAATATCATCTCCACCAGCATTGTCGACCACATCGAAGCTGACATTAGGTCCAGCATTAATGGAGAAGACGATGACGTGCGTTGCCATTTGCAGATCGGAGGTCTCCGCAAAGTGCAAGTGAATCTCGTACTGGCCCGGTTTAATGGGGAAGAGGCAGTGTGCGATTCCACGAATGCCGCCAAGGTAGATGTAGGGATCCTCCGTCCCGGCGATTCTCTGGGTGGGCACTGTGACGCTGTCGCCGCTAGAACAGTAGCTGCTTGGCGTCCAGGTAAAACCAGAGTGATCGACATAAGTCTTGCGGCCGTTTCCCATTAGGGCGCGGATGGTGTTCGTGGATAGCGGCAGAGCTGCCGGTGTGCCCTGGGGCGCGGTCAAGGCCGCTCTTTTTGCGTTTCGGTAGGTGTAAACAAAGAAGCCACACAACAGGATGACTACCAATAAGGATGCGGCAGCCACAAGCCGTCGCAACAGTTGCTTTGGTTGAGGCGTAACCGCGGCAGTATGGGCGTGAGGTAGGACCTGCTCCGGACCTGAAGAGGCCGGCGTATGCGCGTTTTGCAAGTCCAGGGTATGGTCCTCTCCTATATGGACGAAGGACGGCATATATTTGCCCAGCGGGATATGAATATGGACCGGTCGATTGACCCCTTCCGTCTGGTAGATTTCTTGCAGGCGCTTTCGAAGGGAATGTGCGGTTACCCGAACGATAGTGTCGGTTTGCGGGTCGAAATCGTCACGCCTGCCCAGCGCTTCAGTCGCGATCAGGTATTCCGTGACCTGGTCATCCAGACCCAGAACATGCTTCTCGCAGATAAAAGTGAGCATACGGGCCAGATTGCTGGATCTTCCCAGTACCCCGGAGGTCAGTAGCCAATTCAGCTCATCTTTTTCAGCTTGAAGTCTTTCGGGTTCGGCCTGCGTCAACACACAAATCTCCGCTTAAACCGGAATTTGATTATACTTATCCAGCTAAGAGGCACTATATCACTAGTTGTCCCCGGTTACGGTCTCGTCGCGTATGTTTCAGGATCACAGCCCGGAACGTGCCCTTCAAGGTCTTTGCCTGGACCAGGAAGCTGTGAATTGTTATTGCTTCGCCTTATTGACTTTCGCATCGCATATTCGCGTGTGGCTGATTTAGAAGGGTATCGGCTGGCTTAATCAAAAAGATTCGGTGCGGCAAGTCAAGTTGCCGGTTTGGAAAAAGTGGACTGGCTGTACGTCTTCAATTGCGCCGCGCTCAACCAAATCCAGATGCCCAAACTCATTGGCCAGCCACCAAAATTACCTAAGATTTTGCTGATTATAAAGTTCCTTTAATAACTGACGATGACATGACTGAGGGCGTTTTTCCGAGAGATTTCGAAAAACGCATAATCCATGAAATACATTACTTTAGCGTTCGCTTTGGGTTTTCTGGCCTCAACAACCGCCCTTGCGGCAACGGCTACCGCCTCCTTCAGTGTCTCCGCGACGGTTCTGTCCTCCTGCGATATCTCCGCCCCCGCAACGGCCTACGGTATCTACACAGCTGCCAGAACGAACACCGCATCTCCCGCCTCAGTCACTTGCACCAGCCCCACACCGTACAATGTCAGCCTCAGTGCAGAACTCGTTCCCAGCAGAACTGTAACCACGCGGAAGACTGCCGGCGCGGGTACTGTGCCCCAAATTGGCGGCGGATCTTTCCAACAGCGCAACAGCTATGGACAATCTTCTGGAGGGGCGCACTCCGTAGCGCCCGGAGCATTTGCCGATTCGGTTACCGTCACTGTCACCTATTGATCGATAACGTCCGATGGCGCCACACTATGGATAGCCTCAAGAATCGCCGCCCTCTTCTCATTCTATTCGCCTTTTCCGCATACGCTGCCAGCAATTCGTCAGAGAATCTTTAGGCAAAATCTCTCCAATATCGCGTCCACCCTAAAGGTAATCTTGCGTAAGATTTATAGGTAATCTCCTGTGGCACTAAAGGTGCAGTTTTAACCGGCGAATGAACACTATTAGCTATTGCAAATAAAGATATGAAAGCACCATAATGCCTTAGCATCTTCAAAACATGTTTTCCAAGGAGTCGACTCTATGAAATCGATCACAACCGCACTGTCCGTCGCCGTAGTAGGATTCATGGCGCTGGGCCTTGCCACAACCCCTGCTTTTGCAACCACTCAAACTACTACCTTCGTTGTCTCGGCGACGGTTCAAGGTAGCTGCACGATCTCCGCCACCGCCCTTTCATTCGGCGCCTATACGGGATTGGTCATTAACAATACCAGCACCGTTACGGTCAACTGCACGGGTGGCACAACCTACAATGTCAGCCTCAATCCAGGACTGGCGACCGGCGCAACTGTAACAACCCGAAAGATGACAGGCCAGTATCTTGGCGGAACTCTGGCTTATTCGCTGTACCGGGATTCCGGACACGCTAATAACTGGGGTCAGACGATCGGCACCGACACTGTAGCCGGAACTGGCACTGGCGTTGCTCAACCACTCACAGTCTACGGCCAAATTCCAGCGGGAACAGCTCCAGCGGCGGACGGTTATTTCGATACGATTACCGCCACCGTCACTTATTAATTGTTAGCTTTGTTTCCGATTGGTGCCTCCATGATCTCGCGGAACTCATGTCGACTGATGGCGGCAGCCAAGGCTGTTGCCACCGTATTGCTCGTCCTTCTGGCCGGCCCGATGGCGATAGGACAGGCGTTGTCGGTTTTACCCGTCAACGTCTTCCTGTCACCCGGTCAGAAGGCGACGAGCCTGACAGTGACTAATAAAGGTGAGAGTGAGACCGCAATTCAGATTCGCGCCTACGCCTGGAGCCAGAAGGATGGCGACGGTGACTTTCAATTGACGGCTACAAACATGGTAGTGCTGAGTCCTCCGATTGCCAGGATGGCTCCCGGAGCCAATCAAGTTGTACGCCTCATCCTGCGCCAGTTGCCGGAGGGTCGAGAGGCTACCTACCGCATTCTTATCGACCAGATTCCACCACCGGCAGAGCCGGGGGTTGTGCATGTTGTACTGCGCCTGTCAATTCCCATCTTTGCCCAGCCGGCGATCCGCTCCTTTGCCGATGTTCAGTTTCATCTTGAGCGCAAAGACGGGCAGATCTATCTGGTGGCGATCAACGCCGGCAATCTTCATGAAACGATTCGCGATATCGTGTTGACAGCCAGCGATGGCCGCAAGTTGAAGCCAGAGTCCAACGCGTCCCCCTATATTTTGTCCGGTGTAACCCGTCGTTGGCGCATTACCGCGCAGGATTCCCTGCCGCTGCCAAGCGAAACCTTGCAGTTGACGGCCCACGCGAACGCCGGCGCCATCGAAGAGCAGGTTCGCTTTGTCCCCGCGCAATGATCCTGTATACATGACGGCTCATTGCCTCCGCCTTGCGGGGATACTCTTCATTTTGCTGACTATCATGCCAGGGTTGTCTGTAGCTTCAAGTTCATCTTCCAGCGCAGCCTCAAGTTCGTCTTCCAGCGCGTCTTCAAGCTCATCTTCCAGCGCAGCCTCGAGCTCAACTCCCAGCGCAGACCCCGCCATGGACCCCAACGCAACCCCCAGCACTGCCACAATTGCGGCTTTTGACGACAATAACATCGAGAAACTGCTTCTGGATGTTCAGATCAACGGCTATTCCATCGGCAAAATAGGCGAATTTACACTGCGGAACGGAAAGTTGCTGGCGCGGGCACAGGAGCTGCACGATCTCGGCTTCCGCCTTCCTGCCGCGCTTCTATCGACTCCGAATGCTTTGATCGCATTGACGGACTTGCCCGGAGTGACTTATACCATCGATTTGAAGAAACAGATGGTGCGCATCACGGCGAGCGATAGCGCCCTGCTGCCGACGCTGTTGCTGCCCGAAGGAATCGGCGAGGCAAAGGGCCAGCGGGTGATCGAGAGCGGCAAAGGCTTGACGCTCAACTACGACATCGCCGGCACGCACGCCATCGGACAGACCGGCGTCACCGGGTCGTTCGATATGCGGGCCTTCTCGACTTGGGGCATCCTGAGTTCAGACTGGCTTGCCTATGGAGGCGCCGCTACTAGTGCCTCCGGCACCGACACGGCGATACGCCTCGATTCAGCCTACACTTACGCCGATGTCAATTCACTGCGGCGCTACAGCCTGGGCGACTTCATCACCAGCGGACTCAGTTGGACCCGTCCGGTTCACATGGAGGGCGCGCAGGTCCGCTCGGATTTCTCCACGCGCCCCGATCTGATCACTTTTCCGCTCCCCTCGGTCGCCGGCTCAGCTGCCGTCCCATCCACGGTCTCCGTACTGGTGAATGGTAACCAGATGGTCTCCAGCGAGGTCTCCGCCGGTCCCTTCGAGATTCCCGAGCTTCCCGTGATATCCCAGGCGGGCACAATCTCGGTTTCGGTGACCAATGCGCTGGGCCAGCAGGTCTCCGTGAGCAAGCCCTTTTACGCCAGCTCCGCGCTACTGAAACCAGGTTTTCAGATCTATTCCGCGCAAGCCGGCCTGGTGCGGCGCAACTGGGGCTCTTTCAGCAACGATTACGGAAAGATGGCCGGCGCAGCCATCTATCGCCGTGGACTGACTCGGCTCTTCACGTTCGAAGGCAGTGTTGAAGGCACTTCAGGCGCGACCGCTGGTGGCGCGGGCGGCGTAGTGCAGATCGGCCATCTTGGCGTGGTCAACTTCGCGGCAGCGGCCAGCGGCGGCTCCGCGGGAGGCGCAGGCGCACAGTATTCCCTGGGAGCACAGCGCATTGCTCGCATCTTCAGCCTCGGAGCCTCGGCGATCATCGCCAACCGCTACTACCAGGATGTGGCGGCGATGAATGGAGCTGGGGTTCCACGCAAGCAAATCAGCGCCTTCTCCAGCCTCTATTTCAAGCGATTCGGCTCTATCAGCGCCGCCTACGCGGGTCTTGATCAGGATGCCAGCCAAGTGATTATCCCGCCGTCCCTCGCACCGGCGCCAGCCACACATTCCCATATCGTCTCCGCCAACTATTCGCGCCAGATACATCGAATGTCTTTCTATGCCACATACTTCAACAACTACGTGAACCCTGGGAGCAACAGCGGGCTGCAGGCCGGCGTGACCATCCCGCTGGGCAGGCGCAACACAGTCAGCGCCAGTGGGTCGTCGAATTATTCGAGCGGGTCGTCGCAATATGTTGGACAGGCGCAGGTGCAGCAATCGGCGCCCCAACCCGGCGATTGGGGCTACCTGGCCTCTGTAACTGCCGGAAGCACCAACCACGAATTTGCCCAGGGGCAATACAAGTCGCACGCGGGCTTATTCACCGCCGGAGTTGACCAGGACGCCGGAGTGACAACCGTGCGCGCGGAAACCCAGGCGGCTATTTCCTTCGTCGATAAGCACCTTTTCCCGTCCAACTGGGTTTATGACAGCTTCGCTATTGTGGACACCAGTCCCGTGCCGCACGTGCATGTCTTGCAGGAGAACCGCGACGTGGGACGCACCAATTCCAAGGGACGGCTGCTGGTTCCCGATATGCGCTCCTTCGAGCAGAACCATCTTCGAATTGATCCAACTGATATTCCGCCCGACGCTACACTGACCACCGACGCGCGCGCGGTGCGTCCTCAAGACCGCTCAGGCGTAGTGGTCAAATACCCCATCAAGTTCAACCATGCCGCGTTACTGCAAATGGTCGATGAGGCCGGGGTCCCGCTGCCGATGGGCAGCGTTGCTACCCTGCGGACCACCGGCGCCATCGTCCCGGTTGGTTATGACGGCGACGCGTACGTTGAAGAACTCAGTCTCCACAACGAACTGACCGTCGTGCGCCCAGACGGGCGGCGCTGCACGGTCGCCTTCGACTACACGCCCCTGCCCAACGATATCCCGTCTATCGGACCACTGCGCTGTTTGGAGAAAAAGCTATGATGCAAAGGCTCACTCGAGCGGTACTGCTCATTTCGCTGCTCTGCTGCGCGCGGTTTGCGGCAACACAGACCTGCACATTTCACATCACGGCCATGGCCTTCGGGACTTATTCCGGTGGGGAAGCGGCGCTGCCCGGCACGGCTACCGGGTCGTGGACTGGAACCTGCTCCGGTAACTGGGATATTCCTCTCAATGCTGGCCTGGGGGCAGGCGCGACGGAAACTACCCGGTACATGACTGGCCCTGGCGGCGCTGAGATCGCCTACGGTGTCTTCCAGGATGCCGCGCACACCGTTAATTGGGGCAACACCGCCGGCACCGAGAAGACGGGAGACACCTTCACGCCTGTCACCTTCTATGGCCTAATCACGGCGGGGCAGTTTCCCACGCCGGGCACTTACACCGATACGCTCTCCACCGCTACTCAAAGTTTCAACGTCAGTGTGACCGTTGCCAGCGGCTGCACCATTACGGCAACTACACTTGCATTCGGCAATTATGTGGGTTCGCTGATCAACGCCACATCGACGGTCTCTGTCACCTGCACCAATACCACGGCGTACAACGTAGGCCTCAATCAAGGAACGCACGGCGGGAGCGTGACCACCAGGAAGATGGCAGGTCCTGGCGGGGCTTTGCTTGGTTATTCGTTGTACCAGAACTCCGGGCACTCTACCAACTGGGGAAATACCGTTGGCACGGATACAGAGACCGGGACCGGCAACGGAGCTCTCCAACCTCTCACCGTCTATGGCCAGCTTCCGGCGGGACAAATTGTCGCGTTAGGCAATTACACCGATACGATCACCGCTACCGTCACCTACTGATCATCAGATAGTTCGTGGCCCTGGCAAAGAGAATCAACGCAAAAAAATGTATACGAGAATGTTGATCATTGCCGGCAATCCTGAAGTGCCAGACTCTCAGCTTTAGGATGAGAACCAATCTGTGGCGAGAGACAGAAACCAGTGGTCTCCTTTTACTCCGCCATTGACACTGTGACTGGAACATCACTCTCTGCAGGTTGGAATGCGGCAGAGGATTCTCGAAGAGCCCAGCCGGCAATTAGCAGAGTGGGCGCGGGCATGGGTTCGATCTTGCCGAGAGCGGCGAGCGTAGTGTAGTGGACCTGTTGGCCGGGCTGCGCGGCTTGCGAGACGACGGCGCAGGGAAAGTCGGGTGGGAGGCCTTCCTCGAGCCACTGTAGCGCGAGCAGGCTTGGGTCGCGGCCAGGCATGTAGACGACGCGCGTCGAGTCCTCGATTTGGGGCAGCGGCGACAGGTTGTGAGACTGCGCATGATGACCGGTGGAGAAGATCACGCCGGATGCGCTGTTGCGGCTTGTCAGCGGGCAGCCAATGGCAGCGGCAGCGGCAAAGGCTGAGGTGACGCCGGGAACAATTTCAAATGGAATGTTTGCTTCGTTGAGCGCGGCGATCTCTTCAGCGGCGCGGCTGAAGATTAGCGGATCACCGCTCTTGAGCCGGACGATGGTACGGTTTGGATTCGTTTGTTCGTGGACGCGCTCCACCATCAGCGCGTTAATCTGCTCCTGCGTGATGCTCTTCACGCCGCAACGCTTGCCTACGTTGATGATCTCGGCGGCGGGCTGTGCCAGATCAAGAATCGCTTGCGGAACAAGGTCGTCGTGCAGGATGAGATCCGCGGATTGAATGAGGCGCAACGCTTTGACGGTCAATAATTCGGGATCACCAGGTCCGGCTCCAACCAGATAGACCCTCGCGCTGGAGTTGGCGACCTTCTCATTGGGTGTCGCAATAATCATCTGACGCGAAGGGCAGGATGCCGCTTCGCAGAGCGGACGTTGGGCGAGTTGATGAAGGAGTAGCTTGCGTGATTCGCTCGGGGGCTGCGTGACCAACACTTCGCGGCGGAGCCGTCCCAGACTTTCGAGCCACGGGCCGAGGTCTTCAGGCAGTTGCTCATCGATCTCGCGGCGCAACCGCTGTGCGAATGCAGGACTTTCACCGGCCGTTGAGATGGCGATCTGCAACGCGCCGCGGCTGACTACCGAACCGAAATAGAAATCACAGTGTGGAGGATCATCCACGCTGTTCGACAGAATGCCACGCTCGACAGCTCCCTGATAAACTGCTGCGTTGACTTCGGCTGAATCGGTAGCGGCGATGACCAGGAAGTTGCCATCAAGGTCGTCGAGTTCAAAGTGCCGCTGAATCCATTCGAGCCTGCCTTCGATAGCGAGCTGTCGGATTTCGGTTCGGGCAATCGGCGCGATAACACGAAGGCGTAATCCTGTTTTTAGCAGGCTGACGATCTTGTCGAGCGCAACACTACCCGCGCCCACCACCAGGCAGCGGCGGCCGTCGAGTTTGAGAAAGACCGGCAACAGACTCATGATTTGATCCTCAATCGGCGACTCCATGGGGCACGGGACCGGCAGGCAGATCGCGCTCCACCGGTGGCAACGCCTCGCCCGCCAAATCGGAGCGCAGTTCGTCATTTGAGTGGCGCGCAAACCAGGAGCGCAGATTTTCTTCTCTCTGGCGCGTGCCAAGGTAGTGGCGCAGCAGCCGCTCAATTGCCTCTGGCACCAGCGTTGCGGGGCAGCGAAAACCCACCGGACGCGCGATGGAAGCGTGCTGGCCCACCGCGCCGCCGAGGCAGAAATAATATGCGTCGATGAGCTTGCCTTCGTGCTTGATCTTTTTTCCCTCAATGCCGATGTCAGCGATCCAGTGCTGTCCGCAGCCATTGGGGCAGCCGGTGACGTGCAGCCTGAGTTGCTGATCAAACTCCGGCAGCCGCTCCTCAAGCTCGTCCACAATCCAGCGAGTGAAGCCCTTGGTCTCGGTGATAGCCAGTTTGCAGAACTCGGTGCCCGTACAGGCGACGGCGCCGCGCCAGAAAAATGAGCCATCGACTTGCAATCCGATCTGGCCCAGTTCGCGCGCCAGTTCTGCTGTTTTGTTGTTGGGAATATCGATGAACAAAAGATTCTGCGAGACGGTTGTGCGCAGCGCGCCACTGCCGAAACGCTCAGCAAGTTCGGCGGCGGCTTGCAACTGCTCGCCGCTCAGCCGTCCACGCAACACCGACGCGCCTACGTAACTCAAGTCCGGTTGTCGCTGCGGATGAATACCGGCGTGATCACGGTAGATGTCGTCGGGGACTTTTTCAGGCGCGGCTGGCAGCAGTGTGAAGTCAAGCCGCGACTGCAACTCAGTGAGAAAACTTTCAGCAGTCCAGCCTTCTTTCAGGAACAGGTATTTCATGCGCGCCTGTGCCCGGTTTTCGCGCAATCCCTGCTGCTCGCGGAAGATCTCCGCCACGGCGCGCGTTACGCGAACTGCCTGCTCCGGTAGCACAAACGCATTCAGCCGAACGGCCAGATGCGGCTCTTTCGAGAGTCCGCCGCCGACGCGCAGCGAGTAGCCGAGCTGGCCGTTGAATTTGGTCGCGGTGAAAGCGATGTCGTTGATCTCCGGATGAGAACACCACGAGGGACAGCCGGTGACGCAGATTTTGAATTTGCGCGGCAGGTTGTAGAACTCCGGGTTGCCGCTGAGTAAGCGCGAAATCTCCGCTGCAAGAGGAGAGGCGTCAATCAACTCATCAGCGGCCACTCCAGCCAGAGGGCAGCCTGTCACGTTGCGCACCACATCGCCGCAAGCGCCCCTGGGTGATAACCCGATGGCGTCGAGCGCATCGACGACTTCGGGGAGCGACTCGATCGTGAGCCAGTGAAGCTGAATGCACTGGCGTACTGTGATGTCAGCAAGGTTGCGAGCGTACTTTCGCGAGAGGCTAGCGATGACGCGAAGCTGCGCCGCGGAGAGGATGCCATTGGGGATTCCAATACGCATCATGAAATAGTCTGAAGTTACGCCTTCACCGCCCTTGCCGCCGGTCGCGCCCACGCCGTCGCCCTGGGTGTAAATGCCCCACCACTTGAAGTACAAGCCGGCCCACTCGGGCAGCACGCTGGAGCGGCCTTGGCGGGCAAACTCGCGCACCTCGTTGAAGGCCTCCCACGGGTTCTTTTCGCGTTTCAGGCGCTCCGCGCGTTGGGCATTCGTCTCTTTTACTGGAACTGCTTGAGTCATATTTTCCTTTTCGCTGAAAACAGAAAACCCGCGACAGCAACGGCTGTATCGCGGGCAACTGGAAACCGTGGATTTTGATAGGAGCTTTAGACCCAGGTCACCTGTGCGCGCGTAGCAATAAACAGCCGCGACAACAGAGATGACCTTCCATGTAGAAATATTAGGTGCGAGCCGCATGAAAGTCAAATTTTTTTCTGTTGACAAGAATCCGAATGTCGGTTAGGTTGTAAAAACAGAGTTGCTCACGAGATGAAAAATCTCTTCCTCCAAATCGCGTGTTGTTGCTGTCTCCGCTAGCGCCCGCTGGCCTGTCCGCGATTTGTCTCTTCCATTTGAAACACACCCATTGATCTTGCGAGTACAGGATGCCCATATCCGCACCCATCTTCGCGCACTTGTATAAGGACTCTGTCGGCTCACACAGCAGGCCGGTCACGGCGTACTGTTGTTGCCGTTGATCCCGCGACATTCCTCCTCTCTTCAAGCATAGATCACAACCAATCTTTCAGGAGTCCAGTTATGCGCCCATCCAAAATTCATAAATTTAATGGAGAAACCGTAGTGCCAAAAGCGCTTATTGTTTTTCTGCTTGCGATAGCGGCCGGCCTGCCCCTGGCCGCGCAGGACGACATCACCACGCAACACGCGACGTCCGGATTCAATGGCGTGTACTTCACGGGGCCGGCAAACAACCCGTTGAGCTTCCTGAACGGCACGGCATGGCGTACCACCGGCAATCCGGCGCCCTACGACTTTCACGATTTTGCCCCGGCCACCTATATTGACCAAAAGCTACCAAAGTGGATCGATCTGTCGTCAGAGGAGCGGTTCCGGTATGAGGGGTACGACAATTCAAGCTTCAAAGCGAAGGTTGATAACTCCTACCTGTTGAACCGATTCCGGTTTCAGGTGAATCTGCATACGCCCAGTTGGTTCCGGGTTACAGCGCAGGTTCAGGACGCCCGTTCAGGTTTCCAAAACCCGCCGATCGGCCCGCCGAACACGGTTCGATGGGATCTGAAGCTAGCTTACGCTGAGATTGGCGACCCGGAGAAACACTGGTTTAGCCTGCGCGTGGGCCGGCAACTCATCAACTACAACAATACGATCATCGCCAACTCGGAGTGGCGCAACCAAGCCCGTTCCTACGATGCGGCAGTGCTAAATCTGAACGCGAAGCGCGAGCACCTGGGCATCTTCGCCGCCTCGGCTGTGATACCGCAGGCCTATGGCATGAGCCCGCATCAGGAAGGCAACAATATCTACGGAGCCTACGGCCGCATTGATGATTTTCTGGTGCCTCACTCGAACCTCGAGCCGTTCTTCCTATGGCGCGTGCAGCCGGCAGAGGTCATTGAGCCGGCCGTCGCCAAGACCACCGGTAAGGAAAACGAGAAGGTTGGAGGTGTGCGCTTCAAGGCGCAAGCTCACTCGGCGCTCGATTATGGGGGCGAGGTGATCCTCGAAACCGGTACGGTGGGACCGCAATCGATTCGTGCTGCGGCAGCGCAGGCAGGCGCGGCATACCAGTTTTTCAATGTCGTGGCCAAGCCGCGCGTCTTTACCCAGTACGACTATGCCACGGGCAATAGCAATCCGGCGAAGAACACATCGCACACCACCTTCGATACGATCTACCCGACAGCCCACGACCGCCTTGGCATCACCGATCTGTTCGGCTGGCAGAACATTGAGTCGGTGCGCGCGGGCGCCACCATTGAACCCCACCGCAGGCTCACCTTCACGACGCAGGGGCTGGACTTTTGGGCTGCTGATGCACTGGACTCGATCTACAACACCTCGGGCAGCGCGATCGTGACTAACAAGACCGACCACGGCCGCCATGTGGGCGCGGAAATCGATGGCTACTCCTGGTATGAAATCAACAAGCACTTCAACCTGGGCGGCGGCATTGGATACTTCGGCGGAGGCCAGTTCCTGACGAATGTGTCAACCAGCCACTCGTACACGTACTACTACTTTGCGCTGAACTTCAAAGACAACGGAAAGAAGTAGCCAACAGGGTGATCGAATTGAAACGCGCCGGTGGCGAAGCGGTTAACGCGCAGGTCTGCAAAACCTGTATTCGCGGGTTCAACTCCCGCCCGGCGCTCCAATTTCTCTGTATCGGATTTAGATTCAGCCATATTTTCGACAAGAATAATATTGGATTGTATTTGTCCAGAATGTTTGGTAATATGAATAGGACATGAATCGCGCCTCTCAAAGCCGCTCTTGTTGTTGCCTGTCGAAGACCTTCGATGGGTGCATGAACTAGTCTCTGATTCTCCATTCGCAATTCATCAGAAGACGCACCCGAGCTGAATAGCCCGTGTGTACCCTTCTTGCATTGGCCTTCAGTTCAATCACCAAACTGAACGAGGTCATGCATGACGGTTGCTCAATCCCCATCTCTCTTATCGCCGCCCGTAAGCGTATCCGCCTCTCCGCGCCTCAGCCATCTGCGTCTGCTGGAAGCCGAAAGCATCCACATCCTGCGCGAGGTGGCCTCCGAATTCGAGCGGCCGGTGATGCTTTACTCCATCGGCAAGGATTCTTCCGTCATGCTGCGGCTGGCGCAAAAGGCCTTCTATCCCGCGCCGATTCCCTTTCCTCTGCTGCACGTGGACACCGGCTTCAAATTCGCCGAGATGCTTACCTTTCGCGATGAGATGGCCCGCTCCGTGGGCGCGGAGCTGCTGGTTTGGCGTAATGAAGCGGCCATCGCCGCAGGCACGAATCCCATTGTGCTCGATACCAAACGCTGCTGCGGGTTGTTGAAGACGCAGGCGCTGCTCGATGCTCTGCGCCACTACAACTTCGATGCGGCCTTCGGTGGCGCGCGGCGCGATGAAGAGAAATCACGCGCCAAGGAGCGCATCTACTCCTTCCGCGACAGCGCCGGCCAATGGGATCCGAAGAACCAGCGCCCCGAGCTGTGGAACCTATACAACGCCCGCGTGCATCCCGGCGAAAGCATTCGCGTCTTTCCGCTCTCCAACTGGACAGAGATGGACGTTTGGCAATACATCCACGAGGAAATGATTCCCGTCGTAGATCTCTACTTTGCCAGAGAGCGGCTCATGTATGTGCGCCCAATAAGCGAGGGCCAGGACGCGCTGCTTCCCATCGAGCAAAGTTTTGTCGCGCGAGCCGGTGAGCAACCACAGATGGTCAAGTGCCGGCTGCGTTCGTTGGGTTGCAGTCCGTGCACCGGCGCGATTCGCTCTGACGCCGACACCATCCCCGCAATAATCGCGGAACTGCTTTCGTTTCGTTCGTCGGAGCGCGCCAATCGCGTGATCGATCACGACCAGGAAGGGTCCATGGAATTGAAGAAGCGGGAGGGCTACTTCTAAATGGCGACTATCACGGAACCCCTATTCTCGGTGGGCGAGTTTCTCGCGGAAGAGCGCGATAAGGATTTGCTGCGTTTCTCCACTGCGGGAAGCGTGGACGACGGAAAGTCCACGCTCATCGGCCGTCTACTCTACGACACGCAGTCAGTATACGAAGATCAGGTGCTCTCTATTGAAGGCAAGGGAACCACTGCTCCGGGGCAGATTGACTTTGCATTGCTCACCGACGGTCTGCGCGCCGAGCGCGAACAAGGCATCACCATCGATGTGGCCTATCGCTACTTCTCCACGCCACGCCGCAAGTTCATCATCGCTGATACTCCGGGACACGAACAGTACACGCGCAACATGGCCACCGGCGCATCGACTGCCGACGCAGCGGTGGTGCTAATCGACGCCAGCAAAGGCGTGCTGATTCAGTCCCGCCGTCACGCCTTCATTGCATCGCTACTGCGCGTGCGCCACGTGATCGTCGCGGTCAACAAGATGGATCTGATCGGCTACAACGAGGCAATCTTCCGCGCCATCGAGCAAGACTTTACATTAGTCCTCAATCAGATTGCGACCGATACGGGATCTCCCGTCGAAGTCAGCTTCGTTCCGGTCAGCGCTCTCACCGGGGACAACATCGTTCATTGTTCCGAGGCAATGCGTTGGTACACAGGCCCATCGCTGCTGGATTTGCTGGAGTCATTGCCCTCATCGCTCGATACGCGCACCGTGCCCTTTCGTTTTCCCGTGCAGCGGGTTTTGCGCCCCGATCACACCTTTCGCGGATTCGCTGGTCAGGTTGCTTCAGGAACCGTACGATTGGGCGACCAGATTACCGCTCTCCCTTCCGGCAGAAGCGCGGAGGTTGCGCGCATCGTCACCTATGATGGCGATCTTGACGAAGCCTTCGCGCCGCAATCGGTCACGCTGGTTCTGGATCGCGAACTCGACATCAGCCGCGGCGATATGATCGTTTCCGCGCGCGCGCAGGCCGTTGTGTCCAAGAATATTCAGGCCGCGCTGGTCTGGATGGATTCGCGCCCGCTCCAACGCAACCGCCGCTATTTGTTTAAGCACACCAGCCAGACAGTACCCGCATTTGTTTCATCTATTAAGCATCGCACCAACATCGGTACGCTCGCTCATGAAGCCGCCGAGACGCTGGAAATGAACGGCATCGGCGTCGTCAACATCGATCTGCTGCGGCCGGTTGCTCTTGACCTCTACCGCGAAAATCGCTCCACCGGCGCATTCATTCTGATTGACGCAGAAACCAACAGCACCGTCGCGGCCGGTATGATCACCGCGGTATCAAATCCGATTGCGTCCGCATCGGGCCCAGTGATGGCGGAAGAACGAACCGCGCGCTGGGGTCATCGCGGCGGAGTTCTCGAGTTGACCGGGCCGGTTGAACTTATCGATCGCATCGAGCGGTCGCTCTTTGCGCGCGGGGCGATCACCGCGCGCATTGAAGTCGACGCCGAATTTGGCATCGACAAAGGCGTGGTTGAACTCCTTATCAAGTCAAAAGTCCTTTCCGGCATGATCACGCTGATCGTCAACCTGACCGGCGGCGATACTCTGACCGCGCAAATAGATGGCGAGCAGATCACGCTCGATGCAAATGATGCTGGCGCGGTCATCGCAACGGTAAATGAGTTGCTGGCGCACAACAACATTCTTGTGACTTCTGGAAATGCGGATTGGGAAATCTAGCAACTCACAGGGAACGAAAAGCCTACCGAAAAAATAGAGGAAAAAGCCATGAGCACATTAGATATCCAGGCGCAGGTGAAGAACAGACTGGACGATGTACGCTTCGCGCTTGCGCGTGAAATCTCAGGTAAACAAGATGCATGCCTGACGTGCAGCTTTCAGGCTGAAGACGTATTGCTTGCCAAGTTGGCTATCGAATTCGACGCGAAGATTCCCATTCTGTTTTTGGACACGGGTTACCACTTTGCCGAGACCTATGCCTATCGGGATCGGATTACAAGTGAATGGCAACTCAACCTGATCAACCTGCTGCCGGCACATACCGTAGCTGAGCAAGAAGCCGAGCACGGACTTCTCTATCAATCCGCGCCGGATCAGTGCTGCAAGCTGCGCAAAGTTGAACCGCTCTTCAAGGCGGTCGCGGAGTACCGCGTGTGGATCACGGGTTTGCGCAGGGAGCAGGCAAAGAGTCGCACAGCTCTGGAGGAGTCGGCGCTCTTCACGCTTCCCGGCGGTAAGCAGGTGATCAAGCTCGCGCCTCTTGCTGCCTGGACAACACGCGATGTCTGGTATGCCTGCGAGTCGCTATCGATTCCGCTGCTGCCTCTCTATGAGCACGGCTACTCCTCCATCGGTTGTGAGCCTTGCACGTCGCTTCCGCTGGACCCCAACGATCCGCGCTCCGGCCGTTGGGCTGGCCGCAAGGTTGAATGCGGCATTCATATCGAAGCCGTATCGGCGAAATAGGACGAACAGGCAGCTACAAAGGAGGTTGAATGGAATATATCATCGGATTTTTCATCGCCATGTTTATCGCGCTCACCGGGGTTGGCGCCGGCACAGTGACTGTCCCTGTTTTGGTATTGTTTCTCGGAGTTCCCGCGCCGGTTGCGGTCGGCATTGGCTTGATATTCGCCACTGCGGTCAAATTGATTTTGGTGCCGGCGCAGATTGTCCGCCGCAACGTGGCTTGGCGGACGCTTGGTTTTATGCTTCTGGGCGGCGTGCCCGGAGTCATTGTCGGGTCGCTGTTTCTGAAGCATCTGGTGAACGCCGGCTCGCAGAACCTGCTCAACGCGATTCTCGGATTGATACTGGTTACCACGGCAGGTTGGCAGATCTTTTTTTCCTTCCGTCCCATGAGAAAGAATCCGCGGCCTCCGGATCGCACCCCATTGCTTTCGTGGCTAATGTTCCCCGTCGGCGCCGAGGTCGGTTTCTCCTCGGCAGGCGCGGGCGCGCTCGGCTCGGCGGCCTTGCTCAGCCTGACGCTTTTGACGCCCGCGCAGGTCGTCGGCACTGACATCGCCTTTGGCTTTGTTATCTCGCTGATCGGCAGCGGCGCACATTGGTTCTCGCGCGCCTCCAACCTGGAGTTGCTGATGCACCTGATTGTAGGCGGCGTCGCTGGGGCCATCGTCGGAACCATCCTCAGTACCCGCGTTCCACGCCGTCAGTTGCGTTTTGCTCTCTGGGTCTGGCTACTGTTACTCGGTGGACAATTTCTCTTCAACAGCTATCAGGTCTGGGCTGCACCGCACAAAGAAGCAGTTAGCAAGTTCCAACCTATTACATCGAAGCTGAAATAATACTAGCTACGTTGACACCGTTTCCATATGAGTCTGACATCGCGTCGTGCTTGAATCGATATGAACTGAAGGTGAAGCTAAGCTGTAGAGTATGCCCAGTAATGATGACAGAGTAATCTCAGCATGGACTTACCCTACAAAATGAGACACTTTGCATTGTAACACTTAGTAGAGAATGGAATTGTAAGTGGCATGTGTGTGCCGGTAAATATTCTTACAATCCGATGAGTTGATTCATTTTGCCTCCAGACAGCCAAATGCATACACGGCGCTTCTGTTTGATTTAACAACTGATCGGTATTTGGACAAATGCCAGGTGGTTACATGATACCGAGCGTTTGCAGGAGCATATTACGTGCTATGTCGGATATAGCCGTGAAGAGTCGGTTTCCTACGCGATATTAAGCCGCTCTCTCTAGCACAGAGTTACTGTGGCTACCGCTGCTCATTCTACAATTCAATGCCCTTCGTTCAGAAGGAGAGGATCCGTATAGGAGAGGTCGAGATTTTCATCGAGCAAGAGGGAATCCAGCCAGTCGTGCGGGCTTGGGTCGGTCAATAGCAAAGCATATACGGAGGAGATGCCGGAAGCCATGGATTGCACAGAGATGGCGGCATTCAGCAGATCGACTCCGGCGGTTTGCCGCACAAAATCGGAGATATCCATAGGCTGATCCCATCGGTGGCCGAATTGATAGGAGCTTTTCTCGATTTCGCCGATGGCGGTGAGAGCGTTGCTCTTGATAAATGCGCTATAAGTCAGATTGTGAGTCTTGGACGCGAGATAACCCAGGTTGCGTATGAAAATACCTTTGAATAGACAGTTGTCAATGCCTTCGTTTGGCGATAGGTCGGTAAACTCGGTGAGAATTCGATTCGAATCGATTCCCGACTGCTGCGGGTTACCCGATGGGGCGACCGTATTCCGTATCAGGGCATTAGCGATTGTATTAGCTGTGTTCAGATAGCTTCTGTCTCCGGTAATTTCGTACATATCGGCGAGTGCGCCAAGTATTACTCCTTGATTGTAGGTCCAGACTGCCTGGGAGTTATCATTGATGCATGGGGTGTGTGAGGCTGACGTAGTTGGCCCTACTTGATTCACGGTACAGGTATATCCAACAGCCATTAGACCTCCTTTTGTATTGGTGGCTGCCGCTGATTCAATGCGCGACTAACGGAATCGAGGTAAGGACAGATTCACGCCCTTGTCTCACTTGCACTACCTGGAAGAATTATTTGTCGCGCATTTTGGGGAACGCAGCTTATTACTCACCAATTGTTGAAAATAAATTAGCATCGGGCTTTATTGTTGTCAACGCATTTATTGCTTGACTGCAATCAACTCTCGCTGCTTCTTATCTCGTTTATGTAGCTACTTCCTTGCCAGCGACAAAGACACGTGGCCTCAAAGGCGCTGCGATAAAGTACGTAAGTTCGCGGTAATCGTTGAACTCTTGAATAAGAAAATCGGCATCCTTACCAGCTTCCAGTGACCCTGCTCGATTACCCAAATCCAGGCTCCATGCCGCGTTAATGGTTGCGGCCACAAGCGCCTCAGCGGGAGTGAGGCGCATCTGAAGGCAGGCCAGAGAAAGAATGAATGGCATCGATGCCACCGGGGACGATCCTGGGTTAAAGTCCGTGGCCAGCACGATTGCCAGACCCAGCTCGATCATCTTCCGTGCCGGCGGGTAATGCTCGCGCCCCAGCGCAAAGACTGAGCCTGGAAGCAACACTGGCTGCACTTTCGCAGCACGTAGCAGATCGAGCGTTTCGCAGGTCACAGCTTCCAAATGATCGGCGGTTGCGGTACCCAGTTCAGCGGCCAGCGCAGCTCCCGTTCCGGGCCGGAATTGCTCGGCGTGAATACGCAGTCGCAGGCCGTGGCGGCGAGCCGCAGTAAGCACGCTGCGCGCTTCATCAACGGTCAATGCATGGTCGTCGCAGAAAGCATCGCAGTAGGCGGCCAGCTTTGCGGCAACCACTTCGGGAATCAGCTCTTCCTCAATCCAATGGAGATATTCTTCGCGGCGTCCATCAAACTCCGGAGGAATCATGTGCGCCGCCAGCAGCGTAGATACAATGCGCGCCGGACCTTCCGCATTGAGCCGCGCAAGAACGCGTAGCATCTTCAGTTCCGTCTCGCGCTCCAGTCCATAGCCCGACTTGGCCTCGATGGTCGTCGTACCCGAGCGCAGCATCCAGTCCCTGTGCCGTCGCGCCGCGGCCAATAGCTCGTCTTCAGTTGCCGTACGGGTCTGTTTGACGGTGCTCAGAATTCCGCCACCCGACGCCGCAATCTGCTGATAAGTCGCTCCGGCTATGCGCTGCTCAAACTCCGCAGCGCGATTGCCGGCAAAGACCAGATGCGTATGCGCATCGACGAAACCCGGCATCACGCAGCGGCCCTGCGCGTCAATAACCGTGGATGTGGCAGGAATTTGCGAACGTATTTGCGAGTACGGTCCTACCGAATTAATGCGGCCGCCTTCAACGAGCAGCGCTGCGTCGGACACCAGGCCCAACTCACGTAGTTCCTCGCCGACACGCGGACGCGCCGGGCCTGCAAGCGTAACAAGCTGCCCGATGTTGACGACGGCGATAGATCCAGCCATGCTATTTCTCCGCCATCGGCATCTGAATACCGCGTTCGCGCGCCGTTCGCTGCGCCAATTCGTAGCCCGCATCGGCGTGGCGAACCACACCCAGCCCCGGATCGTTATTCAACACGCGCGCAATTTTGAGCGCTGCCATCTCCGTGCCATCGGCTACGGTCACCTGTCCGGCGTGCAGTGAGTAGCCCATGCCCACGCCGCCGCCATGATGAAAACTCACCCACGTTGCGCCCGACGCGGTATTCAGCAACGCATTCAGAATCGGCCAATCGGCCACCGCATCTGACCCGTCCAGCATCTTCTCCGTCTCGCGATAGGGGCTGGCCACGGAGCCGGCATCCAGGTGATCGCGGCCCATCGCAATCGGCGCGGAGATCTCCCCTTTGCGCACTAATTCATTGATCGCAAGACCCATCTGCGCGCGCTCCCCGTAGCCCAGCCAGCAGATGCGAGCCGGCAATCCCTGGAAGGCAAACCGGCCCCGCGCCAGCCGCAACCAGCGCGTCAGAATCTCGTTATCTGGAAATAACTCCAGCGCCAATTCATCAGTGCGGTCGATGTCCTTGGGATCGCCCGACAACGCCACCCACCTGAACGGCCCCGTGCCGGTGCAAAAGAGCGGGCGAATATACTCC
>CAZFMB010000051.1:0-27121 GCA_964520005.1 uncultured Occallatibacter sp.
AGCAGGGCAAGAAGAACGCGCCCTGCATCATCTTCATCGACGAGATCGACGCCGTGGGCCGCCATCGTGGCGCAGGCCTCGGAGGCGGACACGACGAACGCGAACAGACGTTGAATCAGCTCCTCGTCGAAATGGACGGTTTTGAATCCAACGATGGCGTGATCCTGGTGGCCGCCACCAACCGTCCCGACGTGCTTGACCCTGCTCTTCTGCGTCCGGGCCGCTTCGACCGTCGCGTAGTCGTGGGTCTGCCCGACGTCCGCGGCCGCGAGGAAATTCTGCGCGTCCACGTCAAAAAAGTTCCTATCGCCGACGATGTGAACCTGAACGTCCTGGCTCGCGGCACACCCGGCTTCAGCGGCGCCGACCTGGCTAACATGGTTAACGAGGCCGCCCTGAGCGCCGCGCGCATGAACCGCAAGCAGGTGGTCATGTACGACTGCGAAGTGGCCAAGGACAAAGTGCTCATGGGCGCGGAGCGCAAGTCCATGCTGCTTACCGAGGAGGAGAAGCGGGTTACCGCCTATCACGAAGCCGGCCATGCGCTGGTTTCCTTCAAGCGCGAGCACTCCGACCCCATCCACAAAGTCACCATCATTCCCCGCGGCATGGCCCTGGGTGTCACCATATTTTTACCCGGCGACCGGCACAATTACACACGCGAATATCTGGAAGCCAATCTGGCCATTGCCTATGGCGGACGGGTGGCCGAGGAAATCTTTCTCAACCAGATGTCCACCGGCGCGGGCAGCGATATTGAAAGCGCCACTGATCTGGCCCGGCGCATGGTCTGTGAATACGGTATGAGCCGCCTCGGTCCGCTCACCTTCGGCAAAAAAGAGGAGCAGATCTTCCTGGGCCGCGAGATCGCCCAGCATCGCGACTTCAGCGAGGAGACGGCCCGCCAGATCGACCTGGAAGTGCGCCGCCTGATCGACGAGGCCTACCAGTCGGCCCATGGGATTGTGGAGATGAACGCCGACGCCATGCACCGCATCGCCGCGGCCCTGCTGGAGCGCGAAACCATCGACGCCGAGGAGGTCAAGATGCTCATAGAGGGCAAGGAACTACCACCCTTGCGCTCCAGTCTGGCCACACCCTCAGACCCCGGCGGCAATGACGTGCAGGAGGTTCTCAAGCCGGAAAGCCGCGGTCCGGGCTACCCCGAAAGCTCGCCTTCACCGGCGTAGTTCCTTAAAACATTGCATGCAGAAAGGGCCGCTCTCTATGAGCGGCCCTTTGGATCTAGACTACAAATTCGCCAGTAGACCCCGTGCGTCTCAGATATCTCAGAAAATCTTATAGCTCATGCCTACGCTGGCCCCATAAGGCTTCAGCTTGGAACCCTCCCAATTGGGCCAATACTGGTACTCGGCATCCACCGCGCGAAGGCTGATTTTCTTGGTCAGCCTGATGTCCATGCCTCCGCCAAAGGCCACATCCGTGTACTGGCCAGTGCCGATGCCTGGGCCGAAGTTCATCTTTGCGATGCCACCCAGCGCTTTGCCATACACGGTCGCCTTCCAGAAGCGATACACCGGTAGCCTGGGACCGATCAGGTAGTTGTCTTGGGTGATGCCTTGGAATGCGTTCCAGCGCGACCAGCGGCCTTCGGCCTCGAACTGTACCCAGCGCCTCAACCTCACGTCCACATAGGCGCCCACGCCGATCAATGGCTGATTACTGGCTTGTGCGACGGGAATGCAATAGAAACAAGTGGAAGAACTAGTCCATTCGTTTGCAAAATCCGGCTGAAAACCGGAGACCATGCCGCCGGCGGTGATTGAGACCTGTCGTCCGGTGCCTGAGTAAACCACTTGCGCACCGGCAAACGTTCCAGCTAAAAGCAGAATCGGGAAAAAAAGCGAACTAAATCGTTTCATATGCAAAAGGCGCCTTCACTTCGGGCATATTTTCGCAGCCCGGTAAGATAGTTCAACCGAACAAGTCTTGGAATCACTGGGCCGGAATCTCATTGTGTTCCCGGTCCAGTGATTCCCTATATGAGCTACTGCGCTGGCGGATTCGATGTGCCCTCAAGCTGCTGAGGCGCGTCACTGGCAGCGGGCTGCGCAGCAGGCTGCGCCGCGGGCTGAGCCGAGGGCGGCGCAGCAGCCGGAGCAGTTGGCGGCGTCAGCTTCGAGGCATCATAGCGCTGCAATTTATAGAAGATCGGCGTAACTTCCAGAGGCATTTTGTCGCGCGGGTTCATGTAGGGATAGATCTTGGCGTTGAGCTGATGCACGCGGTCGTCCCAGGGATCGGTCTTGAGCCAACTCCCCAGAGGCAATGCCGGACGCTGCGTGAGGTCATCCCAGTTCAGTGCGGGCGACATACTCTTCAAATCAGCCATCCAAGGGGTGCCGTCAGCCTTGAGCAGCGAATCGCCCAGTTTAGCCGTGTTCAGGGCCTTCAATACCTTCTCCCTGTCCACTAACTGCGCATAATAGAGCCCCGCCGAGGCCAGTCTGTCCTTGTACATGGAGTTCTGCATGTACTCCATGGCTTTTTTGGCAGCTTCCAGGTTGTCGTGATCCGAGTGGTACATATCGATTTTCCTGAAGGTTGCCTCGTCAGGAAACAGCAGCCGGTCGTTGAATGCGTAGCGCGTGTCGATGTGGTGGCCCATCACGATGTGGGCCAGTTCCATGGCCACTACCGAAGCAATCGATTCCTCGTTGGGCAGGCTGTCGATAAGCCCCTTGCTGATCAGGATGGTGTTGCCTACGGTGGTGGTTTCCACCGTAGTCGAAAGCAGAATACGGGTATGTACTTGGTCCGTAAATGCCAGATTATTAGGTACTTGCAGATTAATGACAATCTGGTCCAGCACCGTGTTTTCATAGCCGCCGGGAGTCAGTGGCGCCACCAGGCCGGCTTCCACCAGGCGATCAATCACGTTATTCTCTGCCTGCGTAACCCAGGCGCGCGAGGCCTGCAGGGGGCCTACATCCTGCGAGTCTTCGCTCTTGTCTACCGCGTCGTCCACCTTTACGCTCACATTTTCGCTTTCCCGCGTGGGCAGCTTCAGCGAGTAGCCCCAGAAGTGCGTCTGCGCCTTCAGCCCAACCTTTTCGCCCTCGGTGCGCTGCGTCTCCTCCACGTAGACTGCCACCGGCAGCCAGATACCGGGCTGCACGTTCATCCGCCAACTGTCAAAGTGGAAATAGAAGCGCGAGTCGTCCTCTGACCGGGCATGGGTAAACGTGCCGTTGAAACGGACAATGTTGCCATCCTGATCCTCGACCCAGATGCGTCCATAGAATCGGCCCGCGTCCTTGACCGAGGGCTTAGGTTGCACATCGTAAACCCAGGTGCGCACCGACCCCAGAAACTCCTTGCGCACGTAGCTGAACGCATAATGCTGGTTGTCGAAGCTCTTGGGATCCAGGAACATCATCTCCGTGAATCCCAGCGGGTTGTAGGTGAAATGCGTATCCAGCTTCAACGACTTGGTCAGTCCGGTAATGGATGCCAGCGAGCCTTTGAAAAACTTGACGCTTGATTTCGTGGACCTGGGCTCGTAGGTCTTGTCGAAAAAGACCTTGCCGAAGTCAATGCGGCTCAGCATGTACTCGTCGGAGATCGGCACTTGATAAAGCTTGATATCCGGCTTGGTGTTTTGTATGTAGGTCTCCACCAGCGGTGTGCGTTGCTGAATATTCTTAATCAGCACCTTTTCCCGGCCAATGGCCTTTTCAACCAGCGCAGCCTGCTCCGGGGTAAGTTGATGGACCTGCGAGTACTTGCCGGGCTTGGGCGCCTTCTTGCCTATCCCAAACCCCAACGCAAACGCGCTCGGAAGACTCAGGGTGATGAGCAGCAAGGCGATGGATATATTCCGAAACTTCATGTCAGGCTCCTAAGCTGGTTGCTTCTGCTTCTTCGTCTGGCCGTTGGCGTCGATCCTGCAACCCGCGGCTTGGCTTAGCTGTTCTGGTGCTGCAATTCCAATTTTACGCCAGCTGAAACTTAATTGTAACGTTGATTGTCATGTCTACCGCCTGGCCGTTGCGCGTGCCCGGACGGAGAACACGTGTATGTTGGACGGCGAGCCGGGCCTGCTCGTCCAATCCGTGACCAAGTCCTTGCACCACGCTAACTACCTGGACCTGCCCGCTTGCGAAAATCGTCACGCGCAAGATCACATCGCCTTGAATCTTCAAATTGCGGGCTTCATCGGTGTATGTTGGGACCGGGACGGAAACCTCCGGCAGAGTGGGGGGTGGTCCAGCGACCGCTCGTGGGGCTTCCACTACGGCTGTGGGCGCAGTGGGTATACCGGCAGAGGCCACCTTGCCCACATTCCCCGAAGGAGTCGCTACCGTGGCCGTCGGAACTACTGCCGTGGCTACTTTCCCGCCCGGCCTTCCCTGATTATTGCCGTACTTGATTCCATCGCCGATGCCCGTCGAGCCCACCACTCCGTGGGGCGCGCCAACAGTCCCCTGATTTCCGCCGTACATGTTGCCTATGGCCGCTATCGTGGCTGGACCCTTGGCGTTGGGGTTAGGCTGGACGCCGAAGGTCTGGCCATAATGCACGGGCTTCGTCGAGGGCTTGACGCTGTTATCCTGCGCCGGCATGGCCGCCGGGGCCAGCGCTGTCTTGGGCTGCGGCGCCAGCCTCACATCCAGCTTTGGATCCTTGATGGCCGGCATCGTCAGCTTGGCGTCCATCGGGATCGGTTTCAGTTCTGGCTTGGGCTCAGGCTTGGGGATGTTGATCCGGGGCGCCTCAAACTTTACTTCCGGAATCTTCGGCTCCTCCACTGGTGGAGGCGGAGGTGTCTTCTCCTTAGGTTTAGGAGGCTCCTTTTTGGCCGGCAAGATCAGCGTCGTCACATCATAGTTGTGAAGTATTTTCTTCGGGGCCAATGCTCCAACCAGAATAAACAAAGCCAGCATCGTCCCGTTGATCACCATGCTGATGATGAACGAGCGGGGGCTGCGCTCCGGCTCGGGGAGCAATCCGAATGTGGCCCGTACGGGAACAAGTGGTATGGTGCTGCTCTTCGCCTGCTGAGAAAGTATCGCCGGCATAATCTCAATCCTCACACACGGCTAGATTGGCCGCGTTGTGTCCGGCTGTTAGTCCGGATCCAAATTGCCCATGCGTAGATCGAATGGGGGATAAAGAAAAAATTCTGCTCATGTGTGTTTTGGTTGATCCGTAAGAACTGACGATCCTGCCGCCAGTTTCAGGCTTGCGAGGCTCCATGCAAAATGGAAAGCCGGCCGCCGGGATCCCGGAGAGGTGCGCGATCAATTTCACGTCCCAGGCACCCAACAAAAAGGCAATTCCCCCTTGCGGCAAGTTTTTCACTCTCGTGCTGCGCTTAACTGCGCCTGCTTCAGCCATGCTCGCCCCGGCAATCAAACATCAAATAAACAACTAATGCGCAACCTTCGGCTGCCTGAAGGCGGTTGGCCATCGTCCCGGCCAACTCAACCCTGCATAATAGACTTTAAGCTATACGAAAGTGTTTGGGAAGGACGAGTTTCGTGAAGATTCTGGTTACTGGCGGTGCGGGGTATATAGGTGGTACTGTCGCGGGCTTACTGGCGCAAAAAGGAGCCCACTCAGTCGTTTTTGACAATTTGAGCCATGGCCGGCGCGACCTCCTGCCCCCAGGCGTTGATTTTATTGAGGGAGAAATTGCTGACCGGCCTGGACTTGAGAAGATTTTTACATCCGCCAAAGCCCAGGGAAAGCCCTTTGACAGCGTCCTTCACTTTGCCGCCCTAATCGAGGCCGGCGAATCCATGCTCCATCCCGAACAGTACTTTCGTAACAATACCGCCTCGACCCTCGCATTGCTGGAGGCCATTCTCGCCCACGGCCCTCGCCGTCTGGTTTTCAGCTCCACCGCAGCCGTCTACGGCGAGCCGGAAGTAGTTCCAATCAAAGAAAATGCCCGTCTGCTGCCGACCAATGTATACGGCGAGTCCAAACTGCTGGTGGAGCGAATGCTCGACTGGTTCAACCGCATTCACGGCCTGCGCTCGGCCTCGCTGCGCTACTTCAACGTAGCTGGCGCGCCCGAAGGCCCCGGCGGCATAGTCCGTGGCGAGGCACACGACCCCGAATCTCACCTCATTCCCCTCGTCCTCGACGTCGCCCTAGGCCGCCGCCCTTCCATCCGCATCTACGGCAACGACTACCCTACCCCGGACGGCACTTGTATCCGCGACTACATCCACGTCTCCGACTTGGCCGACGCCCACCTGCTAGCCCTCAAAGCCCTCGAAGCCGCCCCGGCCACCGAAGGCCGGTTGATCTTCAACCTCGGCAACGGCAAGGGCTTCAGCGTTCTTGAAGTGATTGAATCGGCCCGACGCGTAACCGGCCACCCCATCCCCGCCGAAGTCTATCCCCGCCGCCCCGGAGACCCTGCCGTCCTCGTCGCCAGCTCCGAAAAAGCCATCCGCGAACTCGGCTGGAAGCCCCGCTACACCCAACTCGACGAGATCGTCCGCACCGCATGGGTCTGGCATCAGAAGCGGTACGCGTGATGAATGAGATTTTCTGGATCAAAGGCTCTCCCCCTGCGCCGCTCGCAGTGGTGCTGAGACCTCGTGGTGACGACTGGCTGAAGGACGAACTCTTGCGAATGAAACAAGCAGGCATTCAAACCCTTGTTTCACTTCTGGAAGAGGGGGAGGCCGCGTTACTTGGACTTGCGCAAGAAGGCTTGATAGCCGGTCAGATTGGAATGCAGTTTGTTAGCTTTCCAATCCCTGACGTACATGTTCCGCCAAATCTAAATACCTTCAGAAAGTTTGCTGCTGGTTTGGCCAGTCGTCTCGGCGCCGGAGTCAATGTCGGGGTCCATTGCAGGGGAAGCATCGGCAGGGCAACCGTCACTGCGGCTTGCACGCTCATCCATCTTGGATGGAATCCTAAGACAGCTCTGAAGGCGATTGCTTCAGCACGAGGCCTTGCTGTTCCTGATACGCAGGAACAGCAAGACTGGATACTGAATTACAAAGCGCTGTAAAAGTCTATACACCTTGCAATACGCGCCGCAGAAAAGGATTAAACCGCACTTCACACCCGGAATTCGTCTGCGCGCCAGTTCTGGATGCGCTCCTTGATCTGTTTGCGATTTAGATTATGTTCCAGTGCCTGCTTGGCCAACTCCACCACCTCGTCATCAGCGGCGAAGCGCAGGCCAATCAACTGATCCTCAGTGAGGCGATAGATCTGCGAGTGCCATTGCTGCGGGGCCAGCGCCTGCAGGCGCAGCCGCTCTTCAAGGCGAATCACGCGGTCCTGCACCTTGAGAGAATACATGCGTATCTTGAAGAAGGGGATAAACACCAACAGTGAAAGCACCAAATACCATACGGAAGCAATCAGAGTATCTGCCCGGTGGTGCCATATATGGAACCCGGCAAAGACCAGGTTGGCGATCAGGACGGAGAACGACACGAAGTGAAATAGCGGATCAATTCGGCCGTGGTTTTTCAGATTCTGCGGTGAGGATTTGCTCATGCTCTACCTTGTTTTCTTGCAGGCCAGAGTTGGCTGTCGCGGTTGCTGATGTTTCCATAAAACCGCTGGCAGAGGCGCTGGGGGCCTGCACACCTGCGCTGACGGAATTTTCATTCGTGCGGCCCGGAGCTGTCAACGCAATTAAATTGTCCGGAGTCAGCATCTGCGGATGTTTGGGGATGATATGGTGTCGGCCGCGCGCCAGGTAATCAGCAAATAATCCGCCTGCCAGGTACGGATTCAGTAGCGCGATGGGGATGACATAGCCAGTGGTAGAGAACGATTGTGCTATGCCCTTATTCGTGCGGCTGTGGCGTCGGCTGCCTGGTATCTGTGGAATTACATAGATTGTCAGTTGCGTCTCGGGGTGTTTGCGTGCATACCGTTCCAGCTTGTAGGTGAGTTGGTTAGGTGTCGTCACGCCCGCATCCGGAAAGACACTGCGATTGAAGGTGCCCGGAAAGTAGAAATTGAGCAGGGTGCGCGCAAAATCCGAGCAGTTGCTGTAAAAAAGATGGAATTGTGTAAGATTGGGGCCATCGTTCATCATCGCGATGAACTCATCATCCTGCTTCTCCGTGGTCTCAAAGCGAAAAGCGTAGATGCGCCGTTCATAGGAGACGCCTACAAGCTCTGTCCAGCCTCCATGTGTAAAGCCGCCAGCCGGCAGATCGTCTCCCAGGTTCAACAAATTCTTCTCCCGATAGAGGCTGCGCAGCCTGTAGACAGTTTCGCGGCTGGCGCGCGCGGGAACAGCAGAGACATCATCCACGGAATAGAGGTATGGAACCAGAGGCATCGCTACCCAGTCGTAGCCCTTGATGCCCTGATAACGAGCGATCACAGATCCCAGCTCCCCAGCCTGGCAGTGGCGCAATTTGACGGGCGTTTCGGCGCAGATGCGCTCAAAATAAATGGCATTGTGCCCGGTAGGATTGACGGAGCCAAAAAAACCATATGGCTCCTCCAGCAGCAGCGCCGCCTGCGCCCTGCCTCGTACAGGAGAGAAAGTCATAACCGCTAAAGCCATGAAAGCAAATGCAGATGTGCGCACATTTCGCGTAGACAGCATCGGTCCTCCGTGGTCAATGTGGTCAATATTGCACACTTTCAGTATGCCCTATTTTCGAATAATGGAATGCATCTTTTTGTTGTGATACGGCGTGGGCAAGTGGCCTTCCTAAACCGAGTTTCAATCAAAGGAATTTCGCCCGGTCCGAGAATTCTTGTTTCTATTGACACGCTTTGGCGCAACTTGTTTCGCGCATATATACAAAAATCCGCAAGTGATGACAGCGGCGCTCCAGAATCAGAACCCCACCATCACCGGTTCCATCTCCAGACGTATGCCAAAGCGCCGCTCGACAGCAGCGGTGATCTGGCTGGCCAGTGCCAATATCTCCGCCGCGTTGGCCCCTCCAAGATTGACAAGCGCCAAAGTGTGCCGTGAAGAGATGCCTGCATTGCCCAGCGCGAACCCTTTGGCGAAACCGGCCTGCTCGATCAGCCAGGCTGCGGGAATCTTGACCTGTCCCAAGTTCTCTGCACCCAGACCGGCGGGAAAGCAAGGCGGTGCTTTCTCGCTGGCGGCTGCAATCTGACGAAATATCTCGTCAGTCACCACGGGGTTTTTGAAGAAGCTGCCCGCACTGCGGCAATCGGGATCGCCCTCGACGATCAACATTCCCTTGCTCTGGCGAATGTGCCGCACCTGAGCCGCCACTTCGGCGAGGCTAGGCTGCATACCCTCCGCAAATGCCCTATGCAGATCCGCGTAGCGCAGCATAGGCGCTCCGCCGGGCGTCAGCCGGTAGTCCACACGGGTAACGATGTATCGTCCTCTATCCGCCGAGTTAAAGCGGCTGCGGCGATAGGCAAAGCCACACTCTGCCGTCGTAAACTCTGAAAACATACCGCTGTGTAAATCAAATGCACGAACGCAAGTGATTACAGAGGCCACCTCCTGCCCGTAAGCGCCCACGTTCTGCACAGGAGTTCCGCCTACTGTGCCGGGAATTCCTGCCAGGCACTCTAAACCCGCGCAACCATCCTCAATAGTTTGCTGCACGAATCTGTCCCAATCTTCACCGGCTGCGGCCCGGTAAATCCTCTGTCCAGACTTGTCCGAAGCATCCATCGCCGTTACGCCGCGCAACCCCACTCGCAGCACCAACCCATCGAATCCGGCGTCGGAGATCACTAGGTTGCTACCCCCACCGAGCACAAACAGTGCTACTCCTTGCTCGTCGGCCCAAACGGCAGCCTCGGCAATCTCCTCTTCGCTTGCAGTCTCCACAAACCAGCGCGCAGGGCCACCAATGCCAAAAGTGGTGAAGTGTGCAAGCGGCTTGTATTCTTCTAGAAGCATTGGCAATCAGACCTTCTGGATAGGTCCAGGATATTGGGCAATCACAGGGTCGGCCGTCAAAAGAGTAATCCCTTCCACCATCGCCTGAGCAATCAGAATGCGATCGAAGGGATCTTTGTGGATGGGCGGGAGATTGCCGGCTGCAACAGCATGTTTTCCAAGCACGGCCAGTTCCGCATAGCCATTCTCAAGCAGACCCTCCCAAACCGTACCAGGACGAGCGTGGAAGCTCTCCAACCCCTTTGCGTGTTTGATTGAAATCTCCCAGATGCTTGCGACACTGAAAAGAAGTATATTCTCGGAATCCGTAATCAGGCTCGACGCCAATGCAGGAAGACGGGGAGAATCCTCACTAGCCCACAACAGGAGGTGTGTATCGAGAAGAAGTTTCATTCTTCACCGCTGAATATCTTCTCGATCTCATCGGCCATCATCGTATCAAAGTCATCCGGAACCTTGATCTGCCCCTTTAGGAAGCCTAATCGGCGCTGGGGATTACGGGCCGGTGCGCCGAGCCGGGTCACTTGCACCATCTGTTTCCCTCGTTTGGCGATTACAAATGAATCCCCATTCACAGCCTCATCAACCAACCGCGAGAGATGGGTCTTGGCCTGGTGAATGTTGAACGTACGCATTTCGCCCTCCGACTAAACTAAGTCTACTTAGTTTAGTCTATATGGATGTCTTAAGTCAAGTGTTTGCTCCCATTTGCCGAACGGTTTCCTACATACGGAAGTCTGTATGAATTTTCATACTATCGTTGCGCAAGCATGAAATCGATCACCGAATTTCCAACCTCAGACTGAGTCGGTACCGTAACGGTTTTGACCCTTCGTTCCCTTTTTGACGCTGAGCCAGATCAGTGACACGGGGACGAATACTATAGTCAAATTCAGAAGAGCTATCCAGCCCGAACAATTCAAGTCGTGCCACCGCTTAACCTGTGTTACTAAAGCAAAATATGCTTGGAAAATCCAGAAGAGAATGAGTATCAGACTCGCTACAATTTCAAGACTCCCTTCTGGTTTAATCAAATTAATCAATTCATATGCGAATATGCTTGACATGTTAATTAAAGCCATTCTGCCTATCCATGCGGCTCGACCTATACGTCCACTAAATGACAAAATGTGCCTTTCAGATAATTCTCCTTGCACGCGAACCGTCGAATCTGCTAGTTCCTGCACTTTGCTATGGCGTATTGAATAAAAGAGGTATATATACAGACCTGCCAGCATCCAGCCAATCATCACAATCCACGTGATCAGCGGAAGATTGCTCATCAGGTAAACGGCCGAGACAATTCCAAGAATCGGCACTAGCGGTACAAACGGTGTTTTGAAGGGCCGGTGCAGATCAGGATGACGGACGCGCAGAATCCAGACACCGGCACAAACAATTGTGAAGGCCAGCAGTGTGCCGATGTTCACCAGTTCCGCCAGCCGGTCGACGGGAAGAAAAGCCGGCAGGATGGCCACCACGGCTCCCACAGCAATGGTCGAGATCCACGGAGTGCGGAATTTGGGATGAATGGCCGAGGCCCATTTGGGCAACAGTCCGTCGCGAGACATGGAGAAGAATACACGCGATTGGCCCAGCAGCATGACCAGCATAACGGTCGCAAGGCCAAAGACCGCGCCAATTTTTACCAGCAGCGAGCCCCAACTGACGCCTGTTGCGTCGATGCCAAGAGCCACCGGGTCGGCAACATTCAACGAATGGTAGTTCACCAGGCCAGTGAGGATGGTGGAAACCACAATGTAGAGAATCGTGCAGATAACCAGCGAGCCGAGTATGCCCATCGGCATATCCTTTTGCGGATTCTTGGACTCCTGGGCTGCTGTGGAAACAGCGTCAAAGCCGATGTAAGCAAAAAATATGGAGGCCGCGCCTGTGGCAATGCCCTTCAGGCCGAAGTTGCCGTGACCGTCCGAGGGCGGAATGAAGGGATGCCAGTTGGCCGAGGCCAGTACCGGGTGGTGCAAGAGGAACCACCCGCCCAGCACAATGAATATGCCTACCACGCTCAGTTTGATGAAGACAATCGCGGTGTTCAGGTTGGCTGATTCCTTGATGCCGATCACCAGAACGGTGGTGATTGCCAGGATCGCCAGAATCGCCAGCAAGTTGAAGAGCGCCGTAACGTGCGGCAGTCCGGCAGATTCGGTTCCCGGTGGCAGCGAAGTCAGCGGCAGCCATCGCTCATGGAAGTAGACCAGCGTAGTGCCAGGAACAGCCGTCAGTTGCGGCGGAATGTAGATGTGCAACTGCTGCAAGAGACTGTTGAAGTAGCCCGACCAGCCGGAGGCCACTGTAGCCGCGCCGAAGCCGTACTCCAACCCTAGGTCCCATCCAATGATCCAGGCTACGAACTCGCCCAGAGTGGCGTAACCGTAGGTGTAGGCTGAACCGGCGATGGGAATGATGGAGGCAAACTCGGCATAGCACAGTCCGGCAAAGGCGCAGGTGATGCCCGCCAACACAAAGCTCAGAGCTACGGCCGGGCCGGCATGCTTGGCTGCGGCCTGGCCGGTGAGCACAAAGATGCCCGCGCCGATGATGGCGCCAATGCCCAGTGTGACGAGGTTCAGAGCGCCCAGCGAACGCTTGAGGGTGTGTTCGCCTTGTTCACCAGCCTCTTTCGAGAGCATTGACATGGGTTTGATGCGCAGCAGTCTGGACATGAATGAAAGAGTTCCTCCACGGAAGTTGTTCAAATAAGTTTAGTTCACAGGGCTTGACGCGCGCGTCCGTCGCGACCAGAAGAGATACACCGGAATGCCGAGTAGTACCAGAACCAGACCTGGCCATGTGTACTGTGGCTTGTATCGCAATAGTACGACGCAGATCCAACAAGCTAACGCGATGTAAAGCGCCGGAAGCAACGGGTAGCCCACCGCCTTGTAAGGCCGCGGGGCATCTGGTTTTTTGAAGCGCAAAACAAACAGGCCCACGATGGTGAGAATGTAGAAGACCAACACCGCGAAGATGATGTAGTCCAGCAACTGACTATAGGAACCGGAGACGCACAGCACGATTGTCCATGCGGCCTGCACCAGCAGGCCAGCGGCTGGCGTCTTGTAGCGCGGATGCAGCTTGCCAACAGACTTGAAGAAGAGGCCATCCTGACTCATGGCGTAGTAGACGCGTGCTCCGGCCAGCGACATGCCGTTGGCGCAGCCGAAGGTCGAGATCAAAATCGCCGCAGCCATCAGGTACGCACCTCCGGAGTGGAAGATCTGCTCCAGGGCAGCAGTGCCGACGCGATCCTCGGTCGCATACTGAATTCCGCGCGCCATCACTGTGGCGCCGTGCGGGTCGCCCTGCATGGGCAAAACCAGCAAGTAGCCAAGCGAGGCCAGAAAATAAATCGCCAGCACAAACCCCGTGCCCAGAATCAGCGAGAGCGGAATGTTCCGCCGGGGATTCTTCACCTCGCCGGCCGTGAAGGTGATGTTGTTCCAGGCTTCTGAGGAAAACAGCGAACCCACCTGCACCACGGCCAGAATCACCAGCACATTCACCAGCACCATCGGCCCGCCCACACCCACCTGAACCGGATGCAGCGAACTCCAGCCGGCATTCTTCCAGAATTCACTCCATCCCGCCCCGAAGTTTGCCGCCATTGCTGCCGAGTTGCGCCCTACCGTGAAGGCCAGCAGAATCAAAGCCGCCAGCGACAGCGCCTTGGCCGTTGTGAAGATGTTCTGAATCAGAGCGCCCAACTTTACGCCGAAGATATTCACGACAGCAAGAAAGATCACGATGCAGATGCCGGTCAGGTTGGCGGTGCTGACGCCGATCTCCATGTTGCCCAGCACCATCGGCCCTACCGGCAATGCGGGCACGTGCGCGATGTGCCACAGCCAGTGGGTCGTTGAGACAGAGGGGAAAAAGACGCCAAGAAATTTGCCGAAGGCCACAGCTACGGCGGCGATTGTTCCTGTTTGAATCACCAGGAAGAGCGTCCAACCGTAGAGAAATCCCCACAGCGGCCCCAGCGACTCGCGCAGGTAAACGTACTGTCCGCCAGCCTTGGGCATCATGGCCGCCAGCTCGCCATAACTCAGCGCGGCGGTGAAGGTCAGGATGGCCGTAAGCACCCACGCGCCTAGAAACAGCGCCGGGGAGCTGGTGCCGCGGGCTATGTCCGCGTCGACGATGAAGATGCCGGAGCCGATCATCGATCCGACGACGATCGCGGTGGAGGAGAAGAGGCCAAGGCTCTGCACCAGTCCGGATGGATCGGCTGGAACTTCAGAGGCAGGATTGGGTTTGGAGCTTGAAGGGTTCACCTGAAGAATGTTTTACCGGATTTGGGCGCAAAAGTCTTTCTTTTTCTCAAAGTGTCTGAAATTGAGACATATTGTATGAATTCAGGACACTTAGGCACCGATTTTTATGGAACCCACTGATTCGTTGTGGATTAAGGACGGAGCGTTCGTCATCTCCCATTGTTCCACGTGGAACATATTGATTCTGTTAGCTTTATTAGCATGTTAACGGATAATTAACAGCAAGAATCTTGAAAATATTTTCGTTAGTTGTCAGGTTTCTAAGCTGTTGCAGACAATCAAAAACGGTATCCCATCCGTTTCACGTTCACGGTAAAAAGAGTGGAATACCACGAAACCGGACTTGACAGCACTCATCCTAACTCAGCCAGCCAGCGCCGAAACTCGGCTGCCGGGTCGGGTTGGCGAAAGAGCGCCCCGGCGATGGCGACGAGAGTGGCTCCAGCGAAGATCGCTTCAGCCGCCGTGGCCAGCGTTATGCCGCCGATTGCGACCAGCACCGGGCTGGGGCCGGCCTCAGCACGCAGCCGCCGCACGCCGTCCATGCCGATCAGCGGTGAGCTGGTCTGTTTGGTGCGCGTGGCAAAAACAGGACCAATCGAGAGGTAATTCGCAGGAGATTCGAGAATGCCTGGAAGCAATCCCGCAGCGCCGCCGCCGAAGGTGCCTATGATACGGTCCGGCCCCAGCAGCTTGCGAGCCTCGACTGGCGAGAGGTCGCCCTTGTCCACGTGAACACCGTCAAAGCTAATCAGCTCAACCAGATCAGCCCGATCATCGAGAATCAGCTTTACCTTTCCAGCAGGCAGAGCTGCACGCAAAATGGCGGTGTCGGCCAGCAATTCGGCTTCTGCTCCGGTCTTATTGCGGTACTCGAACAATGTCACACCGGCATCGGCCAGTGCACTGCCAAGCCGGCGTAGGAACTCCGCGCGGCCGGTAGCCGGAATGAAGGAGGCATCGAGAATGGGGTAGATCCTGGGAAACTGATAGACAGAATTCATTTGAAAGATCACCATCGACTTTCTTAGAAATATGGCCGCTCAACCCTTGCGAGCCTCGGACTCGGCAATCCATCCGCGACGCAGCTTCTCTGCGGGGATGCTCGACAGGTAAGGCTTGATGTCTAGAATCGGCGTACCGTCGAGCATGTCCACGCCGCGCACACGAAGCGTTCCGCCATCGCAGCCCAGCAGTTCAACCACCGTAAGGCCGATAGGGTTGGGGCGGCGCGGAGAGCGCGTGGAAAAAACGCCATGGGGGCGCTGATTGTCGATGGGCGGCGTGGCCATCAAATCGAAACCGTCGGAATGGTCGAAGACCCAAAGCACGATGAGGTGCGAGTAGCCCTCGATGTCGGTGAGGCCTTGCTCAAATGCGGGCAGGATATTCAGTGCGCCTTCGGCCTCGTGCTTGGCGCCAAGTCCTTTGGGAATCGCTTTTGTGTCTTTAAAAGGACTGCTGACAAATCCTATCGGTTGCGGAGTGAACATCGGCATGGCGCCTCTGTATTCATACTAACCAACTATCGTTTTGAGATGATGATTTACCAAACTGGAAGCGTTATCTAAGAGAAGGTGGTAGTATTAATTACTACTGGAGTGTATCTTATGCCTACTATTGAGAAACTGAGTATCGCGCTACCTTCGGAGATGGCTGCAATCGTGCGCCGGGCCGTTGACGGAGGCGAGTATTCGTCGAACAGCGAGGTCATCCGCGATGCACTCCGCGACTGGACACACAAGCGGAGGATGCGCGAACAAGGTGTAACTGGCCTGCGCAAGCTGTGGCAAGAGGCAGTCTCAGACAATTCCGAGGGACTTGACCCGGATCCTGTATTCGACCGCTTGGAAAACAAATATGACGGTCTCGATGAGGCAACGGGCCGGTAATGCGCCTCCGTTTATCCCCGCTGGTGCCCGGCGATCTTGAGGAGATCGCGGACTATATTGCCAAGGATAGTCCTCGACAAGCCGTCCGGTTACTTCGTGAACTTCGCTCTCGGATGTATGAGATAGCCCAACAGCCAGAGCTCTATCAACTCCGGCCTGAGATTGGCGAGGGAGCGAGATTAGCGTTGATGGGTCATTATGTGATTCTCTTTCGCATACGCACCAACGCAGTTCGCATAGAACGAGTTGTACACGGCAGCCGGAATCTACTCCGTATTCTTGAAGCAAAAGAAATCGATATAGGCTAGTTGGAAATGAAACCATGGTAAGTATCCCCCGATTCAACTGAGGAATACTTACCAAATACTCTTGGTTCACTGCCCGTTTTATGTCTCATCCGCCGACGGGCCGTAGGTTCCGGGGATGGGCTTGTTGAGCAGGCGCAGGTATACGCCCAATTGAGCGCGGTGGTGAATCATGTGGTTGAGCACCCAGGTGCGAAAGGCCTGGTGCTTGGGTTCGTCGATGTAGGTCTGGCCATCGTAGATAAACTTCCAATGCTCATCCCACTTCTCCGGGGTGAATTTGACGAGCACCGCCTTCGCCTCAGCCACCTCTTTATCTAATCGTTCCAGGAGCGCCTTTGTGGACGCTGGGACGTAAGGCTCGTGTTTGCGATCCGAGGACATTTCCATCTTGTCTTTGGTCAGGATTTCGATCGCCCAGTTCCCTGGCGTCTCCGCGACGTGCCCGGCTAACCTGCCCAGGCTCATGGATTTGGGGTGAGGTTTATAGTTGAAGTCAACGTCTGAGGGGATGGCCGCGAAGAGCTTGCGGGTACTGGCGTTTTCGCGGTCGAATTCTGCAATGAGTTCCTTTTGAAAGTCCATATGGCAACCTCCTAGTTGCGAAAACAGCATACAACAAGTCGTCCTAAAAAGGCGAATAAAAAGCGATAAAATATATATGGCTGTGGATAAAGTGCCGTGTGATACAGAATTTGTCCACAATAATGTAATGTGATGCTAATATGTATCACATGAGAACCATCTCTGTTCGCGACCTTCGCTACGACTTCAAGGCAGTTGAGCGGATTTTGCTTGGAGGGGAAGAAATCCAAATCACCAAGCGCCGCCGCGCGATTGCCCGCCTGGTGCCTGAGCCTACTCTGGCACCGAAGCTTCCGGATTTCATGAGCAGGTTGCGGAGCATTTATGGAGACGAGTGCATGAAGGTGAGTGGAGCTGAGATTGTTCGCATGGATAGGGACAGGTATTGATTTACCTTGACACCAGCCTGTTGGTTTCTTTGTACACTCCAGACGCTAACACAGCTGCTGCTTGGGCAGCGATGCAATCGGCCCAAACGACGCTGATGATTACTCCGCTGGTTGAGTTGGAAGTTATCAATGCGCTTGAATTGCGCGTATTCAGAAAAGAGATCTCAATCGCGCATGCAGAGGCGTCATCGACCGATTTCGCGAAAGATTTGAGCAGCAAGGTCTATCTCCTGCGAGGCCTGCCGGAATCTGCCTTTGAATGCGCCAGGCAACTATCACGCAACCTGACCGCCAAGCTGGGAACGCGCACAGCCGACCTGTTGCATGTGGCGGCCGCAATAGAATTGGGCGCAGCCGCTCTATTCAGCTTCGACCTGCAACAGAGAAAGATGGCCGAGGCTGCCGGATTGAAGCTCAATCCATTGCCATAAATTAACGCTCACCTTACCGGAAGCGTGTGGAGGCAAAGGCCGACGAAAATGCTTCCTGCCAGCCGATGCTGGTGGGTATTGGTGTGTTTTGTGGCGGCACATTGACAGGCAGCGTCAGTGGACCAGGCTCAGGATTGTCAATTTGCAGGTAGTTTCCGTGCCCGAAATTCCAAGTGTCGGGAAGTTCAAAGGGCGGTTGGAAGTTCGCTGGCCATTGTTGTGCGGGTCCGCAATTACCCAGGGCGGCGCGCCACCACGGATGGCCCTGGTCAATGATTCCGGCAAAGAAGTTTCCCAGCGGAAAAATATCCGCGAGCACACTATCCTTCATGGAGGCGAGAACGGAGATGGCTCCTACCTTTGCCGCCGCGGCCTGGAACTCCGCAGTCAGGCAGTTGTCATCAATGGCCGGCGCCATCATTATGGTGCGGCGAACCGGCAGGCTCAGATGGGAGATGGTCCCGAGCACCACGCGCGCACCCAGGCTATGCGAGGCAAAGGATATGCTGGCCGCATTCTGAAAGTTGGCATCGATGAACGTGGCGGCCAGGCTGCCAGCCGCGTCGGCGACTATCGCTTCATCGGGATAATCCAGGCCGTGTGCCCAGACTGAGTCTCCCGGCCACAGCAAGCCGACGAAAGCCGAAGGCCGCGGCAGTTGCAACAGGCTCTCCCAGTTCGATAAGCAACTGATGCCGTCGGCGCGATTGACATTGAAGCCATGGGTGGCTATGAGGACGTGGCGGCCTCGAACCGAGCTGAGCAGTTCGCTAAGTGGGAGTCCGGTGTAGTCTGCAATGCCAGTGCCCTGATTGACGGCAACAGAGGCGGCCAGTTCCCCACCGACGGATGCGAGGCGAAGATCGAGGAATTGTGTCATGGCGGCCTATTTCTTCACTAGCTGCATAGTGTTGACAGCGGCGGCAAGTCCGCTGGAAAGATCCTTGGCAACAGGCGCCAGCGGAGTGGCCAGCAGGCCGACCAGGATGGCTTGAAACATCTCGGAATTCAACCAATAGTTCTGCCAAGAGCCCGCCAGGATCCATCCGCCAGTGAAAGCCAGCACTACGGCAATTGCAGCGGCCAGGCCGCGAGTCCAGTTGCGATAGACTTGGTCCGCGTGCTGATATGCCTCATCGAGCATGGCGGTCACAATGAGGTCGAAACGCGCATAGGCATCGCTCTGCGGCTGGGTAAGCGCTGTCGCGGAGACGATGCTTTTGGCTACCTGTGTCAGCAGTTGCGAATCGACATTGGTTGTAACCGCAAGGATAGGAGCATTGCCAGCGCTCAGATGCAGCTTGACCAGGGACTTGGCAATTGCCTTCTGGCTGGCGAGATCAGTTCCATTCACCCAGTTGGCAAGCAGGGATTGGATAATATTTTTCTGAGGCAAGACATTCGCTGGCTGCTTGGCGTTTGGCTCGTCAGGTGTCAAAGCTGCGACAGTAACGCGAATTCTGCCGAAGCCAATGTTGTTGATCCAGGGAATCACCGGTTTGAGTGCTTCCAGCAGACCAAATGCCGCGGTTCCCAGGCCGCCAACTGCTGATATGATTTGCCCCAGATGCAAATTATTCGGGTCAATTATCATGGTTCTCGACCTCCTCCTGATTGAAACCTTTAGATGAGAATAGCCGGAGAGTAAATAAATATCTGCAAGGAAAGAAAAAGCTGAACCATTCATTATGATTCAGCTTTTTCATTGTGGTTGCGAGAATTTCAGTTTTTTTCGGCTAGAAACTTTTCCATGAAGCTGGTGTCGAACTGGCCGGCGCGGAAGCCAGGGTCGGCAAAGATAGCCTGGTGCAGCGGGATGGAGGTATCGATGCCCTCGACAATAAATTGGCTCAGGGCGCGCTCCATCTTGGCTATCGCCTCAACGCGGTCGCGGCCGTGGACGATGAGCTTGGCAATCAGCGAGTCGTAGTAGGGCGGGACGATGCTTTCGGCGTACTGCGCCGTGTCCACACGCGTGCCGTTGCCGCCGGGAACATGGAAGACCGTGATCTTGCCCGCCGACGGGGTGAACTTTTGCGGGTGCTCGGCGTTGATGCGGCACTCGATGGCGTGGCCGCGGATCTCGAGCTTCGGAGGCAGAATCGCGGCCAGCCGCTCGCCGCCAGCAATCAGCAACTGCGCCTTCACCATGTCCACGCCGGTGATGGCCTCGGTGATAGGGTGCTCTACCTGGATGCGGGTGTTCATCTCGATGAAGTGGAGCTGGCCTTCCTCGTCCATCAGGAACTCCACTGTGCCGGCGTTTTGGTAGCCGATCTCTTTCAGGCAGTGACAGAGGGTGCGGCCGATCTCCTCGCGCATCTTGGGCGTCACCTTAAGGCTGGGCGCTTCTTCGATTAGTTTTTGGTGGCGGCGCTGGATGGAGCACTCGCGCTCAAAGAGCGAAGCCACGTTGCCGTGCTCATCGGCCAGCATTTGAAACTCGATGTGGCGCGGATTCTCGACGAACTTCTCCATGTACAGCTCGCCATTGCCAAAGGCGTTTTCCGCTTCGGTAAAAGCAGCGTGGAAGAGATTGGGCAACTCTTCGTGGGCGCGCACGATTCTCATGCCTCGGCCGCCGCCGCCTGCCTTGGCCTTGAGGATAACCGGGTAGCCGACCTTCTTTGCCCAGCCCTGCGCCTCCTCGACCGTGGCAACCACGCCGTCGGAGCCGGGAAGAATAGGTACTTTGGCGCGCTTCATCGCCTGACGCGCTTTGTCCTTCTCGCCCATTAGCCGTGTGACCTCAGGCGGCGGGCCGATGAATTTTATGTTGGAGGCGCGGCAGACCTCGGCGAAGTTGGCGTTCTCGCTGAGCAGGCCATAGCCGGGATGAATCGCGTCGACGTCGGCGATTTCGGCAGCGGAGATGACAGCCGGGACATTGAGATAACTATCGGCTGCGCGTGGAGGACCAATGCAGATGGCCTCATCGGCAAAGCGCACATGCAGCGAGTGGCGGTCGGCCTCGCTGTAGACGGCGACTGTGCGAATGCCGAGTTCCCGGCATGCGTTGATGATGCGCAGCGCGATTTCACCGCGATTGGCAATTAGGACTTTACGTAGCATGGGAAACCTGTGTTTAAGTGAATGAGTGAAGAAGTGAATTAGTGAATAAGTGAATGAGTTAGTTAGTGAGAAAGATTCATCCTTTTCACTCGCTCGCTTTCTCACTTGTTCACTTCGTGCATCCTAACTGACCCTAATCATAAAGAGCGGCTGCCCGTATTCGATGGGCTGGCCGTTGGAAACCAGGCATTTGACGATCTCGCCTGCGGCGTCGGACTCGATCTCGTTCATCAGCTTCATGGCCTCGACGATGGCGATGACCTGCCCCTTGGAGACGCGATCACCGGGCAATACAAATTGCGCTGTGCCGGGGGAAGGCGAACCGTAAAAGGTACCGACGATGGGCGACTTGACGATGTGCAGGCCGGCATCCGGGTCAGCGGGCGCTGGCGCTGGTGGAAGCGCTGGATGAGCCGTGGGAGTCGGTGGTGCCGCCGGAGCCGAACTCATCAGTCGCGCTAAATCAGCCAAACCGGCCGGGAAAGTCTCCGGCTGATTGAACTTGAGCCGGATCTTCAGGTCGCCGCGGTCCAAATCGAACTCGGCGACTTTATGTTTCTTGAGGAATTCAATCAGTTGTTTCAGATCTGCAATGTCTTGTGGTTTCATTCGTTCCTTGATCTCCATCCGTTGGGTGGAGGGGCTATTGGTTTCCGCATAAAGATTGTCCTTGCACCGTCCCTACGGGACTCCGTAACGAACTTATGGAATCCCTTTTCCCCACGCTGAAGCGCGGGGCTAATCAACTCTGCGCCTCCGGCGCGTGTTTGTGGACTTCACTTATGCTGTCCTCATTAAATCAATGTTCATTGTTCATAGTTCGGTTAGAGTTCAATCAATGCCTTGGGCGCCGGCGTTAGCACCTGGCTTCCGTTGCGGGTTACTGCTACCATATCTTCGATGCGAATGCCGAAGCGATTGGCAAAATAAATTCCTGGTTCGATGGTGATGACCATGCCGGGGAGCAGCTTTGCCGTCTCCCCAGCGCCAATACGCGGCGGCTCGTGAATCTCCAGGCCGAGACCATGGCCGGTGGAGTGAGAAAAAGCTTCCGCCAATCCTGCCTTGCGCAACACGCTACGGGCTGCCTCGTCTACTTCGGCACAGCTTACGCTAGAAGTCACCGCGGCTACAGCGGCCTCCTGTGCCTCCAGCACTGCTTCGTATGCGGCGCGCGCGTTGGCCTTGGGCTTGCCCAAGTGAACAGTGCGGGTCATATCCGAGCAATACCCGTTGAGAATAACACCGAAGTCGAGAGTCACAAAACCACTGTGGGGCAGCTTGGCGGCGGATGCGCGTCCGTGCGGCATGGCGGAGCGGGGGCCAGAAGCGACGATGGTCTCAAAGGACATGGCTTCCGCGCCCAGCAGGCGGGCCTGATGCTCCAACTCCGCAGCCACTTCAAACTCCGCCAGGCCGGGCCGTATGAAACTGAGAATGTGCTCGAAGAGCTTGCAGCCGGTGATTGCAGCTTCGATCATCAACTCCAACTCGTCCTCGTCCTTGATCTGGCGCAAAGGCATAATCAAGGGCGCGGCCAGAGGGGTGAGAAAGCTGCGGCGAAGGTGCGCGGGCAGCGCGGCGCGGTAACGGGCCAGATTGGCGACGGTGGTTTGAGTCGAATCGAAGCCGGCAAACTCGACGCCGGATTGCGCGGCCAGCCACTGCACGGCGGCAACGGACGGAGAGCTGGCGACGATCTCCACCTTTGCGACAGAAACCTCGGCGGCGGCTTGAGTTTTGTAGCGGCTATCGGTGAAGAGGCGGGCGGAACGGCGCGTGATAGCCAGCGCGGCGCTGGAGCCTGTGAACCCGGAGAGATAGCGGAGGTCAGGAAGATGAGTGACCAGCAGGCCATGAAGGCCCGCTTTAGTCAGACGGCGGCGCAGTTGGCCGATGCGGCGAAAGTGGTCCACTTGTTGAGGATAACAGGTGAAGAGGCAGAGATCAGAGACGGAGTGCCGGTTCTACGGCAGAGAGAATCAGTGTGGCAAAGGCGTCATTCTTGCCAACGTTGTGACTTTCGATTGAGGCGACGTACATCTGCTCGTGACTTACGCGACTCCAGTTAAGGCGGTGTCCGGCCTCAGCAGCCAACTCGCGAATGAACTCGCGTTGTGTGCGTCCGTTTCCTTCTCGAAAAGGATGAATCGCATTCAATTCTCCGAGATAGTATGCCGCACGGCTGGCAAATGCTGCGGCATTCAGACCTTTCAAATGATTTTCTGTGCCCAGTTTCGTAAGTGTGCCCTTGAGGTTCATTTCCATGAACTGAACCAGAGCAAAGAAGAAGGACGCCGAGCGGCGAATATTGACTTGGCGGAACTCGCCTGCCCAGGGATAGATGTTCTGGAAGATGCGGCGATGAATTTCTTTGAGGTGGGCGCTGTCGAAAACGCCTTGAACGGGATTGGCCCGTAAATTAACAATGGCCTTGGTGGCTTGTATGCGCTCGAAATCTTCGAGCATATTCTGATCGATGATGCCTGGGACGTTTTTGAGAATCCCGTTCTTGGAATCAAAGTGCGGGTCCAACATAATAGGGCTATTCTTTATCATTCGGTCAGAATTTGGCGCGGGTGTATTCATCTAAAAGGCGGTTCATCTCAGGAAGTTCTATTTCACCACTCGCGTACCGAGATAGAATTTGCTTGGTGGTTTCGTCCGGCTCAAGGTTTTCAATGCGCATAGTACCAATTGCGTTATCAACGGCCAGACGACGTTCGTCTAACTCCGCTGGAGTGAGGGTAATGACGGGAGCGGTTGCAGCAGCCATGTTGTCCCCCTATAGCTCTATTCTATCAGTTTCGTGAATTCTGGGGCCGAGTTTTCTTGAAAGGATTCGATTCCGGGATCACGTGTCTGAGAATAGAAACTGCACTAAATAGTCCGCTTGATTTTCGCGAGTCGCACAGCAAAGAGTACACAGGCAAAACTCAAGATATAGCACCAAATCGACGGGGCCAATGACCTGAGCACGATCAGGATTCTCCAACTCAGAAAACTGTCACCATAGGTTTGCCACCAACGAAATGTGTCCCATGAACCAGAAACTCCCAGAATGAAAAAAATAATCGCCAAGAGACTCGACATTACAAACCGAGTCCATCTCTTGCGAACCGCAGGCTGAAGTAGCCTTCGATCTAATACGATGCCAACGAACCACCACCATAAAATAACGCATGGAAAAAGTACAACGTAATGAATCGAAGAATGAATCGAGTGGAGTAGGTATAAAGCAGGAAAGGCAAGGACAAAAGCGGGTGTGTTCAGGGCAAGAAACAGCGTATCTGGTGTCTGATAGGGCCAGAGAGGTGCTCCCGTATCCCATGCCATTCCCATTGACGAAATGACGCGCTGATTGTAAATGTCCCATACCATCAACGATGCACTCAAAACGCCAAGGACAATTGGGAGGATAAGTCTAGATTTCTTCCCCATGTGCTTATAAACTCCGATTATCCTCAGAACGCAGGCCGGACTGGCTTTTTATTTTCAGGATCGGCGTCGGCGGCGTGCTGGTCGCTCTGGCGGTCCATCCATTCGTCGAGGCGGCTGCGCTTGAAGCGCCAGCGGTTGCCCAGCTTGAAGGCGGGGACGAAGCCCTCAGAGGCGTACTTGTAAAGCGTGTCGGAGGAGATGCCGAGGTAGTCCGAGGCCTGGCGAATGTCCATGACCTCGCGCACCTCTGGGACCAGCAAGTTGGAGCGAGCGGCGGAACTGCGCATGGTTTCCTCCGGAAGGAACGGTAGCCTCAGACGAGATTCCGGCAAAGCTGCCGGTACTTTTGTATATAACGCGGTTTCGTAGGGCATTTCAAGGGATTTCAGACATTTACAGTAATTTCATCTGGATTTATCTCCCAATTTGGGAGGCTTAAGGGATGAGTTTCGGCTGAAAACGCAGTCTGTAGGGGCGTGGGCACTGCCTACCCCAAGAGATAGGGTTGTTATGCCGGATGGTGCGTTCCGGTCTTAGTTCTGGTTGTCGCGGCGGTGCAGGGTTGGTTTGTCGTCGCCGCTTGTAGCGCTGCTGGGGCTGGATGGGCTGGACGGACTGGACGAGTCACCCGTGCTGACGCCAGCCTTGCGCAGCGTAGGCTTGTTGGGGTTCTTGGTGTCGGTGAGGCGACGCTTGTTCTCGATGCGCGCCAGCCGCGCCTTCACATCGTCAAACTCCGAGGTGGTCACCATGTACTGATCGCGCGCGGGCAGGATGCGGGCAATTTCCTCCTGCGAATGGAGGATGCGTTCGGGGGTCTGCGGGTGGTCGGAGAAGACCTTGGCGACGGCGCCGGGCTTGCGTTTTTCCAGCGCCTGAATCTTTTCAAAAAACGTGATATAGGCCTGCGGATCGTAACCCGCGCGATACATATATTGCACGCCAAGATAATCTGCCTGGGCTTCGAAGTCGCGAGAGAACTGCAGGAAGGTGACGGGCACGCCGATGGAAGCCGCCTCGTAGACGCCATAGCCCGTCCAGCCGCCGATAAAGATCAGCGGAATGGCGCCAATTTGTGCGTAATTCTGGCGTGTCATTTCGCGGACTGCGTGATGGGCGCAAACGTGAGCTGTTTCATGAGCCATGACGCCGGCCAGTTCCGCCTCCTCGTCGGCGTTCAGAATCAGGCCGGAGTTGACATAGAAGAAGCCTCCGGGAAAAGCGAATGCATTGATCTCGTCCGAATCGATGACCTTGATGGTGAAGGGCACCTTGCAATCGGAGTTCTTGACGATGTTTTGCCCGATGCGGTTCACGTATTCGGTGACCACCGGATCGGTAATGAACCTGGTGCTCTTCTCAATCTGCATGGCGTACGTGCGGCCGATCTTGATTTCATAATTGGTGGAGTAGAAGTTCTTGAAGCCCCGGCTGCCGATCTCGCGATTGCCTACGGCGTTCACATCTTCGAGGGAGCCCGGCTTCACGTTGACCATATGGCTGCCCGGCTCGATCACTTTGTCAGTCTTGACGGTGGCAGCCGGGATATCGCCACCGACTGGCGTGGTTCCGAGCGCTGGCTGGACTGCGGGCGCGCTTGGAGGCGGCGTATTCGACGGGGACGCACTCGCCGGCTTGGATTGTTCCCAGGCAGTCACGGCCAAAACCAGCGCAAATCCTGACAGCGCCGCCGCTTGGCAAGTTCCGCGAATCATCCTCATCGCCTACCTCTGGTACAAATCTATTCTCGCAGCATTATGCACTAGCCGTGAACCATTCCGTTTTCAATTTAGGCGAATGAATAGAGAATATGTTATGCTAGCTTAAGCTAGATGGTCTAGAGGGAGGGGCTCATGCACCAAGTCGGCGCCTTTGAAGCAAAAAACACCTTCGGTTCCCTGCTGGATCGGGTCGAGGCAGGAGAAGAGATTCTCATTACACGCCACGGGAGGCTGGCGGCGCGACTGGCGCCCGCGCACAGTATTTCGGAGGCGAACCGCGCGCGCGCTTACGCCGCTTTGGAGCGAATGACCCAGCGAACCAAAGAGATGAAACTTGGTCCCTTTGACTGGGCTGAATGGAAGGCGTATCGCGATGAGGGGCGGCGATGAGCCTCATCCTCGATAGCTCCACTACGCTGGCGCGAGTCTTTCCTGAGGAGAGAACGGATGCGATTCTGGATCTTTTTTTGCTGATCGCAAACCTCGGAGCCGTCGTCCCGGAGTTGTGGCGGATTGAAGTCGCCAACACCTTGAACGTGGGCATACGGCGTGGCCGGATCAACAAAACACATCGCCAAGGCATCCTTGCCGACCTGGAAAGCCTGCCCATCTCCGTGGATGGGGAAACACGAATGCATACCTGGGGCAGGACAATAGAGTTGGCTGATCTTCACCGGCTAACTGTCTACGATGCTACCTATCTCGAACTCGCCTTACGCCTATCGCTGCCACTGGCCACATTGGACGATGACCTGCGCAATGCCGCGCAGCTGGAAGGCGTGGCGCTACTGGGGAAATAGTATATCCCTGCATAAAACGCCCCACCCTTGCGGATGGGGCGCTCTAGCTTTCCGACCAACGGGAGCGTCTGCCTGCATGGCAAATGCTAGTCGTAATACTCCAGGCCGAGGTGTGTGATGAGGTCCACGCCCATGATGTGACGCAATGTGTTTTTGAGCTTCATGGACTGGATGAATAGGTCGTGCTCGGGATAGAGTCCCGCGGCGGTCTGCGGCGACTTTAGATAGAAGCTCAGCCACTCCTGAATGCCGATGGAGCGCAGCGAGGGTGTGCGCTTGGCCAGGTCGAGGAAGAGCACCAGGTCGAGCGCGATGGGCGCGGCCA
>CAZFMB010000052.1:0-26296 GCA_964520005.1 uncultured Occallatibacter sp.
TGTGGGCTGAGCGGGACCAGTTTCATGTGCATATGGATAAAGCGGGGAGAGACGCCATGCATGCCAACTGTTCGATGCTCCCGGCTTCGCCGGTTGCAATCTGTTCATACCAGCGGCGGGCGCGAGCGATGGCTTTGAGAATGGCCTTGCGACTCGCGCCCGTTGTGAGGCTGGTATCGCCTACGATGAGACGCACCGCGCGGCCCTGCCGGACGTGGCAGTAGGGGCATTCGATGGAAGCGATTGGCAGAAGGCCAGCAGTTGACGCTGCGCCGCCGAGAATTTCGTTGACCAGTTCTGGTGTGCGCAGGCGAATTTCGACGTAATCCGAACGGATAATCGCCCGCTCAATCACATTCTTCAGAAACTGCGTGCAGTCTTCAGCGATGCGCTCGCGCCAGCTTTGCGCCGTCGTGACAGCATGCGCGATGAGGCGAGAATAGAAACCCTCCCGCGGCGGAGTAGTAACTGCCTCATCGCGAAGCGTAGCGAGCAACTGTTCAGGTGTTTGCAGCAAATCGAGCAGTCGGTCAACCACGGCCTTTTCAATGTCAGGCGCCGGGATACGCGGTGGCGCATCGCTTTTTACCGTTTTCTTGATTGCCGCCTGCGACGTGTAGTAGCGATACCGGCGACCATTTTTGTTCGCATGCGTGGGCGTATAAAGCGTGCCTATGGCGTCGAAAAGAATGCCAGTAAACAGGCTTACTTTAGTGGCTCGCGTCTTGCGCCGCTTGCCTTGGATGTTTGAGTCGAGTAGCGACTGCACTTTGTCCCAAGTATCGCGTTCGATGATGGCAGGGTGCTCGCCAGGATAAGAATCCTTCTTATGCTTGATCCGGCCGAGGTAGTGCGGGTTACGCAGAATCGTATAAAGCGGACCTCGGAAGAAATGGTGGCCACGTCGGTTAGTGATGTTGTTTGCACGCAGCCAGTCCTGCAGTCTATGCACGCTACCGACGCGAAGGATCTCGTTGAAGATTGTTAGCACCGTGGCAGCCTCAGCTTCATTCACGACGAGCTTCCGATCCAGAGCCGTGTAACCAAGCGGAACCGTCCCACCCATCCACATGCCCTTCTTCTTCAAGGCTGCAATCTTGTCGCGAATGCGCTCACCGGTGACTTCGCGTTCGAACTGCGCGAAGGAAAGAAGCACATTTAACGTCAGTCGGCCCATCGATGTTGTTGTATTGAATTGCTGTGTGACCGAGACAAAGCTGACGTTGAACTTATCGAATTGCACGACGAGTTTGGCAAAGTCGGCCAGTGACCGTGTGAGCCGATCGACCTTGTAGACAACTACCACTGAGATCTTGCCGGCGTGAATGTCGGCCAGCAGGCGTTTCAACGCGGGCCGGTCCATGTTGCCGCCGGAAAAGCCCCCGTCTTCGTAATGTGCAGGAACGAGATGCCAACCCTCGTGCTTCTGGCTTGCGATGTAGGCCTCGCAAGCTTCGCGTTGGGTATCAAGCGAAATAAATGCCTGCTCCAGACCCTCTTCGGAGGACTTGCGTGTATAAATCGCACAGCAGATGCTATTCATCAAGCAGCCTCCTTGCTAGCGCGAAGCTGGTCGAAGAAGGCCGGGCCGGACCGCTTCGTGCCGGTGATCACTCTGGCGATCTCAGTCAAGCTGTGATAGGTAGCGCCTTTATAGTCGTAGCCGGAATCGAGCACCGTGACCTGGTGCAATTTGCCGTCGTACTCGCGCACATACTGCGTACCGATTTTCTGTCGAGAAGTTCCAGTTGCTTGACTCGCTCCGTTTCCAGACTCCTCCGCTATCTCTCGCAACTTGTGAGCGGTGGACTCTTTGAGTCCGCCGAAAGCCTTTACTGTTAAAGACTCGATATGGAACAATGCCTTCGCTTCAAACGGAAGCTGAGCAAACGGTACGTGCAAATTATCTCTTGTATGCATGCCATGATTCTGCATGGAAGATGACCTGTAGCCAAAATGGTGGCCGAATCCACTTCAGACACCATTTATTGAATCCCGTTTGCAAGAAACAAAGAGTAGCGACAACTAATTCGCTTACCGAGGCAAGAGACTTTATATATCGTCGGGCTTGCTGCGAAGAAAGTGAGCTATATTGACCTGTATTTTGCGCTTGTTTATGCAATTCTAAGTAGTCGTTACTTCAAGTATGCACAGCAATAAACTCAAATGTGCTATCTCCGCAGTTGCACACTGCTCGGTAGACCTCTGATTCCAGTTTATGAGCATATCTTGGTTACTGCATCTCCGCAGTCAATCCCAATAGACGTGATCACGAGCTGTGCTGTCTCCAACCGGAGGGACAACTTTAGGGAGAAATTATAGATGCTTGAACCAGGAAAGCCGGCATTCGATGCAGATTCCTTATTGGCGAGTGCTGGGATGGGGCGGAGAATCGTCAAATGCACGAAGAACAGACCTTCTTTACCGCAGTAAACCGAATTGCTTAGCAGGCGAACGGTACTTTCAATACGGCCCGCTCGTCCTTCGGAAAAGAGTGACTGGCTCCGATGGAATACTCGAAACTGAAATCGCTGCTCCGCCAGATGATTGTTGTTCCCATGGTGATCATGGCGGCATTTGCCTTCTTGCTTTTATGGGAAACCTACGACTTAAACAAATCCTTGCAGTGGGTTGACCATACCGATCAGGTTCTCGATCAATCCGAGCATCTGCTAAATTTGCTGATCGATATGGAATCCGGGATGCGCGGGTATAGCGTCACTGGCGACGAGAGCTTTCTTCAACCCTATTTACAGGGCGCGAAGAAATTCGACTCCGAATACCAGGTTTTGTATCTGATGGTGGCAAACAATCTGCCGCAGCAGCAGCATCGACTAGAGGATATTCATGCCGGCTATGTGGAGTGGGAGGGTTACGCCAGCCAGATTATCGCCCAGCGCCGCGTGGGAAAGGCCGACCCAACTTTTTATGAGAACCACCTAGGAAAACGCAGAATGGATGCACTTCGAGAGCAGATCTCTGAGTTTCAATCTGTGGAGGCAGAACTACGTGTGGAGCGCGTTCAAGCCACGCATTTGCGATGGACCATAATGGTGACAAGCTTCCTCGGCCTAGGCCTGGGCGTGGGAATCTTCCTGGCCCTGTTCACTCGATATCACGTTGAAAATCTTGGCACCAGGCTATTGCAGAGCGAGGAACGATGGACTGCGACTCTGGGCAGCATCGGCGAGGCTGTCATTGCAACGGACAGTGAGGCTCGAATCACCTTCCTCAACCCGATTGCCGCCTCGCTAACTGGATGGTCAATAGATGAGGCGTTAGGCCAGCCGATCGGGAAAGTGCTCAATCTCATCAATGAAAAGTCTGGGATGAGCACGGACAATGAAGTGCTTCGCGTGCTCAAAGAAAAACAGATTTTGGCTGTAGCCAACCACGTGGGTCTAATCACCAGGGATGGCCGCGAAATTTCCGTGGAACACAGCGCCGCGCCTATCCTCGCCAGCAAAGGAAAAGTCATTGGCGTGGTGCTGGTCTTCCGCGACGTTGCGGCGAGGCGGCAGGAGCAGATAGCGATCGCGGAACAGGCTGCCCTGCTTGAACTCACACAGGACTCCGTCTTTGTGATCGACATGGAGGGAAGGGTCCTATTTTGGAGCCGCGGGGCAGAAAGCATGTTTGGATACTCCAAAGCCCAGGCCGCTAACATGGTCGCGCACGACCTACTCTGTACCGAGTTTCCCTTGCCTTTCGCTGAGATAATGGCGGATCTGCTGCGCGTGGGACACTGGGAGGGAGATCTCATAAAGACTGCGCAGGACGGCAGTCGCGTTGTGGTGGCTGGCCGATGGGCATTGCAATGGGGCAAACGCGACCAGGCTCCGCGCGTGTTGGTTGTCAACAGCAACATCACTGAGCGCAAGCGCGGGGAAGAGTTGCTGGTGCTGCAAAGGGAGCAACTGCGCGCGTTGGCTGAACGCCTGCAATGTGTGCGCGAAGAGGATCGAAAGAGGGTCGCTCGTGACCTGCATGATCAAATCGGGCAGATTCTGACCGCCATCAAAATGGATATGATGTGGATGACTCGTCATCTGCCGGAATCGGAAGGCGCGGTGCTCTCACGTATAACGGAGTCGATTCAGTTGATAAGTGATGGCGTTAAGTCGGTGCGCGCAATCTGTAGTGGGCTGCGTCCTGGAGTACTGGATGATCTTGGCCTGGCAGCAGCCATTGAATGGCAGGCCAGCGAATTTGCCTCTCGCAATGGAGTCCTCTGCCGGGTCTCTGTTCCACCGATTGATTTACACTTAGATGGTGACCGGGCCACCGCGACTTTCCGAATCTTTCAGGAATGTATGACCAATGTGATTCGTCACGCGCAGGCAAAGTCGGTGCGCATTGACCTTTGCCAGGAAGATGAGAACATCCTGCTAGTGGTAGAGGACGACGGAATAGGCTTTCATGAATCAGGCATTTCGAACGCACTTGGATCGTTGGGTCTTCTGGGCATGAAAGAACGAGCGCAGTTCTGCGGAGGCGATGTGCACATTTTCAGTACCCCCGGTAAGGGGACGAAGGTCACTGTTCGCGTTCCTGTGGACATACCACGCGCTGAAAGGAGCAGCATATGCACATCCTGATCGCGGATGATCATGCAGTCGTTCGCCGTGGCCTGAGAGAGATTCTGACGGACGCTCTTCCCGGCGCGGAGTTTTCCGAAGCTGGCAACGGGGATGAAGTGATGGGCCACCTTGGGAAATCTCCAACGGGCCTGCTGGTGCTGGATATCAGTATGCCGGGGCGCAGCGGGATGGACGTACTGCGGGATGTAAAGCATTCATACCCGCGGATGCCGGTAATCATACTGAGTTGCCAGCCGGAAGACCAGTATGCTGTACGCTGTTTGCGGGCTGGCGCCGCTGCATATATTAACAAAGAGAGCGCAGCCGAAGAACTGGCGAAGGCGACTAAGAAAATACTGAGCGGAGGTCGCTATGTCAGCTCGAGTCTCGCGGAGAAACTGGTTGCCAATCTGGATGAATCCGTCGACAAGCCTTTGCACGAGTTGCTCTCGGACCGGGAATACGAAGTGATGAGAATGATTGCCGCCGGTCTACCTTTGACGGAAATCGGCGACAAGCTTCACGTAAGCGTAAAAACGATCAGCAGCTATCGTGCTCGAATTATGGAAAAGATGCAAATGAAGAGCAACGCCGATCTTACTCGCTACGCCATGACGAATAGCCTGATCGATTAGGATGACCTGTTGGTGTAGGAATAACCTTACATAACGACCGGAATAAACCCTACAATATTCATGGTTTTCTCTGATATATTTTCATAATTTTCTCCACTATAGTTGTTTCAGGCCGAATATTGAAGCTTGGCAAGCGGGCACAATCATGAACATACAAATAGCAGATGATCACGCAATCGTACGACGTGGCCTGAGAGAGATCCTGGTCGACGCATTTCCAGGCGCAAGGTTTTCCGAATCCTCTAATGGGGATGAGGTGCTTGCCCAGTTAATCGTATCTCAACCCGACGTACTGTTGCTTGATATTAATATGCCGGGGCGCAGTGGATTTGAAGTGTTGAAGGATATAAAGCAGATATACCCTAAGCTTCCTGTGATCATGGTAAGTGTTCAGTCTGAGAGTCAGTATGCTGTACGGTGTCTGCGGGCAGGTGCCGCCGAATATATCAACAAGTACAACGTTTCGGAGGAACTTGTACCGGCAATCAAGAAGATACTTGAGAATGTTGCAAAGCTCACACGCAACCCGCATCTAAACTAGTCGTGTGGTTCGTTGAAGCCATGCACAGGCAACTGCCTTAGAAGTTATGATGCCGACAAGCATATATACAATATAGATAACTAACTACTACTATAAGCATCTTATGAATAGCTAAAGCAGGGCTGGGTCGAACAATTCCGCTGCATCATCAAGCATAACGTAGTTCCTATATTCGCTTGTTTGACGTAGGTAATCCCCTACGCATTAGATGCGGCTAATACCTACAATAAACACAGTTATCGCTGATATTCAGTGCTATTTACATTCTGTATCGTGGTTATATCGACGTTGCAAAGGATGACTGTAATTCATTCTATTGCGCGCACACTGCAAGAATGAAAGGTGTCGATTATGGCTACTAGCTTTGCTACTATGACGAATACGGCCCACAAGATTCCACCTGTCGCACATCATAACCTGAAGCTTGTTCCAAACCATGTTGGCACTTTGCTGAAGCAGGAGTCAACATTTACTCCTGAGATTCCGATTAACACGTTTATGGCCGGAAGAACGCGTCGCGAATACGAGACTAGTGAATCGATCTTTTCGCAAGGTGACCCAGCCGATGCAGTTTATTACATTCAAAGTGGTAAGGTAAAGCTCACCGTCGTGTCGATGATTGGTAAGGAAGCCGTTATCGCTTATCTAGCCGCAGGCAGCTTTTTCGGCGAAAACGCCTTGGCAAGTGAGCCGCTTCGTGTATCTTCTGCGTGCGCACTCCAATCGAGCATTATTGTTCGCATTGGGAAGACGGTCATGCTGAACCTGCTCCATAGTGAGCCGAAGTTCGCCGAGCAATTCCTTACGTATCTGCTCTCCCGCAACAACCGTATGCAAGCTGATCTAGTCGATCATTTGTTTAATTCCAGCGAAAAGCGCCTTGCCCGATTGTTAATGCTGATGGCTAACTTTGGTCAGGAAACGAAGCCCATTCCGGTCATTCCCAAGATTAGCCAGGAGACCCTGGCAGAAATGATTGGCACCACCAGATCCCGTGTCAGCTACTTTCTCAATCGTTTTCGCGATCTCGGTTACATCGATTACAACGTTAGTGGAATGCGTATCAACAGTTCACTGGTCAAAGTTGTACTGAACGATTGAACGGCATCCACGACTCTAAAGAACGTAGGAGCGCTTGAATAGTATTGCCATGCATGAATCAAGTCAATCGGTGATAAATCCACGGAGGTGGAACAATGAATAGGGATCGTGTGAAGGGAACTATCGATGAAGTGGCGGGAAGCGTAAAGCGCAAAACGGGCGCGTTGACAGGCAATATTAAGCTTGAAGTTGAAGGCATGGTTCAGCAGGCAACGGGTAAGGTTGTAAACGCCTGGGGTAAGACGAAAGATGCGGTTCGTGATGCCGCTAAAGGCAGCAAGGTGCAACTCGATACTCGCTTGACGTTAAAAACGAAGAATTCAGCAGCGGATGACGAATGTAAAAAGTGTAAGTAGGTATTTTGCAGTATCATGATTCTGACAAGAGTAAGCAACAGTCGCTCGCCTCGCAAATGATGCTTGACCATCCACGTTCCCACCTTGGGTAAATAGTCGTCGCGGCCACTTCAATTGACCTGTCTGCGAAGAGTGTTGCGATATATGTTGTGTGGCTGTAATACAGCGAAGGAAGCGGCCACGGAAAATTGATGGAAGGAATAATTACGATAGTGAAGCGCGTTTCACCGCGGCGTCTATCTTCCGCAGACCGCGAATCTTCTTTATCCCATAGCAGAGGCCGGCTACCAATAGGCCAACGAAGACGCAAAGTAGCGGAGTCGACCATGTCTGGAGCGTTCCAGACCATAAACGGACGATCTTGCGCCCATAGGTCACACCAAGCCATGCTATAAAGGTGTAGCGCAAAGTGCGAGCCGCGCCGTATACGGCCAGGAAGCGGTTGCGTGAAACGCCCAGCGCACCGGAGGCGAGCGCAAAGGGCAAGAGTGGAATGGGCGGAGGAAGCAAAGCGGGAACGAAGACAGCGAGAACGGGATGACGCTCAACCCAAATAACGATACGGCTAAGAAGTCGTGCCGGCACATAGTGGCGCAACGCTTTTTCGCCGCCTTTGCGGCCAATGTGCCAGGTGGTGTATCCGCCCAGGATGCTGCCTGCAATTGCACAGGGGGCCAGCAGCCAAGGATCGCTGCTATGCGCCACAAGCCACAGTAGAAGCAGGTCCGTACTGCCGGGCAAAGGCAGTGGAATGACCGAGGAATCGATCACTGCAACCGAGAAAAGCCCCAGCGCCCCCAAGTGCGTGAGCCAGCGCGGCGCCAATGGCTGATGCACGGGCGGAGCAGGCAAACGCATTGGTTGGAGAACAAATATGCTCATATAGATCTGCCTCTAGATTCGCGCTTGAATGCCAAGGTTCTGAAACTATCCCAGCCCGCAGATAGCCTATTCTGCAATCGCGTCGTGCAAAGTGAGCCAGTAATAGCGTCGCCAACAAAATAAGCATCGAACTGGCCTTAGAGCAAATATAGCCAACAGGCCATCGAATGATCGCAACTCCGCTTGCTTGAATTTTACCGAATTGCATCGTGGGCACTTTCGCTGTATCCATAGCAGATGCGGCAGCCAGTCAGGCAAATATCGTCTTCTGTTACTCATTCTGCCCATCCATTTCTGTTATGCGACAATGCATGTTAACGCACGCCTTCATCTGCGCGGCTCGAATTCGAGTCCAGCCAGGAGAGGAGACAACGGATGCTGCCTGTCGCCAAAGCTATGCTGGAATCAGCAGCTCCATAATACAGATTGATAGTGTCGCCATCTTCTTCGATGGTTTGTCCGCAAGGAAACACAACATCCTTGACATCTCCACCGCGTTCATAACTGGCCTCAGGACTAAGCACCCAGGAATTTCCGCGCTGCAAACACACCTCAGGCCGCTGCAGATCAAAAAGCGCGAGACCAAGGCGATAAATGCTTCCCGATGCAGTTTGTCGCACACCGTGATAGATCATCAACCAACCTTTAGCAGTTTCAATGGGCGGCGAACAAAGGCCAATCTTGTTTGCGTCCCACCAGCCACCCCGCCGCGCTTCAAGAATGATCTTGTGGCTTCCCCAATGCCGCAGATCCGGAGAATAAGATATCCACATATGAGCGCCCAACGCTGTCATGGGACGATGAATAAGAGCCCAGCGGCCACAAATCCTCCTTGGCAACAGCGCTGCATCTTTATCCTCTGGAGACATGATTACGCCGTAGCGCTCAAAGTTCTTAAAATCCTTGGTAAGCGCGAGCGAGACTCCGGGACCGCCGCGCGCAAAGGATGTATACGCCACGGCGTATTGCTCGAGTTCCGGAACATAGGTGATGCGCGGATCCTCAATTCCCCATATCTCCTCTGGAAATTCCCTGGGATTCGCCACCAATGTAGGTTGTGGATCAATCCTCCATCCATCAATTCCATTGACAGAGCGCGCGGCACAAAGATGAGACAGACCGCTGCGATCCTCAACACGACAGAGTAGCAAAGTGTCGCCTTCGGCCAGTCGTACAACGCCCGCGTTAAAAACGCTGTTTATCGGATAGGGCCAACTATCTCGGCTAAGAATCGGATTGTTGGAATAGCGAGTGAACAGGGAATAATTGTCACATGGTATTGGCTGTTCATGAGCGAGAGGCTCGGGCAATTCCTTCGAAAAACTGTTTGGATTCAATATGTGACACTCATTCCCTGGTGCAGTTCATCGACGCCTGCGGCTTTGGCCGTCTGCATATCAAGCAGAGCCATGAGAAACGAGAGCGTGGATTCAGCTCCTTGATTTTCGTTTACGCGGTCCGGATGAAGGCCATCTCGACATCCACCTGTAATTGCATCATACAGTGGAACCTGCAAGTCGTTTTTGCCGAGAAACCAATCGAATACTCTGCGCGCTTCATCGAGCCATTGGCTTTCCTCCGTTAGCCTGTACACCTCAAGGCAGGCAGAAACAGTTGAGCACGCCTCAACAGGTTGCTGATCGAAGCGCGCCTTTTCATTTCCTTCAATGTAGAATCCATTGGATCCAATCGGTACAAAGATATCCTTATCGTCACGATGCTGCTCAGCAACAAGCCACTTCAGAGAGTCCATTCCAGCTTCAATCATCCGTTGGTTGCCACTTCGCCATCCTGCAAGAATGAGTGCCTGCGAGAGCCTTGCATTTGAGTAGGAAAGACTCTTCTCAAACCATTTCCAGGTATCTGAATGACTTCTTTCATAGATATCAAGAAGTCGATTGGCAAGAACGTTACGCGCGCTCTGGATAACTCTGTCTCCTGGGAACCAGTCCAAATATGCTTGCATACCAAGGATGCAATACGCCCAGGCCCGCGGACTGATAAACGTAAATGCTGCAGGAACTGCGGCTTCAAAAAGCCTTCCGGCCGCACCCCTCAATCCCACATTATGTGAAAGTCCTAGCACCTTCCCCAGTGACCATAATGCGCGTCCATGATTGTCTTCCGATCCAACATCTTCAAGCCAATTGCGGTTATAATCGAAAAAGTTCCTAAACCTCCCTGTATCAGCATTGAAGGCAAGCCATAAAAAGGATAGATAGCGGTGGGAGAGGTTCGGATACTCTCGCCGGTCTGCATACCCAGGACTTTCGTCCAGATTAACTGACACGATCAGAGCCCGCGCGTTGTCGTCGGTTGTATAACCTTCCCTTGTATTCGGCACCGAATATATAGCGTGCTGCAAGATGCCGGTATCATCAGTCATAGTCAACAGATGACTTGTGTTTAGCGCGGGCAGATGATTTGCCGAAGTCATTGGTGGATCATCCTGATGTGCGGCTCTGGGGTGCAACGAGCGCTCGAATCGCGCCTTCTGAAAGCTCGCCATGTAGGCCCGCGCAGTCTTTGCCCATGTCGTTCCACGAGAGTAGAGATAAGCGCGCTTGCGCATAGCGTGGCGCTCTGCGTCGTTTGCCAGCAAAGACAAGACCGCTTCTGCAATCGCATCAGGACTCTGGAATGGAACAATTACGCCGCGATTCTCCGCAAGTAACTCCTCGGCGTGCCAGTATGGTGTCGAGATAATTGCCTTACCGGCGCCGAGTGCAATCGCGAGCGTGCCAGAGACGACTTGTGCCTCATGCCGGTAGGGCGTAATGTATATATCAGCCGCGCCCACGTGTTCTACAAGTTCTTCCGCGTTCACAAATCGATTATTGAAAATTACGTGATCGGAAACGCCAAGCTGCCCTGCAAGAGATTGCAGTTCTTCCCTATAACGCTCGCCTTCACGACGGCGGATATGCGGATGGGTTACTCCAGAGACAATATACACCACGTTTGACTGTTTAGCCAGAATTGCGGGTAACGCCTGAATGATGTTCTCAATTCCCTTGTTAGGAGAAAGCAATCCGAACGTAAGCAGAACCGATTTGCCTTCCGTACCGAACTTATCCTTATAGTAGTTAGGATCGATAAATGGAAGATCAGGCACTCCGTGGGGAATTACGTCGATTTTCGTGCTTGGAATTGCATGAACTTCACGCAGCAGCTGTGCTGCCAGCTTGCTCATCACCACCATACGATCGGATAGCTGTGCAATCTCTTCAAGCACCATTCGCTGCTCCAGTGACGGTTCGCGCAGTACTGTGTGCAGCGTAGTCACTAACGGCATCTTCAATTTGCGCAGCAAGGCCAATATGTGGCTGCCCGCGCTGCCACCATAAATGCCATATTCATGTTGCAGACATACAAGATCGTTGCCATTGAAATTGAGAAAGTCAGCGGCACGCTCATAGGATAAACGATCCTCCTGCTCTAGTTCCAGGCGAACTTGTTCCGGATACTGATAGGTTGAATCGGGATCGTTGACGGGGATGGCAAACAATCGCCTCTCTCCGTATTCGGTCGTAAGCGCCGTGCACAGGTCAGTTGTAAAGGTGGCAATGCCGCACTCGCGCGGCAAATAATTCCCAATAAATGCAATGCGAGTAGGCAAAGGCAGTTTGCACGCTTTCGTAGCGACATGCAAATAGGTTACGGGGTCTGGATTCCCTCCAGGCTTCTCAAAATACATCATCTCAGAAAAGGACATCATGCCCTCCCTCTAACTTCATGATTGCAACAGACAGACAACATTGCTAGTGCATATTACCCGTCGGAATATTAGATGGGCTGAATGTGAGTGCTCAAGTGATGGAACTTCCAACTGCGAATCACAGTATGATCTTCGGAATCCATTCTAAAAGTTTGGATTCTGCCATACCGAGGTGGACGTTCGCTATTAGCGCGCACAATCTGTCAGGTTTTGGCAGGTGATTCCTTCAATGTCCGACGCGGAACTGGTAGATATAGTCGAATAGGCCAAATCCTTTGATAAGCCATAGGACGACGACTATTACAACTACACCATTCAGAATTCCCTTAATTTGCCCCTGCATGGGTATGTAGCGGTTAACCAAATAGAGCAACAGGCCGACTACGCACAGCGTAATGACAATAGGGACGAGTGGCGTATCATGCCCGATACGGTACTGTGAAAGGTTGTCAAAGAGACCAACAATCCTGAGAAGCCACAGAACCACAGCAATCACTATAACACCATTTAAAATGGCCTTAATCTGACCCTGCATGGGTATGTAGCGGTTGACTAGCCATAGTAACAGGCCGACTACTGCGAGTATGATGACTACAGTGACAAGTGGCATTTTGTGTTCTCCAATCAGTATGTGGACTTGATCCACAATCAAGGAATCTTCGAGGCGTTCGACAGATTCATGTTGAATTGCCGGCTACTTGCTTAGCAAATCTCGTAGCTACTTTACAGAAGAAAGGAATCGTGTTGTTCTTAAGAAGAGTTACGAAAGAAGTTCCCTGGCATTACCTGAGAGGCTAAGAACTGCATAAATCCGTCGGACTGCCCTAACTGAGACACTAGCAAGAAGACAATAAAATCATTCTTTTACATGCTCATTGTTCCAAATTCGTAAACAATTAGCTGAGCTATAATGCACAGGAGATAATGGTATATGTGACGGGCGCGCTTAAACGCAGTGAGGTGGTTGTGTGGCTGGACAAACTCGCGCAATGCTGTAAGTTTCCCAATTAACTAGGGAATATTAATGACCCTGCAAGCCGCGAGGAACCCACGCCAAGTCTCCACTCAGGATGTAGATAGCGATAGCCGTAATCATGAAGATTGCGCCGACCCAGAAGCGCCAGTCACGATGCATACGCCTCCAGTATGGGCCAGGATCAGGTTCGCCACTATTGCTGCTATTTCCTTCGCGGTTGTGTTTGCTTCCGGTCATCTCTCCTCCATTGCAACGAATCCGGACAACGTTCAAGCTGCCGGCTTCTCAGGTGGTCAACATATTCTGGTTCCGCTCACCGCGTCCTTCGCTATAGTTTCTGAGCAGCCGCGGCAGTAACCTGAGTTGGCCTGTCGGAATCTGGTACTGGTGAGTTATCAGCCGGTGTCGGCTTGTTCACGGGTATTTCGGTTCCCGCGGGAAAGATGAGAATCTGGATCGAGCCCCAATCTGCTTCCAGACTTCCGCCTGCCTGCTTGCCCATTCCCAAGGTCTTAAGCTGACTGTCGTCAAATCCAAAGTTCTCAACCAAATATTCGCGCACAACCATGGCCCTAGCCTCGGTGAGCACCTGATCCTTCTTTGTATCGCCTTCCATGCCTGTTGAAACCACGATTACGGCAAACCCAAATTGATTCTCCGCCAAGTACTCGCCGCCGGCATTGAGAGTCTTTTGATTCTTCAGTCTGGCTGATTCGCGAGTATTGAAGAGTTGCTTTGTCGTATAGGAAAAAGTCTTCAAGGGCGTACCCGGCGGGAGTCCGCTAATCCTATTCGCTGCCAGAGCGGCGGAGTCTTCGAATCCCCGCTTTCTAAAATACCCGCTCAAGAGGAAGTTATGCTTTAGAGCCTCCATATTTTCCTGAAAGTCCGTCACGCCAACCTGCGCCTGGACCATCGTGGCGTGCAGCGTAGTTGTTGCCTGTTCCAGGTTGTTATAGAGTTGCTTGTCGTTCACCAGCGCTCCCACGGTTCCCTGGCCTGAGTCGATCTTGGCGGTAACCGAATTCAAATGTTCAGTAGCTTGCTGGCTGCTATCCAGAATTCCGTTTGCCTTCTTGAGCATATCCGCCATCAAAAACGGAGGTTCACTCCCGATGAGATCGCCATCTTTTACATCGGCTTGTCCGACAGATCCAAATGAAATAGCCAGAAACTGATTGCCCAGCACTCCTTCAGTTTCGATTGAAGCTACGGAGTCCCGCTTGATGATCTCGTGCGTCGAATTATCGAGATCCATGACCACAGTGACCTTTTCTCCGGGCATGTGAGGTAAATCAATGCTATGCACAGTACCGCTATGAACTCCGCCCACTTGCACGTCGGCTCCATTAGCCAGGCCGGCCACATTGTCGAATTGCGCCTTTAGTCGGTAAGTGGTGCGAAACAGATAGTTCTTGCTTCCGATGATAAATACGCCGGCAACAAGAACTGCCAGCGCTACAAAGATGAATGCTCCCAATCGCGCCACTCTCGACATAGTTCCTCCTACGACAGTTTCAGAAAGTCTTCAACGAATCTGATGTCACTCTGTTGAAGATCTTCAAACGTGCCTTCGATTACAACATTTCCTTGATCCAGCAGGGACAAACGGGTGGCAATCGTTCTGGCACTGTGCAGATCGTGCGTTACCACAATGGATGCCATCTGACGCTCACGCTGTAGTTTGAGAATTAAATCGTCGATCTCGCCCGAGCTGATGGGGTCAAGGCCTGCCGTGGGCTCGTCAAGAAGCAAAATTTCCGGCTCCAGCGCGAGCGCGCGCGCCAGGCCAACACGTTTTTGCATCCCGCCGGAGATATCGGAAGGCATTTTCCCAAAATCGACTTCCATACCCACTTCAGCGAGCAACTGCTTCACACGTTCGCCGCGCTCGGACTTGGACATTTCTTTCCGATGGTGTACGAGGGGAAACGCGACGTTCTCAGCTACCGAGAGTGAATCGTAAAGCGCCGCATGCTGAAACAGGAAGCCCATCTTTTTTCTGATTTCGCCCATCTTATCAAGCGCCAGACCGACGATATTCTGGTCGTGAATGCAAACCGATCCCGAGTCGGGCGTTTCCAGGCCTATGATCAGCCGGAGCAAAACGCTTTTCCCTGTGCCACTTCGTCCGAGTACGGCCAAGGTTTCGCCACGATCTACGCTCAGGCTAATCCCGTTGAGGACTAAGTGAATTCCAAAGGTCTTCCTCAAATTCTCGACCGCGACAACCGGCGCACTGCTATCTTTCTCAGATTGCTCTTGCTTCGTCGCGATGTCATAAGCTGTGGCCATTCATATCTCTCGAAACAACGCGTCAACGGTTAAGGGTTAAGGGAAAACAACCAGAATTAATTTCACCAGGACGACATCCGCCAGAATGACAAAGAGCGATGCGAGAACCACCGAATTTGTAGCTGCTCGGCCAACACCTTCAGCTCCACCGCGTGTTCGCATTCCCTGAAAGCATGCTATAAGCCCGATAATCAAGCCATATACGACGGTTTTGAATGTCTGAGGCAGAAAAGCACTGAAAGTCGCTCCCTTGAATCCATCCTGGATGAACTGATGAAACGAGAGTGGCTCGACCAGGGTTTGCGCAAACCATCCCATCAATAAGCCACATGCATCGGAAACAAGAGTCAACAACGGAAGCATGAGGATGCACGCCAGAATTCTGGTCACAGCCAGAAGCCGGTAGGGGTTGATTGCCGATGCTTCTATGGCGTCGATCTGCTCGGTAACCTTCATCGACGCAAGTTCCGCGCTAATGCCGGCTCCCACACGTCCGCTAACTACCAAACCGGTAATAATCGGGCCCATCACCTGGATCACGGAGTATACGAGAGTGGCGGGAAACATGGATTTGGCGCCGAATCGACTTAGACTGTAACGCGCCTCCAGCGAGATAATCACGCCGATGGCGGAGCCGGCCATAACTACCACCGGGAAAGACTTCGATCCGACCTCGTCTAGTTGACGTATTAACTCGCGCCACTCATACGGTGGCGTTACAGCTGCGCGCAGAACCTGCCAGAAGAAGATGCCCAGGTTGCCAAACCATTCGAAGAAGCCATCAACCAGCTCGACGGCAGAATTTGCAGCGGTGTTCGCGAGAATGGCCCCTCGTCCCGGAAGCGGCGGGTTGACAGTTGTGCCGGGAGTGCATCCAGTGTTACTCAATGGTTTGGACCAGGTTCTGGTGAGCCGTGCGCATTGTTAAAATGCATGCGTGAAAGCAGTGTATGAGGTCCGCTATAGAAAAACTCTAGGGAGATGTTCTCGCCCGCAAATGCCAGCAGACTGTAGTTACCCATCCGGAACGCGTCCTTGGCGCCGTAACGGCTGGGGTACCAACCATAGGTAGCGGTCATGGAGCCTGCATACGGCCCGACGAGCGCAGGGATAGAAAAGACTCGGTGGCCGTCATCGCCGCGCCGCGCCGTCAAGGTGGAAACCAGGGCATGGCGTATTCGCGGAAACGCGCCTCTGCACTCACAACGGTAGTACATCGCGTCTTGCTTGAAGGCCTCTGACAGTCCGTAGCGGGTAGATGTTGCCACCATTGCGATACCATAATCGGACCCGAATCGTTTGGCATAACCCTTAACGCCTTGATCCCATTCTGGCGGAGCATTGTTAAATTGGTCGATGTCAGCCACAAGCGCGGCTCCGGCGATTGGATATGGGCCGAAAGCGTCGAAAACGTAGTTGATGACCTTTGTTTTTTGTGTTGGGCGCACGTACGTCAGATCAATCTGGCTTAAGGCCGTGCTTGTTTTAGTGTCAGATGAGTCTTCCAGATAAAATATTGATTGCGATTCTGACATCAATGACAAACATGTCATGACTATAGCTACCAGTAGCATAAACATAACTCGCCGGACTTTTTTGTTGATAGGCTCGTTGAACGTTCGGAATCCGAGTATTCCCGCCAGATCGCCGTAGAAGTCAAGCTGTGATTGTGTATTCCGTCTTCTCGCGTGGGTTGTCAATCTATCTCCTTTGGCCGGCATAGGCACTCTAAAATGCACTAGAAGCTGTCATCATCAACTGTTGGTTATTAGCTGTACCTCTAGTGATATTGGCAGAGTATGGATCTCTCTGGATGGTCACATTTGCTCGCAGCTGTATGAATGTCGATCAGATCGACATGTTGATGCAATATCCACATTTACCTCTTTGCTTTGACAAGTTTTAGTAAGTGGCGAGTAATGGATAGAATAATAATTATGTTAACAGTCTCATTGTCTGTGTGCATGAACAATAAACCGTTTAGGGGCTGCACCGATATAGTAGAACGGATAGCAAGTAACCAGGGTTAAAGAGGGTTCAGCTGTGAGGGCCAAAACACCTACGTCGCTGGGCGAAGTGATCTGAATCGAATCAACTTCGTACCTGGTGATTCCATCAGCACTCTGAAGCTGAATTTCGTCATCCCGGCGAATATCCTTCAGAGCACGAAAGTAGGTATCCCGATGTCCGGCGATTCCGATGTTTCCCTGTTTACCTGGAAGCGCTGTTCCTTTAATGTGACCAACACCTAAACGCAGAGTCTGCGATGTCGCACCTTGCAGAACGGCTACCGACACTCCAAGCCTTGGAATGTCAATGCGGCCCAACACATCCCCTTCGTTAATCGTGGGTACTGGTTTTTGCGCCCTGTGCAGTTCTTCCGATTGAATCTGTTTTTCCAGGGTCAACTCAGCGTTTCTCTGATAGATCCTTGAACATACCAAAGTGGACATAACATATGAAAGTGCGAGAATGCCGGCAATCAGCAAAATATTTCGCGCCCAGCGTATGAACCGCTGGTTCCGCGCTGCATATATTTTATGTTCAGTTATGGGGATCATGTCCGACCGTCCCATATTCCGGGGCTGAGAGTACCAAGGGCACGAAATACCCAGCCCTTGTGCGAGCCGATAAGTGACCACGCGCCGGCGAGCTAACTTTCACATCAATAACCCGATACCCACCATCCTGATTATGAATAGTGGGAACGTAAGCTATCGTGTACTGATTACGAATATCGTGTGCAATCCTGACGCAGATTAAGGCTATTTCCATCTCTGACTTCGGAAAGAATGCCTCGCCTCCAGTTTCTTTCGCAAATCGTCTGAGCACGTCTGGGTTCTGATCGCCGTCCTGCTCATCGAAAATGCCTATCGCATAGATAATTGCGCCGGAATGCCTGGCCATTTCAATAACTTGGGACAGATTACGCTTACTTGCATTATCGCCACCATCACTGATCAGGATGAGTACTTTCTTATCGTAATTGCCTTGATTGAGATGATCGAGAGCCATGGCTAACGCATCGTAAAGGGCAATCTCTCCAATTGCCTGAATATCAGATAGCCCGAGCTGTAACTGATCTGGCCTATTAGTAAACAAAATTCCGACTGGCAGGCCAAACGACACATGCTCGTTGAAGTTGACCACAAACATCTGATCAAGTGGATTGCTTGAACGAGCAAACAACAATGCGGCGGCAACTACATTTGGAAGTTTCGATTCCATGCTTCCGCTGTTATCGATCACCAGGCCGACTGTGACCGGAAGATCTTCATGGCTGAAATCATTGATATGTTGAAGTACATGATCCTCATAGACCTGAAAATCATTTTTATCAAGCCCGGAAACAAGCGCATTGTGACGGTCCACGACCGTCGCGCTCAAGATAACCAGATTTGCGTTCATCCTGAGTGTATAGCCGCCGCTTGAGGAATTCTGTAATTGAGAAGAGATAACTTGAGACTGCGCTATATAGGGTAAAGCAATCAGAACAGCAAGAACAATCAAGCGTAATAACAAATTATTTCCTGCAACAGCGATGCGCATACCTGTCCGGAAATCCCCTAAAGCACAAAAACTGAAATATTTCTCCGGTTGTCTCTCGAAAATGGTCATCTTCCTCATCTATCTTGTCCTTTGTTATACCATAGGCAAATACACAATAATTACGCGCGTGTGCTCCATGGAATATGTGAGGCGATGCTTTCGCACCGCCTCATTTACTGAATCGGGCTTCTGAGTTAGACGGACTTCTTGAGAAGACCTGTAACCAAAAAGCCGGCGCCCAATAACATCAGCCCCGATAATCCAATCAAGCCAAGATCACTGGCAGTTGCCGGTAAAGATGCGACCTCTACGGGCGCAGCCGCGGGAAGCGGTTCAACAACCTGGGCAGTTTCAACAGTCTCGCCGGCCGGGGTAACTGCCTCGACGGGCGCCGTCTTTAAAACCTCGACGGGTGCGGCCGCCAATGCGACGGGGGTTGAAAGTACAGTCTCATTGGTTTCCTTGGCCAGTTGGATGGCCTTGGGCCTGTCATAGACAAATTGCTCGCCCCATTCACGGCCCGGATAGAACCATGCCTTCAGAGCCTCAGGCTGTCCGGCAGGCCGCTCGCTAAAGGTCATAACCGTTTTGTTGATGGACTTCAGACGATAGTTGGGCATTGCAACGATTTGGGTGAAGATATGGGTGTCGTCCTGATTCGAGATCTGGACGATGTGGCTGTACGCTCCCGGATTGATGACCTGGAAAACATAGGTTCCCGCGGGCAATACCTGGGGGTTTGTACCCCCAACTTCGAGCGGCGCGCTAAATGTTACGATAGACTTTCTGTTGAAATCGTCGGCCTTCGCTTTCGGCGCGACGAGTACACAGAGCATGGTGAGGCACAATCCTGTTCCTAAGCCTTTGAGTAGTGTCATTGTTTTTCCATTACTTCCTCCGACCCACTTGCACGGCGGTTAAAATGCGGCCTCTATATGTTGTCGGGTTCACAAGAGTTCGCATGCCGGAAGCTCCGGCAGCCTTCTATCCCGTGGCGTGTACTATTTGCAGTATTTCCTGACTATCAGTCAATAGATGCCCAATATTGACCGGATGCGAAATACTCACTGAATCGCAATGAGTAGTTATCGTGTGATTCCTATTGCTCAGACTATGACAATTCCAGAGGCTAGAGTCAGCAATGTAAGGGTAGATAGACGTCGACCAGATCACGTTTCTGGTTTTCTTGAATAGACTGAATCCCTTATGGTGTTTGCTGTTGGCAAACTGATCTTATAGACAACAGAGCATCCCACTCAACATAGGACAACACAGACACCTCAAAGGGGGGTCACATATGCGAGGACTCAATATTCTTCTCGGGACAACAGCATGGCTAGCGAGCCTGGCCCTGGCGCCAGCGGTTCAGGCTCAAGTCGTCGTCGATATCGGCGTTCCACCCGTTTGTTCGTACGGCTATTACGACTATGCACCATACGCCTGCGCGCCCTATGGATTTTACGGGCCGGGGTACTTCTACGGCGGCGTCTTTCTTGGCATGGGCCCTTGGGCCGGCTGGGGCTACGGCCACGGCTGGGGTAGCCATCGATTCAGCAACGGTGGCGGAGGAAGCTATCGTGGTGGCGGTGGCGAGGCAGCCGGTCGCAGCAATTATGCGCGCGGAGGCGGGGCAGTACACTCCAATGGCGGCGGTGGTCAGGCTCACAACAACGTAGCCTCGAACCATTCGAGCGGTGCGCGTTCCAGTGCAAGTCACGCGCCAGCGCCTCGTGCAGCTGCTTCAAATAGTGGCGGCGGACATCCCAGCGGCGGCGGCGGTGGGCATGCAGCTGGCGGCAACGGTGGTGGACATGCAGCTGGCGGCAACGGTGGTGGACATGCAGGCGGCGGCGGTCATAAATAACCTGTAGCTCTCGCATTTGTCAGTAAGATTACAGAAGAAGCGGCGGGGCTTTACAGCTCCGTCGCTTTGCGTTTACAGGAGTGGCCTTAAGAAGCACGGTCCTTTTTATTCCAGTTGATGTAAGAAAAATCATAACATCATGACATCGGAGGCAACTCAGATGGCAATAACAGACTAACTCGCTCATCTAAAATAGCTTGCCAAATGAAATGCAAGTTTTTGTGGATTGTTCCACGAAGACGCCGTGTTGTTCGTCAATCATCGAAATCCAGTTCTCTGATCAGCTAAAGCATAACAGGATCATCGCAAGGCGTGTTCCCGCAGTTGGAGTTGAAGTGGCGCTTGGCTACTTGAAGAGTAAATTCCTTGGTCTTACGAATGTGCTCCTGGATGCGCTCGTACTCTTCTTCCAGTTTGGGATTGTTGCGTGTCTGGTTGCGAATGATGGAGGAGTATTTTTGGTTTTGCTTGGAGTAGGGAGCTACATCGGCCATGCTGCGCGTTTTGGCTATGTCGAGGTAGTCTTCGGAGTTGATTCCTTCCAGTTCAGGATACAGGTCCTCGTATCCTGCGCCGGGCAGGCGTGCAGTGCCGACCACTGGCGGGAGGTTTCCCTATACAGTCACTCGTGGTCACTTTCTCCCTCTGGTGGTGAAGCGATCGGGTGTACCAAGATCGTCGCGGCGATCGATTCCAGTGGGGAACACTACATTAGCAATGGCCCCGTGCCGCTCTTGCGGCAGCACTGGCGTCAGCGACGGCTCGGTCGAGCGATAGCGAATCACGCGCGGATGCTTCATGGAGAGCACCATGACACCAGCCGAATAACAAAGCTGATGTCTAGTGTTAATGGTAATCTTCGATTCACTGACTCCGTGTGCCGAGACGCCGCAGCTGGAAGTCTCCCATCAATCCACCTCGAAGGTTCGCGCTTGTTGATCGTCACCCAGGCAAGCAATGATCGCTTCGATGACACGCTTGGTTTCAGCGGGGCCTTTAACGGGAATTGAAATGACTCCTGCCTCTTCGGCCGGGTAGTCGTTCCCGCCTGGGAACAAGGCGTCCCCAACATAAATCATCTCTTGCACCGAGATCCCGAGAACGTCGCGCAGCTTCTTAATGCCGTATGCCTTGTCAATGCCAGACTTGGTAACGTCGATGGATGTCGCGCCGCCGAGGCGGACCGAAAACTCGGGAATGAGAGTGTCGAGAATTGCCTTGATCTTCTTCCGCTTGGCAAAATCTGTGTCCCACTTCTCTTTGTCTTCCAGCGGGGCCTGCTGACCCAGTGAAGAGTAAGTTATCTGGCTTCCCCTGTCTTCAATGGTCTCTCCCCAGGTCTTTTCGACAGCGAAGCCAGCGGTCTCTACGGCTTTGGTTAGGGAGCGGACGATCTTGTCCTTTTCGCCCGCCGTGAAGTCTTCCGCATAGAGCCTTTTCCATTCGCCGGCGTACTCGAAGAATTGTGTTCCGCAGGTAGGCAGAATAGACAGCCGTGTCAGGCGTTCATCTTGCGGAAGATGAGAGAGCACTTGCTTTTCAAACTGGAGCCATGCACCGCCGGAGATGACGGCAACCCTGGCGACGCTGAGCAAGTCGTGCAGGAGTGAGGCCATTTCGGGATCGAGGGATGATTTACTTGGCGCGAGGGTTCCGTCAAGGTCGAACACAATTAGCTTCTTCATTCATCTCCAACTCTCGTTTTCTACGAATTCGTCTTCGACCTTCACCAAAAAGCATCTTTGCAAACTGCGGATTCCGTCTATTGAGGAATCGGAATCTAAACCAGGTTCCACTTGATTTAGAAGCAAACATCTCTGTTGCTGCACGTAAGCGGTAGACACTACCTTGCGCTTCGGTATGGGATTCCTGAACCGTTATTGTCATGCCTGCGAGTTGCCAGCGAGCGCGCCTTACGGCAACCGGTGACCGTGTGGCACCCATGCCAGGTCGCCGCTCATCACATAAACAGCAAGCGCCGCTGCCATAAGCAGTGCCCCGAACCAGAAACGCCAGTCGCGATGCATCCGCGTCCAATAAGGGCCAGGACTGGGCTCACCTTTGTTGCTGCTGTTTCCTTCATGATTGTGCTTGCTTCCCGTCATCTCTTCTCCATTTTTCATCCTGTTTCTGTATCTGATCGGATCAGCGTCAGATATCAGTGCTGCCAAAGAATCTGCCCCGCTTCCAAAGGAACAGAAACATTTGCGTGATGAGGAATGATCCGCACCGTGTATTCGCTTGAGGCGCGAGTTGCGGAAACCTGAGCTGAATAAGTGAGCATTCCTCGCGAATCCGCACATGGTTTTGGAGTCTTCATAGATTCAATCGCGGGTTTACAACCGTGATTTGAGTTCGCATAGAGTTCCACTCCTATTTGATCGGGATTGAGTGTGCCCAGAGAGACCTCGACTTGAAAGAAATGCTGGTTGTCATGAGTCTCCACCTGCACCGCGCCGAATGCTAAGGTATTCCAGTGACGATCTAGCTCTTCTCTCCAATGGAGCACCGCCAAACCCTGTTTGCTCTCTTCCGCCGCTCGTTGCCGGTAATTTGAGGCGGCCTGCTGATAGTACTTCTCTGTGTACTCGCGAATGGCACGTGTAGCAGAAAACTCTGGAGTGAGCCGCGCCATGCTCTCGCGGATGCGCCCCAGCCATTTGGACGGCATATCTGCCTCATCCCGTTCGTAGAACTCCGGCACCACCTCACGCTCCAGCAGGGTATACAAAGCCTCTGCTTCCTGAGCATCCCATGCTGGATCGTCGCCATGTTCCTTGCCGTCCCCAATGGCCCAGCCAACTTCCGGAGAGTAAGCTTCAGCCCACCAGCCATCCAGCTCGGAAAGATTCAGGCCCCCGTTGACGAGGACCTTCATTCCGCTCGTCCCGCAAGCTTCCCACGGCCGCCGTGGCGTGTTGATCCACAGATCGACGCCCTCAACCATCTCCTGAGCGAGCAGCATGTCGTAATCGTTCAGAAAAATAACGCGGCCCTGGACCTCTGAACGTTTGATGAAATCCTTCCATTGCTTGATCAGCGCTTGCCCAGGTATGTCCTGTGGATGCGCCTTGCCGGCGAGGACTAACTGAACTGGGCGCTGCGAATTCGAAAGAAGGCGAATCAGTCTTTCAGGATCGTGCAAGAGAAGATTGGGACGCTTGTATGTGGCAAAGCGGCGCGCAAAGCCCATCGTGAGCGCATTCTCGTCAAAGATGCCGCCCGCATCCGACGATCCTTGTCCCTCCGCGTCGAGCTGAAGCGCGTACCGTTCGCGCATACGGCCGATCATCATCTTTCGTCCAGATGTGCGCAGCTGCCACAATTGCGCGTTCGTGAGTTGGCGTATATCGTCTTCGCCTGGACGATCCCCGCGCCAACGCTTTTGGCCGCAAGCCGTGGTCCAGAGCGCATCTGCCGCAGCTGAATCCCACGTCGGTACGTGAATTCCATTTGTAACTGACCCGATTGGAACTTCTTCCTGCGGCCATCGCGGAAAGAGCTGCGCGAAGATTTGCCGGCTCACTTGGCCATGCAGCTTGCTCACGCCATTCACCTGGCCGCTGGCGCGCAGCGCAAGGTAAGCCATGTTGAAGAGCTCTGAAGCGTCTCCTCCGTTTTGCCGGCCCATCGCGAGCAGATTCTCAACCGGAATGGCAAGTTCATCCAGAGCATAATGGCTTAGATAATGGCGAATCAGGTCGGGATGGAAGCGGTCAAATCCTGCGCTGACTGCAGTGTGCGTAGTGAACAGATTTCCAGCCCGGGTAACATTCAGAGCAACATCGAACGGTTGTTTGTAGTCCTCCATGTAGGAGCGGGCGCGCTCAAGCGTGGCGAACGCCGCATGGCCCTCGTTGAGGTGACATACCTCGGGCCGTAAGCCTAAGGCTCGCAGCAGGCGCCAGCCACCGATTCCGAGAACGATCTCCTGCTTCAGGCGCATCTCTGCGTCGCCGCCGTAGAGTTCACTGGTTATGCCACGGTGAGCTGCCGTGTTAGAAAAGTCGTTGGTATCCAGCAGGTACAGCTTTGTCCTGCCAACGGACACCTCCCAACAACGAAGCCATATCTTCCCCTCCGGCAGTCGGATCTGCAGCCGTAACCATTCGCCGTTAGGCTGTCGCAGTGGGCGAATGGGCAATTGACCAGGATCGTTGACTGGATAAAGCGCCTGCTGGCGTCCATCCGAATCGAAGTCCTGTCGGAAATATCCCTGGCCGTAGAGCAAGCCGACCCCGACGACCGGAACACCCAGGTCGCTGGCCGCTTTCAGTTGATCGCCTGCCACGTTGCCAAGTCCGCCCGAATAGATGGGCAGTGCCTCGCTCAACATGAATTCCATGCTGAAGTAGGCGATCGATTTGAGCGCGCCATCTGGATGCTTGTTCTGAAACCATGCGTCCGCGCTGTACGATGCCCGATTGTGACTCAGCAAAAAATCCATCCGCTCGCGAAATTCCGGGGCGCTCAGTGCGGCTTTGATCTTTTCTTTGGAAACCGTCCGCAAAATGACCCAGGGATTTTGTGTCGTGGTCCATAGCTCTTTGTCGAGCCCTTCCCAAAGGTCGTCCGCCGCATGGTTCCATGACCAGTGCAGATTGAGCGCTAACTCAACCAGAGCTTCGGTTCCATCTATTTGTGACCAGTCGGCAGGTGCCTTAAGATCATTCACTTTTTCTCCCTATATGTCGGACTTCTCAAAACGAGCCCAGCTATCGCAAATGCCCAGCTGGCGATAGATCTGTCCGATGCACAGATAGTTCGCTGCGCGCCAGTAGCGATTCATCCTGTCAAGCATTTCAGGCGAAAGCGGCCCTTTGGGGGCCAGTGCACGTACCTCTGTTTTGCCATTTGTCGCAATCGCGGTGGATAAAGCCACATCGAAGATAAACTCGGAAGATTTCGCAGCTGGGTCAGTGCTTAGAGGGAGTTCCGTAGTGGCCATATTGTTGTTCCTTTTCTACTTCTCCGCGGCGGTAAAAGAGCAGCGGCGGTTTGTGGCGTTGATTCCTGATGCGCCCACGAGTGCTGTCTGACGTTATTTCCGCAATTGCTTCTTAATCGCCTGTAGTTCGAGGCGGCGCTTCGCGGTGGTCTTGGGGTACGCCATCTTAAGTCCTCCAAGCGCATCAAGGACGATTTGGGAGACGATCAGCCGTGCATTCTGCTTGTCGTCGGCGGGCACCACGTACCAAGGCGCATGGTGAGTGCTTGTCGAATGCATGCACTCTTCGTAGGCGCTCATGTAGCGCTTCCAATATTTCCTCTCGTGAATGTCGGCCGTGCTGAACTTCCAGTTCTTGTCGGGCTCATCGATGCGCGCCAGGAATCGCTTTCGTTGCTCCTTGTAAGACAGATGCAGAAAGATCTTGACGGTCTGTGTGCCGTTGCGATGGAGATGCTTCTCCAGATCGCGGATCGATTCGTACCTTTCGGACCAGATGTCTTTCTCATCACGCAGCTCTTCGGGCAATCCCTGGCTTTGCAAAAGCTCCGGATGAACCCGAACGACCAGCACGTCCTCGTAATAAGAGCGGTTGAAGATACCGATTCGGCCACGTTCGGGAAGCCGGCACGTAGTGCGCCAGAGAAAATCATGTTCGAGCTCTTCGGCACTCGGCTGCTTGAAGCTGAATACCTCGCACCCTTCCGGATTGACTCCGGACATGACATGCCGAATGGCTCCGTCTTTGCCGGCGCCATCCATTCCCTGGAAGATCAACAGCAACGCATGCCGATTAGAGGCGTAGTGAAGATCCTGCAGCGAGCTCAGCTTCTCCATGTGCTGCTGCAGAA
>CAZFMB010000053.1:0-26081 GCA_964520005.1 uncultured Occallatibacter sp.
TCGCAGGGGCCTGGTCGTTGGCCGGAATCGCAAGATAAACGGAGTGCGGAATCTGTGTTGTAAGCCGGTGGAACGCCAGCGCCGAGATAAGGCAAACAATTCCCTTCGGCACCTTGTGCGAAACCGTCACCAGATCCGGGTTGCCCAGTGGCTTCGCGTTGGCCAGCCGATAAAGCCCCCGTTCGAGCCGCTCCAGTTTCCCCGCGTCTCGAAGCGCATAGAGTTCCCGAGGGTGCACACCCAGTTCGACCGCGCGTTTTGTATTGAGGATGCCGCCGCTTTTCTTGAAGACGCCGATGGCGCGGCCCATCGCGCCCGTATCGGGCGTTTGTGCGGCGTCGGATATATTCCTCGGAGATTGCATATGTTCTCCGACTATTCTATCCAGATACAGGCAAACCTCCAAGTACTTTGGAAGGCTCCTTCTGAGAGTGCATATTGGCCGATATTCTTCGAGCTGGTCCCACACAGCCAGCCCGAAAGCCCGTAAAAAGTTTGTCGCATTTTTGTCGCAAATACCGCCCAGAGGGCCGTTTTTGCCGGTTGTGCCGGTTTATAACTACTGCACCGTCAACAACATGCGATTCGTGGCATTTCTTGACACGGAAGAGGTCGCTGGTTCGAATCCAGTCGTGCCTACCATATTTATCAGTAACTTAGAGCGTTTCATCAGCATCATTTCGACCCGTGATCCAACCCGTGATCGCCATTTTCCCTCCTTTTTGCGCTTCGTCCGGCCCTCATTCTTGCCAATCGCCTTGAGGAATAGGCCCTGGGCGGCCTGCTGCTTTTTCGTGACGTGATGGATGTAGATTTCCGCGGTTGTGGCCAGCCGCTTGTGCTGAAGCATCTTCATCGTGACCACCGGGTCGACTTCCCCGGCCAGGAACTCCGCGAGCGAGAGGCGCAAGTTATGCCAACCAAAGCGCTTGGAAGAACCGGACTCAATTGCACCTGCATCAACCGCAGCGGGGCGCAGATCATCCGCGTGATACGGTTATCTGTCCAGGGATGAAGGATGTGCGGTAAAACTACTGAATCTTTTCCCGCCCCGTGCCACTTACCTTGACCTCCCATCTTACGGAACTCCTACCGGCAGCCACTCGGATCAGGCGGAGAGTACACATATCCTTCAGACGAAATAGCGGCCACAGTCACCAACCCGCCCAAGAATCTCCCTCTCTGCATAATTCTTGTCTCTCCCTCTTTGCTATTGCGGTCGATATGATCTCGAACTGCTATCGCGCCGTTGCCGGGCTTGGCGGATGGCGTAGCTGTACATGTCGCCTCGGCAAGCCGCCTCTTCATAAAGAACGGGCCGGCCCTTGGTATCGAAACTTGTACGCTGTAGGGCCAATATGGGGAAGCCTTTCTTCACCTGGAGCTGTTCGCTCAATTGGCGATCTGTTACGGCTGCCTCAATGAGATTCTGGCATTCGGCAAGTCGGATACCTCTCGACTCCATGAGTTCATAGAGCGAACCTAAGAAGTCTTCTTCTGGTCCGATCCCGAGCCGCTCGGGAAGAACATCCACAGTTTTCAGAATGGGCTCGGCGTCGGCGTATCGGATGCGTTCAAGACGTAGTACGTGGGCGCCGGCCTCAAGGCCGAGAGCTTGCGCTACTCGCTCGCTGGCCGGAACCCATTCGACGGAAACGATCCGTGAACTCGGACGCATGCCACGCCGCAGAATTTCCTCCGTGAAACTCAGCATAGCTGGCAGAGGCACCTGTAGCCGCGGCTCTGTAACGAAAGTTCCTTTGCCGGTGATGCGCTCTACGAGGCCCTCATCAACGAGCTCGTCGATCGCCTTGCGTGCAGTAGCGCGACTCACTCCGAACTCCGCCTGCACACGCTCGTCCGTTGTGAGCAGATCTCCTTGGTGCATCTTCTGTGCGATCATGTGGTGACGGAGATGCTCGGCGACCTGAAAGTACAGCGGCATCGGGATGGAGCGGTCAATGCGTCCGTTGACGCGTATTCGTGCATGCACGGTAGGATCTCCTCTTTCCACTGCCGAAGCTTCAACGCGTGTTCTTTTCATGATCGGTTTCCGGCCAAAGCGATTATCCAGATACCCACAACGAGCAGCAGACAGCCCGTCGCCGCCCATGTAATCGCTTGCCGTCCGGCACCCCGCCACTCACCCATCAGAAGTCCCCAAGCGTTCGCAGTCAGCACGATCACTGCCATGAAGATGGGCCAACCGAGGATTAGGCCAAGCGAACACATCCCCCTCGCGCCTGCGCTATAGACGAAATTACTGCCCGACCACAGCGCGGCCATCACCACGACCAATCCGATATTGGCCCAAGTGAACTCTTGGAAGCGTGCGGCATTGCCCCGGCGAACCAGCAAAAAAACGCAGTATACGGCATTGACGACAAGCCCTCCGCCCAGGAGTACGGGCCAGACGGCATTCAGGGAGACGGCAGGGGCCGCTCCGAGGTTTTCCGCAGCTCTGGATATCGGTGTGGATTCGTTGAGCGCCAGGCTCATGAAACTGGAACCCAAACCTGAAAGCAGGCAGATAATGAGGCCGACCATGAAGGAACCATCGCGGCGTTCCCGAGCTGTCGCCTCGCGCAGCAAACCAGCCCACGCGCCAGCCGCGACTCCGCCCAGGATGACGCCTACGCCGGCAAGCATTAACAGGCCGGCGGCAGTAAAAAGCCGGTCGCGGTGCAGCATCACCAACGGAATTATGGTACCAAGCGAGGAAGAGGTTCCGATAACGATTCCGAAACTGAGCGCAAGTCCGACCCGCGTGATACCCAGGCCAAAGAGCACCGTACCTGCCCCCCAGATCATTCCATAAAGCGCCGTGAGCGCGAGCGGCTGCAGTCCGGCTGCGCGGTAGACTGCCCCCAAATCGGGAACGGTCGCCACCGAAATGGCCAGCGGAATGACAAACATCCCGAGAAGCGACCAGACGAGCCAGGTGTGCTCCCACTGCCAGGCGCGTACGCGCTTCATAGGCACGGCAAAGCTTCCGTTCATTCCACCGGCCAGCAGTATGAGCATCAACGCCGCAAGCATCAGCAGAGCCTCCCAAATGTCAGTTCGCGTAATCCCGGATATCTTTCAAGTCGCGAAGCCTGGAGAACCCGAAAATGACGTGGCAATAGCGACAACGAGTCCACTACGAGGTTAGCTTCCGCTCTCCAGTTATCGCTAAGCCGGAGAATGGAAGAGGCTACCTGGCTTTCAGAATGCAAGTCGCACCTCCGGCGCGTTGGCCGCATCCACAATCAATGTTCCGCTTGCTTGCTCGCCAGTGATTGAGGTTCGCCAATTGATTTCAATCTCCCTGGACTCATTGGGCAGTAGTTCGAAATCGTTATCGCTCAGTTCAGTCAGGAAAGGCTTGAAGCCGTCCGCTGGCCACTCGACTCTGATATGAACCAGGTGTGCGTAGCCTCCCCGGTTGGCGATTTGAATTCGGCAGCGGCCAGGAGATCGGCCGGGGGGCGCTTCAGCTTTGGTGAGGGCAAACTCGGTTTGCGGTTGCTCCTTCAGGGTCTGGAAGAGCGGCTTTTCGTGCGCGGAAAGCAGTCCCGATGCACGCCGCTGCTCGCCAGGAAATACATCCGCAAGCAAGTCTACAAAGAGAGCGAAGTACGCGCGAAGTTGTGGCTGATCCATTAGGTATTGGTCGATCGGCAGCTTGGTTTGTTCACTTTCCTCTGGTGTAAATCCAGTAAATGCAGCCGTCTTGCCTGCGCCGAACGTGCCGGTGATGAGCAGTGGCTTTCCAGCGATGGAGAGTTCGGTGCGCGACCCCGGCCTGGCAGCTACCTGGTTGAATGCAACCAAGCCGACGTGCTGCAGCAACTGAAGGCTCTGAGCCGAGAAGCCGGCGAATGAAGCATTGTCTGCGGGAGCGATCGCGGTGATCGGCCTCCGTGTCTGCATTGTGTCGCCGGATTCATGAGGCCCAAAGATCAGGTCCTCACGCCCTAGGGTATCGGCGGGCAGCACCGGGTTCAACTCTGTGGCTTCAACCAGGGCAGCGTGCCCATCTCCCCCGTGGAAACTGCCTTCGCCGCCTGTAACTATAAACCCCGAGCCCGCTTTGACCGCCTCCTGGATAGCCTTTGCCGATTCCCTGGGTAAAACCTTGGCGAGGAACTCAAAGCTGCCCAGCCAGATTGCGTCATAGCGGGCGTGGAGTACTGCGCTGTCGGTTAGATCGCGGGACATGGCGTCCGTTGCATTCTGGTCGTAGACATCGACAGTCACCCCCATGGAGCGGAGCAGAGCGGCAATGGGTCCGGCAGCATTCGACTGTGCAATCAGCAGTACACGATGCGAACGCTGAAACGCCGCGGGCACCACCTTGATAAAGGAAATCTCCTCAACCGGCTCGCCTCCAGCGGCTTCCGCGGGGAGCGAGGCGCGGAGAAAGTAGACTCCGGCCGCCTGTGGCAAGGTGAGCGAGAAGGTTCCGGCAATCGCTTTGCCGTCGGCGGCAATGGCGACTGGATAGTCCGCCGTGGCGACGCGTTGACCGCTCAGGGTGAGCAGTTCGACATGAACTGTTCCATGCACCTCGCGGTCCAGGTCATTGATGACCCATACGGGTGCGGACCACTCGCTTCCGGCCAGTTGAGACTCCAATACTTCCCTATATGCGAAGCTGATGGCGACGGGCGCCAGCGCGTGCTTTATATACCAATAACCGATCTTGGGTACGCGGTCATAGTCGACGATGGCAAAGCGGAAACCCGGCGCAAGCTCCTGATAGTTCCAATTGCGGATACCGTTGACCGGCGCATACTTCTTGCGACGATAGGCCTCGGCGGAGTATCGCAGCAGAAATGCCTGGTAAAGCTGGGTATCCTGGACCAACTCGCGGGCAGAACGCGGTTGAGCGTCTACAAAGCGCGTGGTGCGGGAAAGCACGCCATAGAGCCCGTGGCTCATATTGGAGGTCCAATAGGAATAAGCTGTGGTGTCGATGGGAAGATCGAACCAACTCCGCGAGTTCTTTCCTTCGGTTCCCCACTGCTCTTCGGGCGTCAGATACTTGCCCAGATTCTCGAAGGAGGATATGGATGTGGTCCCATATTCGGAAACGAATTTGGTTTGCGCATCGAACTGTTCCTGGTAGTGCCTGGGGTCCCACTCCGCGCCTATCCAGAAGTGATGCTCGCCAAGATCGCACAAGCTGGGGTGAAAAATGGTAGTGGGAGCAAGATCGGTGACGATCGCTTTTATCTTCGCTACGAACATGTCGTAGCCCTGCTGGTCGACCCCGTCGAACCACTGATCAGCTTTTTCACGCGCCTCGGCAAGCGGCACCCACTGCACGATCGAGGGGTGGTTCCGCTCCGCGATGATGATTTGCGCAGTCTGGAGACGGGCCTGTTTCATGAACGGCTCCCGTCGCGGGCTGTCCTTGTCCAGCACATGCTGCGGCCCTAATTGCGGGAAGGGTAGCTCCGCCACGATCAGAATTCCAAGTTCATCGCATAAGTCGTAGAACTCCGGCTTTTCAACAACTGCGAAGTTCACTAGCAGGTTGTAGTTCGCATCGCGGAACATGCGCAGGTCCCGCTCATAGTCCTCATGCGTCGCTGTGGAGCGGTAGAAGGTTTCGATCGAGAACCAAGAGGCTTTGACGAATAGCTTTTTCCCGTTCAGGTAGTAGGCCATATCCGCATCTCGAGTCACGGTGCGAATGCCTAATCGAACGGTGCGCTCGTCGCCCGGCAAGCCATCCTGAGGGCTGATGACGGCCCTCAGGTCATACAGGTTCTGCGGTCCTTTGTCCCAACTCCACCAAAGCTGGGCGTTGGGTACGCGAACATCTGCCTCCGCTGTGGTATGGCCGGGAAGTGCGCTAATCATTAACGCTGGAATCTCCTGCGGCACACCGGAGAAGTTGTCCGGTTTGAGCAGAAGCTCGACCTTGCGTTTCCGGGTCTGCTCGGTAGCATTGTCCAGGGTGACAGAGACATGCAGCTTGGCGCTCCCATCCAGTTCGATTGACTGCGTTAAAACGTGCACGTCGCCGATGGTGACCGGGCCCGATGTCCGCAGATGCACGCCTCGCCATATCCCCATGGGAATGGTTGCATTGCCCTGTGCGGGTAGCCCATCCCAGGTGACACCCACATGATAGGGTAAATTGGTCAAGTTCTTGCCCTGTGCCATGCTGAAGTTGCCGTCGATGTACTCGTCCAGCGCACGGCCCTTTGGCACCCAGGGATGGGTCACAACCACTGCCAGCACATTGTCGCCGTCATAGTGCAGCAGCCCGGTGACATCGAAAGAGAATGGCGTATAGGTTCCCTCGTGAGCACCAAGAAGCCGCCCATTCAGCCACACGGTGGCAAAGTAATCCACGCCATCGAAGACAATCCGGCTGATGGTGCCGGCAGTTCTGGTTCCAACGCGAAAGTGCTTCCGGTACCACCACTCCTTCGCGTTCACTTCCATCAGTTCCTTGCTTTCACGGAAGCCCGAGACGCCGGTGAAGCCGGCTTGCAATTGCGTGTCCCCTGGGACAATAACTGTACGAAAAGTGCTTTCGTCGAAACTCTCCGTTGCGGCTCCTGCCTTCTCACCCGCTTCAAAATCGAACGATCCCATCCGCCAGTCATTGCCGTCGAGCGGCACATCCACCGAGGTGGCAGATGCGCCCCGTCCTTCATGCACGCGCTTGGCCTGACCCTGCGGAGCAGCTAGGCTGGCGCCGAAACAGATAACGAGGGCTGAAAGCAACATGGCAAGTTTTCCGCTTCGCATATTTTCTCCTTGCTGCATGGGTAACCAAGAGACGGCGGAAGTCGCCGCTCGATTCCATCAACTGGCCCGCCGGAAGATCTCAAGCGGACACGCGCCGTTGAGTCAGCAGATGAGCTTGATCAACACGCATGCCTTTCCGATTGCCCGTCTTCCACCGTCTTCTCTCCATCCAACGCACGATGGGTTCCTCCCTGCACGCCCTCATGTCTCTGCAACCGGGAGCATGTAAGACTTGCGAGGTAGTGCGGCAACATCGACAATGAGTTCACCACAAGGTTGGCTTCTGCGAGTGTGCTTGCTCCGTAGCTCGTTGTTACGGCGACGACCTGCATGCCAGCGGCACATGCCGACCTTACACCGTTCGGGGCATCCTCGACTGCAAGGCATGCCGTGGGAGCCACACCGACGAGTGCGGCCGCAGCGAGGTACAGATCCGGCGCCGGCTTCGCACGCGCCGCGTCATCCCCGCAAATAAAATGCGGAAAGGCTGATGCCAGGCCCACGTTTTGCAGGCTAAAAAGCACCTTGCTGCGTGGACCAGAGGAAGCCAGCGTGAAGGGAATCCGCCTGGTTGACAGCCACGACAGCAGTTGAGGTACTCCGGGGCAGAGTTGTAATCCTTCCGCCCCGACCAGATTGATGTAGCAATTGTCCATCCTCTCCGCGATGCCCATCTCAAGCAAGGGCTCGCCGGACTCCGCTTCCAGTTCGGCGAGCGTCTCGCTGTGGCTACGGCCGGAGAAGCGGGTGAGTGAATCGAGAGACCGCTCCACACCGGCCTCTTGCAGCGCCTGTTGCAACGAGCGCAGCCCCAGCCCCTCACTATCAACCAGCACACCGTCGCAATCGAAGATGACGGCATGAAATGATGCAAGCTTCATGTCTTCCTCAGTGTGTCCCGATGGGAAAGGCCGTGATCCAGGCTTTGGCATTCGGCCAATGATCCGTGCGCAATGTGTCAGGGTTGAAGCCGCGCGCGACCCCGCGATAATAGCCGAATAGCTGGAACACCAGTGTCAACGGGATCGGCGTGAGCAACTCATCGATACCACCCTCGAGCCGAATCACGTGCTCTGCATGGGACGCGAGCGAGTCATTGCCGCCGAAGACAACGGCGACCGTCCCCGACTCTGCCGCCCGCGCGACATCCAGGCAGTCGGCGATGCGCGGATTTGTGACCTCATTGCCGGCAATCGCGATGGTGCAGTTGGTCGGCCCCAGGATAGAGATCGCGTCGTGATGGAAATCCCCTGGCCGATAGGCCTTGCTGACGCAGATGCTTTCCTCCTCAATCTTGAGCGTGCCCTCGCGGGCCGAAAAGTAATTTGGTCCAGTGCCAACAAGAAAGAAGGAGGCTGTGTCCTTATGGCGTTCCGCGAGTGAGCGGACTGCTGCCTCCTGCGCGCTCAGGAAAGCTTCGCCGATTTCGACGCAGCGCCCGATCTGCGAGTGGAGAGCTGCAATCCGCACGGGATCCTGGCCCATCAGCCGTCCGAGTTCAAGCCCAAGCAACGTCTGCATCAATATTCTGGTGCTTATGACGCTGATGCAGGGACCGCACCCCTGGGCCGTCTCGTAGCAAAGCGAGTGCTCGGCGAGAACCCCAAGCGGGCTTCCCGGAGTGTTGATGATCGCGAGCGTCAGGCATCCACGCGAGCGAGCCTCCTGGAGCGCATCGCGGGTCTCGATACTGCCTCCCGTGCCTGAGTGCGCAACCACCAGCGTATGCTCCGGATCAACTTCCGGAAAATAGTGGAGAAGCTCAAAGGACTCTACTGCGCGGCAGCGAATGCCGCTCAGCCGTTCCACCACAAAATCGCCGTGCAGCGCGGTAAAGAATGCGGATCCGCAACCCGTGAAGATGATCTCCTTGACTCCCCGCGCGATAATGGCTTCTGCTGCGGCGCAAATGGCTGGCTGCAAGGTGCTTATGATCTCGCGCCATTGCCCGGGCTGCTTGCGCAATTCCTCGACAAGAAGGTACGGATGGGCGCTGCGAACCTCTTTTGCTTCGCGAATAATGTACCAAAGCGGCACTTCCTCTACCTCTGCGCGCAGCCAGTCCGGAACAACGCCCGCTGCAGGTGGCTCACTGATCCCGTGTTTGCTCATGATTCGCTTTGCCCAGCGGGGCATCTGGATTGTCTTTTCCTTTGTCACCTTTTTTCTCCTTGGGCGCGGAAGCCCGGTTCAGTTTGAGTAATGGCATCCATTGCTAGAGCCACGCCGCCAAGCACCCCAGCGGTATCTGCCAATGCCATCGGCAAAACCTCGGTAGCGCCAGGTGGAAGGAAGTCGATTCGCCCAGCCACCTCGTGCCGGATGGCGTCGAGGACACTAGGGCGGTGGTTCACAATACCGCCGCCGACGAGGACAAGCTCAAGGTCCAACGCGTAAATCAGGTTGGCAATCAGCACTCCCAAGTCAGATGTCAGACGGTCTGCCAAGCGGCGGCCAAGCGGGTCACCTGCCTCTGCCGCGTCAAACAGCTCGCGCAAACCTAGCTCCTCGCCACGGGTAAGCGATTCGGTTAGCGAAGATTTCTCGCCTGCCTCAAGCGACCGGCGCACCTGGCGCAGGATTCCGCTGTGCGAGGCAAACTCCTCAACAATTCCCGTGTTCCCACAGACATGCCGGGCGCCTCGGGGATCGAGTGACATGTAACCGAAATGGCCGGTTGCCCAGTTTTTTCCGCGCACCATGCATCCATCGATCACAACCGCGCCGCCAATGCCGGTACCCACCGTAAGGCCGACAACATCCCGGTAACCCCTGCCTGCGCCAAACCGCATCTCTCCGGCCAGGATCGTATTCACGTCGTTGTCGCACGCCACTGGGCACGCAAGCCGCTCGCCAAGCCGTCGCGCCATCGGTATGCCTTCAAGAAACTCCAATTTGCTTTTGAGCCAGATAACTTTGCCCGATGCGAAGTCAATCCTACCCGGACACCCAATGCCCGCTCCCTTGACAGCGGCCGAGGCAGCACGAGCCAGAGTCTGAATCTTTGCCCCAACCTTTTCAAGCAAGCTCTCGGCATCCCTGCACTCCGCGGTCTCGAGGATCTCGCATGAGAGCAAATGTCCCGCGTTGTCGGCGAGGCCAATCTTGATTCGCGTTCCGCCCACGTCGACTCCGGCAAAAACCTCTTGCATCACGGTCTCCTCGAAACATAACCCAAATTAACACCATGACCGATTGTACGTACAATCGGTCATGGTGTCAACTGAAACTCAAATCATGCACGTTGATTGGCAACTGATAGAGGGTCAGGATGAAGTCTCCAGCCCGCCGGCGGGTGTTCACTGCTCGTTTGACGGCCCGCAGGATTTGCGGCGCTCGCTGGACCTCATCGAGAATGACGGGGCGCGTCGCCAGCAGTGAATCGGGATTGCACTCGGCCTGATCGATTGCCTCGGTGGTGGCGCACTTGGGAAGTGGTGCGAAAGACTCTTGCCGGGCGGGACTTGCGCCGCTGGAAAACCATGCCTTTGCACAGCGCGCAAAATGGACTACGTTATCGCATCTCAACTCGGCACTCGATCAATATGAACGCAGTTGCTTACGATCTTCGCCGCTTCGATGCACGGTTTTTCTTCCGGGATTAAAGTACATCAACCGCTTCGAATTCCGGGCTTTTCGTGCAGACCGCCGAAGGGACTGGCAATCGCCGGTCCCTTCGGCCGTATAAGACGTAAGCCTGTTTTGAAAACTGCCCAAGCCGCGCGTTCGCCCCTAGAAGCTAATGCGCACGGCGGCCTGTACTTCACGCGGGGAGTTGGCCACGCTAGCGATGGAGGCAAACCCCGGATTCACTACTCCATTCGTGACGCCGGACTGAACCATCGTGCTGGCCGGTGCATTATAAACAACGTGGTTGGCCACGTTGCTCATGTCGAGCTCAAATTGCACCTTCCATTCGCGATAAGTCGGGAAAGCCCGTTTAAGTGCTATGTCCGCATTGACCGTCCGCTGGCCAAATGCGTTCAACGGTGCAACACGCGGTGCATTACCCGGGACATACAATCCGGGGCCGGGTCCAACCGAATAAGCCTCTCCGCCAAGCGATTCTGTCGCTTGCCCGTTATATGTCCCGTAGTTACCCGTTGGGCCTGTTGTCCCGACGACGTTTACAACGAACGCCAGGGGGTTGATGTACTGCACGTTCCCGATGTAGTTGGCCGAGTTCGGATCCCAGTTCACCTTTGTGCCGGCAGCTGTTTTGCCGTAGGTGTACTGGCGCCCTTGCTGGCCAGGAACAATGCTCGGCATGCAGGTGCCCAGGATTGAGCTTCCGCCGCAACCGCTAGCCGTAACAAGAACTGGCAGCCCCGAGTGGATTGTGCCGATTCCAGACAAAGCCCAATCGCTCGCGATGGTCTTATACAACCAGTTATCACCGAACATATGCCCGCGTCCGAAGGGCAAGTTGTAGACCGCCCTTATGCTCAGATTCTGCGGCTGGTCGGCTGACGATAGAGAACGATCGAGCCGATTGTTGTCGTACACACGAAAGGTTCCCAAATCATCGATGTTCTTCGAGTAGGTATAGTTGAGCGTCCACGTCAGCCCATGTGAGGCGCGTTGCCGGACAGATACTTCCAGCGCATTCCAGTTTTCATTGCCAACAAAGCTCGTCGCATCGCTGACACCGCTGAATTGTGGGAAGTTGCCGTAATATGAGGCCACAGTGTTACCGGTGTAGTAGTAATTGGCGGGGTTGCCAAAAGGATTTGGCGGGTTAAAGCCGAGCGATTGCGCTTCAGTCAGGTAGCTTGTGGTGGTGGTCGTTGTCCCCTTCATTCCCAGAAGCACGTTGACGCAGCTTGCCCCACTGCATGGTGTTGCGGTATTCGCAGCGGAGGTGGAAGTGGCGTAATTGTATCCGGCCAGCGCGGCCATCGACTCGGGCAGTTTGTTGTTCCGCGAACCAATCGCATTGCTGACCGAGATGAAGTGGCCCTCGCTGCCCACATAGCTGACAGAAACGCTCATATTGTTGTTGATCTGACGCTCGATGCCGAAGGTCCAATTCAGGTACTCAGGAGTGCGGGAGCCGAGATACGGATCCCAGTAGCGGGCAGTTTGGGAATTCGCGTTCTTGAGGGTGGCCGTCTCGGTTGTGCCGAAATCAGCCAGCGTGTATCCGGAAGGAACGACGCTGGAGGGCTGAGCCACCGATCCCGTCCACCCGCAAGGCGTAATGCCGTCACCGGCCAGTGTGCCGGTGCCCCCGGCGGCGCCCGAGCAGGCCGTGCCGTCCCAGTAGAACGACGGAGCGTTAGCGAGACCCGCCAAAGCGGATGCTGCCGGCGCAAGACCTACCGTCGAAGGCGAGCCGGTCGCGTTTCCGCTGGTCCAGTCGCCTCGAGCGAAGTTTAAACCGTAGCTGGCGCGAACAACCGTCTTTGAGTCGACGGAATAGGCCAGTCCCAGGCGCGGCGCCAGGTTCTTGTACCAAATTCCGGACGGGACGTGCTCGCCGGTGTGAAACCCGTCAGATGTGCTTCCGCCCGCAAACGCCAGCGTGCCCAGATTGCCTGTCAAGGGATTCTGGGTGGTTGGATCCAGCCAGGTGATCAGATCGTGCACTTCGTGGATCGCCGGCCAGATGTCCCAGCGCAGCCCGGCATTCACGGTCAGTCTCGGCGTGATCCTATAGTCATCCTGAACCCAGGACGATGGATCCAGCCACCGCGAGCCCAATCCTGGAATGCCGACGCTCACCGTACTCGACCCGACCGCGCCCAGCATGAAGCTGGCAAACGGTAAACCAGTGTTGGCCAGCGAACTCCCAGTCGCAGAATACCCTACTGTCTGAGTCCCGCTGAAGGTATAGGTCAATGGCGAAGAATAGGTCTCGTTCGAGATGTAGTTGTACTGTACCTCGACCGCTTGCGCGCCGACGGTAATGCTATGTTTGCCGTGAAGCCACTGCAGGTTGTCCGTCGCGCTGTAAGTGTTGTTCACTTTTTGGTTTTCGTCGTAACCGCCATAGGTCGTAGGCGACGAGTTGGTCGGGCCCCCGCTAAAGGCGACAGCAGGAAAGAAGCTGGCCTGGCCTGCGGGCGTATTCAGCAGGCCGGTTTCCGACGCGGCATACTCGGGACCGTCGTTCGGCGAAATCGAAAGGCTCTTGTACCGCCCGTACCCCACCGAAGCCACGTTTACCAAGTGGAGATTGATCGTCCAGACGTCCTTAATGATGTCGATGTTGGTCTGCGGCGCGTACGACTGCGAGGCATTAAAGGGCGGCGGGAGCAACCCGCTGGAATTCGCGCCGGTGTTGGACTGGCGGCCAAAGCCGATGATCAAGCTGATCTGATGCTGGTCGTTTGGGTTGTAGTCGATGCGCCCGCTCTGGTACCAGTTTGAAAGCCCGCTCGGCTGCCCGGCCACAATGTTATTGGAGTACGCGGTTTGATTGACACCTGACTCCAATGGCAGCATGAACTTGTTGATGTAAGCCGAAGCGGCTGAGATGCGGCTTGCGGGAACGTGATTATTCGCGAACGCGGTGCGCTTGCAGCCCGAGCCGTTGCAATTCGCCACATTTTGCGTGTTCGGATCGTAGATGGTCCACCCGGTAACTCCGCTGAAGTCGGCGTAGCCCAGGGCCGATCCATTCGTCGCGTAGCCCATCATGGCCAGCGTCGGAAGGGTCTGGACCTTCGGGCTGGGCCCGTTCTGGTTGCGATATTGGCCGTAGTTGTAGAACACGAAGAGCTTGTTCTTGATGATCGGGCCGGCGATGTTCAAGCCAACCTCATTCTGGATCTCGTGTGGCTTGATGCCGCCCAGCTTGCACCAGCTAGTGGAAGCTGACAGCGCCGTACTGGAACAGCTGGCGCCTGCGGGGATTGCCGCGCCCGCGACGGGAGTAGGAGTTTTGGCGTTGGGTTTCCATGCATCCAGTACCGTATTGCGCGTATACGAATAGATCGAGCCGTGGATCTGGTTCGTGCCGTGCTTGATGGAGTAGTTCTGTATGCCTTGGCCACCGTATTGTGTGGAAAAGCCCGAGGTCTGCACTTGGAACTGGTCGATCGCGTCTACGCTGAAGGCTGTCCATGTGAAGCGCGGGTCGCCAACGATGTCGGCTTGGGGAAGGTCGATTCCGTCGATGTAAACATCAGATGTGCCGCCTGCTGGGTTGCCGCCGTTCACACTGCCTGTAGACACTGTGGGCGTGCTGCCGCTATTCATGGCATAGGTGTTCTGCACTCCAGGCATAAGGTACGCGAAGTCGGTGGCTCGCCGTTGGTCGTTGTTGGCGCCCTGTCCCATCAAAAGCGGCAGGCTGGAGTACATGTCATTGTCCATCACCTGACCCATTGCCGCATCGTCGGTTTCCAGCATGGGAGGAGCCGTGGTCACCGTCACTGTCTCCGAGGCCGCTCCGACCGCGAGCTTGATGTTTACCGTGGCCGTCGTCAGAGCGTTTACAGAAACGTGCTCTTGCACGCTCTTCTCAAAACCCTTGGCTGTCACGGTGAGCGTGTACTCGCCCGGAACCAACGGAGTGATGTTATAGTCGCCCGTGCCGGTACTGATGCGAATCGTGGCCGCGTTCGTGTCCACCGACGCTGCGGTAACCTTTGCACCCGCTACCACCGCACCCATGGAATCGGTTACCGTGCCCGAAATCGCCCCAGCTCCGGCCATCTGCGCCCGCGCTCCGGACGACATCGTCATGGCAATGGCCAGAAGCACCAGCCATCCCCATTCCGAGAAACGTTGCGGGCGAAACGTTGTCCTGCTCCATGCTTCCCGCACAAATACTGGTCTTAACAAAATCGATCGCATCATTAGCTCCCTTCCAAATTTTGAGTGCTGTGTTGAAATGTTTCATCCAGAAGTAAATCTTGAACTGCTCAGTTGCCGATAATCGCCGGAGCAAGCGGAACCCGAGGCGTGCCTCCGCCACCGAAGTTGCTCGACGAATTGTTGGTTACAATGTTGAGGTTCTGGAAAATGGTGTTTATGTCATTCCTGAACGGGCTGCCTAAAGGCGGCTTCCACATCGAGTATCCATACAATGCTTGAAACTCATCCATAACACGACCATTCGGCCCCTGCTCGGTGTTGAGCGCCCAACCATTCGAGTAAACGTCATCATCGATGTAGGCTCCGTAATCGATGAATGCCTGAGCGAGGATCTTCCCGGGCACCGTGCTGAGCGAATTCACGTTGAAACTTGGCAAAAGGGCCAACAGGGATCCAGGGCCGAGATTCGGATTAGTGCCGCCGTAGATGGTGGAATCTGCATAGCCATCTCTTTTGGTTGCCGGCCAGTGATAGGTGCAGCAGTAAAAGTACTGAGCAGCCCAGAGTGCGACTTTCATCGGATGGTGGATCTTGCCCGACAAGAACTCTCCAAGCCGGATTGTTCCTCCAATGGAAGACAGGCCGCTGCCTCCATGCGCGCCAGAAGTAGATGACCCGTAGATGCTTACGGCGGTCGAGATTCCTAAAGCTGTTCCAGAACCACCCGCCGTGCAACGAGTGAGCGGCTGATTCTGCTCGATGGTCTTCGAGTTCGACTCCAGAATGGCGGCTGAATTGTTTTGACCGCTGGTCGGCAGGACATAAAAGCCGGGAATGGGAACCGTTGCGAGGAGACGCCCCGTGGGAGGGCAGCGATTTCTTTTGCTCCAGCCGGCATCGTTGTAGTTCACGTTCGTTGCAGGGGCATTTGGGGTCATGATTACTATGTCTTCGTCCTCATAGAAGAACGTGGGGTAGCCCCTTCCTTTGTTTGCAGTAATGCCGGCGGGTTGGTAGGCGGCTCCACTGCCGATCGGATAATTGAATAGCGCAGTGCGGCTGTAGGGCCAACTATACTTGTCACGATAGCCGTTCGGCATCAGGCCCCAGGTTGCTCCCCCCAGAGTTACCACGATGCGGTCGATACTCGGCGCCGATGCCGAATTGTCAAAAAACTTGATCGTGTTGCTACCGGCATTCAGATTCACCAGAATGTCCTGGTAGGCAGGAACGGTCGTACTGGTGCCGGTAAGCGTGTAGCTAGTGGCACTGGAGCCATTAACGCTAACGTACAGTGTGGCTGTCCCATTCTCCAGGTAGTAAATCCCCACCAATGCCTGCCCGCTGGCGTTGGCCCGGATGTTGTTGATGATGAGGTAGTTTTCGGATGTGTTTCCAATGTTGCTCACCGCTTTACCGTTTGAGCAATTAGGGCAACTGGTATCGGCGACGCTGCCGGAAAGCGTATTTCCGCTGGCCTCGGCCTCGTATACCACTGTCGTGGTCTGGGCGAAAAGCTTGGATGGCGCAAGCCAAGAGGACAAAAGCAGCAGGAAACAACTGACTGTCCCTGCGAGGCTCCAGTAACCGTAAAGTCGCTGTGTTGGTCTGAACATTCTTGTCGAAGAATATGCGTGGATCGCCATGTCACTGCTCCTCGCATTGATTTCGCTCGACAGTCGGGACTTTTGAGGGTGAGCGGAACATTGTGCTGCCCAGACTTTCAACAAAAACACTGATCCTAATGAAATTAGCTGCGTCATTATTGCCTCCCAAAACAACCCTTTCGTACTGAAACATGGTTTGCGTTGTAAGCGTCTTCCAGCGTAATCAACAATGTGCGACAGACATGATGAAGATCAGGCGTACAAAGACGATTCGGCCCTCCCTGATTCCTGCCGGTTTTTCACTGTGCCCCCGTTCAACTTGTGGAGCTGGGTATGTACAGTTCAGATCAACTGTCCGGGTACGATACCGACACATACTCCGCCTTCCGGCAGTATTTGTCAAGAGGAATATTATTTTTCCCTAAACCGGCTTTTGGAAGGCATTGAATATTCCACTTGCTATTACGTATATAGTTGATTCTAAACATTTAAAATACAAATTCCTGTAGCGCATGCAGACATGCTGGGCGATCGACATGCCGTCCAATAATCAACAGTTTGTACCGTTGCACAACATCACTCATGGTGTCCAAAGAGGGCTACCAAGGGTTATTACACGGCAAAATGCGTTGTCGTACACCCTGGGGGTCAACTCAAATCCGGCCATCTGCTCGATGACCAGGAAATCCTGTTTTCTCCGTTCCACCGCGAGCATGTAGGCCTCGATTTTCATGGCGACGGCCAGAGTGGCGCGGTTGCGGTGCCCTCTTTGCAACTCTCTGTCTCGAATCAGGGCCAGGTCGTGTGAGTATCCAGGCGCCAGTTTCGCTGCTTCAATCAGCACTTGCTGGAGGTGCCTGTTTCTCTGTTTCGAGATGTCAGCGTCGCCGCTGAGTTCAGCTTATGCAACACCTCGTGCTCCTCCTCGACTTGGCATTCAAACATAGAAGTGACCACCAGTTTTTCGGCGCCGGCGACGGCACAGGAGTCGGATCGCAAACACTCGGCAAGTGCCAGTGAAGCCTATCGCGAGACGATCTTGCGAAACTATCGCGGGGCCGTAACGCGACGGGCATCTGGCAGGATAGGGTGGACCAGCACGGGTTTACTGGCGGCTACCAGAGCGTCAAGCGTCTCGCGCGCGAACCTGCAACAACAAGTGAGCGCCTCGCTTGGTCCAGTGGTCGCGCCAGGGATGTCGGTTACCCGGCACCCCCCGCACAGATCCCCACAAGTGGCATTACCGCATCAAATGTGCTCGAGTACATCTGATGCGATATGATCCGAAAAAACCGAATGAACTACAACAACCCGAATGTCATGGCGCACGTCGCGGCTGTTCGGGTGAGAAATCAGAGTCTTTCGATTGCGACGGTCATGGGCCAGTCAATCGACTCACCGGGAGCGAGAGTTCGCGACCAGGGACCGGGAATGCTAAGAGAATCTACCGGAGCAGTGGTGGGCTCGAGCGCGACGCAGTGTTGCCTTTCACCCTCGCACTCGGGGAAACCATCCTGGCAGATCCAAAGGCCGAGGTAAGGCGTTCTGGCTGCATCGAAGCTTATTCGCAGACGCACTCCCACGCTGGGGCGCTCCAGGACTGCCCAATTCTCACTTGCCGATAGCGGGCCGGCAAATAGCTTGTCGCCCACGCCGGAATTCTGCTTCGGAGTAACGCGCAGGTCTGTCTTGGCGCCATCAGACAACGCGGCCAGCGGCCAGGCCGCTTCTCCGCTGCTTGTGTCCAGGCGATGATGGCGGGTCCATTCGATGCGCAGCGACTGGATCGACTGCGGCAACTGCAGCGTGTCGCCCACCTGAGCCAAAAAACCGGGATGCGCTGACCAGAGCCAGGGGACTTCAAACGAACCTGTGTTGGTCAGCGTGTAATCCGATTGAATGAGATATCCGTGCCCGGTCTCTGTCACCGCCAGTCTTCGTTTCAGAACCAGAGGCAGTGTGAAGCACTCACCACGCATTGTGAGACTGTTCTCCGTTTTGGCCAGGGTCTGCCACGGAACGCGCCAAAGATCGCCGTGGTCTGGAACTTCCACCGCCCCGTGCGCGGTCTGCACCTTGCACGCGGTCACCGCAGGCAGGCACTCGTCCCAACCAGAAGCGTCGCTGCTCTCGAAGGGCATGGTCTTGCTGCGCGGGGCATAATAAATCAGCGGAGTCTGCAACAGTTCCTGATCCTTGACCCGGATGGAACTTATCTTTCCACCCAGCCGGGGCAGGATCGCTACAGAACACTCGCCCATTTGTATGAGGAGTTCGTGTTCCTTACCATTGCAACTCACGGCATTCGACATCCGTTTGACCTGCCCATTCCTTCCACGCGCCTTCACTTCGCGACCTCTTCCAATGTAAAAGCTGCTGCCTGAAAGTCTCCCCGCAACTCAACATCAACTCCGCGCTGCATCCAGTATGCGCCGCTTGCCGATGCAGGCTGTCCGGCTGTGAGTTGCCCCGCAATGGTCGTGACGCGGTACTGAGCCTCGGGCATCAAGCCACGAAGAAAGATGCGCGGCGGTCACCCAAAAAGCCGGCCGTCAGCGATCCGGCAAGACAGCCGATCAGCGCGCAACTGTTGGCCCAACCGACCAGATGTTCCGAGGTCAAGCCAAAGCAGGCTTCGTAAAACTGCCTGGCGCCTCCAATGACTACCCAGTCGTAGCCGAAGAGAAGTCCGCCCATTGCGGCAACGAGGGCGATGCCCCACACATATCTGCTGTGCTCAGCCGGCACAGATCGCAGATTCTGGGAATTCAAAGGGTGCGCTCCAAGCACGGTTACTTTACGCATTCAGGGAGACTACCAATGAGGTCCGCAGCTCCGATGTGGTTGTGATCAAGGTTCTGCACCTTGCGCAGCAGAGCCAGAGCAAGCTCCGTATCTCCCATGCCGAGCAGAGCCTGCGCCTGCAAAAAGCAGGCTAGCACCTGTTGACGCTGTTGCAGATCTTCTTCGAAAAGCAGCATGGCTGGCAACGAAGTCGCAAAGTAGTCGATTATCGGTGACTGCTGCTCCAGTTGCTTCGCATAGTCGAAGATCTCCTGGAACATCGCCGCCACTTTCTCCGTCTCTCCCAGTCTTTGCAGCGCCATTGCGCTCCAGTAGGTGGTGTCAGAGATGGCGTGAACCTGCATCTGCTTAAAATCGCCCTCGTGCAATGCCGCCTGACGCCACTGTTCGGCCGCCTGATCCTGCTTTCCGAGAGCGCTATATGCCAGTCCGATCCAATAGTCGATCTCGCTGTGATTCGCCAGCAGATGCTTGGCCTCACTAAGACATTGCGGAGGATGCAGCGCGGCCTGAAAATGCTCAAGAGCCCGGCCCGTCAACTGCGCTTCCAATGCCGCCTGTCCCAGCAAGAGATGTGAGCGAACAAATTGCGCCAAGACCAGTCCCTCGCCTCCCTCCCACGGCTGAAATTTGCGCGCCAGCAACAGTGTCAAAGCTTCCTGGGGTCGTCCCGTCTGGTTATAAAGCGTAGCCAATTCAACAGTCAGGTCATCTCGAGTTTCCACCAACGAACGAACACTCTCTAGAGCCGCCAACCGGCGTTCCGGCACTTCCCCGGTGCGCTTCAGCAGCTGATCCTGTTCATAGACAATGCGCGCGTCCCGCGGAGACAAGACGCGGGCCTGCTCAAAGGCACGGCGCGAATTCCGTACGTCGCCCCGGATGTTGTAGTAGCCAAAACCAAGATTCCGCCATACTGTCGGGAAGCTTGGATCCAGCTCTGCGGCCCGCTCCCAAAAGACAATCGCCTCTTCGTGACGACGCCGGTCATAGAGCAGATTGCCCAGATAGTAATGCGCGCGGGCATCTCGCGGATTCACGCGGATCGCCTCTTGCAGCAACGCCTGTTCCTCCAGGCGGCTGGGAAATACATAGGTGGAGTCTGCCTCGGCCGCCAACTTATAGGCCGCGGCGCTCTCCTGCGGCCGGTCCAGCCGGGCAAAGACCAGCCCCTGCGCATAGAGAAGCATCGCCAGACTGCCGTCTTTTGCATCTTCGCGTGACGCGCTCAGAACTTGCAAAGCTTCCTCGAGCCAGCCGCCGCGCAACAGGTCAAAAACCAGATCGAGCCGCTGCTGGCCATTGGCGGGCGCAACGCCAGACTTCAGGAAACGGCTCCAAATATCGAGCGGGTCGAGCGCGCAGGTGGCTTGCAGCAAGCGCGCAGCTTCTTCCTCCCGGCCCAGTTTTTGCAAGATCATCGTCTGCAGATTGCGCGCATTCAGGTTATCCGTACCAGACTGCAAGCTGCGCTCAACGTGGTCCAGAGCCTTCGCCCACGCCTGGCTGACGCAATCCAGCTCCGCCAGCCGATGGTACCCGGGCCCCAGCCACGCGGCATTCCAGGTGGACTTGTAGAAGGCTTCATAGGCCTCGCGCGGCCGTTGCTGCATCCACAGCGCCAGGCCCAGGTTGTAGTGGGCTTCGCCGTCGTAGGGGTTGGGATTGCGTTCCGTGAGCCTGCCGATCGCTACGCGCAACATCTGCTCGGCTACCGCGAACTCCCCGCGCCGCAGATGCCACCGGCCCAGCGCGCAGTTGCAGCGGCTGTCTTCGGCGTCGCGGCGCAGCGCTTCCCGCCAATAGGACTCGGGAGTGCGGGTGGCGTGACGATATTGCTCCAGGTGCAAGCCGATCAGATAAAGTCTGTCATTTGACTCGACCTCATTGGGAAGCGGCGGCTCGGTGGCCACTTGTGGCTGGCCTACCGGTTCGATCTCCTGCGGAGAATATCGCAACACCGTCCCGCTGGCCGACTCCAGAACAAAATCCCACCCCAGGATGGCCGTGGGCACGGCAAACTCCAGACAAACCGGGGTCTCCGGATGCAGATCTACGCTTTGCGCGGCGATCTCCTGTCCATTCCGCAGGAGCTTGATCGAGCTTGCAGGCATGGCGCGCGTCACCATCAGGTTGATCAGAACCCGCTCCCCGTCCTGCTCTATCCGCAACGCGGCATCGGTATTAGCAAAGTCCGGCACACCGATCTTGCGAATCGGATACCAGAACTGGCTGAACGCCTTGGTCTCGCCAGGCGCCAGAAACGAAAAGTCCGGCTGGTTATCGGTATAGGCTCCGGCCATCAATTCAATATAGGGCCCATCGGCGTCTGTCAGACTACGGTCCCAGGCATAGCCGAACTCATGGTTTCCCCAGGTCCACTGCTTCTTGCCTGGAGCCACGTGGTGGTTGGCCACATACACGACTCCAGCCTGCAAAGCATGGTCGTAGCCTCCGGCAAAGTCGCCCTTCGAGCCGACAATCATATAGCTGGTCGGCACGGGAATGTTCGCATACCAACTCAGATCGTTGGCGGCATAGGAGCCATCCGGCACAAAATGCGCCGGCTTCTCCTGCTCGGGAACCCCGCAGGCCGCGCGCTTGCCATAGTCAACGCCGTAATACGTGCCCTGACTCAAAGGAAATTCGGTTACCGCTCGCTTGGCATGGTCCGCCACAAAACGCACATCTCTGGGGAAAAACGACTGATACTTCTCGTGCACCCGGGTCGCAACATTGGCCCACCACAGAAATGTCTGGGTATCCGAAGTGCGGTTATAGAGACGCACCCGCAATTCCAGATACGCCTTGCCCGGATGCAGACACAGGCCGTGCATTCCCTTGAGCCGCGACATGGGATCGTGATCGCTACACCAGACCGTGACGGAACCGTCGGCATCGCGTTCAATCGACACCTCGACCGGCAGGAAGGTTGCCGGCCGGTGATGCTGCGGCCAGTTGAACTCGACCCCGCCTGAGATCCAGGGCCCCGCAAGTCCCACCAGTGCAGGCTTGATTACGTTCTGGCGATAGAAGAAGTCGTATTGACCGACCTTGTCGAAGCCCACATGAATGCGTCCGCCAATCTCAGGCAGCACCATCAAACGAAGAAACTCATTTTCCAGGTGAACGGCTTTCCAGCTATGGTTCCGCGGTTCGGTATCGACGCGGTCAATCACCGGCAACGGGTAAACCCGCCCACTGCTTCCCTGGTAAACCCTCTTTTCCAGAAATAGAGGATTCGGATCGGGCACGGCAGGCATATACGACCGCATTGTTACGGACTCCTCCCACGCCTTCACAAGACCTGTTTCAGTAGGCGGCGCGAGAGGAAGTTGCAGGTCCGTGAACTTCTCTTCGGCGCATTGAGCGCCTGGATCTACTTGCGAATTCGTTTGTAGTACCATGGTTTTCCTTGGGCGCATTGGCAGCGCTGCACGCTGTCCCAGCAGGCAGGTGTCACGGGTGAATCAGCGGCGCGTATACGCGTAAACTACGTGGACGTTACCGTTGTTGCCATCTTAGGCAGGTCTGGCTGCCCCTGTCAATCTGCGCGGGCACTTCGATCTGCACTTTGTGCTGCGACTACCCTCCGATTTCAGCTTGATCCAACGAGTAGCATCAGCATGCCATCTACCGAGGCCAACAGCCCCCGCCCCGCCGAAAGAAAAGTCGGCTCGCGCGCAGGCGTCGGACAAAGGCGAGTTATCTCCTTGAAATGAGCAAATTCCGTTCTCGTACCCGCCGATATGTGCGCGACGTTTGCAATTTACAATCCAAAAATATTTGATGGATTTTCGGCTTGCGCAGACTCCTGCCCTACTCCATCAACCCCCGGCCCCGGTGTGCCGCGAAAACAAATCGTTGCGTCAGCTACAATGTGAGTCGCCATGAATAACAACGTTTCTACCTCTGTCGGCATTAAAGAGATCGCGAAAGCACTGGGTATTTCGATCGGCACAGTTGATCGCGCATTGCACTCCCGCCCAGGCGTCAGCGCCAAGACCAGCGCCAAGATCCTCAAAATGGCGGAAAAGATGAACTATAAGCCCAATCTGGCGGCTCGAAACCTGAAGTTGAATCGGCATCTACGCATCGCCGTGCACCTTCCTGTGCAGATAGAGTCTTTCTTCGATCCGCTCCGCGCCGGTGTGCGCGCCGCGGCTGCGGCCGCGCAAGGCACCACCATCGATCTCGATTTCAGAAGCTATCCCCGGGCCGGAGAGGGAGATCTGGAGCTCTTGGAAGCCGACCTTGCCGGCAATTATGACGGCATCATTCTGCTGCCTGGCAATCCAGCCAGAATCAATGCCATTTTGCAGCGCTTTATGCAGCAAGGCACCGCGGTCATCTGTGTAGCCAGCGACGCCCCTCGCATCCACAAACTCACTTCCATCTGTACCGACGCCTCTGTCAGCGGAGGCATAGCGGCGGAGTTGTTTTCGCAGTGCATTCAGAAGCAGGGCACCGTCGCCGCCATGATGGGCGACCTGAAACTGCTCGATCATGCCGAGAAACTGCGGGGATTTGCCGCCGGCCTGGCGACCTTTGCCCCCCATCTCACTCTGCTGCCGGTAATCGAGTCGCACGAACTTCCCCAGGACGCTTACCAGGCTACGTTGAGACTGCTCGACCGTCAGCCATTACCGCTCGGCATTTACATTGCCACGGCCAACAGCCTTCCCGTCTTGCAGGCACTCGAGGAACGCGGCGTATTCGAGAAAATCCGGGTGGTCACCACCGACCTGTTTCCGGAACTTGCCAGAATGATTGAGTCTGGCCGGGTTCTGGCCACGCTTTTCCAGCGCCCCTTCACTCAAGGCAAACTGGCTTTGGAAACCCTGGTTCGTTTCCTGATCGATGGAGTTCAGCCGGTGTCCTTTACTCGCCTCGGTCCCTATATTATTCTGCGCAGCAATTTGGACCTCTTTCTCAATCCTTTTTCTGACTCTTTCGAATCAGAAGGATTGATCAACCAGAAGTGAGCACCAAGCGCTTCTGTTCGAATCGCCAAAAAACTCTCCCTCGCCAAAACTCTATCCGGGGCAAATGTGGACCCGGCTCTCAAGGGAGGTGGTCGTTATGGCGGCTCATCCGCACATTTGGTGAAGTTGGCATAGGGCTCCAGCCTCATTCTGTGGGAGCGCATTCAGGCTGCATGGACGACGCGCATCCGAAGAAGATCAAACTTCGCGCGGCCATGCATGGAGCGTTTGATGAGCTTCAGCCGGTCGCAGGTTATGCCACCAAAACGACCGTGGTATGGCTCTGCTTCTGCTTGCCCGACGGTCGCCTGGGCAGTACCTTGGCCATTGCGAGCGCAGCGGAGGATTCGCCCTTCCTGAGGGGTTCCACAGAAGTCGAACGCAGTTTCCGGTACCAGAGAGCAAGCGGTGGAGCCGAGGCCGGTTCGTCCAGTTCTTCAACCGAGCCGATGGATTCAACCCTGCATGCCGCCGGCTGGCGGAGAAAATCGACAGCCAGCCGCCGGTCGCCGCCAACCCAGAGGGCCACCAACGCTATGCGAAGATCCGCATCGAGATTCCCGCTGGGCCCGTCGTCCACCAACTCGCGCCAGCCAGTCTTCAGATATCGTCGGCCTTCCGCGGTGATTCTGTGGTTCGTGCGGCCACACGGGCCAGGCTTCCCTGGACAACCAACTTATCTTCAAGAAGTCTCCGCAAGGCAGCGATCGTCGCGCCGGAGAGAGTCCTGCGGCCGTCTTCAGTTCGCAGGGAGTCGAAATCCCGTTATCGACCTGTGCGAGTACAAAGTGGCCAGGGTCGAAGATGCGCAATCGCCACGTTGGCGCAGATCCAACACAAGAAACGTTCAGCGAGAGTGAACTCAGTAACGGAAACGTGCATGGTGCGATTGATATTCATGAATTGATTCTGAAATGAATATGCCCCGCAGCCAAAAGCATCCAGCTTTCACCGGATTCCGCTGGCGGCCGCTCCTTGATCGCCCCGTTGGCGAAGTCTGCGTCCGGTTTAAAGGAAGACTGCAGATAGATTTCTTCAGACATATGAGTTGTTGGGGCCATAGTGGAACCGAGCCTATCACTCTTCGCGCCTTCGCAGACAAAAGGCTTCTCGTGGGGTGGTTCGCGTGGGAGTTGAAGACGGGCAGGCGACGGGTAAAGCATGCGCGGTACTGCTGGATGGTGTTGGACGAAGGACACCTGACGAGAGCACGGCTCTCGGCAATGTTACGCAGGATTGCACGGTTACCGCTTCTGGCAAACTAGCCGGCCCACCGCCACGCCGCGAATCCTAATCACGGAGGACAAATGAGGATGGATAGGTGTCGGCGCAACTGGCTTGGAGGGCTCTCGATGAGGCTGGAGAGGCCAGGATGACAGCGAATCGCCCGGCATTTCTTCAGCAAACGCCGGCTTTTCCGGTGGCAGACGTTCTTTGGGCCTTGCAATCTGCTTCAGGAACGATACACTTCCTCGTCATCGGTGCGAAAAAAGGAGGTTCCAGGCAAAGTAACGGATCATAACAAAGAACCAGGGTCGAGATTGATCGCGGATGCCAAAATCCTTCTTTGCGATACAATTGCTGTTCGATATATTTGCGCCTTTCACACGGCCCAACTAGGTACTGTGACCACAACCGCGATTCAGTTTGCATGGCACTTGGTGCGAGGGCAATTCAAAGGCGGCGCGCAGATTCAAACAGTGAATTTGATTTGACGAAAGCGATCCGAACGTGACGAAATTTATCCTGGCTATCGCCCTATCCGTCTCATTTGCTTGTGCAACCTTACCGGCAAGCGCCCAATACACCGCAACCGTTAACCCGGCCGTGCAATACCAGACGCTGGAAGGATGGGGAACATCGCTTTCCTGGTTCGCCAATGGCGTGGGAAGCTGGCCTGAGCCTGTCCGCAGTAACCTCGTCGACTCGCTTTTTGCCGCGCCGCCTGATGGACTTGGCCTGACCTATGCGCGCTATAACATTGGCGGAGGCGATTGCCCTTCCTGCAAAACAATCCAGTATCCGCACGATGTGCCCGGCTATCAACCATCCGCCAATGCTCCTTATGATTGGACCGCTGACGCCAGTCAACGCTGGGTTGCGAAGCGCGCGTACGCCGACGGAGCCGTCTTCCAGGAAGCGCAATCCAACTCGGCGCCGTGGTGGA
>CAZFMB010000054.1:0-25732 GCA_964520005.1 uncultured Occallatibacter sp.
TCACCGGCACGCCGATCTCCGCGAAGATGGTCAACGAATCTTTCAGGCTGAAGGCTACCCCTTCGAGAATGGCGCGAATAATATGTCCGCGTCCGTGGCTGGCAGCCAGGCCAATCAGCGCCCCGCGCACGTCGGAGTCCAGATACGGCGTCCGCTCTCCCATCAGGTAAGGCGCCCACAGAACGCCGTCGGCTCCCGCGGGAATCGCGGCGGCTTCCTGCGAAAGGCTGTCGTAGGGATCGCCAGCTGATTTGCCGACGATTCCAAAGGTGTCGCGGAACCAGCGGAAGGACTGGCCCGCCGCCTGGGTCACGCCCATCACATGCCAGCGATTCGGAATCGCGTGGCAGAAGGTGTGTAGCCGGCCTTTGGGATCGAGAAACGGCTTGTCTGTCGCCGCGAAGACGACGCCCGAAGTTCCAATCGTCGCGCTGACGCAGCCGGCCTTGACGATGCCCATGCCGATGGCGCCCCCGGCCTGGTCTCCGGCGCCGGCAACTACCGGCGTGCCTTCGGCCAAACCTGTCAATTGCGCCGCGCGCGCCGTAATTTCGCCCACGACTTCCTGCGATTCAAAAACTTCCGGCAGGCAACGCTCATCCAGCCCCGTCGCTTTCACCATCTCTTTAGACCAGCGGCGATGAACGACATCCAGCAGCAGCGTGCCGGATGCGTCCGATACATCAATCGCCCGCACACCCGTCAACTGCAAGCGGACATAATCCTTGGGCAGAAGGAAGGAGCGGAAGCGCTTCCAGATCTCCGGCTCATGGGTGCGCACCCACATCAACTTGGTCAGAGTGAAGTTGGGCAGAGCCGGATTCGACGTCAGCTCCACGATTCTCTGCTCTCCGACGGTCTCGTTCAGCACGCGGCACTCCTCCGCCGTGCGTTGATCGCACCAGATCAACGCGGGCCTGAGGACTTCTTCCTTTTCATCGAGCAGCACCGCGCCATGCATTTGCCCAGCCAGGCCGACCGCCGCAATATCGTTCTTGGAGACGCCGGTCTCCTTAAGCAGCTTGCCTATCGCCTTCTGGCAGGCGTTCCACCAGTCGCGCGGGTCCTGCTCCGCCCATCCATTTTGCGGCGACGCAAATTGCACATGCTCATGCGTCGCCGACCCCAGCAGCGCGCCCTTTTCGTCCACCAGCACGGCGCGCGTTCCGCCCGTGCCCACGTCGATGCCGATAATCTTGCGGCTCATTTCTTGCACACTCCTCCCGGCTATCAAAATTCCGCGACAGCGATTCAGTTCTCAGTCTTCCGTTGGCGCGTGGAGGTAAGACTCCCATCCCATATAACGCGTAGTGGCCTCGTGGACCGCCTTGGAGACGTCGCTGAAGTTGGCCGCCACGTGATGCTCGAAGCCCTCGCGGCAAATGTACTTCAACAGCTTTTGCAACTGTGGAATCTCCGCCACGCCCGCGCCGCCAAAGGTTTCCAGCGGATCGTCGGTGAACTTGCCCGCGCCGGTGTAGCCGCGAATCACGCCGCGGCGGTCGTCAGTCGAGTAGCGCGCGTAACTCATTACGCCGGCCTTCACGCGGCCTACGCAGGTGCCGAAGGTGTTGGCCTTGCCCACCGTGCCGGCGATGATCTCCTGGTAGTCCATCTTGACTTCCTTGAAGAAGTGCTTGGGAAGATTGGAGCAGTGGAAGCATACGCACTTGTCGGGATGGCTGCCGTAATTGTTGTTCCAGTCCAGCAGCGCCGAAGGCGTGCCCGATGCAAGTTGCAGCATGTACATGGCCAGGGTGCCGGGTACGTCAACCTCGCAGGCGGAGGGGATGAGGTTGTTGCTCATCATGCTCATGATGGTGCAGGGCACCACGCCGAAAAACTCCTCCATCGAGGTCCAGCACTGTACGGCGCTGATGGTCACGTTGGTCTGCTTCATCCAGCCGTCGATAACCGCGCCCAGCTTGGCCATCTTGAGCAGCGCTTCATCCGGAATTCCCTTGGTCGTAACGTAGCTCTTGATGGCGGCCAGCTTGGCTTGCGCGGCTTCATCCTTGTCCGCCATTTTCTGGATGCGCCCGAAAATCTCCGAGAGATCGATCGTCTCCACGGAAATTCCGCTGCCCTCGTATAACCGCTCCGAATAGCGCACCGTGTTGAATGCCGTGGGGCGCGCGCCGATGGCGCCAATGCGCAGATTTTTGAGCCCCTTCACTATGCGGCAGACCGCAGAGAACCATTCCAGATCCGCCTTGAACTCCGGCGAACTTAGCGCTTCGGTGTGCAGCGTGGTCAGCGAGTAGGGAATGCCGTACTGCATCAGGTTGTTACAGGCGCTCATCTTGCCGCAAAAACTGTCGCGGCGAGTGGCGATTGTCATGTCTCCGGAGCGGTCGGGCGTGGCCTGCACCAGCACAGGAACCTTCAGCCCGCTCAGCCGGATGGCGTCCACAATGCCGCGCTCCTCGCCGAAGTTGGGCAGGGTGATGATGATGCCGTCGATCTCCTCGGCGTGCTTCTTGAATAACTCGGCGCACTTCTTCGACTCGGCATAGGTTTCCACTGCGCCGTGCTTCGACTCCTCCGGGCTCAACACCACGGCCTTGGCTCCGGCTGCTTCCAGAACGGCGATCATCTCTATGCGGCCGGTCTTCGCCAGTTGATCGGGAAAGAACCCGCGGTTGCCCACCACTAAACCAAACGTCATCTTCTTTTCTGCGGCCATTTTCCTGCTCCTTAATCTCTTGCCGTTTCCACGGCGAAAATTGTTTGTTGAAAATCATCAATTGCATGTGCGCACCTGCGGCACGTTCTTGTCTTTGTGCCTAAGGTGCGAATCGGGGTAATGACTATGCGCGCCCCGGTCGGAACTTCACAACATATAGCAGCCCCAGAGCCTCCAGCACTCCGCCCCACCAAACCGGCGTGTGCAGATTCGTCAACTCGACTCCCGCCGGATAGCACGCGGTCTGCCATTCATAAACGCCATAACCGAGGATCATCGCTCCATAGATGACCAGCAGAACTCCAATGAAAAACCAAATGGGAATTCCCGAACCGTGCATCGTTTGAAATCCTTTCCTTTCTCCGCTCACCGGAGAATAAAAAACTCGTTACCAGAACAGAATGTTGAGCGCCGCAAAGATGCATACCGCCAGAATCGCCCACAGCCACACGTTTTTGTAGAACGGAACCGGCTCTTCTTTGGGCAGGACTGTCGCGCTGTAGCACAGTCCATCCAACTCCGCCACCGGCTTGGGTTTAGTAAGCAGGCTCATCACGACCACCACAATGGCGCTGAAGAGGAATGCCCAAAGCGCGCGGAAGACATTCTCGGCCATGGGCTTGGCGTCGGGCGAAAGCGCCACGTTGGCCAGCGCCGCGGGAACCAGCTTGACCCATACGAACAGGCTGGCTGAAAAGATAATGCCCAGCAGCAAGCCCAGGAAGCCGGCAATTCTGGTGGCGCGCTTCCAGAACATGCCAAAAAGAATGGTGGCCAGCAGCGGCGCCACAAAGATCGAGAAGAGTGCCTGCACATAATCCATGATGCCGGCCGCATGCATCACCAGATATGCGGCGCCAACAGAAACTAACACGCCGGCAACAATTGATATTCGGCCCACCAGCACATAGTGGCTGTCCGAGGCCTGCTTCCTGATCATTGGCTTGTAGATGTCATAGGTCCATACAGTCGAAAAGGCGCTCACGTTGCCCGCCATGCCGCTCATAAAGCCGGCGATCAGCGCGGTTATGCCCAACCCAAGCAGCCCAGGCCCCATGTAGCGCACCATCATCAGCGGCAGCGCTTCGTTGTAGCTGTGCAGATCTGATGATGGACCAGGCTTTTGATCGATAATTTCCTGACGAAATTCGGGGGTAAGTGTGGCCGGCGCCAAGTCCTTTACGCAGGCCGCTTGCCTCTGTTCAGCGGAGATACTGGAACCTGGCGAGAGCGGGGCGCAGGATTTCACCGCATCTTCGGGAACCAACTGCCGGCGGCTGCCATCGGGATTGTGCAATAGCACCAGGCCCAGCAGACCGGGCAGAATCACGATGAAGGGAACCGCCATCTTGAAGAATGACCCGATAATCGGAGCCATGCGCGCGGCCCTCAGGTTATGCGCCGCCAGAACGCGCTGCACCACCAAAAAGTCCGTGGTCCAATAGCCGAAGCTGATAACAAAACCCAGGCCAAAGACGATGCCCGTCCAGTGCACACCCATGGGGTTCGATGCAAAATGGCCGGTGTCGCGCCATAGGTGGACAAAGCTGTCTGGCGAAACGATGTGAAGATCGGTCTTTTGCAAGTTGGCGAGCATATCATGCTTCAGGCCGTTCCATCCGTGGGATTGAATCAGGCCCAGTATCGGCACCAACAGCGCGCCGCCCCAGATCAACACGAATTGCAACACCTCGTTGAAGATAGCCGAGCGCAACCCGCCCAACGCCACGTAAAGCGTGACCGCAAAGGCCGAGATCAGGATGCTGAAGGTAATATCCCAACCCAGCACAACCTGCATCACTTTAGCCATGGCGAACATATTCACGCCGCTCATCAGAATCATCTCGGTGGCAAAGGAGATGGCGGCCACGCTGCTTGCCTCGCCGCCGTAGCGCAGGTTCAGGTAACCGGGCACGGAGTGGGTCTTGCAGACGTAATAGAAGGGCATCATCACCAGGCCCAGGAAGAGCATGGCCGGAATGGCGCCCACCCAATACCAGTGAGTGGCCAGAATGCCGTACTGGTAAGCCGAACCGGCCCAGCCCATCAGCTCCAGAGAGCCGAGGTTGGCCGAAACGAAGCTCAAGCCGGCAATCCAGGCGGTCATCTCACGGCCGGCCATAAAGAACTCTTCGCCGGTATTGGAGCGGCCCTTGAGGTAGAAGCCAATCCACAGCACCATGGCAAAGTAGATGGCGATAACGGCGATGTCCAGGGGACGCAGATGCGCCAGCGGCGCAACACTGAAAGCCAGCAGGCTGGGCCATGCTGGCGCCATAGAGAAGCTCAAACAGTTCACGATCACAGGGGTATTCCTCGACGCTGTTGGGCGGCGTTTTCATTATATGTTATTTGAAACGGTAGGCAACAAGTACAGTGACCGCATGAATTTGTATGTTCAGGAATGTAGCGCCGGTCCAACGTAACACCAGCCGCACGGTGTAGCGCAGGCCTCCCGGCCGGCTGTACTGCGCGCGTCCTCACCCGCGCCTATACAGGCATAATTACCAAATCACACGGTCATAGCAACTAAATCGATTTAACGGCACTCTCGCGGAACGTCAACCTCTTTGGCTGCCTCAGCTTACGGCTGTGTTATCAGCTCTGTATTCGGGTAATAATGGGAGAGAATCTCGCGAAATCCGGCGCCCGCTCGCGCCATGCCGCTTGCGCCCATCTGGCACATTCCCACGCCGTGGCCCACGCTGTGGCCCTCGAGCCGCCAGCCCTCGCCGTCCGCTGTGGCCGTAAAGTCGCTGCCCGGAATCGCGCCCCAGCCCCACTGCCGCGCCTCGGCTATCCTTCTCCGCTCGTCGCCCGGCCGGGGCGGCTCGCCGCTTGCGCCGATCCTGCTCTGCCAGGTTGCGGGATGCCGCTTGCACCATTGGCAGCGCAAAGAGTAATAAGGGTAGGCCTCTCCCGGCTTCAGGCCCACATCGCGCAAACTGCGCGTTTGCCCTCCGCAGCGGCTGGAGTACATAGCCGCCAGCGGCTTGCCGTGCCAGGCCAGCACCAACCCATGCGTAGCCTGGACGGCGCTCATGACGCGGCTCGTACTCACAGGCGGCGATTTGAGGAACTGGCAATGGGTGGTGTCGCAAAAATCAAAGTCCACATGTCTTGGCCCGGCCAGTAGAAAGGAGCGCGTGACCACGGCCTGAGCCTTCAGAGCTTCCACCGGAGCGCTCTCCACCATCTCCGCGCCCACAATCGAGGCCACCGCCGTCTCGCGGTCCATCGCCACCACGGCCAGCAACTCTCCATGGTGGGCCTGAATCGTAAGCCGTCCGCGATAGACGCGATGCAGCTTTCCCGGCACGGTGAGCCGGAAGGCGGCGGCTCCGCCATCCCGCGCGGCAGCCGACCAACTACCGGTAGAGCGGTTACCGGCCACAACGCGGTCGCCCTCGGCGTGGAAGACGATCTGCCGATGACCCGGTTCGCCGTTGAGCGTAACGGCTTGGTTTCCCGCGACGCCTTGTGCCGTGACTGAGAGGACCTGGGAGCCCTCCGGTTGCAATATCAGCTCTTTGGGATGAAAGAGTCCCAGCACGCCAAAGCGAATCTCCTGCTGCGCTGTTGCGGGAGCCGTGGTTAACAGCAGCAGTCCAAGCCACAGGCAACCATGTAGAATCCTCTGTGGGTGCCCCCGGTCCCTCGCTTTTGGGGACCGGGGACGTTGAACTGGCGGGTGCCCCACCCGCGCCACGTTTTTGTTATTGCGGCTAGGGTGGGAAATAAACTGCGCTCGCGTCCTCATCGCTCACCGCCTACCAGCGAGCGTAACATCGCGCCTGCCACCTTTGCGCTTGCAGCTCCGGTCACGCCATGAACCCGCACCAACAACAATAATCGCGGCTGCGCGGCGGGGTACAAGATAACCGTGAACCCATCCGCGGCCCCACGAGGCGTGTGCGAGCAGGCCGCCGTTCCGGTCTTAGCCAGAGCCGCATTTCTGCCCAACGCCGCATCGACCGCGCGCGCCGTACCACGCTGCGCCGAGTCGAGCATTCCCTTCACAATCCTGCTCTGCGTGGGCGATTGCTGTTCGTTGACCAGTTGCAGATAAGCTCTTGCCCAGACCAGCGGCGTCTCCTTCCACGCGCTTCCCAGTCCCGCCAAACTCTCCGCTGATGCTGCCATGGGCGGAGCGGCGAGTCCATAGCGGGCGAAGCTCTCCGCCGCGCGTCGACGATCCAATCCCGCCGCCAACTCCAGAAAATAGGCGTTGCAGGATTGCGCAATCGCCTCTTCAAGTCCCAGATTTCCGTGTCCGCGCGGAAGCCAGCAGCGGCTCTCCGTTCCGCGGCAGCGCACCGTAGGAAACCGGCCCTCGTGTTGTTCCCCATAGGCGACAGCTAGAAAAGGCTTGACCAGTGAACCGGGAGAAACGGCGTCTTGCGTTGCCCATCGCTCGGCCAGCACCTTGCCTGACGAATCCAGCAGCAGATAGGAAAGATCAGGGCTGGGGAAGTCGCGCTCGAGAATAGCCTTTGCCGATTGGGAAAAGAGTTGCGGCTCCGCTGCCTGCTGAGCCGGCGAAAGACAGGATGCGATGAGCAGCAGAAATCCATAGAAAACATTTTTACAAATAATGTAAGAAAATGGGTGCCCCACCCTCGCCGCGTTCTTGTCTTTGCGGCTAGAGTGGGATTTCACACTGAACAGTCCACGAATCAGCGGCTCCATTGATAGGTAACCGTCTGAGTCACCGTGGCGCCCTGATCCTTCTCTTCAATGCGCTCCGACTCCATTCGGGAGAAGGCGCGGCTGAAACTGGCCGCGTTGCCGGAAAAGAATGCCGGGCTCTCACCGCTGTTAGCCGCCGCTTGATCTACTCTTCCGCGATGTCCGGCCAAATCCAATTGCGCCATCAGCCTCCGGAAGTTTCCTTGCTCCTGCGTGTGCCGGAAGAGGGCCGCATAGGTCACGCTGTCTTTTCCTCCGGTCGCGCTGGCAGCCGGCCGGCGAGCCAGCAGCTTTTCCATTAAAACAGAATCGTTAGCCAGCAGCAGCAGCTTGCCGTTTACCGCGACGTACAGAGGCACAGCTCCATCCAGCGCAAGATACGTCGTGCCGGCGCTCGTTCGCTTCTCCCAATTGACGCCCAGCTTCCCAGTGGTCAGCCCAGGTAGCAGATCCTGTGTCAGCGCCAGGCGCACCGCATTCTCATCCCAGGCCTGCGCGGCGCTGACGGCCATTGCCGACTGCAACGAGACAAAGACGCCGTCTTTCGGTGCGCGTGTGGAGAATATTTCCAGCGACGCATCCGGTTGCTGGGCGGTGAGCAACGCGCGCAGAGGCGCGTACGCATCCATCTGCTTTGCCGCCACCGGAGCCGTGTCGATAGAAGTATCGAGCTGCGTTGCGTTGCCGGCGTTCTCCGCAGCAGCTGCCGAGGGCGCAATTTTGTATGAGTCTGCCTGCTGCCCCGGCCTCACCTCCAGCAAATTGTCGCGCAGGCTGCGCAACAGATTCTCCGCATCCGGCGAAGCTTGCGCAGCATAAAAAGCCGCATCCTCGGGTGCAATCGCCGCCAGCGTCCTCACATCGCCATGTGAAACAGCAGCCAGCCCCGCGCGGCGCACCAACACACGCTCCTCGCGATAACTCTGACTGCTTCTGTATAAGTCGCTCACCGCCGAGGAGTATTGCTTCATCTCGGTAATATTCTGCTGCACCCAGTAACTGCGAAAGTACGGCAGCGGAACAATCTTCTCCAGGTTCAACACCATGCGTAGATCGCCGCGCTCTCCATTCGCCTGTTTCACCGCATCGACAAACCAACTCTCGCCCGCGAGGTTCTGCGAGCTCTTTCCTGCCAGCCGGTCCAATACGCCAGCGACCAAATCTTCCCGCGTGCCAAGAATCAACCAGCCGTCCCGCGAAGCAAAGGCCGCAACGCGCGACGACTCCGCGTCCTTATGCACATAAAAATTTGTTCCTGCCTCGTTGCGCCGCTCAAACTTGCTTCGCGTCTGCCACAGCGGAGAGTTTTCTATCGACTGCTGATCCAGTCGCGTGACGTAAACAAATTCGAGATTGCCGACGTCGTAGATCCCCAGGCAACTCTGCTTGCCCGCTACTTTTTCCAGCAAGTCTTCGTCAGCCGGAAGCCCAGCGGCGGCCGTGAACTCGTCCTGCGCCTTGGAGAGCCGCTCGAAGAGCCGCGAGTTGCTAAAGGCCGCATGGTTATCGCTGGTCAGCCAGGCGCGCTTCTCCTCCGACGTATTCCAATCGTGCAGTAGAGAGCCGAAATCGCGCGCCTCAATCGACATCAACGCGTCCTCGGGCAGCAGGGAAGTCAGTTCGGGCGTAGTCTTGAGCGCCCCCTCCAGCGCGCCGATGGCAAAGACCGCGCCGCAGCCTAACAGTAAACATATCGAAATCCAGAGGCGTCGTTTCATTCTTCACCCTCCTCGTCGTTAGCCGCTTTCCGTGGTGTAAATGTTTCGCCCGGCAGCAATCGCGGACGCACCACCCGATCTTGATCCAGATCCTTATGGATATTCGGCGCGCGCGCCGCGTTCTCTGCTACGCGCGCCGCGGCGTCTTCCAGGCGCTTCTGTTCAGCCTCGAACTTGCTTCGCCGCGCCGGATCTTTTTCCAACACCGCCGCGTTGCGCGCCAGCTTGAGCGCCTCACTGGCTTCGTGGCGCTTCTCTTTGGCGTGAATCGCATACCAGGTCAACTTGGCCGCATCTTCCGGCTTCATCGTGGGAAGAACCGGAGTTTGCTGGCTGCCAACATCCTCTTCATTCTCGGATGCGCCGTATGCCGGCGTAGTGCGTTGACCGTAGAAGTTACCATCGTTCTCAAGTATCGGTTCGGCCGCCAGCAGTGCCCGCGCATCCTGACCTGCCGCAAATGCCGCCGACACATACTCCAGCCGCAACTCCGCATTGTCGGGCGCGTCGGCGATAGCTGAATGCAGCAGCCGCTCCTTAACTTGTTTATCGGCTGCGCAAGCCGCGGCCACCCTGCGCGCCTCTACGAAGAAAGGTTTGTCGGCATCGTCCGCCGTGGGGCAGCCGCCGCGCGCAAGCAAGTTCAGCTCCGCGCTGCCCAGCTCTGCCGTTGCCGCGCCGTGGCCCTTCAACGCCTTGGCCGCCGCTAGCCGTTCCGCATACTTCGCCTTGGGATCGGCAGCCACAGCGCCAAGCGTCGCCACAGCCTGCTGATCGTTTGCGTTCACGGCCAGCGTGGCAGCCGCAAGCCTAACCTTCAAGCTCGCATCCCATGGAGAAGCCTGCACCAGCGGCTGAAGAAACTGCATGGCCTCGGCAAACTTCTGTTTTGATTCCAGCAAACTGGCCGCCGAATCCGCATCGCCATATGGATTGCCGCTGATCAGCGTCAGCCGCTTGAGCAGCGCCACCGCATCCGGTACATTGCCTTCGTCCAGATCAATAGCCGCCAAGCCCAGGAAGTTTGCCGCGGTCAACTCCCGCGCATCCAAAGCGCGCTCATAAACAAACCGCATCACGATCCGCCTCGACGGCTCGCTCAATGCCTGCACTACGCTCATCAGGTAGTTCGCTACAGGCGCGTCCGCGGGATGCTTCTTCCACTGCGCCACCAACTGCGGCAAACTGCCATCCGCCTCGGCCAGCCGCAGCTCCACGCCGAGCCACTGCGCGGTCTTCTGTTTTTCTGCGGGAATCCGCGCCAGCTCCGCCCGCGCTTCGGTAAATTTCTTTTCGTCGAGCAGCGCGTTCATCAGGCTGGACTCGGCGTTGTCGAGTTCGTAACTGCCCTCGTTCGGCTTAGCCTCAGCCTTGTGGCGCTCCAACTCCACGCGGCGCGCGAGTAACTGGCTCACCTGACCCTTGGCAATCCATTTGCTCTGCTGAATTGTGTTCAGCACCGCGCCTGGATCATGCGCCGCTGTCGTAATCTCCAGCAGCCACGCCATCGAATCGCCATGCGCGTGATAGCCAGCCTCCAGCAACTCCTCGGCCCGGTACTCGCCGTTGCGCTTGAGATAGGCGCGCAGTATCGCCTCCACCTGCTGGCTGATGGCCGCGTATTGTCCATTCTTTGCTACATCGCCCACCACCTGCGCAAAGTCGCCCCAGAAGCTCTGCTGCATGTGGCTATCCTGCTCCGCGGCCAGTTTTTTTACAGCCAACTGCCACGCGGCCTGCGCATCGGCCTGACGCCCCTGCTTCCATTCGAGATTCGCTATGCTATTCAACACTGCGGGCTGATCGCTCTTCAGGTCGAGCGAACGCTGGTAATCGGCCAGCGCGTAATCAGTCCGGCCAGCCTGCGCAGAGTAATCCGCAAGCTGCGTATATGCGTTCGCTCTCTCCGGCGTGTGTTCCAGTTCCGCCTCCAGATAGCCCTCGGCTTGCGCATCCTTGTCTGCATCGAGATACTCGCCGTAGCGCGAGCCGTAGTAGAACCACACTTCGCCCGCCAGTTGCTCATTGCGATTCACCGCATGTGCCACGCGCTCGCCGATAGTTGCGTCCCCGCCCAGCGCACCGTTAAAGGCATCGCGCACCTGCGGAGTATGCGCGCGCAGATAAAGCCCCGTCAGTCCCGTGTAAGCTTTCTTCCACACAGCAGGACGGCCCGACGACCGCGCGGAAATTCCCGCCAAAGCTTGATCGGATTTTCCATTGGCCAACAGGAACTGCGCCACTCTGTCTCCGATTTCGTTCTGCGTTCCAAAATTGCTGGAGGCTTTATCAATCAGCGATTGTGGCCGCGCGGCCAGCAGCAACTCCATATAGCGCGCATCCCCGCTAAACCCGAAGCTCGCTGCCAGCTTATCCAGCATTCGAAGCTCCGAGGCGGAATCTCCCTGTGTGCGATAAACCACCTCCGCATGTTGCCACACCGGACTCTGTTGCAGATGTGGAAGCGACGCGGCATACGTCTCCAGCTTGGCACCTACGCCCTCCAACTGTACGCGCTTTTGTTGCAGTTGCATCCATTCGGATAGCTCGCCGTGCTTTTGCTCGCCGCTCTTTTCCACGAACGCCCAGAGCAGATCGGACTCCATATCCAAAAGGCCCGCGGCCTGCATTGCCGGCAAATAGACTTCGCGCAGCTCGCTTCCATCCATGGCTGTTGAGCGCTTGGCCTGCAACCAAGTGGCAAACTGTGCCTTCTCCTCTGGCGTAGCGTACTCGGCAACCACCGTGGCCATGGCGCGCAGAGCCTGCGCAAATCCAGACTTCGCCTGCTTGGTGCGCTCGGTGATTCTCTTCCTGCGCCACTGATCATTGGTAACCGCGCTCAATCCCTGCTGCGACACCTGCTGCGTCACCATGGCCAGCGAAACACTCTCCGCCTGCTGGCGCGCGATGGCCAGGCGCGTAAACGCTGCATCGCTTTGCCGCAGCCGCGCCATCACGCGCGCATACTCGACCGCGCACGACTGATCTCCCGGTTCAACCAGAAGGTCCGCTCCGGCAATCTCCACGCACCGCTCGGAATAGCCGCGCGCATCGTCGAGAAATCCCCACTGCTCTAACTGCGTAGCCACCTGGACATAATTCGAGGCTCGCGGCGGAACGCCCTGAATCCACGCTTCATCCAGCGCTTTCACCGCATCGGCATTGCGTCCCTGGCGGGCGCGCGCCTGCGCGGTCTTCACCCTCCATTGCGGGTCGTGATAGCTCAGCTTGTAGAGCTGATCGTAGTCGGCTACCGCATCGTCCAGCTTGTAGAGGCGCTCTTCCAGATCGGCCTTCGAAACGTACAGATCCTTCTGCTCCGGCCGCACGCGAATCGCTTTTCCGTAGGCATCGATAGCCGCGGGATAATCTTCCAGAGCTGTCTCCAGCCGCGCCAACACAATGCTCCAGCGAGCGTCGCGCGGAGAGGCCTCCACCGTCTTACCATAAAATTTGACCAGCTTATCGCGCTGCCCATGTGCGCCCGCTGCCAGCGCGGCCTCCTGCGTCAGTCCCTCGTCTTCAGGATAGGCGTTGATCAACTCGATGTACTGATCCGCCGCTTCACCCCAGTTGCCCAGCAGGCTGGCAGCGGAGATGATGCCGCGCCGCAACTGCCCCAGCCGTTGAGTCTTGTCCGCGTGGTTCAAGGCCGCGGCTTTCACCCCTGCCAGCTCCGCGCGATAAAACGCCTCCAGCCCAGCTTGATCGCCGGAGCGCGCGTAGTTGTCCGCCAGTGCCGCTTCGATAGTTGCATCCAGCGGCTTCTGGTTCAGCAACGGTTCCAGAATTTGCTTCGCGCGCGGATACTCGCCCAACTCCGTCAGCTTGCGCGCCGCCTCCAATTGGAATTGCTGCTTCAGTTCGGGATAAGCCGCATTCGCCGAATCCAGCAGCACGCTCACGGCCTGCGGTTTGCGCTCGTGCGCCCAATCGTAGTCCACCGTCGCGCGCACCACTCCGAGCACCTTGCCATGCTCGCGATAAATCGCATCGATCTCCGCCGTTGCCGCCGCTGCATTTTGCTGCTGCAATAGCTCCACAAGTTGATAGCGCAACTCCATGTTGCGCACTGGATCGGAAGTCAGCGCGATCTGCCGCGAGAGCGCCGCTTGCTCCACCTCCGGCAGGGTGTGTGTGCGGGCCGCCGCGGTCACTGCGTCGAGCACGTCAAACGAATCGGTCTGCGCTACAACCTGTTTCAACTCTCGCAATAAGTCTTCGCTGCGTTGCTGCGCATCCAGTACGCCAATACGCAACTCGATTGCCGCGCTCGTGGGCGCCGCGCTCTTCAGCAATCCCGCCGTCTCCGTTTCCACAGCCGCGCGCCACTGCGGCCTGCGCGCCAGCGCCAGCAGCCGTTCGCGGCTCTCCTCGGAGGGTTTGTCGCCAAGCGAGCTGGCCACGTACTCCTGAATCGCGCCCGGCATATTTCCCTGGCTCTCTTCGATTGCGCCGGCCTGATAGCCGAAGAGCGCCGGCTGCGCCAGACGCTCGCGCGCCTTGCGCATTTGTGCCGATGCGGAGGCAAAGTCAAAGTAATCCCAAAAGACCGTCGCCGATTGCAGATAGCCGTCGGCATCGCCCGGATGCGCCTCGGCCATGCGCGTGAAATATGGCGCTGCCTCCGCCATGCGACCGCGGTCGGCGTAGATGTCGCCAATCCGCGCCATCGTCTCCAGATCGTCGGGCTTGGCGCTCAAGAGGCGCTTCTCGATTGCCACGGCCTTGTCCGTATCTTCCGGATGAAAGTAAGCCAGCGAGCGATAGAGCGACGACGCCTGCCGTCCCAGCGCTTCATCCGCCGGATACTCAGCCGCCAACGCATCAGCAGGACCCACGCCATCTTCAAAGCGCGATTGCCACAGACACGACTCCAGCCAGAAGCGCTCCACTGCCGGATTGTTCTGCGCCAGCCCGGTCCAATTCGCCTTATCAATCTCCGGAGACTGCTGCCGCAGCGCCGCCAATTGCGCATCCAGCCTGCCGCTGCTGCTCAAAAGTTCGAACAACTGGTCGCGCAAATCCGGCGACTCCGCCCAATGCTCCCACAACAGCTTCTCCGCCGCCGCCGGCTGAGGGTATAGATAGCTTCTGTACTGCGCCAGCAGATTGCGTACGAAAGTCAGATCGTGCGGGAAGCGGTCGTGAGCATAGCGGTTGACCTCCAGCGCAAGCGAGGAGTCCGGCGCCGGAGCCTGGCTCAGATACTTTTCCAGCTCGGTCCCGGAAAATATTCCCGTCACCTTGTGCGACAGCGCCGAGTAATCCGCATTGCGCTTCTCGCGCAGATAGAAACGAGCCAGCTTGCCATACCATCCCGCGCTGCTGTCCTGAAATTGCGCGATGGCCTTCTGATAAACCTCTTCCTCCTGCGCGTTCAAGCGGTTTTGTTCCAGAAAGTTCGCCAGTTTTTCATAGAGGCCGGGGTCTTGCGGATTGCGATCCAGTTCTCCGCGCAACACTTCCAGTGCATCCGGCAGCCGTCTCATGGCCACCAGCCGCGACAAATAGCGGTCCAGCACCTGCGCGTACTCGCTGGAGCGCGCGCCGCTCGTCGTCTGGCCGCCAGCCGATTCGCTTCCCGCCTCGCCCAGCGGAACGCCGTCAGCCTTGGCCGCCAGCTCCTTCAGCAGATCCTTGTAAAGCGCAAATTCTTTTTCGGACTGATTCGTCCGGCTGTACACGTCGCCCACTGCGATCGCCACTTCCACCCGGCGCGCGTCCGCCGGAAATGCGGCAAGAAACAGCGTTCCCTCGCGAATCACGGCATCGTTTTCTCCGTAAGCCGCGTAGGCGTCCATCAGCTTAGCGTGCAACTCCGCCCGCTCCGGCGCATTCGGAAAGCGCTTGTCAATCTCCGCCACGAGCTCAGCGGCTTTGGCGCGATGGAAGTAAGGCACGGCGAGCTGATCCTCGGAGGAATACTCCGACTTCGGATCCTGCGAATTGAAAAACAGCGAGAGAATGCCGTTCAAGTAGCCCGGCCCGTGATCCATGGTGGCAATGCTCTTGTAGAGCGCCAGATTTCCCGCGCCCAGGCGCAGCGGCTGCTCCGGCGCGGCGAGCAAAATGCGCGTCAACCCCGCCAATCCCTTCAGGTTTGCATCAGCAGCCTGCGTCTTCGCAGCCAGCGCGTAGTAGTAGCGCGCCGCCTCGGGAAAATCCTGCACCTGCTCCAGCAACTGGCCCAGCGTGTACAACTCATCGGCGCTCCACGCCGCCCCACGCGCGTCTTTGCGCTCGCGATACCCGGCCAGCACGGCCTTGGCCGCCTCCAGTTGCCCTTGCTGCTGAAAAATATAAAAGAGCCGCGCCGCATCCTTCAGCGCGTCGGCTCCGCCATCCGGCGCAGCCGCCAATCTTGCCCGCAGCGCATCGCGCATCTTCAGAGTTTGGTGGCCGCTCTCCAGCAGCGCATAGTAACTCTTCACTAACTCCGCCGGCCACAGCGGCTCAAAGCTGCGATCGAAGACCGCCAGCCCGTCCTTTGCCGAGCCGCGCCCAGCAGCAACATCCGCCTCTGCCCTCACCGGAAACAGCTTGTCGTCCGGAAATGCCTTCCGATAGCGCGCAATCAAAGCCGTCGCGCCGGCAAAATCCTTGCCGGCCAAATCGAAGGCCAACTCGCGCTCATAAACGGCCGTCTCCTGCGGATAACGCCGCTCCCATCCGGCATACTCCCGCGCCGCCGCCGCACGCCCCAGCGCGTAACGGTCCACCACGGTGAGCGTCCGCTCCCAAGCCTTCCACGCCTGTTGCGCTTCCGCCGCCGTCAAGCGTTCGCGCGCGCTTGCCGCACTCGTGCCCACAGCCTCCAGCGCCGCAAGCTCCTCCTGCGGTTTTAACCTGCGCTCATAAAAATCCGCCAAATCAAGATTCGCCGCGGCCTTGTCGTCGGCCTTCTCCGCCCAAGTCTTCCAGTCCTTCTCGGCGGCCGCAAAGTCCAGCGCCTGTTCGTCCTCCATCGCCCTGAGCGAATAAAGTGCCGCGCTCTTCTGGCTGCTGTTGATTAGAGTCGCCAGCTCAGGCCGCGTCTCGCGCGGAGAGCGCCTGTAGAGCGCCTCGCCTCCCGGCAACTTCATCAGACGGTAGAGCGCCTTCTCCACGCCCGAGCCGGCCTCGGCATTTTCCAACCAGCGCGCCAGGCCGTTACCCGCGCCCAACAGCAATCCAGGATTTTGCCAAGCGATCAGCGAAGCCGACGCCGTCATCGCTGCGACTCCAATAGCTATCGCACCCAGAGCAACCCTTATACCGGTTGCGACGATGTTGCTTTCGTCATTTCTATAATTGCGCTCAGGGAACCACTTCAATGTGCACCTCCGCGCTGCCAAGATTGTGCGCCATGTCTTCCGCCGTCACCGCCAATACATACTCGCCCGCGGGCAACGCCTGCGGCAGCCAAAGCTGGCCCGTGCTCGCTTCTGCCTCGCGATTCCAACGCAGGCTCACCGGAGCCAGCCCTTCCATCCGCGCCGTCAGCGTCCGCGTGCTCTCGCTCGCGCTCACCTTCAGCGGAATCATCTCGCCCGCTCGGTATCGAGTCTTGTCCAGCCGCACCTTCACCGTCGGCGGTGTCGAGGCAATCACAAAACTTTTCTGCTCGCGATACACTTGCCCATTAGTGTCGCGCAGCACCAGCCGAACCGGATAGCTGCCATCCTTCATATCTGTCGGAGCGAGAAAGCGCGTCTGCCACACATCCTCGCCTGCCAGATACCGCAGCGGCTTCTCCAGCCCAAAGGGAAACAGCGCAATCACCGAGACAATCGCTTTGTCGGTATGCACGCGCAACACCGGGTCGCCGGGGCGAATCACGCGCGGCCGCAACAGTGATCGCGGCGCAGCCAAAAATGATGTATAGGGCGTCACGAATTTATATTTGCGCGCCAGCATGATGATCTCGTTGATCGCCGCCTCTGTTTCTCCCTCGCGCTCAATCTGCTCCAGCAGCGCCTGCACTCGCGCCCCGGCCCACAGACGCGGCAACTGATCGTGTTCCAACGCCTGTGCCGGCAGCTCCGCCTTGGTCTCCGCCTTCAACATGCGGCCATCCTGATTGCCGCTCACGCTGAAGCTCACGCCCTTCTGCGGCTTTGTATACTGGCCCACCCAGCGCCCCTCGCCGCCGTCAAAGACCGCTTCCTCCAGCGAATAAACTTTGTCCACCTCGGTCTGCGGAGTCACCGTCAGCCCCAGGCCGCCAATCGGAGCACGCCCCACCTTGCCCAAAAAGGCCGCCAGCTTGAACTCCACCGGCTCGGTCGATAGCACCTGCTCCATCACCCCGCCGTTGCGGCTCAATATGCGCAGCAGCGGCAGGTTGGCGTCGTCGCCCACGGCAAAGACCTCGGTCTTCGGCCTCCGCTCCGCGGGAATCTGATTCCACTTCGCCGCGTACCAATCCGCCAGCTTGCCCGTTTGAATCAGCCCGCGCGTCACCTCGCCATCCGTCAGCAGCACCAGCGCCGTGGCTTGCGTCGTGTCACTCCCGCTGAATTGTCCCAGCCCCGCGTCCAGCGCCTTCTGCAAATCCGTTCCGCCGCGCAGATGGCTCTGCCGCAGCCAATCCATCGCCGCCTTGGTGCTGGCCATGTCCGCCTTCACCGGCGTGGGCTTGAAGCTGTCTACTTTTGTATTGAATAACAATAGATTGAACTGATCTTGCGGCCCCAGTGTCTCCAGCAACTTGGCCGCAGCCGCATAACTGCGCTCCAGCTTCTCCCACTGCATGGAGAGCGATGTATCCATAAGCACCACTACCGTGCGCCCGCTTTGCCCGCCCGCCGCTGCTGTTGCCGGCGGCGCGCTCAGTTGCGCCAGCGCCTCAAAAAATCCCGGCTCCGGCGGCGTATTCACCTGCTGCGGCTGTTTCTGCTTGCCTTTCTGAGCAGCCTGCGTGGGCACCGCGAGTTCAGAGCTGGCCAGTTCCAGCGCCGCCGGAGCAATCGGATTCGGGTTGCGATATGCGATCACTTCAACTGCGTTCTGAGCCTCGTTCTGCGCCCAGACCGTTGAAAAATCCTCGGCCAGATCGATGTTGGTCGCATCCACCGTGCCACGAATTACGTGCTCATCCTGCTGATCGATGTGAAAGGGAAGCAGGCGTCCCTGAAACGCGAAATCCTTCAGCCGCGCCGCCGAGCGCAACTCAAAATGAATGGTCAGCTTCTGCACCGTCTGGCTGGCGTAACTATCCGGCTTCAACGGCAACAGGAAGTAACTCTTGCGCGCCGACACGGGAATATGCTCGTGATATTCAATCTCCAGCCTCTTGGTCCCGTAGGCCGGAATGGGAACAATGTGCGCGCTGAAGATCGCGCTGCGCCGCGCATCGTCCTCCGTGCGCTCGCCCTGTTCCAGCAGGCCCGGATCGATGGCCTGGCTCTTCAACTCCTGATAGATCGCCTCGGCGCGCTTACGCTCCAGAATCACGGCGGGAATGCGTACCGGCCCATCCCAAACGGCAAAGTCCGAAACGGTAGTCCCGCCGGGCAATGCAAATTGGTAGTTGCCCTCTTGCGGGCTATTCGTATGGTTGACGAAGACCTGCCGCACCCAAACCCGCGCGTCGCCGTTGTCCACATGAATATCCACCTGCATCTCGCTCAGCGACAGAATCGCCGGATCAGGCGCTTGCTTATCGGTTGGAATCAGCACGCCGCTATCCGCAGCTGCCGCCATCGGCATCAAGAGCAAAAGCCCCAACGCCCAACTTGCTCGCCTCATAACTTACCTCTCAGCCACTAACTCACTCATTCACTCATTCACTTCTTCACTTCTTCACTAACCTCACAGCTTGCCCTCATCAATCTTCACCAGCCCATTCTCCGTACCCACATATACCACACCTTTGTAAATTGCCAATGCCGTAACATTCAACGATGGCAACCCCGCTGTGACCGTCCTCCACCGGGTGCCGTTCGCGTCGCCCACCAGCAGCCCCTGGCCCAGCGTTCCGGCCAGAACCATCTGCCCGTCGGCCGCCATGGCCGTGGGATTCACCACCACTCCCATGCGCGTGGCCTCTGTCTGAGTCACGCTGCCATCGGCCATGAGGCGCATCACGCCCGCTCCATAAGTGCCCACCAGCCAATCGTTGCCCACTGCGGCCAGCGCTGTAATCCAGTTATGCTTCAGGCCGGAGGTCGCCGTATTCAAATTTTTACGGACCTCGCCGCCAGAGAGCAGCGAAAGCCCGCCCAGCGTTCCGGCTACCAGCTTATCTCCGCCGGCGCTCAATGCATACACATGATTATTGACCAGCCCCTGAAAGGCATAAATGCTGTGCGCGCCGCTCTTGTCCAGAAACGTGATTCCCGCCGGGGTCGCCAGCGCCATGCCGCCGTTATAAAGCGCCACATCCGTCACATGATCGGCAATCAGCCCCGCCTCGCGGCCCAAAACCTGTTTTTGCTTCCCGTCGCGGTCAAAGATTACCAGCCCATTGGCCGTGGCCACTGCTATCGCCCCCTGTCGCGTATCTTCCACAATCCGGTTCACGCAGAAGATGTGTTCGTTCTCCACATGCTCCACCGTCGCGCCCGTCGCGGAGAGAATGTCCAGCCCTCGGTCGAAGTATCCCACCCAGATCCGGCCATCCGAAGCCACCATCAGCGCGGAAACGTCTCTGTCCGTCAGTTGCGCATTGCCTCCGCCCAAAATCTTTCGCCATGCGCCATCCGTTTCCCGGCGCATCAGCCCGTCCGTAGCCAGCGCGTAGCGTGCGTCCCCCACAGCAAGAAACTGCTCCACCGTTACACCAGCCGGACCTCTATTGGTTGCCGAGTGGGCAGAAGAATCCTCATGTGCCCCATCCATTCCGCGTACTTTGCGGAATGGGTGGGAATCAACGACATTATCCCCGCCGCCTCTCGCCGCAATCGGCCTTCTCGTCTGCACGTCGCTCTCCGGCCCTGAAAGCGAAACACGCAAAACTCCCGCCTCCATCTGGCCCACCAATAGCGCATCTCCGTCAGCCATCAAAGCATGGGCGTATCTACCCTTGGCCAGCACCCGCGCAATCTTCCCCTCGCACACCTCGGCCACGCCCATCGGAGTGCCTACGTAAGCTCGCCCGCCTGCCAGCGCAATCTGCTCCACCCTCCGATCCGGCAGCCCCTGCTCTTCGCCGATGCGGTCGGTCTGGCCGCCATGCCACCACAGCAGCCCGTCGTTCAGAGTCCCCACCCACAACTCCGCCTCCGAGCCTGCCAGAGCAGTCACGTAGACGTTATTCGTTGTAGGGTGGAATCTCTTGAGAGTCTTGCCGTCGTAGATCAGCAATCCCAGCTTTGCCGTGCCGATCAGAAGCCGCCCCGAGCCCAACGGAAGCAGCGATGTGACTGCTCTCACATCCGCGTTTGTACCCATTATTTGCCGATATAGGTGGCCATCGAAGCACACTATCCCGGCGCCCTGAGTCGCAATTAAAAGTTCCGGCTGCTTAGCGTCCGTCAGCAGCCCAACCGCCATCTCTCCCAGCGGAGCGGCGGGCAAATCGATTCCTGTCCTATAGATATGTTCCAGCGTCCCGTCAGCAGCGTAGGCATAAAGCCCCGCCGGCCCCGCAAGGTAGATCTTCCCCTCAAAAACCGCCACGCTTTTGTAGACCGCAGGCGACGAAATTCCTTCAAATCCAGGATTGGGCTGAGCCCCCAAAGTGAGCACCTGAAATCCCAGCAACTCCCGCTCCGTAGCCTCTCGCCGCGAAGTGCCCAAAGCCTTCTCCACGCGCCAAACTACTACTCCAAAAACAGTCAGGCACACCAGCGCCGCCACGATTGCCAAAGCCGCCACTCGCCGCCGATCAAGTTTCATTGTGTTTTTTTGTGTGTTGCAGGAGCGAACTCACCATATCGCATCGACCGCCCGAACGCAAATCCATTCGTTTTTCGGGCTTTAGCGGCGTCTGCTTGAATCGCTACCCGCGGTGGGTGAGCAGGACCATCAGCAGCAGTATGACCACCGGGATGAGCGCCAGCGCGGAGTAATAAAGGAATTTTCTCAGTTGCTGGGATTTGCGCTTGGTCCAGCCCTGCAACTCGTCGCGGTTCTCCACGCCCACCTGATCCAGGTGCTGCAGATCCCAGGCAAAATTGCTTGCCTTGGCGTAGCGGTTCCTGGGATCTCGTTCCAGTGCCCGGTAGAGGACTTCCTGCAATTCAAGCGAAATGGCGGGGTTAGCGACGCGGGGCGGGACGGGGTGGTTCAACATACGGTCATTCATCACCGCCAGGGGCGAGGGGCCGGAAAAGGGCAGTTTTCCGGTCAGCATTTCATAGAGAATCACGCCCATGGCATAGATGTCGGTGCGGGCATCGCCGCGCTTTCCCTTCACCTGCTCTGGAGCGATGTAGTCCGGTGTGCCCAGCGCAGCGGTGATGTTAGCGTAAGTCAGCCTTCGCGCGGCGGAGTCGCTTGCAATGCCGAAATCGATGAGTTTGATGTTGTCTTCCGCATCCACCATGATGTTTTCCGGCTTGAGGTCGCGATGCACAACTCCGTTCGCGTGGATGTACTCCAGGGCATCAAGAATGGCCAGAGCGATGCGGATGGCGCGCTCCTGCTCCATTTTTCCTTCGGTGAGAATCTGCCGCAGGAGGCGGCCTTCGCACCATTCCATGACCATGTAGACGCGCGAGCGATCCTCGCCGCCATAGACGCGCATTACCTTGGGATGGCTGAGTTTTTCGCCAATGCCTGACTCGCGCTGAAAGCGGTCGAAGAGAACGGGATCGGCTTCCAGGTCGGGGTGGGGAATCTTAAGGGCCACCTGGCGGTTATCGCGCAGGTCGGTGGCGCGATAGACAGAAGCCATGCCGCTGCGGGCAACCGGCGCATCTATGCGGTAGGAATCAAGCTTCGTGCCGGCTTCCAAGGTATCGAAAAAACCCATTCTGGGGCATACTCCATCAGTGAATCTTCTTTGATTCTACAGAAGATCATCGCGGAAACAGTAAAGGTTTTATAAGACTTTTGCAGGGCAATTCAGGCCATTTACTTGTAGGGCCGGCCGCGAGGCATGCTGCTCATCCGCTCCACCGAGAGAACGCGGATCACCTGCGCGGTGGTGTTGTCGTTGCCGTCTATTTCCACGGCCTTTGCCACCAGTTCGCGTGCGATCTCGCGGGGGTCTTTTTCCTGGGAAGCAATCGCGGCAATAGCCTCTTGGCTCATCTCGTCGTGCACGCCGTCGGAGCAGAGAACCAGCACGTCGCCGGGGTAAAGGTCGAGGATAGTTGTATCGGGAGCGACGAACATCTCAGGTCCAAGAGAGCGAATGAGTATGTGCCGGGCTTCGGATTCGGCCATCTCCTCAGCCGTGATGATGCCCAGCTTTCTCTGCTGATTTACCCACGTATGGTCGTCGGTAATCTGCCTGGCGCTGCCGTCGCGCACCAGATAGCATCGGGAATCGCCCACATGAGAGACGTACGCTTTGTTGTAGCGCAGGGCACAGGCCACCAGGGTGGTAGCCATGCTCTTAACATTGTATTGGCGCGCCAGGGTGCAATCGTGTATCACGGTGTTGGCTTGCTGTATGAGGCGCGGCATCAGGCTGACCAGCCTGCTGCCGGCATGTGCTTTGGCGAACTCCTCCACAAGCACCGAGATAGCCGTGGCCGAGGCTATCTCGCCCAGATCGTAGCCCCCCACCCCGTCGGCAACAGCGAAAAGATATCCGTGCGAGGTGGCTTGTTCCGGCGTTGCGGGAATGAACGATCCCATCGCATCTTCGTTATTCTTGCGTATTTTGCCGAAATCGCTGGCTTGGCCGAACTCCAGATCCAACATGGACGCCTCTAGCGTGAGTATCCTTTGATGCGTATCAAGCCGGATGCTTCAATGGTAGTGAAGCATCCGGCGGTTAATTTCAGTCTGGCTTGCGTACACGTAACCTACTTGGCATTAAGAAGCATTGCCTTGCCCTTCTTCTTCGATGAGAGAACGAAGTAGAAGGCTCCGTAAGCGCCCCATACGCCGGAAATAATCAGCGCGATAATTGGCTCCTTGAATGTGCCGAGCCCGAAGAGCGGGCTGATCACATAGAAGGCCATGCAGACCAGGTTAGCCAGCAGGCCGAAGCCAGGAATGATGTAGTGCATCAGCCAGTTGTGATCGTGACGCTCATGGTAAGCAATCATGCACAGGGCACAGCTCAGTGCATATAGGATGAACGTCCCAAAGTTGGAGGTGAGCGTGATGGTCAGCAGCGAGTTCGGCAGTGCGGCTAACCGGTCGTGCGGGAGGTAGCCGAAGTTGGAGAAGAAGCCATGCGGTAAAGCGGCAATGGTCGCATCGGTAGGCGCGCTGGCGTCGCCGAAGACCAGCGACACAGCGATGACGCCTATGACTGCGGAGATGGCGGCCAGGGTCCAGATAGCTTTGCGGGGCGAGAGCGACTTGGCGTGCAACATGCCAAAGTGCTCGGGAGCCTCGTCGTCCTTGCCCATGGCATAGGTGACACGTGCGCCGGTATTCATGCAAGCCAGCGTGGTGCCGATCAGTGCCAAAAAGACGGTGAAGGCTTCAGCGAGCATGAAGTACTTGCCGTTGCCCTGGCCGAGCAGCGCATCGCCCACGATGATCATCATGTCGCCGATGGGAGCCGCGGATGTAACAGCCGTCTGCATGGTGTAACCGGAGTTGAGAAAGTAGTTGGCCGCGAAGTACTCGAAGAGGTAACAGAACAAGCCTTGTATCAAGAGCGAGGCAATGACGGCTATCGGAATGTGTTTGGTTGGATTCTTGGCCTCGCCTCCCATCGAGGTGACCGATTCAAAGCCGACCAGAATGAGGATGGCGACCGTGGCTTGTATGAACATCCAACTGAATTTGTGCGGCGCAATCACCGACTTAGCGTTTTCGTGAGTCAGGAAGTTTCCGCTCGCGTCTGACGTTGGATAGGTAATGACATAAGGAACTGGCTTGCCGGCCGAGTCGAGCAAGGGCAAAGGCGCTTGGGTGGTTGCATCGCGGAGGATGGTGCCATCCTTGGCGGTGGCGAACTGGAAGGTGTAGGTGGACATCGACTGCGAGTCGTATTGGAATGAGGTTGGGCCGGTTGAGCCCGCGGGATGGCTGGCGCGATAGCCCAGAGCAAGGACGCTGAATAGCACCAACGCGGATATCTGGATCACGTTAATGGCGATGTTGACCGCCGTGGATGCGCCCGCGCCCTTTGATGCGATCCATGCGACGAAGAACGAGAAGACCACTGCCACCAGCGCCATGAAGACCAGCCCGGGATTGGAGCCGCTCATCACATTGGGGTAGAGGAAGCCGACCACATAGCCCACAAAGACGCCGGTGACAGCCACCATCACGCCGGGATAGACCCAGTAGTAAAGATGCGAGCCCCAGCCGACGATGAACTTGGCCACGCGCGCGTACTTGAAGGCTTTGTCTTTCGAGAGCAGCGCCTGCTCGGCGTAGTAATAGCTGGAGCCGGTGCCCGGATACAGCTTGGATATTTCAGCGTAGGATACAGCGGTGGCCAGACAAAGCAGCAGAGCGGCAAAGATGCCCAGCCACATAGTTGGCGCGGTCGATCCCGTGCCGGCCTGGATGACGAAGGTGAGCCAGAGAAAGGCTCCGGGGGCGATAAGGGCCATTGCATTTGCGGTCAACCCGGTAAGGCCCAGCGTGGACTTCATTTGAGGTGCGCTTTGATCTGCCATGTGCATTCTCCTGATAAGTGAAGTTCGTTTGGCTGCTCCCGTTCCGATAATCTTCGGGATATTCTGATGGCTTGCTCGTATCCGGGACCTAACTCCGGGAAGATCGAGAAACACTGCATGAGTTAGTTGAAAGATAGAGCCGGACCGATAAAGATGAAATGAAGAAACCGAAGTTAGCGAAAAACGCGATAAATGCTGCAGCGAGTTACACTAACTTCCTTGTCCTCAAGTCGCGAGCAATCTATTCTCGGTTGAGCGTCTCGCTTCGGCTATTTCTGGATGTTGTTGCCAAAGATGAAGCCGAATTCAAGTACGCCCCGGAACTGGTCGGCATTCGTTCCCGTCTTGCCAAAGACGGCTCCCGGTATGTAGCCCCCTGCATGCATCCACGCGAGATCGCCGCGAACGTACATGCCTCCTTTTTGGTAGGTTGGCGTTGCGGTGAATGTGGTGCCTGCGCTGCCGGCCCCAAAGCCCAGCAAATTGACCGATCCGTCGGTTGTGCTTCCCGAACTCGTGAGGTATTCCACGCGCGCCGGAAGAGAGAAGCCCTTCTTGAAGGCGTAGCTCACGTTGAACGCGCCGCCGGTTGCGGATGTGCCCTTGAGTACGCCAACCTTCGTGTTGGTCGGCACCTTGCCATACTGGAAGTACGGCGAAATGATCCATGGGCCCTTGGTGTACGTATAGATCACCGCGTGCATGTAGCCGTTGTTCTGGTAAGTAGGCATCGCGGACGTTACGTAGACGGTCTGTCCGAGGTTTCCCATCCCGTCGTACACCAGGCTATGAGGTCCCTTCGTAAGAGTCGCCGAACCCGATATCCACGAGTAGCGGTTGGAATAGTAACCGTCGTTCCAACTAATCGAGGCGGACAAGTACTTACCCACGGTTTGATTGATCTGGATGCCGCGATTGATGGCGTTTTCCTGATTCCAAATGATGCCGCG
>CAZFMB010000055.1:0-25695 GCA_964520005.1 uncultured Occallatibacter sp.
GCGGGAAATTGTTACATTGCAGTGCTCTGAGTGCAAGGAGCGGAATTACTCGACTACCAAGAACAAAAAGACGACCACAGGCCGTCTGGAGTTCAAGAAGTTTTGTAACCGCTGCCGCAAGCACCAGTTGCACAAGGAAACGAAGTAGAACAGAGATCAGAGAACAGAGATCAGGGGTCAGTTAGTCCATTGCGAAACGGGCACTAAAAACTGATCTCTGACCCCTGATCTCTTTTTAGGGGCGTAAGCTCAACGGCTAAACTGTCGGTCTCCAAAACCGAACTTGGGGGTTCGAATCCCTCCGCCCCTGCCAGATTGAATAGGAATGCGCGCGGCATGACGCCGGACGCGAAGGAATAGCGAGCATGGCAACGAAGGCAGCAATCGTGAACGGCGAAGTTCGGCAGCCGCAGATCAGGCGGCAGGGGGAGAATCCTGTGTTGAAGTTCTTCCGTAACCTGATCGGGAACCTGATCGCGCAGTGGAAGGAATTCACGCAGTTTCTGAGCGACGTGCGCGCGGAGATGCGCAAGGTGGTTACGCCGGCGTGGAAGGAAGTGCAGAACACAACCACTGTGGTGATCATCGCGGTCTTCATCTTTGGAGCATTCTTCTTCGTGGTGGATTCTGTTTGCAGCCGCGTGATGGAAGCGCTTTACCACAAGCTGGGCGCCTAGCAAGAGCAACCGAGCGGGCGAATCGAGAGCGATGATGGCAGAGGAAGAATTGGGACAAATCGAACAAGCTGGACAAGCGGAAGTGGCAGCGCAGGCGGAACAGCCAGCCGAGCAGCCGCTGCCGGAGCGGAACGAGCGCTTCCGGTGGTACATTCTGCACGCCTACTCGGGCTTTGAGCGCAAGGTGCGCGAGTCCATCCAAAGCCGGGTGCAGGCCTTCGGGCTGGGCGACAGAGTGGGCCGGGTGATGATTCCCACCGAGCCGGTAACGGAGATTGTCAACGGCAAGAAGCGGACCGTGGAACGGGTTTTCCTGCCGGGTTATGTGCTTGTCGAGATGGAGTTGGACAACGACTTGTGGCACGTGTTGAAGGACACGCCCAAGGTGACGGGCTTTCTGGGCACGGGCGACAAGCCGGTGGCGCTGAGCGAGGAAGAAGTGAGTGGGATTCTCTTCCGCTCCGAGACCGCCAAGGACAAGCCGCGGCTCAAAATCAAGTTTGAGAAGAACGAGCAGGTCCGCATTACCGACGGGCCTTTTGCCAACTTCAACGGCGTGGTGGATGAGATCAACGAAGATCGCGAGACGCTCAAGGTCATGGTGACCATCTTCGGACGCTCCACCCCGGTCGAGCTGGAGTTCGGCAAAGTGGAAAAGATTGAGTAACGCAGCTTCCAGCTACTAGCTTCCAGCTTCTAGCCGACCGGATTATCTAGCCGCCCTCGGTTGTAGGCGAATGCAGTGGCTGCGTCACCAAAATTTGAACAGGAACAAACCAGCTAAAAGCTAGTGGCTAGAAGCTAGAAGCTGTTTGCAAAGGAACCGACACATGGCACCTCCGAAGAAAGTTACAGGTTACGTTAAGTTGCAGATTGTTGCCGGCAAGGCTACGCCTGCCCCGCCGGTAGGCCCCGCGCTGGGCCAGGCACAGGTCAACATCATGGAGTTCTGCAAGCAGTTCAACGCGCGCACCTCCAACAAGGAGATGGAAGGGCTGGTCATTCCCGTCGTCATCTCCGTTTATGCCGACCGCAGTTTCAGCTTTATCACCAAGACGCCGCCGGCGCCGGTGCTGCTGAAGAAGGCGGCCGGGATTGAAAAAGGCTCGGGCACGCCCAACAAGGAAAAGATCGGCAAGGTGACCGAGAAGCAGGTGCGCGAGATCGCCGTGCAGAAGATGCCCGACCTGAATGCCGCCTCGGTGGAAACGGCCATCAAGAGCATCAAAGGCACCGCCCGCTCCATGGGCATTGAAGTGGTGGCGTAAGCCGCTGAATGTTTTTTACGCACGAAGGCCCTCCCGCGTGGGAGGGCCTTTGTGCATGCAGAATCCTCAGAACCACCGCCCCAGCGTAACAAAGACCTTGCGGTGGCCGGCGTCGCCGATGGAGCCGCCGAATGTGAACAGGCCGATAGGTGAATTGGCTACCAGACCTGCAAAGCCATCCTGACGGAGAATCGCGTTTGTTTGCGGCGACCAGATTTCGCCTGCTTCGTAGCCGACGACACCGTAGAGGCCATGTCCCAGGCCAGTGGGCAAAGCCGCGATTCTTCGCATATAACCTGCACGCGCCAGGTATGTGTCGGTTCCCCTGAATTCATCAAACGAGGATGCGGAAAGGCGCATAGGTCCGCCCAGGGTGAACAAGTAGGGCTGGGCGACGTTGGCGCGCAAATAGGAGTTGACCTCGCCGCTCATGCCGAAAATATTGGTTTCTTTCCAGGAGCGGGTCGCGCTGAAGGTGAGCTTGACCAGCGGTGCGTTGTCGCTTTCGACGGCATGATAAAACGCACCCGCAGAGGCTGACAGGCGAAAACCGTTGGGAGATACAGCGCCAGCGGCCGCTTTGTCGATCTTGATGTTCAGCAGGCCGGTCTGCGCTGTCCCGGTGATATACGGTCCGTCGACGGAACCGGTGCGCAGACCCCAGCGCGTGTCCTCAGCGCGCCACAGTGCCGATATTTGCAGTTGATTCGAGAATGTGCGGCCGGCCTCGACGCCCGCGTCCAGGTTTTGCAGGAGCTGTTCATCGATACGCTTCTGGTTGGCCCAGATGTAGACTGGCTCGCGGAGAATGCCGGCGCGCGGCTCGATGAAATAGCCGCCGGGCGTGAGCAGGCGATAGTATTCGGCGGAGAGATCGGTCTTGTAGCCGACACGTACGGTGGCGCGCAACTCAGAACCAAAGCCGCCGAGGTTTTGATCGATAAGGCGGACGGTTCCCTCGCCACGGGTAATGTTGGAGTTGGCGGCGGCCATTTCGGCGCCGAGAAGGAGATATGGCGGACCGATGCGATCGTTGCTGAGGTGGACCTGTATGCCTGTGTCGGGTGCGGGTGTAGCTGGGGTGGGCGGGCCGGAGGCAGTTGGCGCCGCGAGCTCGTGCGCTGGGTCGAAGGTCTCCCAGTTGGCGCTGATATCGCCGTTGGACTGGATGACCTTGAGGGCGTCAAGGGTAGTGGCGGGCTTGATGGGTTGGCCCTCGATGTGCTTCATGTCGTGGAGAACCTCGCGAATAGCGTCCGGCTTTCCACCTACTACGCGAACCTGGCGCAGGATGCCGGGCGGCGGGCTGCGGCGGCTATCGCGCGCGGCTAGATAGGCCTTCCAACCATCGGCATCAAGGGCGTAGCGCAGCAATGCTGCGCGATTCTGCTCGGCGGCCTTGTAGCCGGCGTCGATCAGCAGCGCGGCATGGGTATAGTCGGTGGTGGAGAAACTGCCCACCGGCACGTTGACCACCACATCGGCCAGCCGCTCGGCCTCCGTAACATTGTGCTCGATGCCGGCACTGATGGACCGGTTGAGAATGCCGAGGACAGAGTTAGTATCAGCATCTGAAAGAACGGCATTGTCAAGGTGAATGGCGATGATGATGTCAGCGTGCAGGTCGCGCTTGAGAGCACCGGTGGGCAGATTGTCGAGGATGCCGCCATCGACCAGGTAATGTCCGTTGCGGTCCTGAAACGGGGGAAATACTCCGGGAATGGAGATGGAGGCGCGCACCGCCTGGGGCAAAGGTCCGGAGGCAAGAGTGACCGACGAGAGGGTGTTCAGATCGGTGGCCACGCAGCGAAAGGGGATGGGGAGCCGATTGAAGTCCAACTCCTGGCTGTTGTCATTGGGCAGGTTGCTGGTCAGGAACTCGTTTACGCCGCGGTCGGTGAGCACGGAATTGCGCAGAAACAGGTGGTGGCGCAGACCGACGGTCAACGCGGCGGGAAGTTCGTGGCGATCCTGGCGGCGACGGAAGCTCAAGTCGGAGTAGGGAGTTTGCAGGGAGAAGACGTGCATGAACGCGTCGCTGGTGGCCAGCGTCCGCATCCCAGCGGGAGTGCTACCGGTGGCGTATAAGGCGCCAACCAGCGAACCCATGCTGGTTCCGGAGATGCGGTCCACGGGGATACGATGCTCCTCAAACCATTGGAGGACGCCGATATGCGCCAGGCCCAGCGCGCCTCCGCCTTCCAGCGCGATTCCGATGGCCGGACGGCCCGGCGGCTGCACGGCGGGTAGGGCAGAGCTGGAGGAGGCAGGGGCAGGATTTGCCGATTCCTGCGCTGTGATGGCGGTCGCGAGCAATATAACGGATAGAAGAATTGCGGGAGATTTCCAACGCACGGATGTACCCCCTGAGGAAAGATGTGTCTATAAGTTAACGCTTTTCAGGAGGGATTGCCGTGACGTGCGCTCGTCAGGGTTGCTTCGGGGTGCAATCGGCTGCCGGGTCGCCCGAATCAGGCCGAAGGCGCAAAACTATTTTTTGGGCACAGAAAAACCTTCCGCGTCTAAAGCGCGGGGCACCGGCGAGGCTGGCGGTTAAGTCCTACTTCGGCGGCGGGGCCGGCGTGAAGACATCGCGTCTCTGCGCGGGTTCCGGCTTGGGCTTTGGCTTGGGCGCCTTCTTTGCTTCTTTTCTGCCTTTGTCTTTGCTTCCCATGGTTGCAAGTGTGCCATAATCGCGGGCTACTCGGCAAGGGGATGTTGACTCTGGTTTCGCCTTAATTTAAAAACATAGTCCGGTAGAGCGTGTCCCTCTGCACCGGCTTGAACCCGGCGTCGCGGATAATTCTGCGCAGCTCTTCTTCCGTTGTGCAGTTACTCGTTCCCGCGGCCTTCACCACATTCTCTTCCAGCATCACCGAGCCTACGTCGTTGCCACCGAAGTGGAGGCCCAACTCCAGGACCTTCAATCCCTGCGTCACCCAGCTTGCCTGCACGTTCTCGATATTGTCGAGATAGAGCCGCGCAATGGCCAGAACCTTCAGGTACTCGACGCTGGTCGCTTCTTCCCAGCCGCGCCCGCCGAGCGCGGTGTTTTTTGGCTGAAAGCTCCAGGGGATGAATGCCGTAAATCCGCCGGTCTCTTCCTGCAAGCGGCGCACTACTTCGAAGTGATTGATGCGCTGCTCGAAGCTCTCGCCCACGCCGAACATCATGGTTGCCGTGGTGCGCATTCCTAACTGGTGCGCGGTGCGATGGACGCTGACCCAATCCTCGGTGTTGCACTTGATGCGGGCGATGCGCCGGCGCACATCGTCGTCGAGAATCTCCGCGCCGCCGCCGGGAATGGAATCCAGGCCCGCTGCGCGCAGCCGGATGATGGTCTCGCGCAGGGGCAGCTCAGAATATTTGGCAATGGCCAGAATCTCCGAAGCGGTCAGGCAGTGCAGCCAGATCTGCGGGAAGCGCTGCTTGATGCCGCTGAAGAGACGCTCGAACCAATCGATCTTCAGGTCGGGATGGATGCCGCCCTGCATCAGCACGCCGGTGCCGCCCATCTCCAGGGTCTCGGCAATTTTCTCGTAAATCGTTTCGAAGTCGAGGATGTAGCCTTCATCGGAACGAGGCCCGGTCAGCGGCCGATAGAAGGCGCAGAAGGTGCAGTACTCGGTACAGAAGTTGGTGTAGTTGATGTTGCGGTCGATGATGTAGGTGACCACGCCCTCGGGGTGCAGGCGTCGGCGCACGGCGTCAGCCTCCATGCCCAGCCCGATCAGGTCGGGGGAGTGAAAGTAATCAAGAGCGTGTTGGCGGGTCAGCGGCATAGATTCGATTTTAACAATTCACAGCTTGACATTCTGCGGCTTTGAGGCGGGTTTGGGAGACGGCTTAGACTTCTTCGCCGGTCTGGAAATGCCAATGCTCTCGAGGAATAGACCGAGTGCTTCAAACAAAGTTTCTAGCAGGTTCGCCATTCCAGTCCTCTCACATTCTCTTGCGTCCCATTCCTTCGTGCCGATTGTGACGGCGACCGGTAAACCCTCCCAGTGCTACTTCTTCGTCTCCTGGTTCGTCTCAGTGCCAGCCGACAGAAGGGCCGGCGCCGCCGGTTCGCCGCGCAGAATCTCCACCACCGACGGAGGCAGCGGCTTGTCCGCATTGGCCAGCAGCAGGCTCACCTGCCACATCTTCGTCTCGGTCAGCACACCTTTGTAGGCCGGCATACCGGTCATCCGAATGCCGTTGACCACCTTCCAATAAGTCTCGCCAGGTGGATCGTCGCTGACCCCAACCACTGCATCGTTCTGGTGTTTTTCCCACAGCGGCGGTGCGGCGGGAAACATGTGCGCGCCAAACCGCGACGGCTTGCCGTGAAACCCGTGACAGACGGCACAATGGTCGCGGTAAACCTCGGCACCGACCACTAGGTTGGCCTCATCGGCCTGTAAAGGCGGAGTTTTTACCATCTCCCGGTCGATGCGCGCATTCAGCGGCATATGGGTCAGCAATCGCTCCTGCGGCAAGGGCGGATCGGCCACCGCCACCGGCACATCGCCGCGCCACAGCCACCCCAGCACTGCAAGGGGCACAAACACCATCCCCAACAGAAAACCCAGAAAACCTCGACTCATACGTTTTCCGACCTCCGCTGGCCTTTATCCTAGAGCATTTTGCGGCTTTGTGTGCTGAAACTTTGTACCACTCAGGCCCTGAATTCCCTTGCCAGGCGTCCAATCCAGTGACGGTTCACGCCCAAAGACTCCCCCCAAGGTGTTTTAATACCTAATGGGGGGAGCGTTATGCAGGCTTGCTTCCGTACTCCCGTGGAGGAAATCTGAAATACATGTATTCTTTTCGCCGTATTGCCCTTCTGCTGGCGCTGAGTATCGTTGCAGCCACCACCGCTTTAGCCCAAAGCTCCAGTTCGAGCAGCAACCCCTCGGCCACCGGCCAGGACCAGGCTGAACAGCCCGCCGTCAAGTCTCACAGTAAGTTGAACGTCCCGGCCCGCATCAAAGACCACCATGCGCAGCGTCGCGCCACCGCCGTTCCGGCTAAAAGTTCTAGAACGAGCAGCAACCCCTCGGCCCCCAGCAAGGACCAGACCGCACAGCCCGCCGAACAGTCTACGGGCCAATTGAGCGTCCAGGCCCGCATCAAGGCTCGCCGCGCACAGCGCCGAGCGGCCGCCATTCACGATGCGTACTCTCACCGCTATGAGGAGTACACCGGTATGGCCTTAAAGCGTTTCGAACCCGGCGCCAATCTGGAGCGCGCGTGGGATTATGGCTGGAACGTCGGCGTCACACGCTACTCGAATGAGCGGCTAGGCTTCAGCGTAGATGGCCGCGGCTATTATGCAACAGCTTATACGGGCATTAGTTTAACGACTGGTAATCCACCCGTCACCACCTCTAACCCATACCCCAACCCGGCTATCAGCCAGTATGCCTTTCTGGCCGGCCCCACGTATCGTTTCTACGTGCAGCCCAAGTATTCGGTTTCTGGCCGCGTTCTGGGCGGGATCGAGCATGGTAACTTTTCCGCCAACACTGGACACAGCACCGCCATCTCCACCGCTCTCGGTCTCTGGCCGGATGGCTACACCTTCGCGGCTGGCGTCAGCGTTCCCGTGGAGTACAACCTGACTCCGAACATCGGACTGCGCGTTGCGCCCGAGTACTACTTCAACGGCTACGGCTCAACCATTCAGGCCAGCCGCGGCTTCACCACTGGCATCGTCTACCGCTTCGGCAAGCAGTAGAAATACAGGGAATGGGGAACAGGGAGATAGATAGCCTTGTTCCCTGTTCCTTGGCGAATCGTGTCGCGTCCGTCCTCCCACTCACCTGAGGTTCTTCTCCTTTCAGATGATCCCCGCCACCCAGGCCGCCGCTCCTGCAGAGCAAGCCGCACATGGTCCGGCGCATCTGCACGCGCCTGAGGCCGGCTCGACGGCTACGCTCATTCACGACCTGCGTGAGCTCTTCAAGGTCAAGGTCGTAGGACTGGTACTGGTCACCGGCTGGGGCGGCTTTTACCTGGGTTCGATGCAATCCGGCATTACCAGCGTGCAGCGCGGATTGCTGGATACACTGCTGGGCATCGGCCTGGTCTCGGCTGGCGCCGGCGCGCTGAACGAGGCCTTGGAGCGCAAGATCGACGCCCGCATGAAGCGCACCGCCGACCGGCCCATGGCCGCCGGGCGCTTCTCGCTGCCCCAGGGAGTGCTGGCCGGTATGGCTGCGCTGGCGATGGGCGCGGTTTGGCTGGCCGTCACCACCAACCTGCTCACCGTGGCCCTGGCGCTGATCACGGCCTTCACCTACGTGGCCATCTATACCCCACTCAAGCGTGTCACCGCACTGGCCACTTTCATCGGCGCATTCCCCGGCGCGATGGGCCCCATGCTGGGCTGGACCGCCGCCCGCGGCCGCATTGAATGGCCGACTGTTGCACTGTTCGCCATTCTGTTTGTCTGGCAGTTTCCCCACTTCATGGCGATTGCGTGGCTGTATCGCGAAGACTACGCACGCGCCGGAATCAAAATGCTGCCTGTAGTCCAGCCCGACGGCTGGTCCACCGTGGCCCAGGCGTTGTTTTTTGCGGTGGTGATGATTCCAGTCAGCCTGGCGCCTTGGTGGCTGGGTCTGGACAGCACAGCCTACTCCGTGCTGGCTGCTGCGCTGGGGCTGGTTTACCTTGGATACACCATCCGCTTCTCCCGCATCCTGCGCGTGAAGGATGAGGACGAAATCCGCAGGCTGGCTCGCGATCTGCTCAAGGTCAGCGTCCTATATTTGCCACTACTTTTCACCTCGCTCATGCTCTGCGCCACAGCGAAACCTTGAGGAGACCATGACGACCGCAGCGCCATCGCCGAAGACCCGATCCGCCATCGCAGCCATTCTGGCTGTCAGCGCCGCGGCCACGGCTTTTCTCTTCTGGCTGATCTACGTCCATCCCGCCGCGGACCAGGCCAGCGTTCGCTTTGCATTTTTGCCCGCGCTCAATGCCTTGCTGAACGGCCTAAGCGCAGTCGCCCTGCTCTTCGGCTACACTTTCATCCGGGCGCGACGCATCCCCGCCCATCGCGCGGCGATGATCACAGCCTTTGGACTTTCCACGCTCTTTCTGGTGAGTTATATCCTGCATCACGCGTTGCATGGCGACGTCCGATACCCGGTCCACGCGGCTCTGCGCTTGGTTTACCTTCCGCTGCTGGCCAGCCACATTATCCTGGCCGTGGTGGCGCTGCCGCTGATTCTAGTCACATTTTTCTTCTCGCTCTCTGGACGAATTCCGCAGCACCGCAAGGTTGCCCGCTGGACATTCCCGCTGTGGCTCTACGTTTCCATCACCGGCGTCGTCACCTGGGCGATGCTGCGCCTGGCGCAAAGATAGGGAAACAGATGCCCGTGAATGGTCCCAACCCGAGTGCGATTCCATCCGACGGCGGCGCGCGCCAACTGCTCAAATGGGGCGTGTCGATACTGGCGGCGGGACTCGTGACCGCGGTGCTGCTGGAGACTCTATTAGGCGGCTTCTCACCCACTGGCGCTCACACCAACACGGGCTGGTTCGCGCTGATCGTCGCGCTGATGTGCATACCCTTCGGAGGTATGCTAACGGCGCTCGGCCTTGCCAAATGGCTCCGTAATCGCAGCTTGACACAAAGCGATCAGCACCGATAGCCGGAAGGAAATCCACCTGTATCGGTTGAATCGCTCTCGTCAAGTTTTCTGTTGACACTCTTACTTGGGGATGCGCAGCCATTCCGGGGGAAGGAGATCAGGGTACGGGGAGGTGGGATCGTCATCTTGCCAGATCATAGGGGCACAAACCACTTTTGTAGAGCATGGATTGAGCCATGCGCCCCACCAGGAAAAGGTACTGTTGGCTATGATGTGATGGCGACAGGCTGACATCAGACGAAGATCTTCATCAGGATGCGATTCATCGTTGTGGTCGACGAACTCTATGCGCTCACTCTTGGGCAGCGTTTCTCTCGCAAAGGCAATATCGTCGGAGAACACGAATATAGTCGGGTTACTGATTCTCTCCAGCATGGTTTGCATGGCTCGCGCATAATAGCTGGGCGGCAAGAGTCTTGCGCCGCCGCACCACATAGTGTAGTCGCCGCCCCGCACGTGTAAGGAGACAGGGTTTTCAGCTGCTCGAATTCGTTCCAGTGTTTCCAGGTTTTTCCCCGACGGGGGTCTCCTAAAACAGAATTCTGTTCGTATGTAATCCTCCACATCCTGTGCATATTGATATGCCTGAAAATAACCTTCGAGGTAAACGACCTGTGTGGAGGGCCGAACAGGAAGCGTCGGAAGAAAGGTCCAGTGTTGAACTAAGGGCTCTCGCAATACCTCAGAGCGAGTTGCGAAGCGGGTGAGAGTTACAAGCGGCCTCTTCCTTTGTGAAACCGAGCATATCAGGCGGTCCAACGATGTGAATTTATTGTATGGCGCGGAAATGCAGAAATTCGAAAGAAAATATGGCCGCGGATGCCCCAAAAAGGTATCGTATTTGTTATGCTTGCGCATGATTTCCAGTGTTGCTCCATACTTCTTGGCATAGAAAGCACCTGCGGCATATTGGAAAAGTTGATTACCTAATCCGCCCTCATAGATGAGCAATATTTTCATATCAAGATATTCCTGAAGGAAACAATACAGATGCATTCACTACGAAGGGGCAAACGAATTCCAGTGCCGCAGAAAATTCGTCTCGGAATAGCAACTTTCATGTGATTCAATCCTGATACTTAATTGTGATATTACTGAATATAAACTAATTAAGTCGTGTTTATCTGATTGCGCCAGGCTCCATCCGAGGGGAAGCGGGTACGGCGGTATAGTATGATTTGGTTTGCGTGCGCAGTGAACAGGAGTCAACCGACATGGCAAGAAGCGTGAACAAAGCCACTCTATTAGGCAACGTAGGCAAGGATCCGGAGATTCGGACCACCCCCAGCGGCGTCATGGTAGCCACCTTCGGGCTGGCCACCAGTGACCGCTTTCAGGATGCTCAGGGCAACTGGCAGGACCGCACCGAATGGCACAATCTTGTGGCCTTCAAACGTACTGCGGAGATCGTGCGCGACTACGTGAAAAAGGGCTCCAAGTTGTACATAGAGGGCAAGATACAGACGCGCAGTTGGGAGGACAAGGAGAGCAAACAGAAGCGATATCGCACCGAAATCCTGGTCAATGATCTGGTTCTTCTATCGGCCCGCGAGGAAGGTTCAGGCGGCGCGAGGGCGGCGAGTTCAGGCAGTTCGGCGGCCAGTTTCGACCAGCGTCCCCCGGCAACCGCCGGCGCCCCGGACGATTACAGCCAGCAAGCCGAAATCTCCGACGACGACATTCCGTTCTGAAGAAAGTAGTCACAGGGGGCATCGGTTAGCCGGAAGCTAATTGGAGAACGCGATGCGCGAAACACTGGCAGGCAGATTGACGTGGGAGCCGACCGGCGAAGGGATTCGCGTGGAGATTCCCGCGCGGCGAAGCTGGACGATTGTGATTCACGTAGTGTGGCTGATCTTGTGGTGTGGCGCTGGTTGGCTGGCGTTTACCAGGATTCACGAAAGCCACAACGCCGCAACCAACATTCCATTGATCTGGATCGTTGGCTGGGCTGTTGGCGTGCTGTTTATGACACTTTCCATCCTTTGGAGCCTCTCGGGCACGATCGTGCTGGAGCTGGATTCCTATCAACTGCGGATTACCCGGCAGATGATGGGGCTGCAACTGGGTGCGCGAAGCTATGCCAATGCGGATGTACGCAATATGAGATTTGTACCCAACATGATTCGCGGCCGGTCCAACCTGCCCAGCCATATCAGCTTTGAAGAAAAGGGCAGGACGCGTTCCTTTGCCTCGGCGGTGGCGGAAACGGAAGCTGTGGCGCTGATCGGGAAGATGATGGAAGTTTATAAGTTTCCCGAAGGCCCGGCGCAATAACACCGAAAGACAAGAGGAGCGCACGATGCTCGAAACGCTGGCGGGCAGGCTCAAGCGGGAGCGGACTGTAGAAGGGATTCGCGTGGAGATTCCTGTATACGCGAGAAGAATACTAATTCCTATGTTCTTGTTGATTCTATGGTGTGGTATCTGGGGCCTGTTCCTGTACAAGGACCATGACACAAACGCTGATTTCAATGTTCAATTGTTCTTGCTGGTTTTATGTGCAGCTGTAGCACTTCGAATAATCGCCGCCATCTTCTGGAGTCTCGCGGGTAAGACCATACTCATCTTGGATCGGAATCAACTGCAGATTGCAAGCCAGATCATGGGCCTCCAATTCAACAAGCAAACTTATACAAACGCTGATGTTCGCGGTTTAAGATTTGTTCCCTCAACGACACGCGCCTTAACCAGTCGACCAAGTGGAATTTGGTTCATAGAGAACAACAAGCTGCGACAAATAGACCTGTCAATTACAGAAACTGAAGCCGTTGCCCTCATCGACAAAATGCTTCAAATTTATAAATTCCCGATAGACAGCGCGTGGGATTATAGAAGAACGGCCGCTTAAGATCGGACTAATTGGTTTCGATATTCTTTGCTCCGCCTAGCGGGTCGTCATCGTGGTGCAACGGTATTGTGAACGCACCCTGGTTGCCAGATCGTCACCCAAATTCTAGACTGAATCCGGCAGTTAATTGCCAACAGCCAAAGGAGGGAACCATGTCAAACGAAGCGAAGTGCCCAGTAACGGGAGGCGCGCTGAAACATGCTACGGCTGGAGCCCCAACGAACGCAGATTGGTGGCCCAATCAACTGAATCTGAAGATCTTGCATAAACACTGCCCGCTGTCCAATCCCATGGGCGCGGGGTTTAATTACGCTAAGGAATTCAAGAGCCTCGACCTAAACGCCGTAATCAAGGACCTGCGCGCCTTGATGACGGACTCGCAGGAGTGGTGGCCGGCGGACTACGGCCACTACGGACCGTTCTTTATCCGCATGGCGTGGCATAGCGCGGGCACCTATCGCATCGCCGATGGCCGCGGCGGCGGCGGCTCGGGAGCGCAGCGATTTGCTCCCCTGAACAGCTGGCCGGACAACGTGAGCCTGGATAAGGCGCGGCGGCTGATTTGGCCGATCAAGCAAAAGTACGGCCGGAAACTTTCATGGGCCGACCTGATTATTCTCGCCGGGAATGTGGCGCTGGAATCGATGGGATTGAAGACCTTCGGCTTCGGCGGCGGACGCGTGGACATTTGGGAGCCGGAAGAAGACGTTTATTGGGGACCGGAGGGCAAGTGGCTGGGCGACGAGCGTTACAGCGGCAACCGGCAACTGGAGAATCCTCTGGGCGCAGTGCAAATGGGCCTGATCTATGTAAATCCGGAAGGACCGAATGGCAAGCCTGATCCGGTGGCCGCGGCAGTTGATATTCGGGAGACCTTCGCGCGCATGGCGATGAATGACGAGGAGACGGTTGCCCTGATTGCCGGCGGTCACACCTTCGGCAAAACGCATGGCGCTGCCGATCCGAAAAAATACGTCGGTCCGGAACCCGAGGCTGCCCCCATCGAAGAGCAAGGCCTGGGCTGGAAAAACAGCTTTGGCAGCGGCAAAGGTGTGGATACGATCAGTAGCGGATTGGAGGGCGCATGGACCACCAACCCGGTGAAGTGGGACAACGATTATCTCGAGATCCTCTTCAAGTACGAATGGGAATTGACCAAGAGCCCAGCCGGCGCGCAGCAATGGATACCCAAGGGCGGAGCAGCAGCGAATACCGTGCCGGATGCTCACGACCCCAAGAAGAGGCATGCCCCCGTCATGCTCACGACGGACCTATCACTGAGGATGGACCCTATCTATGAGAAGATTTCCAGGCGCTTCCTGAAGAATCCGCAGGAGTTCGCGGATGCCTTCGCCAAGGCATGGTTCAAGCTGACGCACCGCGACATGGGACCTGTCTCGCGATATCTTGGCCCACAGGTTCCCAAGGAGCATCTGATCTGGCAAGACCCCGTTCCCGCAGTGAATCACGAACTGATTGGGGAGCAGGATATTGCCGCGCTGAAGGCGAAGATTCTGGCATCGGGGTTGTCGATTTCAGAATTGGTTACGACTGCCTGGGCGTCGGCAGCAACCTTCCGTGGCACAGACAAGCGCGGTGGGGCTAACGGGGCGCGCATTCGCCTGGCTCCGCAAAAGGATTGGGAGGTGAACCAGCCGGCCGAGCTGGCGAAGGTTCTTCAGAAGCTGGAGGCGATCCAGAAGGAATTCAACGGCGCGCAATCCGGAGGAAAGAAAGTCTCGCTGGCCGACCTGATCGTTCTGGGCGGCTCGGCGGCTATCGAAGAGGCTGCAAAGAAGGCCGGTCACGAGGTGAAGGTGGGCTTCGCGCCAGGGCGTACGGATGCGGACCAGGCGCAGACCGATGCGCACTCGTTTGCTGTGTTGGAGCCGACCTCGGATGGCTTCCGCAATTACGTGCGCAAGGGGCTGGAGGGATCGGCGGCTGAGCTGCTGTTGGAGAAGGCGAACCTGCTGACACTGACCGCTCCCGAGATGACGGTACTGATTGGCGGCCTGCGCGCGCTGAATGCAAACTTCGGGCAGTCCAAACATGGCGTCTTCACCAAGCGGCCCGGAACCTTGAGCAATGATTTCTTCGTGAACCTGCTCGACATGAAGACGAAGTGGCAGAAGTCCGCTACTTCAGAAGGCGTGTTGGAAGGGCGCGATCGGGCCAGCGGCGAGCTCAAGTGGACAGGCACCGTGGTCGATCTGGTTTTCGGTTCGAACTCGCAACTGCGTGCCTTGGCGGAAGTCTATGCGTGTGGCGATGGTCAGCAGAAGTTCGTTCATGATTTTGCAGCAGCCTGGAGCAAGGTGATGAACCTGGATCGCTTCGACCTGGGATGAGCGGGGAAAAAGGTTCTTTAGAGCGCAGCCTCGATGGGGATCGGGCGATCCCGAACCAGATCGAGGCTGCGCATCCCTATTTTCCGTTCTTGCCTAGCGGGTCGTTGTCACGGTCGGTGGCTTCGGCTAGAGCGGCGAGGCGAGCGGCCAACTCTGGCGACCAGCTTGTTTCCGGAGCACGCCAGCTCCAATTGCCATCAGCCTTGGCCGGCGTATTCATGCGGGCTTCGGCGCCTAGTTCGAGCAGGTCCTGCGCCGGGACCACGGCCATCTGCGCCACGCTGGCCTCAATGGCCCAAATCAGCGGCCAGACGGGCAGCTTGCTCACCGGCCTCACATAGGCCTCGATGGCGTCACGCTCCTCCTTGCCGGCGGCCTGCCACCAGCCCAGCGTGGTGTTGTTGTCGTGCGTGCCGGTGTAGGCCACGGTGTCGGGGGTGTAGCGGTGGGGCAGGTGGATGTGCGCTTCCTTGTCGCCGAAGCCGAATTGCACGACCTTCATTCCCGGCAGGCCAAGTTCCTTTCTTAGAACGACAACTTCGGGGGTAATCATGCCCAGGTCTTCGGCCACCAGCGGCAGCGGCCCCAGCTCCGTTTCAAGGGCGCGGAAGAGGGCCAGGCCCGGCGCCTTGACCCACTCGCCGTGGATGGCTGTCTGCTCGGTTGCGGGAATGGCCCAGTAAGCCTCGAAGCCGCGAAAATGGTCGAGACGGATTATGTCGTAGAGCGAGCAAGCGTGGCGGATGCGGTCGATCCACCAATCGAATCCGCGCGCGGCGAGCACATCCCAGCGATAGAGGGGGTTGCCCCAGCGCTGGCCAGTGGGGGAAAAGTAGTCGGGCGGCACGCCGGCGATGCGCAGGGGCTTCAGATTGTCGTCCAACTCGAAGATCTCGGGGTGAACCCAGACATCGGCGGAATCCATGTTGACGAAGATGGCCACGTCGCCGAGGATTCTGATTGCTTTTTGCGCCGCGGCTTCGCGGAGTTGATTCCACTGTAGAGAGAAGGCGAACTGGAGGGCCTTTTCCTGAGCGATGGCGCGGCTGTGCTGCTCGGCTGCCTGGGCCAGCGCTTCCGGCTGGCGGCGGCGCAGCGGCTCTGGCCACTCGGTCCACGCGCCGGTGTTGAATTGACGGCGCAGTTCGGCGTAGAGTGCGTAGTCGCTGAGCCAGGCAGACTCGGCGCGGCAAAACTCTTCAAACTGCTGCCACTGACTGGCCAGCTTCGCATCGAGCGGTCCGCGATCGAGAAAATTTCCCGCCGCCTCAAAGAGCAGGGGAAGCTTGCGCTCCTCCACCCTATTGAAATCCACGGGCCCGGCGCGGCCGTTGAGGCCTGCGATGCGGGAGCCCTCGATCCAGCCCCAGTTGGAGAGAAATTCCAGGCTGATGAGGAGCGGATTGCCTGCAAAGGCGGAGGTGGCCGCATAGGGCGAGTTGCCATAGCCGGTGGGGCCAAGGGGGAGAACCTGCCAGAGGTGCTGACGGGCAGCGGCAAGAAAGGCGACAAACTCGTGGGCGGCAGGGCCCAGGTCGCCGATGCCCCCATAGGAGGGCAGGGAAGTAACGTGCAGCAAAACTCCGGAGGAGCGGTAAAACGCCATGATCTGATTATCGGCGGTGGCGGCGCTGGACGCGATGTCCTGTATGAGACAAAAAACCCGCATCCGAAAATGGATGCGGGCCTTTTGCTGTTTTCTGCTGGTTTACAGCTTATTTGACGGGGGGCGCCGCGCCTCCTGCATTGATTATCTTGATGAGGTTGTGCTTCTTGTAATCCTCCATGAGGGTGTTCAGGTAGGTGTTGAAGGCCTCACCTCGGCGCTGGTCGAGAATCTGCTCGCGGGCCCGGCTGAAGTACTGGGCGATCTCATCGGCTGTGGGCTCTTGCTTGTCCACAATTTTGGCCACCACTCCGGTGCGTCCCGCGAGAATGGGTCCGCTTATTTCACCTGGCTTCAGGTCGAAGAGTTGCGGAGCCACCTGGCCCACCTGGCCAAGGCCGGGCACCTGGCTGGCGGGATTCACCAGTTCACTGGTCTTGAAGGTCGCGCCCGTGCTCTTGGCAGCTTTAGCCAGATCGTTGAGATTTTTGGCCTTCTGCGCCAGTTCTTGGATCTTCTGGCTGAGCAGGACGGTGAGCTGCTCGCTACGGTAGTCGTCGGCCACGTGGCTCTTCCAATCGGCAAAGGCGGGCGCGTGGGCTGGAGCAATCTCAGTGACCTGGAAGATCGCATAGCCCTCACCGGTGGGCGCGTACTGCGGCGGGTCACCTTGTTTGGACTGGAAGGCCTTGCCGAGGATCTGGGATGAGTCGGGCAGCGCGGAGATCATGCTTTGCGCGCTGGCCAGCGGCGTGGTGACCACATGCAGATGATGAGCGGCAGCGGTCTTATCGAGGCCGTTTTTGGCGGCCTCAGTGGTGAGCGACTGCGCGTAGTTCTCCGCGGCGGTGGCCACTTTCTGGCGACCGAGCGTTTCCACGATGGAGGGGCGGACCTCGTCGATGGAGTGAGTATGCGCGGGCTGCCTTTCCTCGACCTGCACGAGGTGATAGCCGTACTGGGTCTTCACGATTTGGGTATCGCCGATCTTCTGGCTGAAGATAGCCTTCTCGAATTCCGGCACCATCATGCCGCGCTTGGCAAATCCGATTTCGCCGCCGTTCACCTTGCTGTAGGCGTCGTCGGAGTTATTTCTGGCCAGGTCGGCAAAGTTAGCGCCGGCCTGAATCTGCTTGAGCAGCGCCTCGGCCTTGGCCTTGGCTGCGGCATCGGTTTTGGCGTCGGCTCCGGGCGCTACCTTGATGAGAATGTGGCGCGAACGTGCTTGTTCGGGCACCGTGTACTCGGATTGGTGGGCTGTGTAGTACTGCTGAATCTCCTGCTGACTGGGCTGCGGCATCCCGCCCGGCAGCTCGTTGGGAGTAAAGGCAAAGTAGGCGATCTTGCGCTGCTCGGGTACGGCGGAGGCGTAGCGCGCGGCGTTCTTCTTGAAGAAAGCCTCCAGGTCGCTGTCTGAGGGGTTGATGGACTTGCGCAGGTCGTCGGCGGAGATCACCGCATAGTCGAATTTGATCCGGATGCCATGCTTGCGATAGATGTCGCGGACTTCCTGGTCGCTGACTGTGACCCCGGCGGTAACCTTCTCTAGAAGCCGCTTGATGATGATTTCATCCCGGATCTCTTTCTCAAACTCCACGACCGACAAGTTAAACTGGCTGGTGATCAAAGCGGAGTATCTGTCTTTTCCGATGAACTGACCATTGGGGTAGAGAACCTGGCCAATCGGGCCTTCGTGGAGGAACTGACTGACATCGGCGTCGGTGACGCGGATGCCCTGCTTCCGGGCCTCGATCAGCAATACCTCTTGCTGCACTAAATGCTGTCCAACCTGCTGCTCGACGATGCGCAGAATCGCCGGGTTTCCGGCATATTGCGGAAACTGGCGCTGCAACATTTGGCTGGCGCGCTGGTGCACCTGCTGCTGGGTTACCTTTACGCCCAGGCCCAGGTAGCGGCTGTAATTGTGGGGATAAATTACGGCGTATGTGTTGGTGGCAGAAACACCGGTACCGGCGATACCAGGAACCAGGTAGATCACCATTCCGGCCAGCACAGGCAGCAAGAGAAAGGCGGCGAGGCTGATAATTCCGATGAGGAGGTAGGGGAAATCAGGCTTGAGATTGGGATTTGGAGTCGCGACGCCTGCCGGCTCGCAAGGCGCGGCGATAGCCTTGGAGTATCCCGCGATCCTCATCCAGTAGGCCAACCAGCAAATCGCGCTGGCAATCGCCAAGGCATAGTAAAGCCCCAGCAATATATCCGCAACGTTCGCAATACTGGAGAAGATGGCGGCGGCAGCCACGAAGGCGACAGTGACGAGGGGCAGAATGCACATCGTTATGCCTAACATTTTCCCTGGCTTGGGAGCGGCGTTGGGCAGATTTCTCGTCCTGAATTCGTTGCCTAAAGAAGTTGCCAGCCGGGAGACCACGAGGAAGTGCCAGAATTCGCCAAAAATGGGAATGAGCAGTAGCCACACTGCTTCCGGGGAGATAGTCCGCGATGCCGGAGAACACCTCTCCAGTGCGCGTCGAAGAGTGCGGATGTAAAGAATCTTGACGGCAACAACGGCGGCTAATACGGCAAGAGCCAGGAGCAGTTGCAAAAGCATCAAACCGATTTCAGAGAGGCGTGACGCGTCAGGAGCGAGCAGGAGAATTGTCGCGAAATTAAAGTAGGCCATGACTCGATATTATATGGACCCAATCGACCTTTACGCATATTCCCAGGGGCACATTTATTATTGGCCCCTGGGATAAGCGAATCATGCATCCTGTCAGCTTATGTAGCCGGGACGCCTTTTGACTTGGGTGTGAGGATGCGGTTGTGCTTCTTGTAGTCCTCCATGATGGAGCCCAGGAAGATGTTGAAGGCCTCCCCGCGGCGCTGGTAGAGAATTTGCTCCTTGGTCTGGTCGAAGTTTTTGGCGATCTCGTCGGCGGTGGGCTCCTGTTTGCCCAGCAGTTTGGCCACTACTCCGGTGCGACCCGCATTGATGGGTCCGCTCAACTCGCCAGGCTTCATGTCGAAGAGCTGGGGGGCCACCTGGCCCACCTGGCCAAAGTCGGGCACCTGTCCGGAGAGGCCCACCAGATCGCTGGTCTTGACAGTGGCGCCCACAGTCTTGGCAGCTTTGTCCAGATCGTTGAGGTTTTTGGCCCTCATCGCCAGTTCCTGGGTCTTCTGGCTTAGCAGGAGGGGGAGTTGCTCGTCGCGGTAGTTGTCGGCAACGTTGCTCTTCCAGTCGGCAAAGGCTGGCGCGTGGGCCGGAGCGACATCAGCGACCTGGAAGATAGCATAGCCCTCTTCGCCGGTGGACGCATACTGCGGCGGGTCTCCCGGCTTGGACTGGAAAGCCTTGCCGAGGATCTCGGCAGAGTCAGGCAGTGCGGAGATTACGCCCTTCATGCCGACTAATGGCGTTGTGGCCACTTCCAGATGGTGAGCGGCGGCGGTCTTCTCCAGGCCGTTCTTGATGGCTTCGGAGGTAAGAGTACGCGCGTAGTTCTCCGCGGCTGCAGACTCTTTCTGGCGAATCAGCGTGGCCTGAATGACAGACCGGACTTCGTCGAGAGACTTGGAGTGCGCCGACTGCCGCTCCTCGACCTGGATGATGTGATAGCCGTATTGCTTGGTGCGCACAATTTTGTATTCGCCGATTTTCTGCGTGAAGAGGGCGTTATCGAACTCCGGCACCGTGGCGCCGCGTTGGAAGAAGCCATTTTCGCCACCCTTGTCCTTGCTGCTGGGGTCCTCGGAGTTCTTTTTGGCTAGCTCGCCGAAGTTAGCGCCACCCTGAATCTGCTTGAGCAGCGCCTCGGCCTTGGCTTTGGCCGCGGCATCGGTCTTGGCGTCGGCTCCGGGCGCTACCTTGATGAGGATGTGGCGCGAACGGGCCTGATCTGGAACGGAGTACTCGCGCAGGTGCGCATTGAAGTACTGCTGAATCTCCTGCGGGGTGGGTTGCGGCGTTCCGCCGGGCAACTCGCTGGGAGTAAAGGCAAAGTAGGTGATCTTGCGCTGCTCGGGCACGGCCGTGGCATAGCGTGCAATGTTCTTCTTAAAGAAGGCCTCCAGCTCGCTGTCTGACGGGTTGATGGTCTTGCGCAAGTCATCGGCGGAGATCGCCGCGTATTGGAATTTGATTTTGATGTTCTGAGTGCGATAGGTATTGCGGACATCCGCATCGCTGACCGAGACGCCGGCGGCAATCAGCGTCTGCAGCCGGTGAATGATGATTTCATTCTGTATTTCTTGCTCAAACTCTCCGACCGGCATCTGGATCTGGCTGGTGACGAAAGCTGTGTAGCGGTCTGTGCCAATGTACTTCCCGTTGGGAAAAAAGATCTCGCCAAACTGTCCCTGGTGCAGGTATTGGAGCACATCCTCTTCCGAGGCGGTGACGCCCATCTTGTCAGCCTCGGCCAGCAGAATCTCCTGTTGCACCAGTTGCTGGCCAGCCTGCTGCTCGAAGATGTGCATGATTCCCGGGCTTTCAAGGTATCTCGGGTTCTGCTGCTGCGCCATGCGGCGAGCCAACAGGCCTACCCGCTCCTGGCTCACCGTTACGCCCGAGGAAAAGAAGTGGCTGTACCAATGAGGGTAGATGATGGCGTAGGTGTCTACAGTGGAGGCTCCCATGCCGGTCAGGCCGGGGATCAGGTAGATCACCATGCCCACCGAAACGACGGCTATGATGACAACGAAGATGGCTTTGACGACGCGGCTGTCTTTTGCTTGCAGGAAACGGATCATGGATGGATTTGGACCTTCAACTCTCCAGGCACAGGCGGGAGCCGCTGCTGTGACCGCATAATAACTGCTGCGGACCTCTCCCACGGATGCGCAATTGTCGCTTGACGCGATTCATAGTCATTATAGACGAGCGCTCGAGCAAAGGGCAGGCCGCTGCACAGTCGAGAGCTGTGTGCAGGGGCCGAAGCGGCGAGTATTGCGCCCATCAAATCCGGATTGGACGGGGGGTAAGTCCGAAATAGACGAGGTTTCAATCCGAATCAGACGAACAGCGCGGCAGAAAAAACAACGGGCATCCCAAGTTTCGGGATGCCCGCCTTCAAACCATATGAGGCGCGAAGCGCGTCTGCCTCAGCGCAGGTGGTTAGCGCCAGTAGTAGTAGCCGCCCACAGCGTAGTAGGGGCGATAGTAGACCGGCGGATAGCCGTACGCGTAGGGATATGGGCGGCCATAGGGGTCATAAGCGCGCCGGTAGAGCGACGGTCCGCCTTGATAAAGCCCCTGTGACAGACGGGCCGCTTCTCTTGCGCTCACCGGGGTAACCGTCAGCGGGGAGTTTAGGTGGAATTCCACCAGCGCCTCGGCGGGAATCCAGACATTCGGCCCAGGAGTCGCCGCTGATGCCGCTGTGCCGGCGGCTAAGCCTGCCCCGGCTCCGATGGCGCAGCCCGCGCCACGGCCCGCGGCACAACCAATAATCGTGCCAATCATCGTCCCGCCAACCATATTGCTGGCCGTCCGGCCACCCTTGCCCGGTCCCTTGACCTTGAATAGTCCCGAATCGACGGGGTAGCTCTGGCCGCCAAGGTCAAGAGAGGTGAGCTTTAGAGCCAGTTCGGGACTCCCTTTCAGTTCGCCTGCCTGTTTGACCTCGGATACCACCCCGTGAACGGTGGCTCCGCGGGGAATTGCCAGCACTCCACCGACGTGCACGTCGCGAATCACCACGAACTGGATCGGCTCGCCGTCCTTGGCATGCTTGCTGCCGACCGGCTCACTTGTGCGCAGTTGCAGCAGGGTTCCCTGGGGGATGGTCACCGGGCCTTTGGGCGTTTCTATGGCTGGCGGCGAAGATGGATCCTGCCTTTGAGCCCGCCTTTGGGCCTGAATTTCGGCGATCACCTGGGCGCGAATCTCCGCGCGCAACTGTGCCTGGGCATCGGATTCGTTAGCTGGCGGCAAGGGACCGTCTGGACTATCCGCCGCGATATTGGCGGGCCCCGCATCGCCTTGCTGGTTGTCAGCCGGGTTCTTCATGGGCGGGGCTTGCGCACTGCCGACCTTGAGGTTGTTGTGCACCTTGGTTACGCCCTGCACATGGCTGGCAATCGACTCCGCCAGATCACGGGAGGAGGCGACTGAAACCGATCCGGAGAGCGTAACCTCGCCCTGAATAGTGGCCGCCGTGATCAGGTCGTTCTTCAGCACCGTGGAAGCGTCCAGGGCATGCACCACGTCCATCTCGATCTGGCCGTCGGTGCGGACCGGGTCTGCCGGGGAAGGGGTGGTCGAGCCTTGTGCAAGCGCCAAAACGCCGCACAGGGTCACGAGTCCGATCCACGCCAAGGCCTGTGGAATCAATCTCTTGAACATTGGCCTATTCATTGTCGTGTATCTCCTGCGCATGAAGTCTTGCTTCCGGTTCACCCTGATTAGACGGGAATCTGCGGAAGCCGTCAATGGATTGGACACCAACGCCGGGAAAAAGTTGCCGTGGGCTTCCCGTCGTTGCGCCAACATTGTTCTACGCCAACGCGGCATCCACGGCTGCGGCCAGCGCTTGCAGTCCGCCCTCAAGATCGGCTCCCAGATGAACGCGCAGTGCGCGGCGGCCGCGCGACTCCAATACGGCTAGATCCCCGGCGGCCTGGGCGTCGATGACTACGCCAAAGGTCAACTTCTGGCCGGGAATTTCTACGTCGAGGGCGTGGTCGGCGGTGATCTGCAAAAAGACGCCGGTGTTGGGGCCGCCTTTGTAATCCTGGCCGGTGGAGTGCAAGAAACGCGGGCCGAAGCCCAGGCAGGTGGCCACGCGCTTTTTGTCGCGTACCTTGTGACGGAGGCGCTGAATTGCCGCTTCATGCTCGGGGAACATGGGCAAGTAGGCCAGCGCGGCAAAATAATCGCCGGGGTGAATCTGGTTGAGATGGGCGCGCAGATAGCCGGCCGGGGTTTTAGCTGGGGCGGCTTGGAGCGTGGCGGCGTAGGCCTCGGTGGCGTAGAGCTGGATGCCCGCGTCCACCAGCACCGGCTGACGCACGGGGAGCTTGCCGGTCTGCTCATAGGCCGCGGTGAGGGCGCGAGTCTCGATCTTGGCCGATTCCACGTCCGGCTGGTCGAAGGGGTTGATACCCATCACCGAACCGGCCACGCTGGTCGCTACTTCCCAGGTAAAGAACTGTCCAAAGATCTCGTAAAGGTCGGCGATCTCGATGTAGACGACCGGATGGCCGGCGGATTCGATGGCGGCGACTTTGGCTGCAAGGCTGGCATCGGCGCTCTTGTCAGCAGTTCCCGCATAGCGGATGTAGGCGAAGATGCGGTCGTTGCCGTAAAACTCTGGCGCTGCGATGACTTCGCGGTCCACCGGCGTAATTCCTTTGCCCTGCTTGCCGGTGGATTCAGCGACCAGTTGCTCCATCCATGCGCCCAGGTCGTAGATCTCCGGCGAGGTGAAGATGGTGAGCTTGTCGCGCCCGGCGTTGGCTGCCGTTCCCAACAGCAGGCCCAGTTCGACGGCAGGATTTTGAGCCGGAGCCAGTTTGGCCGAAGCCACTGCCTTGGCGGCTTCAGCCAGCAACTTCTCCATGTTCAGGCCGGCCAGGGTGGCCGCCACCACGCCAAAGGGCGAGAGCGCCGAGAAGCGCCCGCCGATGGTGGGGTCGCCGTAGAAGATATAGCGGAAGCCGTCCTCTTTGGCCACCTGCTCCATCTTGGAGCCGGGATCGGTGATAGCAATGAAATGGCTGCCGGCCTCTTCCGCGCCTACGGCTTCCTTCATCTCGTTGAAGAAAAACTGTTTGAGGACGTTGGGCTCGAGCGTGGTACCGGATTTGCTGGCCACCACCACCAGCGTATCGGCCAGGTTGACCTCGTTGCGGGCGGTGAAGACCTGCACTGGGTCGGTGGAATCGACAATGCGCAGCTCAGGAAAATTTGGTTGCTGGCCGAAGGTGACCGCCAGAACCTCGGGGCAGAGGCTGGAGCCGCCCATGCCCAGCAACAGAATTGTCTGGAAGTCGGCGGTTTCAACCTCAGCGCCCAGTGAGGCATAGGTGGCCAAGTCCTTTTGCTGGCGCTCGACAATGTCGAGCCAGCCGAGCCACTTCTCTTCGCCGCTGCTGGTCCACAGGCCAGAGTCTTTCTGCCAGAATCGGTCAAGTTTGTTGTTGGCGGCCCAGTCGGCGGCGGCCAGGTCTATAGCGCCACGAAGTTCGGGAGGTAGTGCGAATTTGAAGTTCATCTCACTCTTGATTGTGCATCAAAAGCTGGCATTTTGAATGTGCCGCTGTCACAAAAAGCCATCGACGAAGCAGATTATTGTAAAAACTGTTTCCCGGAGGGCGGTGGGCAGGCGGAAATGGAGCATCTATTTTCCGCAATCGACCAAAGATTCAGGCAGGCCGGGCGAGCAGTTGCCGAAGGAACATGAGGACGAAGCGGGGGTTGTGCTTGAAGTATCGATAGGCCATGCGCCGCGGCTCGGCAGCGAGACGAAATACCCATTCAAGGCCGCAGCTTTGCATCCATCGCGGAGCCCGTCGCTTGCTGCCGGCGATGAAGTCGAAAGCGGCCCCAACGGCAAACATCACGGCAGGAACCCGGCCCATGTGATCGATGATCCAGTGCTCCTGCCTGGGGCATCCGATGCCAACGAAGAGCAATTGCACGCCGGAAGAGGCGATTCGCTCGACGACAGCCTCGTCTTCCTGGGGAGTGAGCGCTCGGAATGGCGGGCTTTCAGCATAGACCACGTTGAGGTTGGGGTGCAGCAGGCGCACAGTACCGAGAAGAGAATCGAGAACGGTCTGGCTGCCGCCATAAAATCCGACAGAAACCCCGTCTTTTTCGGCAGCCGCCAGCAAAGCGGCAGTGGCATCCGCGCCGCAAACTCTCTGGGCGCTCTTCTTCCCCAGTGCGTAAAGCGCCCATACGAGGGGCATTCCGTCTGGAAAAGCCGTGCCGGCGTTATTCAACTGAAGAAGGAAAGCCGGATCGTCAACAGCTTCCATAATCACATGGACATTGGCGAAAAACAGCGCTCTGGAGTTCCGTTCCGGAGCCCATGCAAGGCTGTGATGAACTACTTCGTCGTAGCTGCTGACAGCGACATTGACCCCAAGGATGGGCCGGGTAACGAAAGGTTTCATTGGTTCCGCGGTCGCCATTAGGCTGGAATGCTCCTCAGGGAGAGGTTGCGCGCTCCTGGACAAGGGCGCACTTGGAAACCTCTGAACGTGTCTTTTTTGCGATCCAACATTCCCTCAGGGGCTCAAGCCCATGTTCATTTTGCTGCCTTTACGGCACGACTAAACAGCTTGCGGAAAAAAGGCGTTCTTTTCACGATGCTATG
>CAZFMB010000056.1:0-25601 GCA_964520005.1 uncultured Occallatibacter sp.
AAGAAAGCAGCACACCGCAGAGGTTGCAAAGGCCCGACCAGACGACGGCGATATTTGGATCGAGGGAGTGCGTGTAAATGACCGTGGCGACGGCGTTGGCTGTGTCATGAAAGCCGTTTACGAACTCGAAGCCCAGGGCGATGAGCAGGGCGACGACCAGCAGCGCGTAGGGCCAGAAGCTGGCGAGGGTGACGCCGCTGAAGTCATTAAAGATGTTCACGCCAATAAAGCCAAGACCGATTACCAGCGCCGCAATGACTACGCCGCCGCTGATCATGGCGTGAGATTTCTTCATCTTCTTATCAAGAAGCGCCGAGGCGGGGGGACGGGCTTCAACAACGGCTGCCAGATCTGACATGCAAATGCTCCAAAGTGTTCAGATATCGCGTCCGAGTTAGGCTGGGGAAGCATACTCGGATAGAACATATTCATAACGGAGTTGTATTAAAAGGAGATGAATCGGCACGGGAAGTGCTGTGGATTGTAGTAGATGAATCTGCGAATTTACACAATGTTCGTTTAAGTTTCGCCGTTTGGGGATGTTGCGCTAGTTTATAAATCACTTGTAGCTTGCGGGAAACGTTGATTTCAGCACAGTAAAGAGGGCGTCCGGATAGCGCCGGACGCCCCAAGGATGGGTACAAAGCGGCTTCAGGGAGCCTTGGTAATCCTGGTATGTGAAATCATGATCCGCGTCTTGCCGCTGTCCAGCTTGGAGCTTTTGGTAATCCTCACCTCAACGAACTCCTGCTGGTTGATTTTAAGGCGCACGGTGGTGTTGCCGAATAAACTGGTAACCCTAGCGGCGGAACCTAAGTTGTCCTTATAAAAAGCGAGCACCTGATCGGGCGAGTCCGAGGTGATGAATACTCCAATAGTCGCTGAGCCGTTGGGCATCTCCATCGTCATGCCACCATGTGTGCTTTCAGCGCCGGGATAGATTACCACGCCCAGATCAGCCGCGCTGATGTTGTCGTTTGGAGTGGTGGTAATTGTGCCGGCCGGAGTATTCATCGTCATCCGGCCATTGGGGTCAACATGGACATTTTTGGCGATGCGATAGCCGATAAAGCCGATGACGCCCACGCCAAGAATTCCCAGCCCGACGATGATAGCGACGACAATCAGAATGATCTTGAGCGCGCCGCTTTTGGATGCGGGCGGCTCGTCGATGTATTGGGCTACGGGGAGCTGGACGGCGGCCGTAGCAGTACCACAGTACGGACATGATTGATGATTGTCGGATAAGGCATAACCGCATTTTGCGCATACATTGGCCATAACGATCTCCTTGCCGCTGAGTTCAAGCCTGAAATTTCCAGCTTGTCTTTCAGGCTCATTTTGCAGTTGGTGTCTAGAAATATGGTACCGGAAGCGGAGCAGACTTGCGCGTGAATAGGGATTCGATTGCCGGAGCGATGGCCGTAAAAAGGGCGTCCGGATAGCGCCGGACGCCCTGGAATCGCGCTTTTATCGGCTTCAAGGAGCCTTGGTATTGATGGTATGGGTGATGGTAATCCTTGTCTTGCCGTTGTCCCGTGTCTGGTTCGCGGTAACCGTCACCATGACGGTTTCCTGCTTGCTAACGGCCTGTGTGAGCATAGCGCCGTCGGCAGTGTCGAAGACTGAGGCCTGGTTACCAAACTTGCTCTTGTAAAAATCGATCACCTGCTGCTTGGAGTCCGAAGTAAGAAATGAGCCAATCACCATCGAGCCGGTGGGCGTACTCATCTTCATACCGCCGCGCGCGTTTTCCGCGCCGGGATAGATGTCGGTTCCCAGCTCGGCCGCTGTGTAGGACTGCGATTGGTTGGCGGAGATGGTGCCGCCGGGGGTATTGATTGATACCTGGCCGTTGGGGCCGGTGACATGGACAGCATGAGCCACGCGATACCCCACAAAGGCGATAGCGCCCAAGCCGAGGATGCCAAGCACCACGATGACCGCAACAATAATGAGGATAATCTTGACCGCGCTGCTGCCGGAACTAGCCGGGGCCGCACCTGGTTGATCTGCCATAATGATCTCCTTGTTGTTAGTAATTAGCCGGAATTGCTCACTCTGCTTTCCAGACTGTTTGACAATATACCTTACTCTGCTCACGCCTGGCTTGAATATTTCAGCAATCTTCCGAGAGAAATCTGCCGCCGGTGACGATGCCTCGTAAGGGAGTGATGGATTAAAGTGTGTGTATGAAAAAGCGTGGGAATTATGCCGGATTTGCTGCCTGTATGGTGTTCAGTGGCATCACACTAGCTTTATGGGTGTTGGCGGGGGCACTGCCGGCACAGTCACAGAGTGCGCCGCAGAAGGCCGATTCGATTCTGATTCTGAAGAAAGATCACGTAATGGAGTTGCTCGCCGGGGGCAAGGTGATTCACACATATAAGGTGGCGCTGGGACAGGGCGGGCTTGCGCCAAAGGTGCGTCAGGGCGACGCGCGCACGCCGGAGGGGCACTACACAATCGATGCCAAGTATGCGGCCAGCCAATACCACAAGGCTCTGCACATCTCCTATCCCAATGCCGAGGACCGTAAGCGGGCGGCGAAGCTGGGCGTTTCTCCCGGCGGATCCATCCTGATTCACGGCTTGCCTAACGGTAAGGGATATATTGGCGCGGCGCACAGGCTTTACGACTGGACGCTGGGTTGCATCGCGGTCACCGATGAGGAGATCGACGAGATTTGGAAGCTGGTTCCGGTGGGCACACCGGTGGAGATTCGGCCGTAGTGTTGCCGCATCCCGGCCTGCGAAGAGACATCCCATCCGGCTATTACGGCCGCTTTTCTGAAAAATGCGTGGAATGCTACAATCTGCACACCCCGGTTATCTATGCCAGACGATCCCAAAATACATGAAACTGTCCTGGAGGTCGTTTTCCCTGGCCATCCGAATCAGCTTGTTCACGTGACTCAATCCCCGTTTTTGATCGGCCGCGGCAACGAAGCCGGCAATCATTTACAGCTTGACGACCGGCGCATCTCGCGTAACTGCGCCGCCTTGATTGCCGAGGAAAGCGGCTACCGGATTGAGGATCGCGGCCACCGGCTGGGTATTTTTGTCAACGGCAAAAAGGTAGCGCGAAAGTTTTTGCAGAACGGCGACGTGATTCAATTCGGCATCGAAGATGGTTGCGAGATTATTTTTCGCTCCAGCGGCGCGGAAAATGTTATCGAAAATATGCTGACGCGATTGGGAAGCATGCCGTCACTGACCGGCGCGCAGCACCCCGGAGACTTGAGCCAACTGAATCTGCTGCTCGAAGCCACGTCGCTGCTTCATTCGCAGCTCCCGCTGGATTCGGTGCTGGCGGCGATGCTGGATCACACCATCGCCGTCACCCAGGCCGATCGCGGGCTGCTGATTGAGCCGGGCGCGGCTGATTCTTTCAAAGTGCGGCTGGCGCGCGGCAAGGGCGGCGAAGAGCTGGCGCCGGAAAGCATCACTCCCAGCCAGACCGCGCTCAGCCAGGCCATGGAGCGCCAAGCCTCGTTCATCAGCGAAGACCTGAATCTGGCGGATATTGACCTGAAGAGCGCGAAGAGCGTGGTAGTGCAGCGCCTTCGTTCCATCATCGCCATTCCGCTGTATGCCATGCCTCGCGCCAATTCGGACGAGTCCGTTGTGCTGAAGCGGGGCCAGCTACTGGGCATTCTTTATCTCGATTCCAGGAGGCCGGCGGCTTTTTCCGATCTTGACCGGCAGATTCTCGATGCGCTGGGAATGCAATCCGCCAGCATCCTGGACAATGCGCGTCTGGTGGAGCGCGAGCGCGAGCGGCAGCGCCTGGAGCAGGAGCTTTCCATCGCCCGCACCATTCAGCAGGCTCTGCTTCCGCAGGGCTTGCACGATTTTCCGCATCTGGCCATTACCGGAATGCACTACCCCTGCCATGAGGTGGGCGGCGACTACTTCGACGCATTCGCCGCAGGCGAGGAGCGCACCGCATTTCTGATTGCAGATGTCAGCGGCAAAGGGCTGGGCGCTGCGCTGCTGACCACCATGCTGCAGGGAGCGCTTTCCGCGATGGCCCTGGGAACGGAGCCGGTGAGCGTCTTCAACCACATCAATAAATTTCTTTGTGAGCATGGCGGAGTCAGGCGCTATGCGACCATGTTCTTCGCATTGATCGATCGCGGCGGCAAGCTGGAATACATCAAGGCCGGCCATCCGTCGCCGTTGCTGCTCAGGCGCGGCCAGGTCAGCGAGCTCTACAGCGAAGGCTCCTTTCCGGTGGGCCTGCTGGAGAACGCGGAGTTTACCGCCGCCAGCCTGCAACTGGAGCCGGACGATACGCTGGTGCTTTTCAGCGACGGCATCAGCGAAGCGGAAAATCCGGACGAGGAGTTGTACGGCGTATCCCGGTTGCGCGAGGCTCTGGCCGGCCAGCAGAACACGCCGCTCGACTTGCTGAAGCAGATCGTTCTGGATTCTGTGGAGGCATTTGCGCGCGGCGCCAGCCAGTCGGATGATATGACGTTGCTGATTGCGCGTTATCGCGCTCCCGCAAAAGCCGAATCCTCAACTGCCTGAGATTCATCCAATTCGCAAGAACACTATGCTAAAGTATTACGGATCAGGTTATGAGCGCGCCCAAAACTATCGGAAGGTACGAGATTATCGATGAATTGGGCCATGGCGCCATGGGCAGCGTTTTTCGCGCCAAGGACCCGGCCATGGACCGCATTGTAGCGGTGAAGACCATACTCTCCGTGGCGCTGGCCAGCGATCAAAGCAGCGAATACAGGCAGCGATTCTTTCGTGAGGCGCGCGCCGCAGGGGCTCTTTCCCACCCCGGAATCGTCTCCGTATTCGATGTCGGCGAGCAGGATGGCGTGCCGTTTCTGGTGATGGAGTTCGTGCCGGGAAGGACACTCTCCGACGCCATCAAGAGGGGAGAGCGCTCCTCGCTGGAGCGCGTCTGCGAGATCGGCCAACAGATCGCTGAAGCCCTGGGACACGCGCACCGCAAGGGCGTAATTCATCGCGATATCAAGCCCGCAAATATTTTGCTCGCGGTGAGCGAGACCGATGGTACGGAGCAGGCGAAGATTACCGATTTTGGCGTCGCTAAGCTGGCAGCCGGAGAGATTACCACGACCGGCCAGCTTCTGGGGACCCCGGCCTTCATGCCGCCGGAACAGTTTACCGGCGGGCCCATCGACGGGCGCGCCGACCTGTTTTCTCTGGGCGTGATTCTATATTGGATGGCGAGCGGAGAGCAGCCCTTTCCGGGCGAGACGATGAGCGCCGTCTCTTACAAAATTGTTCACACCGAACCCATTCCCCCGGCCAAGCTGAATCCCGCTATCCCCGCCGCTTTGGAGAGCCTGATTCTGAAGTGCCTGGCGAAGAACCCCGCCGAACGCTTTCAAACCGGCGAGGAACTTGCACAGGCCTTGGCGCAACTGCGCACCGGCGCAAAGACATCGAGCCTGCAAGCCACCGCGCCGATGGCCAGGGGAACCGGGAAAGCATCGGAGGAGACCTACGACGTCAATGCCGGTTTGCCACCGATGCCCGCCGAGATAACCGCAACGATCAAGTCGCCACAGCCAGCCGCGCCAGCCAGAAAAATGGGAAAGATAATTATTGCCGCTGTGATTCTTCTCGTTGCCATGGCTGCGGGAGGCGGGTATCTGCTGCATCGCAACCATTCGGCTGCGCAACAACAGGCAGCGGAGTGGGCTCTAGCTTCGCAGACAACGCCCGCGGAGGCAACCGCACCTTCGCAGACAGCTCCCGTGGCAACGAGCGAATCTTCACAGCCCGCGCCCCAAGCCGCGCCGAGCGCGAATACTACAAAACCCTCCGCAGCGACTGCAATACACGCTCAACCTGCCAGCGTGGCCTTCGATCCAAAGTCGCTTGATCCCAAACAGAATGCCCGCTTGAAGCTGGAACTGGATCACTTTCCGCCCGATCTGGCCTTCACTGTCGAGATGGATGGGAAGATTTATTGCAAAGGTACAGCGGGCGACAAGGCGGCATTAGAAAATCTGTTTGTTCCGCCGGGCGTGCATGAGTTCCACGTTATCGCGCGCGGCGGCGGCGTGCAAAAAGCCTCGAATACCGTGGGCGGTGAGTTCAAGGCAAACAAGCACATGACCCTGAAGGCTGAACTCAGGCTTCCATCCAAAGGCTCTTCAGGAAACTCGACGGCCCTGGACCCCGCCGCGCAGATTGTTGCGACGCTGCGGTCGGACCATTTCTTTCGGTAACTCGCTATCAAAATTTGTGACCAGATAATTGGCATTCTGCCGCACTTCGGCTCTATGCCTATGCGCGCGAAGAGCGAGCCACTAGCCCCATCGCATGTGGTGAGAAAATGGGAGTAGATGCTCTCCCTGCAAAATGCCGGCAAGCGATATGGACCGCGTGTCCTGTTTATGGAAGCCAATTGGCTAATCCGGAGCAAGGAGAAAACCGCGCTTGTCGGCGCTAATGGCACGGGCAAATCCACCCTCATGAAAGTTCTGGCAGGCCTGGAGACGCTGGACTACGGCCAGATGCAGCAGACGCGAGGCATGAGCATCGGCTACCTGCCACAGGAGGGTCTGACGCTCACCGGACGGACGGTCTTCGAAGAGTGCCTGAGCGTCTTCGACGAGTTGCGCGAGATGGCTCGCGAGGTGGAGCGGCTGGGCGGGCAACTGGCCGTGCTGGATCACGAAGGCGCGGAGTATGAGGCCGTGGCGGAGCGCTACTCCATGCTGCAGGAGCGCTTTCACGCGCTGGATGGCTACGCGCTGGATGCGCAGGTGGGCGGCGTGCTGACTGGGCTGGGCTTCAGTAAGGAAGACTGGACGCGGCAGACGGATGAATTCAGCGGCGGCTGGCAGATGCGCATCGCACTGGCCAAGCTGCTGCTGGCCAAACCTAACTTGCTGTTATTGGATGAGCCTACTAACCACTTAGACCTGGAGACGCGCAACTGGCTGGAAGACTATCTCAGGAGTTATCCCTTCGGTTACATACTTATCTCCCACGATAGGTATTTTCTTGATGTAACTATCGACCGGACTGTGGAGATATGGAATAAGCGGGTAAATATCTATCAGGGTAACTATACGAAGTATCTAAGTCAAAAAGACGAGCGGCGGACGCAGTTACAGGCGGCATTTAACAATCAGCGGCAGCAGATTGAGCATCTGGAGGCCTTCATCAACCGATTCCGCTATCAGGCTACCAAGGCCAAGCAGGTGCAGAGCAGAATTAAAGAACTCGAAAAGATTGAACGCATTGAAATACCAGAAACTGAATCGACTATTTACTTCCGGTTTCCACAGCCACAGCCCTCGGGGCGCATGGTGGCTGAAGCCGAGGGATTGGCGAAGAGTTATGGACCGAAGCAGGTCTTCAAGGACGTGCGCTTCAGAATTGATCGCGGCGACCGCGTGGCACTGGTGGGCGTAAATGGGGCGGGCAAGTCCACTCTGATTCGCCTGCTAACCGGCTCAGAGCCACCGACCGCGGGACATATAAAGCTAGGGCACAACGTGGTTTGCGAATACTTTGCGCAGGACCAGTACAAGGTGCTCGACGGCGATGCGCGCATGATCGACGACATCGGCCGCGCCGCAGTCAAAGTGCCTGAGGGCGAGTTGCGTTCGTTGCTGGGCTGCTTTTTGTTCAGCGGCGACGATGTCTTCAAGCCGCTGGGCGTGCTCTCAGGCGGCGAGCGCAATAGATTTGCGTTGGCGCGGATTCTGGTTTCGCCGTCGAACTTTTTGCTGCTCGACGAGCCGACGAACCATCTGGATATGCGCGCCAAGGATGTACTGCTGGATGCGCTGGCGGCCTTTAGCGGGACCGTAGTCTTTGTGTCGCATGACCGCTACTTCATCGACCGGCTGGCCACGCGCGTGCTAGAAGTGGAAGGCGGCAAAGTGACCAGCCACGAGGGCAATTACGAAGATTATCTGCGCTGGAAGGGTCATACAGACGGCAGCCTTTTGGTTGAGATCGCGGAGAAGGTGAGAGCGGCGGAGCCTGTCGCTAAGAACGGCAATGGGGCTGATGCGGAGGCCGACAGCGCCAAGGATCGCCCGCGCCGGTTGAATCCTATTAAGCAGAAGCAGATGGAGGAGCGTTGCGCGTTTCTGGAAGAGGAAGTCCCGCGCATTGAGGCGGCGATTGCGCACACCGAAGAGCAGTTGGGAGTTTATGTCAGCGCCGCCGAGACGCAACGATTGACCACGCTGGCCGAGGAGTTGCGAGTGCAGCTAGCCGCATTCACTGAAGAGTGGGAAGAGCTGATGGGGCAGTTGGACGGCGCTTGATTTTTCTTGCTAATATCCTATCCATAGATTCTGAGCGAGTGTGGGGAGAACTGGGCAATGTCATTCGTGCTCGAAGCTGCCTTCGTGATAACAGCTATTGCAGTCATTGCCATTTCCTTGCGCCTTGCTAAAGGCAATCTTATCGCGGCGCAAACACTGTCGCGCACGACTATTTTTCTGTTGTGGAGTGCAGGAATTCTTAGCGGCTTATTGACGTTGGCGGCACTAGCTTCGGCGGCTTGGGGAATGGACACGCGATTGCCCTGGGGTCTCGGAGTCTATATGTACCTGATTCCCGCGCTGAGTCTGCCGGCGTTCCTGCTGCTGATTTTCTCTTCACTGCGAGCGCTGTCGCGTGTGTTGTGGTTTCTCACAGTAGCCTCCGCCTTCGCTTTTTATTTCGGGGATAGAGCTGAACGGATTGCTTCTGGAATGCAGCCTATTGCTGATCGGATGGATATTCTAGGTATGTTCTTAAACTTCTTCACAATTCTCTTTGTGTTTATATCCATACTTGTCCAATTGGCGGCTGTATGCAAACTCAGGGAACAACGCCAAACAAATACTGCGATTCAATCGAACTGACCTGCTCCATTGCAGACTGTTGTTGCAACAGAGCCTTGACCTGAACGGGCTGATTCATCAGGCCATGATTTTTTGAAGTTCCCCTTGCCACAAACCACGCTCCGGTATTATGCTCTATTTATGCGTCGATGTCGCTAACACCGCCCTGGTGCCAGTTGCGACGTAGATGTGCGCCCCATGCGCGCACCCTTTCCTACCCCACAATTTGACCCATTACCCCACAGAACAGAACCGTCTGGAATTTTATTCCAGCAAAGGAGATCATCATGGCGCACATAGCTGCGAATGTCACAGAACTTATTGGCAAGACCCCGTTGGTTCGACTAAACAAAGTGGCAGCCGGTCTGCCGGCAACCGTTGTAGCCAAGCTGGAGAGCCAGAACCCGGTTTCGAGCGTGAAGGACCGCATCGGCTTCGCTATGATCGACGATGCCGAGAGGCGGGGCAAGATTACTCCCGGCAAGACAGTTTTGATTGAACCGACCAGCGGCAACACCGGCATCGCGCTGGCCTTTGTGGCCGCGGTGAAGGGTTACCGGATAATTCTCACCATCCCGGAGACGATGAGCCTGGAGCGGCGCGTGCTGCTGCTGGCCTTTGGCGCGGAGATCGTGCTGACGCCCGGGCCGAACGGCATGAAGGGCGCCATCGCCAAGGCCGATGAGATTCTGGCCAAGACGCCGAATGGGTACATTTTGCAGCAGTTCAACAACCCGGCGAACCCGGCGATTCACTACTACACCACCGGCCCGGAGATCTGGAACGACACAGACGGCAAGGTGGACATTTTGATCAGCGGCGTGGGCACGGGCGGCACCATCACCGGCGCGGGCAAGTACATCAAGGAGAAGAAGCCGGGCTTCAAGGCCATCGCAGTGGAGCCGACGGATAGCGCGGTGCTGAGCGGCGGCAAGCCTGGGCCACACAAGATTCAGGGCCTGGGTGCGGGATTTGTGCCGGGCGTGCTGGACACCAAGCTGGTGGACGAGATCATTCAGGTAACCAATGATGAATCGATTGCGATGGCCCGGCGCCTGCCGCTTGAAGAGGGATTGTTTGTGGGCATCAGCTCGGGAGCGGCTGTGGCAGCGGCGTTGAAGGTGGCCGCGCGGCCGGAGAATAAGGACAAGCTGATTGTGGTAGTGCTGCCGGACTTTGGCGAGCGCTATTTGTCGAGCATTCTCTTTGAGTCGCTGCGCCAGCAGGCGCTGGCGTTGCCGGTGGAGGCGATTGCCGTGTAACCACCTGCGTTGAGGCCAGACGCTCGCTATTCGCTCGCATGGACTTTTGTGGTTTCCCAGGTCTCAAAATCGAGACCTGGAGCAACCACGCTGAAAATGGTCGTCTTCAATGAGGGGAAGTTCGGTGGTTCAAGTTCTATTCCTCGGTGGCCCGCCAATGTCCGGGAAGACCAGCTTGGGTAAGTTGTTGGCGGCGAGGTTGGGGCTATCCCTGATCTCGGTCGATGACTTGACGGCGGCGATACGCGGCGCAACGAATGCATTCACTCATCCTGAATTGCATTTCATGAGCGCACTCGATTACCGGGAGTACTACGTTCAACATCCGCCGGAGAAACTCATCGACGATTTCGGCAAAGAGCACGCGACTGTATGGGAGGGTGTGCGGCCTGTAGCCTTCGCGCACGCAACATGGTCTTCTCCGGTGCTCATCGAAGGGTGGCAGTTGCATCCCGAGAAGGTGGCTGACCTATCCCTGGCAAATGTGAAATCTATTTGGTTGGCGCCTGATCGAGACACTCTCGAAAAACGAATTCGGGCCGATGTGGATTTTTACCGTGGAGCCTCGTCGGAAGAGACTATGATCCGTCACTTTCTGGAACGCAGCATTTTCCAGGCTTCATTGATCGACACCGCCGCAAGACAACTCAAAATGCCGGTACTCAAGATTCGTTTCGGCGATTCGCTCCAAGATATCGAATCTGTCGCATACGCGTTGCTAGGCGTCGAGTAATTCATTGCAGTTCGACATGTTGTTGCCGGTACACCAGTTCTCGTTTTTGATCAGGACGGGGCGACATTCACACCGGTTCCGAGATTGGGATTGTAGACTTCTTAATATGGCTTTGCTTGCCCACATTCGCGAAGACATTGACTCCGTGCTGGAGCGCGACCCGGCGGCGCGCTCGCGGCTGGAGGTGTTGCTCTGCTATCCGGGGCTGTGGGCGGTGTGGATTCATCGCGTCTCGCATTGGTTGTGGGGCGCGAAGCTGCGGTTGCCGGCAAGGATGCTCTCGCAGGTGGGCCGGTTTTTTACTGGTGTCGATATTCATCCTGGCGCGCTGCTTGGACGGAGGCTCTTCATCGACCACGCGACGGGGGTGGTGATCGGCGAGACGGCGATTGTGGCTAGCGACGTGACCATGTATCAGGGCGTGACGCTGGGCGGAACGGGCAAGCAGCACGGCAAGCGCCATCCCACGGTTTGCGACGGGGTTTTTATCGGCAACAACGCCAACCTGCTGGGCAACATCACCATCGGCGAGAACTCGCGTGTGGGAGCGGGGTCGGTGGTGCTGGCTGATGTGCCACCCGACTCGACGGTAGTCGGCGTTCCCGCGCACATTGTTTACCGCAATGGGGAGCGTGTACTGATTACCGATCCGCACGATATTAAAGATCCACTCTCGGATTCGCTGATTGCGCTGGCTGCGCGCGTGGAGGAACTGGAAGAACGCCTGGGCGGGCAGCGGCGTCCGGCCGAGCAGTTCACAGCCGAGGCTGCCGAGCGCGAAGCCTATCGCGAAAAGCTGGAGCGGCTGCGGCAGTATGTATCGATGGGCGAAGGGATTTAGGTCCTATTCACTCTGCATCAGACGCCGCCCCCTCAGATGGCGTGAACAATCCCTAGGTCAGCGCAATGTTCATGTTGTCGATGGCTTCGTCGATCTCCTGCGTGCTCTTGAAGCCCACAGTGGCGCAATCGATTCCGGCGTTCTTGAAGGCGAAGCGCATGGCCGCCTGGCGGTCTTCGTGGCGCGTGAAGGCGCCGTCTCCCACCAGCTTCATGCTGATGATGCCCATGCCCTCTCGCTTCACTTGCTTGACGTGCTCGACCACTTCCGGGACGTTGCCGGGGTTGCCGTCGTCGTGGACGGGGCCGTCCATGGCCGTCCCATTGTGATTCATGCGGATCATCGCCACTTGCAGCCATTTATTACCCGGCATGAGGCGAAGCGCGGGCAGGCCGTGGACCGATGCGCCGCGGGTGCGGATGATCTGCTTGGATTGCGCTTCGAGAATGCCGTCCTGCCAGCGGCCGGTGGTGGCCGTCCAATCTCCGGAGACCTGCCAGTGGAGGAGCATGATGTCAAAGTACTCGGTCTGCGAGATGCGGCGCATCTGGTCGAATCGCTTCAGGGGATCGACGCCCTCGTCGGTGGTCACCTTGTTCATCAACTGATAGCTCTCACGGGGGAAATCTTTGAGGGCTTCGCCGAGCATGGCAGGGGTGGAGTAGGACTCAGAGGTCTCAAAGAAGCGGATGCCGCGCTCGTAGGCGTAGTGAATGAGGCGTGAGAACTCCTTCTGTCCGAGGGAGGACTGCACATAGCCGTTTTTGCTGCCGGTGCCGAAGGCGAGGTGCGTGACCTTCAGGCCTGATTTGCCCAGCGTGACGGTGTCGGTGGCTTTGCCGGTAGCGGCGTTCAACGAAAGCGAGCCAGCGCTGGCGATGGCTCCGGCGGCAAGCGTAGCTTTAAGGAATTCACGACGAGAGAGTGGGCTCATGATGACCTCCTTGAGGGGTCCGATTGGCGGGCGGGGAATGCCCTTGGCGAAATGGTATCACGAGAACGTGTGCCCGGTGGAATTCCCCGCATGATGCATCATCGCCATGACCCGCGGATGGAGGAAAGATTATACGGCGATGGTCTTTATTCGTGCATCGGCTGCCGCAGGCGGCTTCAATCCCCTGAAGAGAAGCCAAATACTCAAAGCTATATCGAAGAGACCCATGGGCGAGTCGAACCACCCCAGGCCGATGATTTTGTCGAAGTGGGGATTGATGAAGAGCGCGAAGGAGCAGAAGGCGGCAAATGCCGAGGTGAGCACGCCAAAGGCAGCCAGCGCGCGAGGAATATAGCGCGACTTGAACCACAGGCAGGCACAGACGGTGGATGCCAATCCCCAGAAGAGCAAGCCCACGTAATAGATGTCAAAACCCATTTTTAGATAAAACATCGCCCAGGTTTGCAGCCGCTCCGGCTCAAAGGACCGCAGGTAATCCGGGCTTTTGAGAAGCAGTAAGGCGTGAAAATAGTTGAGCGACATGAACAGCCAGGTGAAGGCATTCACGACCCACCAGAAGGCCGCCAACAGGGCCAGGCCCTTGTTGACCGGCTTGAGCACTACGTAGAGCGCGGTGAGCAGCACGAAGATGCCCGCGCTGTACAGGACATTCAAAGCGATGCCGGTGCGAAAGAATTGTTCGTGCGCCAGGATATTGCGCGCGGTTTCGGCAACATTCTCGGTGGTCAGACGCCAGAGTATTCCGTAATGAACGTAGACCACGAGCGCGAAGCTGAGCAGGTAAGTAAAAGCTGTCACTCTGGCGGCCGTTCGTTGTGAGTTGTCGATAGGGCTGATAGTCATTTCATTGCCTCCGAAGCTCTTACGCAAGATGAAACGGTGTTGTTCCCAGGAATTCTCGACCCAATTATAGTAAACGGCTGACAAGGAAAAATATTGTATGGGATGGGTTGGAACGTGAAATTGTTTCGCTCGAAGTATCCGGCCTGCCTCCGCGAGTAGGTCACGATGGGCAAAGGAATATTACGAGTCTCAGATGCTCACCCTGCATTATGGATGGTATTGTAACGACCGCTTTCCACAATACGGAAACCCTGAAAATGCCGTACAATTCAGGCAAAACAAATGATTGGAAATTCTCATGAGTGACGAATCTTTGCGCCTTCTTGTTATCGGAGCCGGAGTTAACGGTTCCGTCTGTGCCGCCGAATTGCGCCGGGCCGGTTTCAATGTCACAGTTCTGGCTCGCCCCGCTCGATACAAGGAACTGATTGAACGGGGAATCGAAATCGAGAACCCGCTCAACGGCGAACGAACCGTGACCAGATTGCCCATCATCGACCACCTGGATCGAACGGATATCTATGACTATATTTTTGTCGTCGTTCGCAAGAATCAGGTGGGGGAACTTCTGCCGACGCTCGCTCAGAACGCTTCACCATCCGTGGTATTCATGGTCAACACAGCTCTGGGTCCTGAAGAGTGGATTGCAAAACTGGGTGCGGATCGCGTTTTGCTGGGCTTCGACTTCGCGGGAGGCCGGCGTGAGGGCAGCCTGGTGCGGGCCATGCGCGTCAAAGGAGCTTCCGCGCCCTTCGGCGAAGTCAACGGCGCTGTCACGCCAAGGCTCACGCGCCTGATCGGCATTCTCAACCGCGCTGGACTCAAGTCAAGATTCGAGCCGCACATGCCCGACTGGCTGGCCAACCACGCGGCGATGATCGCGCCTTTCGCGGTGCTGGTCATCAAACATGGATGCGATACCCACGCCCTGGCCCGCTCCAAAAGCGATCTAAGCCTGCTCGTTGATGCCATGCACGAGACGCTGAAGGTGCTGCGCGCTACAGGACGCCGCATTGTTCCTGGCTCCCTGGTGATGTTCGTCAGACTTCCGCGATTCGTTCTGGTTGGGCTGTTCCGGGCATTTCTTAATACTAAATTTGCCGAGATAGGCGGAGGCTGGCATTGTTCCCAGGCTCCCGATGAAATGAATCAATTGGCAAGTGAACTCAAAGAGCTTGTGGAGCGATCCGGAGTCCCCGCGCCTGCTCTCCGGAAGATCCTCGCGGATTTTTAATTGATGCGAGCGGCGATCTACACTTCGGAACTTTTCCCGGCCGTTCTCTGCGGCGGAATGTAGACAGCACGTTCCCGGCCTGTGTTACTCCTGCTACAGTGGATTCGACCACACTTTCTTGCCGGAGCCTCTTCTTGCTGGGTATTCGTCCGTTGCTCGTAGTACTTCTCGCGCTTCCTGTTATTGCTCACGCGGCAAACCGCGTGCAATCCGCTCCGGTTCCGCCGGAGATGCGTTCGACGGCTTTTACGGTCCGCGTTAACGGCCAGCCCGTGGACGTGGCGCACGCCGCGGCGAACTATGAGTATGTCAGCTTCGACGTGACCGGCCCGGTGACTGTGGAGATTACCGCTGCAGAGCCAGGCTTCTGGGACAAGGGCGTGGACATTCAGCCCTGGCGGTTGGGATTGCGTCCGATTCGTCAAGGCCAGACGATTCGCTTCCGGTTCAGCGGGCCGGCCAAGCTCTCCATCTCCCGGCCAGAAGACTTTCTGCAATACGCCAAGATGCTATTTCTCTTTGCCAGCGCGCCGCCGCCGCCTTTGCCGCGCAAGCAGGTGATTCACGCCTACCAGCCGGGGGTTTACCACGAGAGCCTGAATCCCAAGAGCGGCGAGACGCTTTATCTTGCGCCCGGCTCATATTTTTTCGGCAGCTTGAATTTATGGAAGGTGGAGAATGTAAAAATTCTGGGCCGGGGGACAATTATTTATGACGGGCCGCAGGATCCCAACAGCGACGAAGGCTGGATGCAAAAGCCCGACTGGCACTGCATCGGCGCAATGGAGGCCAAGAACGTGGAGATCGACGGGCTGACCTGCATTGTGAGGTCGCGAACGTGGTCGATCCAGATGAAGGATTCCTTTGGATTTTTATATGATGATCTGCGGGTGATCGGCGGCAACCCGGGGAACGCCAACCAGGATGGCATGGATTGGCTGGGCGGCGGCGACGCCGTGGTGCGCAACGCGTTCATTCGCTCCTCGGACGACGATTTGGTTATGCAGGGCAACTGGGACGGCTACAGTGACGAGGCGATGCTCACCCCCGGCCACGATGTGCGCAACATTCTGATTGAACACAGCGAGCTATCGACCAGTATCTCGAACATAGTGCGTACTGGCTGGCCGCGCAAGACCTTCAACTCGAGTAACTTTACGCTGCGCGACAGCGACATTCTTCACGGCGGCATCGGGGCATGCGGGCAGACCTATGCATTGTTTGGGCTGTGGGGCGCAAACGGAGCCAAGGGGATTCATTCCGATTACAAATTTGAAAATATCTTTTTGGACAACTGGTATTCGCTGGTGCAGATGGAGCAGGCTTACCCGGGCTTGCAGGGATTTACCTTCCACAACATCTGGGCGCTGGACCAGCCGCCGCTGGCCGAGTCCTCGATGACCGGAGATGTGGCAGGCGTGACCTTCGACAATGTGAAGTATGAGCAGACTCGCGCGACAGCCAATGCCGATCTTCCGCTGGAAACGGGAGACGGCGCACAACCGGCGCATTTCGCGGCGCCACACGGGCCGATGGCCGCGTTCACCGTGGATCCGCCGGTCTTTTCGCCGGGTGAGCAGGTCACCTTTACGGCGCAATCCTCGCCTGGGGCGCATTACACCTGGCTATTTGGCGACGGTGTGCAAGCTACGGGCCGTCGCGTGAGCCATCGTTTCCCGGATGCAGAAGGAACCCAACTGGATGGTGCGGCAAACGGCGCGGGACGATTTCGAGTTTTGCTTCATGTGAAAAAGAGCGACGGGCAACCTGACTCGGCTGGCGAGGACTGGGCGGCGCAGGGATTAGTGGCCGTGGCCCACTGGCACGAGGCAGCCAACCTCGCAGGCCCCATGACCGCGGGACTCGCATGGCAGATCTATCCGGGAGAATGGACCGAATTGCCGAAACTCGACAAAGAACGCGTGATCTTTGCCGGTGAAGGACCCGGCTTGAGAGCGGACGCACAGGGATTTACTCATTACGCAGCGGTCTGGGACGGCTTCATCGACGTTCCCGCTGACGGCGGCTATACCTTTCACCTGCTGGCTCGCGATGGCGCGCGACTGGTAATCGACGGCTTGGAAGTAGCTAAGACTGGACCTTCGTTTGCCCAGGTTTGCAGTTCACCGGGAAACGCGATGCGCTATGATCGCGGCTCGCTGGGTCTGCGCGCCGGCAAGCACACGATTCACCTGGAAGGTTTGCACTCGGCCAGCCAGGGTTCGCCCCGCCTGCTGTGGGAGGGCCCCGCGCTGCCCATTACCGATGTGCCCCCGGCGGCTTACAGCCATCCACGGCAATTTGAGGTGAGGCAGGGAACGAAAAAGACAGGGAATAGGGAATAAATAAACGAAATGAAGATAGGGTGGATTTCCGGTTGTGTTGTTGCGCTCTGCTCGGCTTCGCTGGCGCTGGCTGAGGGCCGGGAGCCAGTTGTATTGCGTACGTCGACGCAAATCCTCGTGGTTACGACTCAGGATTGGAATGGAGTTGATGGGACGTTGCAGGCGTATGAGCGGCCGCATGCGCATAAGAAGTGGAAGGCAGTTGGCAGTCCTATTCCTGTTGTGGTGGGCAAGAACGGACTCGGATGGGGCACTGGAGTTGCGCCGGATGATAGACGGCGGGCAGCGAGTGGGCCTATTAAGCAAGAAGGCGACGGTAAATCGCCGGCGGGAATCTTTCGATTAAGCACGGCCTTTGGCTATGCCGAACAGGGACAGCTGGGATGGAAGATGCCCTACCTGAGCCTCGCGCCTTCAGTGGAATGTGTAGATGACGCGCGTTCCAAGTTCTACAACCGCGTAGTGGATCGCGCGACGGTTGTGGCTGACTGGTCGAGCTCCGAGCAGATGTTGCGGCCCGATGGACTGTATCGCTGGGGGTTGATGGTCGATCACAACGCGGAGCCGGTGGCAGCGGGTGGAGGCTCATGCATCTTTATCCACATTTGGATGGGGCCTGGCGTAGGAACAACCGGATGCACGGCCATGGCGCAGGAGCATCTTGAAGAGCTACTGGCGCGACTTGATCCGGCGAGAAGGCCGCTGCTGGTGCAGTTGCCACGCCCGCAGTACAAGAAGCTGAGACGGCGGTGGAAGCTGCCGGTTTTGCCCAAGCAAAAATGAAATGTCAAGGTGCTGAAGGAGCGGTGTAGATGAATGAGCAAAGAAAGCTGGTGAAACATTTTCTGGCGGCGCTGGCCTACCGGACGCAGAAGGCGCTGCGCGATGCTCCACCGGAGTTTGCGGAATTTCGCGTGGCGCCGCTAGTGCGCACGCCACATGAGTTGATTCGCCACATGGATGGCGTGCTGGGTTCGGCACGCAGTTATTTCACCGGGGTCAGATACGAGGTGCCTTTCTTTCCGGAGTTTTCCGATGCCGTGGCGCACTTTCACGAGACGCTGGCGGATTTGGCGCATCATCTGGAGATCGGAACGGAGCTGCACGAGATTACATTGGAAAGAGTCTTGCAGGGGCCTTGTTCCGATGCGATGAGTCACGCGGGACAGATTGCGATGCTGCGGCGGCTGGCGGGCTCCGCGGTTCCGCCGGAGAATTTTATTTTTGCTTCTGTGAGTGCGGCCAACCTTGGCCCGGATCAGCCGCTTCCGGTTGCCCCGGATAAGGAGTGGATAGACAGGCCGTGAAGTGTGGCGCTGTTGCTGCCCTGATTGCACAGGAGTACCATTCATTCTATGGCTAACTATCGCGTCGTTCTCCGCCACTCCGAGGAAGGTTACAGCGTCTCGTGCCCCGGTCTGCCGGGCTGCTGGTCGCAGGGAGCAACTGAAGAGGAAGCACTCGCGAATATTCAGATCGCAATTCAAGAGTATGTTGCGGCGGCTGAGGAATTGGCGCGTGAGGATGAGAGCCGAATCGTGGAAGTTGCGATTGCCTGAGCGAAAATAGCATTGTCTCCCATTTTACCTGATCTATGTATTTTATTATTTCAGCATTTTATTGATCTAACTTATAAGCTATCCCTTATCACTGCATCGTGTACTATCTGCCAGAGAGATAATCTTAATAGTGCCGTAAAGTAGAAGACTTGGCGCAATTGATGTTACTGGAGCAACTTCCAACATGACCGTGAAGAAGTTGTATTCGGCAAAGAATGTCGAAGGAAAAATATGGCTAGAAATGTGCTCGTAGCCGCCCAATACTCCTTGACAACCTGCCATAGCATAAAGTGTCAACGAAGCCTGCAACGCAAGCCCTGTGCGGAGAAAGATCATACCAAACTTATGTCTACCCATTGCTCCCAACCAAATTGGTACTATGGCTAGGAGTGTAGCTATCAGAGAAGTTATAAGTATAGGAAATATCTTTTCCGAGTAACTTCTAAGGGGAAAATCCGGATTTGTCCAGTGCCAGTCAAAAAAATATATTAAGGCCAAAGCGAAAACAATGAAAGTTCCAATCATTGTGATTATGATTGCCGTGAATTGAGAAAGTACATTCTGACGATTCACCATAAATCCCCCCGTTGCTTCCATTTCACATGCAATGGCCCTACTTCGGCAACTGACTTGCATTCCAGCCGCCGCTTGTCCCGATAAGGAATGGGTGGATTGGCCGTGAAAAATGGCCGTAGCCGCCTTCGGCCATTTGAACCAAGATTGATTGCAGTGGAAATGCCGGACTACTGATTATCACTCTCAGAGTCCGAAGGCATCCGGGTAACGAACCCTGCCGCGAATCCCTTCGAGAGCGTTGGGCTTGAGTTCTAGCGCCATGAAGGATTTTGGGTTGAACGGGCTCTCGATAAAGCGAGACTTATCGACCGAGAAGCCGAAGCGCTGATAGTAATCCGGATGGCCAAGAACTAAGACAATATGCTCGCTTTGCGCACGGAGCCAATCAAGGCCGTGAGCCATCAACATTGTTCCAATGCCCTGGCGTTGAAACTTCGGTATTACCGCCAGTGGTGCCAAGGCTACCGCCGCAATGTTCTTATCGGTTGTCTCAATCGACATCCGGCTGAAGAGAATGTGGCCAACAATCAGGCCTTCAGCTTCGGCAATGAAAGAAGCACGCACGACTCCCTGAGCGCGCAAACGATCAACGAGATCAGACTCATCAGGCCGGCCAAAGGCCTGCTCGTTGACGAGGCGAATCGCGGAGCAATCTTCAGGTTTCTCACTGCGGACGAGCATCATAGATTCCGATCATTTCGGCAACTGGCTCGCATCCCAACCGCCGCCGAGGGCGCGGACCAAGCCGACGCTGGAGACGAACTGGCGGGTTTGGAGATTGATGGCGGTGCGCTGGTTCTGGAGCAGCGTGGCCTCTGCCGTTAGCACTTCGAGGTAGCTGGTGACGCCACCCTTGTAGCGCTGGTTGGAGATGTCGTAGGAGTGCTGGGCCGACGCTACGGCCTGCAGCTCGGCGGTAGATTCCTGCTCAAGTATTCGCAGGCCGGAGAGCTGATCTTCCACGTCGTTGAAGGCGGCGAGAACGGTCGCTTTATAGCCCGCGGCCTGGGCTTCGTAGCTGTGGCGGGCGGCGTCGGTGAGGGCGTGGCGCTGGCCTGCGTCGAAGAGGAGCTCCGATGCTTGAGAGCCGAGGGACCATAACGCGCTGGGACCTTGTAGCCATGTGCCGGCGTTCATGCTTTCAAAGCCGCCGGTGCCGCCTAATGTGATGGTGGGATAGTAGGCGCTTTTGGCAATGCCTATTTGGGCGTTGGCGGCCTGGGCGCGGCGTTCGGCGGCGGCGATGTCGGGACGGCGCTCGAGCAATTGCGAAGGAATACCGAGGGGAACTTTTGGCAGCGCGAGATCTTGAGAGTGATCAGAAGAAAGGGCAAGCGGCGTGGGCGGAATGCTGAAGGCTGAGAGATTGAGGTTGGCGATGGTTCCGATGGCGTGTTCGAACTGGGCACGGGCTACTCCCACATCGATTCGTTGCGCGCGCACGGTATCGAGTTGCGTGCGGGCCTGAGCTACATCGGCCTCGGTGCCGATGCCTCCGGCCAAGCGGCGCTGGGTCAAATCGAGCTGATGTTCGAGATCAGCGACGGTCGAGTCGAGCAGCTTGATCTCGGCGTCGAGACCGCGCAACTGGAAGTAATCCGCAGCCATTTCTGCATGTAGGCTGAGGTCGATGTTTGCCTGATCGGCAGCACTGGCCTGCGCGTTGGAGCGGGCGGCTTCGACGGTGCGGCGAATGCGGCCCCAAAAGTCCGGCTCCCAACTGGCCTGGCCAGTGATCGCGAAGTCGCTGTATGTGGTGGGTTTGCCGGCCGAGTAGGAGGGACCGTTCGCCGAGATTTTCTCGCGTTGGGCGGAGGGTCCGGCAGAGAGAGTTGGAAAGAATGCGGCGCGAGCTACAGTGATCTGGTCGCGGGCGGCGAGATAAGTTTCCAGAGCCTGGCGGAGGGTCTGGTTGTTGGCGGCGATGCGGTCTTCTAACTGATTGAGTTGCGGATCCTGGTAAATTTCCCACCACTTGCCGTGCAGCAGGCCGTCGGAGGGATTTGCGGGTTGCCATGCACCGCTGGTGGGAGCAGGCGGCGGGACAACGGCAGTGGTTGCACCTGTTTCCTTATAGGCCGTGGGAGCTTGGTAGCCGGGACGATTGTAGTTGGGGCCAACTGGCTTGCAGCCAACCAGAAAAGCAAGGGCGAGGAAACCGGCAAATCGCGCGGCACGAGGCACTGACATCATCATTTACCTCCCTCGCGAGACTGGCTGGCGGGGCTGACCACCTGGACCTTTTCGCCTTCGATGAGGGAGTCGGGCGGGTCCTGGATGACCTGGTCGCCGAGGCTGAGCCCGGTGACGATTTGCACACTGGCCCCGTCGTCTTCGCCGATGACCACCGGAGCCAGATGAGCGGTGTTGCCGTTGACGACGACGCCCACGCGCAGGCCTTCCTTACGGAAGATGAGCGCGGCGGCGGGCACGATGAGTGCGGGCCCGGCGGAGGGCGTCTTGAAGTGGACCTGAGCCAGCGAGCCGGGGAGCAACTCACCGGCGTGGTTGTCCACGTCGATTTCAACCAGGAGGGTGCGGCTAGCTGGGTCAATAGCGTCGGCGGTGCGGACCAGCGTGCCCTGATATATTTTCCCGGCGTGTTCGGCGAATGTCAGGTCGATCTTCGCGCCCGGCTTCACGTTGGCGGAGTAAATCTGCGGCAGGTTGGCGTAGACGCGCAAGGTCTGGATGGCTTGGAGGTGAAAAAGCTCCTTGCCCGCTCCAGAATCTATGAGCTGGCCGTTGTCGATGTTGCGGGCGGTGATGACGCCGTCGAAGGGCGCATAGACTTTTTCGAAGGATTGCAGTTGGCGGAGGCGCTCGACATTGGCCTGGGCGGAGCGGACTTGCGCCGCGGTGGAGGCTGCTTGGTTCACGAAGGTATCGGTGTCCTGGTGGGAGACGGCGTCAGTTTGGACGAGGCCGGTGTATCGCTCGGCCTGGATGCGTGCGTTGTTGGCGTTGGCCTGGGCGGTGTTCAGGTCGGCTTCGGCCTGAGCCAATTGCTGATCCAACTCGGGAGTGGCGATCTCGGCCAGCAGCGCGCCCTTCTTCACTTTGGCGCCGATGTCGAAGTACCAGCGTGTCAAATATCCGGAAGTGCGCGCGTAGATGGGCGAATCGGTGAAGGAGGTCACGTTGCCGGGAAGCACAAAGCTGTCCACGGGCGCGCCAGCTTTGGGCGCGGCTACGATCACAGTGGGCGCGGCCAGCTCGTTGGTGCGCTTGACGAGTACGGTGTCAGCATGAATGCGGCGCAGAATGCCATATCCAGCCAGAGCGGCTGTAAGGATGACGACGATGACCACGCCGTTGAGGGCCTTGCGCGGAGAGATGGCCGCCTGCTGGGGCGCGGATACGTTGTCATATTCCTGTTGCTGGTTCGGATTGGTTTCGTTGCTCATAGAGAATTACTCCGAAATCTCGTCAAACTCGTCGAATGTACCGGCCATTGCCGCGCCGTGGGCCGTCTTGCGGCGGCTTTCCAGCCAGCCGTGAGCGATGGAGAAAAATGCAGGAACAAAGAAGAGCGTGGCCACAGTGGCCAGCAGCAGGCCGCCGATAACGGCGCGGCCCAGTGGGGCATTTTGCTCGCCGCCGTCGCCCAAGCCCAAGGCCATGGGCACCATGCCGATGATCATGGCCAGGGCGGTCATCAGCACGGGGCGCAGGCGGACAAATCCGGCATTGAGCGCCGCCGTGCGCGCGTCGCCCACCAGAATTTCGAGCTGCTCACGGGCAAAGCTGACTACAAGAATCGAGTTGGCGGTGGCCACGCCCATGCACATGATGGCGCCGGTGAGCGCCGGCACACTGAGACGGGTGCCTGTGAGGAAGAGGAACCAGACGATGCCTGCCAGAGCCGCGGGCAGCGCGGAAATAATCAGAAACGGATCGAGCCAGGATTGGAAGTTGACGACGATGAGCAGATAGACGAGAAGGATGGAAAAGGCCAGCCCGCCCAGCAGGCCGATGTAAGAGGATTTCATGGTCTCGCTCTGTCCGCGCAGGATGAATTGCGAACCGCGCGGCAGCTCGGCCCGGTGTTTGTCGATGATCTTGTCTATCTTGCGCGTCACCGTGCCCAGGTCGGTTCCATCCACGTTGGCGTAGATATCGATAACCGGCTGCACGTTGTAGTGGCTTATGGTTCCCAGTTCGACACCGGGGGTGATGGTGGCGAGGTTTCCCAGAACCTGAGTGGAAAGCGAGGCGCCGGGAGCGTCTGTGGAAGCCGCGCCATTGGACTTCTGAGCGGGAATCGATCCTGTGATGGGAAGACTATTCAACTTGGCCAGCGAGTCGGTGCGATACTCCGGGGCCTGAATAGCCACGTTGTAGGTCACTCCGTTTTTTGGGTCCATGTAAAAGCTGGGGGTGGTCTGGAAACTGCCGCTGAGCGCCACCAGCAGGCTGGTAGCCACGTCTTTCTGCGTTAGGCCAATGGATTGGGCGCGAGTGCGGTCCACGTCCACCGTCATATTCGGTTCATCGAAGGGCTGCTGAATGCGCGCGTCGGCGGCGCCGGGAACATAGCGAACCTCATTGAGCATGCGCTCGGCAAGGGCGCGATTGCCATAGAGATCGGGGCCGACAATCTGGAGGTCGATGGGTGACGAAAGGCCGAAGTTGAGAATCTGGGTGACAATGTCCACCGGCAGCACATAGAAGGTAACGCCTGGATACTGTCGGGCCAACACCGCGCGCAGACGCTCGACATAGGCCGCGGTGGAATGATGGTTTTCTGCCAACTGGACTTGAATGTCGGCATCGGCAGTGCCGACCGGCGCCGAGGTGGAGTAAGAGAGGTTCAATCTGGAGTTGGGCAGGCCAATGTTATCGACAATGGAGACGACCTCGTTGGCCGGAATCTGCTCCCGGATGGTCGCATCGACACGATCGCAGAGCGCGGCGGACTCCTCGATGCGCGTGCCGGTGCGGGTGCGCACGTGAATCTTAAACTGGCCGGAGTCCACCGAGGGAAAGAAGTCCTGGCCGAGGTAGGGCGCTAATCCGAATGATCCGACGACGAAGAGGAGAAATAGGAGCAGGAAGACGCGCGCATGGTCCACGCACAAAGTCAGCAGGCGCAGGTAGCCGTGGCGAAAGCGCTCAAAGCCGGACTCGAAACCCTGTTGAAAGCGAGTGAAGGGGTTGCGGCTGGCGCGCTTCCTTTGGGTTTCGGCGTCGTCATGCTCTTTGAGCAGGTACTTGGCCATGGTGGGAACCAGCGTTCGGGAGAGGAAGTAGCTGGCCAGCATGGCGAAGACCACCGCCTCGGCCATGGGAACGAAGAGGTAGCGCGCCACGCCGCTGAGAAAGAACATAGGCACAAAGACAATGCAGATGGCCAGCGTGGAGACCAGCGCCGGAACGGCAATCTGCGCCGAGCCGTCCAGGATGGATTGCTCCAGTTCCTTGCCTTCCTCAAGATAGCGGTTGATGTTTTCGATGGCCACCGTGGCATCGTCCACCAGGATGCCGACGGCTAGCGCAAACCCGCCAAGGGTCATGATGTTGATGGTCTCGTGCAGCATGGAGAGCACGCTGAGCGAGCAGAGAATGGAGAGTGGAATGGAGACCGCGATGATGATTGTGGAGCGCCAACTGCCCAGAAAGACCAGAATCATGATGGCGGTGAGGCAGGCGGCAATGATGGACTCGCGAACTACGCCGTTGATGGCGCCGCGAACAAAGATCGACTGATCGGCGAGCGCATTGATCTGCGTCTGCGGCGGGACGCTTCCTTTCATCTCCGGGCTCTCCAGCTTTTGGCGCACGCTGCGGATGATGTCCAGCGTGGAGGCCGAACCGATTTTCATGACGGCCATCAGGATGGCGCGCTTGCCGTTCACATGCACGATGTTGGTCTGCGGCGGGTAGCCGTCGCGCACGTGAGCCACGTCGCGGATGTAGATCACCGCGCCGTTGACCGCCTTGATGGGCATATTGTTCAGCTCATCGACGATCGGGGGAGCGGAGTTGGTCTCGACGGCATACTCGAAACGGTCGATCTTCATGGTGCCGGAGGGCGCTATCAGGTTCTGCGCGGAGACGGCGTTAACCACGTCAGCCGGCGAAAGCCCCTTGGCCTGGAGGGCGTGCAGGTCCAGGTCCACCTGAATCTGGCGCAGCTTGCCGCCGTAGGGAAAGGGCGTCTGCTGTCCCTCGATCGTGGCCAACTGGGTGCGGATGTTGTTCTGCCCCAGGTCGTTCAACTGCTGTTCGTTGAGCCCCTGTCCGGAGAGGCCCAGCATCAGAATAGGCACGCTGGAGGCGTTGTACTGAATGATGAACGGCGGCAAGGAGCCGGGCGGTAACGAGCGCAACTGCACCTGGCTGATGGCTGTCACTTCGGCTACGGCGCTGGCAATGTTGACTTGCGGATGGAAGAAAATTTTG
>CAZFMB010000057.1:0-25229 GCA_964520005.1 uncultured Occallatibacter sp.
TGACCATCACCTGATCGCCCTCGCGCAGCTCGTCCTTCACTTCCTTCACGCGATGTTCGGCGATCTCGGAGATGTGCAGCAGGCCATCGGTTCCAGGGAAGAGCTCGACAAACGCGCCAAACTCCGCCAGCCGCACCACCTTGCCCAGATAAACCTTGCCAAGTTCCGGCACGGCGGTGAGGTTGCCGATCATTTCCAGCGCCTTCTTCAGTCCATCGGCGTCGCAGGAGGCAACATTGACCCGGCCCGTGTCGTCCACATCGATCTTTGCGCCGGTCTGCTCGATGATGCCGCGGATGGTTGCGCCGCCCTTGCCGATCAGATCGCGAATCTTGTCGGTGGGAATCATCACAGTCTCGATGCGTGGCGCATATTGCGAGCGCTCGGTGCGCGGCCCGTCCAGCGCCGCATCCATCTTGTCCAGCAGGAAGAGCCGTCCCCGTCGCGCCTGCTCCATCGCCTGGGAGAGAATCTCGTGAGTCAGGCCGCCGATCTTGATGTCCATCTGTAGCGCGGTGATGCCCTTGCGCGTGCCGGCCACTTTGAAGTCCATATCGCCGTAGTGGTCTTCAGCGCCGGCAATGTCCGTCAGAATGGCGAAGTCGTCGCCCTCCTTCACCAGGCCCATCGCCACGCCAGCCACCGCGCCCTTAAGCGCAATCCCGGCGTCAAACAGCGCTAGGCTCGCGCCGCAAACCGTGGCCATCGAAGACGACCCGTTGGACTCCAGAATGTCGCTGACAATGCGGATAGTGTAAGGCGACTCTTCGGGGCTGGGTAAAACCGCGGTGATAGCGCGTTCCGCCAGCGCTCCGTGGCCAATCTCGCGCCGGCCTGTGCCGCCCATGCGGCCCGTCTCGCCCACGCAGAAGGGCGGAAAGTTGTAGTGCAGCATGAAGGGCTTCTTCTTTTCGCCCTCATAGCTTTCCAGCCGCTGTCCGTCGTCGGTGGTGCCTAGCGTGGCCGTCACCAGAGCCTGCGTTTCGCCGCGCGTAAACAGCGCTGAGCCATGCACGCGAGGTAGAACTGTGGTCTCGATGGTGATCTGGCGAATTTCATCGAAGAGCCGCCGGTCAGGCCGGATGCGCTCTTTGGTCACCTGCTCGCGGAAGATATGCTCCCGCAGCTTCTCGTAATAATGCGCCAGCTTCTTCTTGGCGACGGCGTCGTCAGCGGGCAACTCGGCGGCCAATTCATCCTTGATCGCCTTGATCAGATTCTGGCTTTCCAGTTTGGGATGCGTCTTGGTATCCAGAGCGTCCTTGAGCCGGACCTCGATCTTTGCCTTGAGTGCCGCGTAGTAAGCCTCGTCGAACTCCGGCGCAACAAAGGCCCGCTTGGGCTTGCCGGCCAAAGCCACCAGCTCCTCGATCGCCGCGACAATCTTCTTGATCTCCGCGTGGCCAAACTCGATGGCCGCCAGAATCGTCTCTTCAGACTCTTCCTTGGCGCCCGACTCGATCATCACGATGCCGTCCTTGTGACCGACGACCATGATGTTGACCGTAGTGGCGGCGCGCTCGGCGTATGTGGGATTGATTACGAACTGGCCCTCCACGCGGCCCACGCGCACCGCGCCCACCGTGGCGCTGAAGGGAATGTCACTGAGCGCCAGCGCGCAAGCGGCGGCGTTGATGCCCACCACGTCTGGATCGTTCTCCTTGTCGGCACTGAAGACCAGCGCAATCAGCTGCGTCTCGTTGCGGAAGCCATCGGGAAAGAGCGGCCGCAGGGGGCGGTCAATCTGGCGGCAGGTCAGCACTTCTTTTTCGCTGGGCCGGCCTTCGCGCTTGATAAAGCCGCCGGGAATGCGTCCGCCGGCGTAGGTGTATTCGCGGTAATCCACGGTAAGGGGGAAAAAATCAATGCCTTCCCTGGCTTCGGGAGAGGCTACGGCAGTGGCCAGAACAACGGTTTCGCCCGTGCTCACCAGTGCTGCGCCAGAGGCTTGCTTGGCCATGCGCCCGGTCTCAAAGACCAGCCGCTTGCCACCGGCAAGCTCAACTGCTACTTCATGCTTAGACATACGAGTCCTCGTTTCATTGTGTGTTCGCTTGGGAATCTTGTGTGGGGAATACTCCTGAAGGTGAATTCAGGTACGCGCTCAGCCCATAGCTCCGCGCCGTCCCTGGCAGCGGGTCCGTCTCGCCAGGTACACCATGGCCCCTGGTACTGTTTACAACGGGGGCCGTGACCAATCTTCGGTCTGGGCGCTTCCGGGTCAATGTTGACTTTCTGGGCCGGCTCTCTGGCTACTTGCGGATACCGAGTTTGCCGATAACGTCGCGGTAGCGATCGGTATCGTGCGTCTTCAGGTAGTCCAGAAGGCGGCGGCGCTTGCTGACCAACTGCAAAAGACCGCGCCGGGAAGCGTGGTCCTTCTTGTGCGTCTTGAAGTGTTCGGTCAGTTCGCTAATGCGCGCACTCAGAATCGCAATCTGGACCTCCGGCGAGCCGGTGTCCGTATCGTGGGTGCGGAAGCTTTCAATCAGGGTTGTTTTCTTAGCGGTCGCCAGCACGGCGTTTGTTGCTCCTCTTGTCTTCTCTGTCCACTCTCAGGTGTCTATTGAGAGACTATCACGAATCAGCGGTTTGCGTCATGTGCAACTCAAAGGAACCAAAAACATACCCGGCCCCCTCAGCGTACGCCAAATCGGAACAGCCGGTTGTCGAATCGTTCCTTGATGACTTCAGCTACCGTCACGTGCTTTGCATCGGGATGTTCTGGATTCAGTAGGTAGTTCCAGGTGCGGGGAATGATCGCGGAAGGTACGCGGGCTAATGATGTTTCCAGTGAGGTAAGCCAAGCATCACCGAGGTTGCTCGTAAATTCGGGGCGTTCCTTCCAGTCGGTCGGGGCTATCGTATTCAGTTGCTTTATGTCAAGATCATCAGGCCCTTCAATCCTCAGAAGTGTAAAAATGCGAGGAAGTCCTTCTTCCCTCTCCTTGAGATGCACAAGAACTTCCAGCATCGCCCCTGCGGGTGACTCGGCCAGATAAACTACGCGTCTGCCCAAACTGCTCCAGCGCGACGCAAACTTCCTTCCACCCCAACCTCCCAGATCGAGATGGTTGCTGATCCGCCAAAATGTTGTCATATTTCGTGCCGCGGGCCTTCAACCCGATCCGATTTCACGCGAAGACCCCTTCGTCAATCTGGTAAAGAAATTCCTCTACCGCATGCTCGCCAGCTTCCGTCCACAACATCTCCAGCGCTGTCTTCCCATCGAAGCGGCTCTTCTTGCCGCACAGCCACTTCCGGCCGTCCTCGCGATCCCCGTAGACCTTAACGGCCAACTCGTACATCTTCGCCACGCGAGCCAGCCGGTCCGACTCATCCAGATTGAGCGGCTCCTTCTTTTGCCGCCTATGCTTCAGCGTCCGCGCCGGAATCACTACCTCCAGCAAATCCTTGACAGCAATGCCGGAGTAGGCGGAAAACTCCTCCAGCGTCGAGAGCGGCAGCCCGCGCTCAATCTCCCTCCAATCAAAGGTGAAGGGAGGCGGAGAAACAACAGGAATAGCAGCACTTTGGCCCATAAGGACATTATGCCACACTTTTCGCGGCATTTTGTCCGGTTTGTCGAATTGTGTCAAAACTATGGTTTAGTTATGTACAGCCATATCATCTTGACATTTATCTATTAAATGAATGACAATGTAATTCACGGAAGGTTTAATATGCCCGCAAATTCACTTGTTCAGACTCGCATCAATTCAGTGATCAAAGAAGAGGCATCCATCGTTCTCCAGGCGATTGGACTGACTGTTTCGGATGCGGTTCGCCTCATGCTAACGCGCGTTGCACGTGAGAAGGCTCTCCCATTCGAGCCATTGATTCCCAACGATGCAACCATCGCGGCAATGAAAGAGGCTCGGGAAGGAAAACTCGAAACGGTAACTCTGGATGACCTGCAAGCGGTCTTCGATGCGAACGATTAAGCAGACGACGGCCTTTAAGCGCGACCTGAAACGCGAATCGAAAGGGCAGCATCGAGCCTATCTTTCCGCGAATTTCGTTGCCGCGGTTCAGACTCTTGCAAATGACCAGCCGCTGGCAGACAATTTTCACGACCATGCATTGTCGAATAACTGGCAAGGTTACCGCGATTGCCACATCCGGCCAGACTTGGTGCTTATCTACCGAAAGCCCGATGATGAAACCCTCCAGCTCGTCCGCTTAGGATCGCACTCCGAGCTTGGCCTTTAACTTATGCATGCCCTTCGAGATGCGAGGCCGCGGCCGTGGGTCAAAACTTACTCTTTGTGAGATGACGAAAGGGAGTGAGCCTTATATATCGGTGGAAATTGCAAACGATCTATGGATTGCCCTTTTGCTGAACATCAGGTAACACTTCTTCACAACGTCCATATCGGGATACGGGAATACTTTTCAGTGTGCCATTTGGATTTAGGAATTCGAGACTCCGCTTATAGCGGAGGGTTGTCCATTCTATCGAGAGCCGCATCCGCATTTTCGTGCTGCTGATGATGCCCGGTTCACTCGCCCAACTTGATCCGTCCGCCCAATAGATTTCTTCGTTCGAAAGTGGTACTCCCTTGTCATATCCACGTGTATTCAGGAAACCCCGGTTGAGGTCCGCCTGTTGTGCTTTTGACATTTTCTTGAAGTCACCGGTGCTGATGAGAAATTGCTTGAGAGTTTCGCTTTTGCCGAAGATAAAGAATGTCTCTAGCTTTGGATCATCATCAAAACACGCATAGCCGTCTGCCATACGGTCTAATCCACCCGCTTTATAAATCTCGTTGTAGTAGTCGCGGGCTGATTGGGCAAACGTAGAGGCACTCCCGAAAAGCAATACTATAATGAGAGCGATTTTCATAATCCGTTGTAACCTAGACATATCGCAAGCACTTCACCCTGTTCAGGATTGCAGCTCACCCTTTTCGAGACGTGTTAGTGTTGATCCGGGAGCAACTGAACTTTGCTTCCGATGCCCGGTTGAGTGACTTCCAAGTGTCCCCAAGAATTCAGGGCAACATCCAGCGACGTGCCATCAGACCCGCTCAGCGTAACAATTCCTCTGAATCGGTCGATGCTGGTCACCGTGTGTACGGGAAGTCGATTTGAGAACGCTTGTGGGTTTGTCTGGATAATCATAATCGATAATTATACCGGTTTCGGGGGTTTAAGCCCATAATGGGACGCTACGGCTGGCGTGGTCCAAGTCCTCTCACAAAAAAATGGGTGCCCAGGTGCCCCATTCTTTCGTGCACTTGGCGAGAGGATGGGTTTCCACGATCCCCATGGCGCGCAAGCGCCGTCCGCCTGGACGGCCAGTCCCTTGCAGATAATTTCCCCACTTCGTGCACAATGATCTCAGAAGTCTTCCTTCAAACATCGTCTCGGCGCCTCCTCTTCGCGCCGCTTTTCAGCCGGAAGAGGCTGGGAGAGGCCAAAACGTCGCGTAACTCTTTATCCAGGAATATTTTGCAGGGAACTTCATTGTTTTCTATATTTTGCAGCGCAACCCTCCTTGTAACCCCAAGAAAACAAGGATTTTGCGTCCAAAATACGGGTGGGGGTAGCGCACATGCGCCAGCATTATCCAGGATGAGCAACAATCGGCGGGAAAAGCTGGAAGCTAGCAGCTAGAAGCTAGAAGTTGCTGTTTTCACTGTTCCGCTTCCCTCCAATAATTCGCCCGCGCCACCACGTGCGCGCCGTAATCCTCAGCCAGGCGCACCTTGATGGTATGCAGCCCCGGTGTCGGGTCCGTCGGGCTGAAGGTGATCAAGTATCTGTTGCGGGCACGCTTGGCCGACTCCACCACCCGCTTTACAAATCCCTTGTCGCCGGTGAAGGTGTTGTACTCGCCTCCGCTCATGTGCGCAACCTCTTTGGCCACGTTCTTTTTGAAGGCCTGCACCAGCATGAACAACGACGAAATCATGCTCATCGTCCGGTTATCGCCTTCATCCTTCATATCGTGCAGCAGCTCGGCGCGCGCTGGCGAAAACGAAACGCTAAGCACCAGCACGTCGGACTGGCCGATCTTCTCAATCAGTTGCGCCTCTTTGGTATGTTTGCTGCCGTGGTCGCGTTCCTCTGAGATAAGCAGGAGCACGCGGCGATATTCCTTGGGCTGCGTCTCCAGCAGGTCGACGGCGTAGCTCACCGAATCGAGAATCGCGTCGCCGCCGTCGCCCGGTTCCAGATGCTTGAGAGCCTGGTTCACCACATCGCTGGAGTGCGTGAAGTCGCGAACAAGATGCGGCTCGGAGTCAAAGCCCACCAGCGCCGCCTGGCCTCTGCCGTCCGCTAGAAACAGATCCAGCAGCGGGCCTAGCTTGGCCAGTTTGTCGAATTCCAACACGCTGACGCCGCCCAGCTCGACCGCCACCACCAGCGCCACCGGCGCCGTGTCCATCTCCTCCTGTACGCGAATCTTTTGCTGCACGCCGTTATCTTCCAGCACAAAATCCCGCGGCTTGAGGCCGTAGACCACTCCCCCGCCCCGTTTTTCCACCAGAGTGGGTACCAGCACCTCGTTGGCCGACACGCGTAAGGTGGGAACATCGGCGTGGGCGCTGGGCACTGGCTGTGGAGGTTCAGCCGGAGGCATCTGCTGCGCGCCAGCGGCCGCGCCGATCAGCAGCAACAACGTAATCGCAAAAATGTATTGGCGTAATATGAGGAATCCCATACAGCGTACAGTTTACAGGGATCAGCGATTTGTATACAGTCGCCGGCAATTCACTGCTAGCTGATAGCTGTTAACTGTAAGCGGTTAGCTGAAAGTTGTCAGCTGCTCTTCCGCACTTCGCGGTTCAACTGACCGATCCAGGCAAGATAGCTGAGAAACTCCCAGCGCGAGGTCCAGAGAAAGCCCAGCACGTCGCTGTCCGTCAGCGTTTCCGCCCGCTTGCCGCTGTAGGTCTCCACCCGCCAGCGCAGATACTCGCTCCGCCACGGAGCCAGCCGGTGGCCGCGCGTTGCATTCCACAGAAAACGAAGTATAGCGAGCATGGAAAGCCCCTTCGCCTTGAGTATAGACGGCGAGGCGAGGACGCGTATGAATTGCAATAGGCCGCGCAAGCAACGTCCGCCTGGACTGCTAGTCCCCGCGGGGGTTACGCTGGCAGCTTGCTGAACAGGTCATTCGAGCTTGAATTCAGTTGTGCAATTACATCTTCAAGCGCCGTCTGCTGGGTCTCGGCCAGTGAAAGCTGCGTGGAGATAGTGGGAAGATCGGCCTGCATCAGGTCGGTCTGCGCGGTAGTCAGTTGGGATTGCACGTTGCTCACGGCGTCGGATGCGGCGGTGACCTGGGTCATGGAGTTATCGATGGTCACGCGCTGCTGAGAAACGTAGTTCAGCGCCGTGCCCAATGCCTGAGTATCTTTCACTGCCTGGGTAGTATCCACTGAGCCACTGGAAAAATCGGCAATCAGGGCGTTAAGCGCTCCAAAAACGCTGTTCGTCCCCGTGCCCAAAAAGATCTGGTCGCCCGGCACATTCAACTGGATCTTTTGTCCATTGGGCGTATGAATATAGTTGACATCCTCATCACCGTTGTAGGCGGTTACAGCCGGCGTTGTGGCCGTCGAAGTGACAAAAGGGGCCGTGGAAGTCTGGCCGCCGGCAAAGATGTACTGACCCTGATAACTGGTGTTGGCCAGCGAAGTCACTTCATTCAGAATGCCGGATATCTGGTTCGCGATCGACTCGACGTCGCTGGCGTTCATGGTGCCGTTATCGGCGCTGGTAGCCAGCGAAATGCCCTGCGTGAGTTGCGAAACCACGCTGCCCAGGGCCGAATCGGCCACCTGCAACTGGCCCGTTACAAGATTTGCGCTTTGCGTGAAGGTGTCATCCTGCTGCATCTGGTTGAGCAGCAGAACATTCTCCCCCGAGGCCACCGGATCCTGGCTCAGTGAGGTCACGCGCACACCGCTCGACAGTTCGGAGGTCAACTGCTGTTCGCTGGCCTGAGCCTGATCCAGCGAACCCACCAGATTCGTGACATAAAAAGGATCCACCCGCATCGCATTCCTCCGCTAACTACAGGGAACAGGAAGTAGGTTACAGAAGCCGATTGCCGCAATGTTTTCTTCTATTCCCTATTCCCTAGTCCCTCACCGGGGTCCCCAGCGACAGGTCTTCGTCGCTGGGGCGGCTAGTCCCTGTCTTTACGACACCGCCGTCTGATCGCCTAAGTTCAACGCAGAAGCCATAATCGTGTTCAACATCGCAAACACCTGGGAAGCCGCCTGATAACTGCGCTCGAACGTGGTCATAGTCGAGGCCTCGTCATTCAAATTCACGCCGCTGAGCGCATCGTTCTGCGTCTGCAACTGAGTCACCGATGCATTCTGCGCCGTATTCTCCGCCTGCACGCTGGAAACCGTAGAACCTAGCTTGGCCACAAAATTCGAGTAGTAGTTTGACGGTGTCTCCCCGTTCACAATCGTTTGATTGGCCATGGCGGCCATGGCCGAGGCATTGGAATTATCGCCTGTTCCATCCCCCGCGCCCGCCGCGGCAATCTGGTTCGGATCGGTCATCACTACGCTCATGTTGACCGCGCTGCCCGCTACTGTAGTGGGTTGACTGAAAATGTAGAGAGGATTGGCCACCGTGCCGGTCACTCCATCCAGCGTCGTTCCCGCGTTGTTCTGCGTATTGACCGAAGTCGAAATGCTGTAGGCCAGTTGATTGAGCGAGTTGAGCGCGCTGGGAATGTCAACGTCGCGCGCCGTCAGATATCCGCCTAGAGAGCCGCCGCCCGAGGCCAACTGCGTAGTAATATCCTGATTGTCCAAATAGAAATCCGTGACCCCGTTTCCCATGCCGGTGGTCAGCTGATAGCTGGTGTTCCCGGAGAGCAATAACTGGCCGGAGGTCGTGGTGACCGCCAGGCCGTTGTTCTCCGTCGTAATCTGATTGATCCCGATCAACTGTGAAAGCTGGCTCAAATCCTGCTGGCGCTGATCCTCGAGCGTTCCCGCATCCGCCTTGGGCGAGGTGGTTATGATCTGCTGATTGAGCTGGGCAATAGCAGAGGTCAGCGAGTTTACCTGACTGGTTACTCCAGCCGCCTCCTGATCCACAGCCGACCTCTGTGAGTTCAGGCTGGCCGCGGCATTAGAGACATCCCCCGCCAGCATTCCCGCCGTGGAAAGCACGCTCTGGCGCAACGCATTGTCGGTGGGATTGGCCTCCAGCGACGAAAACGAATCGAAGAATTTGGTAATGTCGCTGCCGATATCTCCGGCCGTCGAACTGGACGATCCCGAATCCGGCGTGAAAAGGGCCTGAAGCGTATCCAGTCCCGTCAGCCGCGACCCGGAGGCCGATGCCAACTGCTGTTGCTGGTCCAGCCGCGACTCCAGCACGCGATCCCGCTCCGAGGTCGAGCCTGTCTCCGTCACTCCCTGCCCGACGGAGACTCCGTTGATGTTGAGCGGCTGATTCTCCTGCCAGTTGGGCGTCTCCTCGGTGTAACCGGGGGTGTTGGCGTTAGCCACGTTGTTGGCCACAACATTCAGCGCCTGCTGATCGGCGTCCAGCGCCCCAGTGATGATGCTGAATGCGGTGTTAATTGTTCCCATGCCCGCTCTCCGTTCGCATCCATCCTGGCGCTCGTGGACCACCGTATTTCGAGTGTCCCTCGCCGTACTCCAACCGCCCTCTGCGCAACTCCCGCAGCCGGGTCATCACATCCAGGTTGGCCCGTGTCGCCTCCAGTACCCTGGCGAATACCGCCATATCTCCCCCAGCCTCTTTGCACTCCTGGGCCATCGCCTCGCGATCGGCCGCCTCCCCATGCAGAAGATCACGGTCTGTCAGATCGCGGTTGAGAGCCTGACAACACAGCGCCAACTCCTCCAACCGCTCCGCATCCAGCCGCGCCAGCGCCCGCGAAGCCTCTACAACCAGCTCCTTGAGCTTCGGACGCCCGACGTGCTCTCCCATCTCCTGCAAGCCATCACTCCTTTCGTCCCTGCCGAAACACCTCTCGCTTCCATCCCCGCGCACACCATTTAGTCACCGCATCTGGACCAGGCTTAATTGCCCAGCATCGAATCCACAACCTTCGAAGCCACAGCCGATGCGGAGACGTTATAGGTTCCCGCCTCAAGCGCCGCCTGAATACTGGCCACTTTGTCCATGCGAGCCTCCGTGCCGCCGGCCGTCTGTGATACCTCGCTGCCCGCGCTGCTGAATGTTGCCTGGTCACTGCTCAACGCGCTTCCGCCCGCCGTCGCGCCGCTCTTCGACGGAGGCGCTGTGGAAGGTGCGGCTGCCGGCGTTCCTAATAGCGACTTCAATCCTTCAAGACTGCTGCGTATGTCCATATTTCATGACTCCTTGCCAATTTCATCGGCACCCTTACTAATCACTCTAGTCATTTGTAGGCTTTCATGGCGGTATTACCGTGCAAATTCCCGGTTACTTGAGCAGGTACCGGTGTGTTACCTTTCGGCGTTAGCTGCCGAACAATGCTGGTGGCAATCCCAAATCCTCCATGTTCGCTCAACCCTCGTGCCAACGACTCCGAGGCATACGCTCCCAGCGCTCCGCCCGATCCCGATGCCGTATCGTTATCCTCGCCGTCGAGGCCGTTGCTCGAGGTCAGCGGCTTCAATAACTCCTGCATCATCTGCGCCTCAAACTCCTCGGCCGCCTTGACCAGCCGGGGCTGCGGCGTGACGGATGACGAGGCACTCCCCGTTGCCCCCGTTGCCCCTGCTGCCCCCATCGCCCCCGTTGCTCCCATACCCGCCGACGCCGTTGCAATCATTAGCATTAGAGTACCTCCAGGTCGGCCTCCAGTGCGCCGGCCTCCTTCATGGCCTGCAGAATCGAGATCACATCCCGCGCTCCCGCCCCTGTGCGTTGCAATTCCTGAACCAAATCCTCCACCGTCGCCCCTTCTTTTAGTTCAATGCGATTCACCGGCTTATCGACGATCTGCACCGTGGTCTGCTGAACCACTTGCGTTGTGCCTCCAGAGAAGGCGTTGGGCTGCGAGACTTCGTTCTCCGAGACTACGTTGACGCTCAACCCTCCATGCAAAATCGAAACCGGTTGCAGCCGCACCGTGCCGCCGATAACCACCGTCCCGGTGCGCTCGTTGACCACCACCCGCGCCCGCGGATACACCTCCACCTCGACACCCTCCACCCTGTCCAGCAGCGCCGCCATCTCCTCGTCCGGCAAGGGCGTTACCTCCACCCGGCGGCTATCGATTACGTGCGCTCGCTTCGAGCCCAGCATCTTGTCAATCGATGCCGCCATTCGCTCGGCGGTATGAAAATCCGCATCGTTCAACACTACGCTGACCACGTGCATCTGCTTCAGCTCAAATGGCACTGCCCGCTCCACAAGCGCCCCACCAGGTACCCGCGCTGTGGTCGGATGGTTCGACAACTTGGTATTGCCCCCGCCTGTTGCCATGTACCCGCCCAGCACCAGCGAGCCTTGCGCCTGCGCGTAGATCTGTCCGTCGGGGCCGTAAAGCGGGGTCATCAACAGGATGCCTCCCTCCAGCGACCGCGCATCTCCGGCAGAGGAGACCGTAATGTCCACCTTATAGCCGGGACGGCTGAAGGGCGGCAGCGTGGCCACCACAAAGACCGCCGCCATGTTCTTGACCTGCATGTTGCTGGCGCTGTTGGCCCCGGTCAGGGGAACGGTGATGCCCATCCGCTCCAGCGTTGAGATCAGCGTTTGCGCCGGGAAAACCGTCTGCGAGCTGTCCCCTGTGCCCCGGAGTCCTACCACCAGCCCGTAGCCCACCAGTTGATTGTCCCGGATCCCTTCAATGGCCGCTACGTCCTTGATCCGCGTCAAGTGCGCAGCCGTCTCGGAATGAGCCGTCATTCCGAAGATCATCGAGGCCAGCATCAGCGCGGCTGCAAGCGCAACCCACCACCAGAAGCTTGTGCCCCTGTCATGCACCGCCGTTCTGTGATTCACCACGCGCATCGTTAGTCCCTTAGTCCCTAGTCCCTTAGTCCCTATTCCCTATTCCCTGTACTTAGAACACCAGCAGTTTCTCGATGAAGCGCACCAGCGGGTTCTGCCGGTACGTGAAGTCGTTCACGATGCCCTTGCCCGTCACTTCCAGTTCAAGATCGGTCATGGCCGTCGATTGCACCTGGTTCTGCGCGCTCACATCCTCGGGGCGCACCAGGCCGCGCAACTTGATCAGCTGCGTCTGCTGCGAGAAGGTCAACTGGCGCGTGGCCTGCACCACCAGCATCCCGTTGGGCAATACGTCCACCACCTCGGCCCCGAAGGTTGTTGTCAGGCTGGAGTTGGATGTGCTCTGGCCTTGCGCCGCGAGCGCCGAGGATGCTGTCATGCCTAGAAGATTCTGCAGTACGTTTGAGGACTTGAGCTTGCCAAATAGAGCGGTTAGTGCGGAGCTGGCGCTGGAGGCGCGGGCGTTCTTCACCTGCCCGTCGGTGGTGGCCGCCAGGCTTTCCGTCACCACAATCATGACCACATCGTGCAGCCGGGCTGCCTTGGCGTCCGTGCCCAGCCTTACCAGCCTTCCCTCCGCGACCCAAATCGAGCCCGGCGTGCGCACCTCGGCAGCCTGCTGCGCCCGCACCCGTTCGATATAGTTTTTGAGCGCCGCCTCGGGCGGGGTTTCCTTGCCCGCGATCCCCGGCGTCGACTTCTTCTTGAGGCTTATCGCATAAGCCGGCTGAACCGCTGCCATCGCCATCGCCATCGCCGCCAGCAGAATTCCGGATATCAGTAATCTCACTCTCATGGCCGTTCACCTTGCAGCGCCGCTCGGCCGGGCCCCAAAGCTGTCGCCCGCACCACTTTGCCACCAATCGCCAAACGCACGTCAAACGATCTCCCCTGAGCGGCAGGGTTGAGCGCGCGAGCTTCCAGAACCGCATCGACTCGCGCCGTGTGCTCCTCAACGATCAGACGGTCTCCGGTTCGAATGACGGGAAGAACTTCCGCTTCACGCGCCTCAGCTGCCGGTTGCACAAGGACGCCCCCACGCGGGTTGCGATGCGCCGCAACCAGCACCAGACGCCCCGGCCCGCCTGGAATCTCGTCATTGCGCACCAGCAACCAGCGGTCCCCGGTGTGCGGATCGTCAATCTCGCGAACCACTTCCCCCTGCAACCCCAGTCCCAGAGTTTCTATCGAAGCTAGCCCGCCCGACGACAGTATGACTTCGGCGCCGGAGCTGGTGGATGATTGTGCACAGGCTGTGTATGCCGCTACGATGAGCAGCCCTGCGCACCACGCCGCTACCCATCCCAATCTCATCCGCCCCGTTTCCACGCGCCCTCCCCATCCCTGATCCCTGTTCACTGATTCACTTGTTCACTCATTCACTTGTTCACTGTCTAGTGCGTCATGTTGTTGACCTGGGAGTACATATCGTCGGCCGCCTTGATGACCTTGGAGTTAGCCTCATAGGCCCGCTGCGCCAGCACCATCTGCACAAACATGGTCACCACGTCCACATTCGAGTTCTCCAGGTACCCCTGTTGCAGCGTCCCCAGCCCCTCGGTTCCTCCCGGATTGCCCAGCACCGCATCCCCCGAGCTGAGCGTGGCCTGCATCAGGTTCGATCCCATGCTCTCCAGGCCACCGGGGTTGGGAAAGGTGGCCAACTGAATCTGGCCCAGTTGCGAGGGATTCTGCTGGCCCGGCAAGGTGGCGTTCACCACCCCGTACTGGGTGATGGTGACCGCCGTGGCATTGGGTGGAATGGTAATGGTGGGAATGATCGGATCACCGTCGGTGGTCACAATGGTTCCCTGGCTATTGAGCTGGAACTGTCCGGCGCGGGTGTACTCGATGGTTCCATCCGGCCGCTGCACCTGGAAAAAACCTGCGCCCTCGATGGCCACGTCCAATGGATTCGAGGTCTGGTTCAGCTCGCCCTGGGTCATGATCACCTCGGTGGCCGCCGACTTGGTGCCCAGCCCGATTTGCAGGCCCGCCGAAACCGTGGTCTGCGACTGCGCCGCGCCCGGCGTCACCAGATTTTGATAAACCATGTCCTGAAACTCCAGGCGCAACTGGCGAAATCCTGTGGTCGAGGAGTTGGCCAGGTTGTTGGCGATGGTGTCCAGGTTCAACTGCTGCGCGCTCATGCCGCTGGCTGCGGTATACAAGGCTCGAATCATTGTCCTCTCCTTGAGGGACTAGGGATTAGGGACTAGTAAACCCGGTTTCTGAAAAACAATCGACTTCCCCTTTGCAACTAACCCCATTGCCCACCCCTATTCCCTAGTCCCTAGTCCCTGTCTTTTCACACCTTGGGAATATCCTCGGTGGCGATCTTGTTGAATTCCGTGTGGAAGACAGTTAGCGCCCGCTGCATCATCTCCGCCTCGCGCTGGATAAGAAGCAGGTTCAGCGTCCCCGGAATCACGCCCTGGTTGGCGTTCTCGATGTTTCCCTGATGGATCACGGCTTTCTTTGTGAGCGCCGGCACGACGCCCTCCGGCGCGATATAGTGGTTGACGCCCTCGGGAGTCAGTTGCGTGCCTTGCGGAAAAGTAAACACGCCCAATGTGGCCACTACGCCGCCAGCCACCGATAGCGAGCCGTCCACGCCCACTGAGACGTCACCGGGAGGAACGGGAATCGGTTGGCCGGTCATGGACAGCACCGGATCGCCGGCCTCCGTCACCAGTTGTCCCTGCGGGGTGCGATGAAAGCCGCCATCGCGGGTGAAACGCGGGCCGTTGGGCGTCTGCACCATGAAAAAACCCTGGCCTTCAATGGCCAGATCCAGCGGATTGCCAGTCTGTTGGAAGGTGCCTTGGCCCAGGTTGATGCGGTCACCGCCGATCAAGCCGAAGTTGTTCACGGTCCGCCCCAATTGCGAGTTCTGGGCGTCAGGCCCCATCAGCACCGAGCGAAAATACTCCTGCTCGGAGCGGTAGCCGGGGGTCTGCGCATTGGCCAGGTTGGTGGCTGCGAGGTCCAGAGCCTGGGTACGCGCCACCAGCCCGGTCATCGCCGCATAGTATCCGCTGTCCATATGGGGCCACTCCTCCAGCATGGGACGGAGTTGCAAGCGGAGGACCGGAAGAGACTCCGAAGTGATTAGAGAAGCATCATAAATAGGGAAGGATAGGGATTAAAGGAGTGGAACAGGGCACAAGAAACAGTGGCGGAGGTCAGGGTTTTAACTAACCCCTAACCCCTAATCCCTGACCCCTGTCTTATTGCAATCCATCGCAGATGATGGTGACTTCGAAGCCGGCCTCGTCGAACTTGAAGGTGTGGTGGAGCTTGAACTCCGGAGCCTGCACGTGGAGTTTGTAATCCTGTCCGGTGATCACGGCGGGAATCGACAGGCCGCAGTTGGCCGCCAGATCCGGCACCTTGCCCTTCCACGCCCCAGCCAGCATATTACAGATTTCGCCGATTCCGTCCTTGACGGTATCGTCCACCTCAGGGAATTCCATGCCTGTCATATGCGCGGCGATCTTGATGGCCGCCGAGGCCCCGCAGCGAAAGACGCAGGCCCCGCTCAACAAGCCGCCAAAGCCCACCACCGCGGTCACCGACTCCGTCTCGGCAACCTCCGCCGGTCCCGTGTAACGCTGGCAGTCAACCCCCAGCATCATCCTGAAGACCTCTTCCACGCTGGAATCCAGATTCTTGGGATCGGAGACCAGATGCACGGACTCCCGCAATGAACACGTCATCGTATGCTCCATTTCCTTACTGCCGCTCTCCCCAGCTATGCCGCCGTCTCCAGCAATGCCGCCGTCCCCAGCTATGCCACTATACCCGGTTGTTGCGATCGCGGTCTTGCGCACACCATTCAACAGCACACAGATTCCTCCCGGCTACGCCGCATGCAATAACGGCAGCACCCGCTCCTTCACCTGCTCGGCGGTGAATGGCTTGCGGATGTAGCCTTGCGCACCCGCCTGAATGGCCTGCTGGACAAATTCAATGCTCGACTCGGTGGTGATCATCACTACCGGGACGCCCGGAGCAAGATTCTTGGCCCTCAATTGGCGCAAAAACTCCAGCCCGTCCATCGACGGCATATTGATGTCGGAGAGGATCAGGTCCACTTGTTGCGTTTTCAACAGCTCCAACCCTTCACTGCCACTGCCGGCCTCAAAGACCACCAATGGCTCCAGTCCTGCCAAGCGGAGCGAACGCTCCACAATCTTGCGCATGACCGAGGAATCGTCGACGATCAAAGTTCGAACTTCACTCATGCCCAGACTCCTCCGCTTTTATCTCTATCGGCGTTGCACGGCAAATCATGAGAGAAAATCTCCTCCAGGCCCGCTTTAATGCGCCCCCACCGAGCAGATCAAGTCCTCAATCGAGCCGGGCTCCGGCATGAAGCTTATTTGCTGCCGCTTCCACAGCCGGAGCCACAAGCAGTCATGCACCCTCACCAGCCGTGAATCAACCGGTCTTGCCTGTTCGATGGATTTGGTAAGCACATGCACCACGGCCTGCTGCGAGACGGCCTCCATTAATTGCACGGCGGGAAATTTGGCGCTCAACATGCGGGCATGCGCCGCATCAAACAGCGACTCCGGCACCAGCCCGCTCTCCACCCTCAAACCGCTCATCCGCTCCACCGCCAGGGCCAAAATGGGGTCCAGCCGATCCTCAAATCCCAGGTACATGAGCTGGCCTGCGGTTACGCGCAAAGGAAGCGCGCCAAATGCATCCACAAACAGCCGGGGAAGCAGAACGGCGAGCGCCTCGGCGTCGTGAAACTCCAAAGGCATCACCGGGCAACTCCACTGCAGACCCAGCGCCCGGGTTACCAGTTGCTCGCTCACCCCCTGCTGGCGTATCAGCCAATGGCCCAGCCGCCCGGCCTTGGCCACCCGTTGAGCCTCCAGCGCCTTGCGCAACTGGCCGACGGTGATCCAGCCCTGTTCGAGCATCACCAGGCCAAGCGGAATGCGGTGCTGATGACTCTCGCCCGTGAGGCTTCGGCCATCCAGTTCGCGGCGCACCGCCGCCGCCACCACCGCCGCCGTGCAGCGGGGGGAGCAACTCCAGCCACCCTCAAAGATCGGCGCCTCGCGCGAGCGCCACAGGTGCAGCCAGCCCGAGTTGCAATCTGGATTGGCGCAGGTTGTGAACAGAGCGCTCCGCGCCCAGCTCTGCGCCTCCCCGGCTTTGCCGGCGCCCGTGCCCACTCCTTCATCCACCACCTGCCGCTGCCGTGGCCTCGGTCGATCTGGGAGAGCCGCCTCCATGACCGCCAGATGCTTCGGAGCGGTTAATGCCTGGCTCGGACTCCGGCTTAGAAAAGGCATCGGATGCTCTCCAGCCGTTTCTTGGGCGACGCCACCTCGGTCACCCGTAAACCAAAGTTGCCGTTGACCAGCACCACCTCGCCACAAGCCACAATCTTGTCGCCCACGATCAGGTCCACCGGGTCGGTAATCGTGCGGTCCAGTTGCACCACGTCTCCGGGTCCGAGATCTAGAACCTCGCTCAACAGCAACTCCTTGCAGCCAAAGCGCAGCGAAACCTCCAGTTCCACATCCATCAGCAGGCGAATGCCGGGAGTGAGGTCCGCCGGTGGCGCTGGCTCTGAAACAACGGCAGGCGGCGCGGCAGAGGGCGCGGCGGGCTGAGCTGCAGGCTTGGGAACGCGCACCTCGTCGCACACCAAAATCGCAAAATTGTGCTCGCCACTGTTCAACTGGAAGGCGCGCGAGGCCTTGCTCAGCCCGGTAATCTCCTCAAACTTCTCTACACTGCACTTTTTTCCGGTCTTGGCCAGCAATTCTCCGACGGCGGCATTGACCACCTCGCGCAGCAACTCACCCCAGCCGGCCTTCTGGTCCACGCCTTCGCCCATCAGGGGAGAAGCCAGAATCGCAGGGTCCAGAACTACGCTGAAGCGGCCCTGCTCGTCCCCGGAGAGGGTGGCGGCAAAACCAAAGGCGTCCGGCGCCATCGGCTTGGGCAGCGAGTCGACCAGTTGGGGCTCACCGGCCAGGGCCTGGGAAAACAGGGTAGTCGCGGCTTCGGTCCAGCACTCAAGATAGCTTTTCATAACTCAGCCTCGGTGATCGGCCGATCCATGCGAGCGGCGCGGTGTGTTCCTTGACGAATGGCCTGCGCCAGGGAGAGCCGCTGGCCGCCGACCCTCCATTCGGAGAGGGTGTTCGAAGCCAGGTCCAGGCGCAGAACCGAGCCAGGCTCCAGATTCTCAATGTCGCTGGCCGCCATGCGCACCGCGGGCAGTTGCAGCGAGGCTCCGAAACGGATACGGCGCGCCGCGGCCTCCATGCGCGTCCGCGTTTCGGCAGCATGATGGCGGCGGGCCCAGTCCGAGCTCAGGCGGCGCAGTATGGTGTTGGCCACCACCGCGGGAAAGGCCAGGTTGAGCAGGCCTGAAGAGTGCGGCATGCGTATCTCGAAGCTCAGGCAGAGCGTCTTTTCCGTGACCGACATGATGCGCGCCACCTGGGTCTGCATCTGGCGGCGCTCGAAGTTGAAGTTCAGCCCTACCGGCTGCCAGGCCGCGGTCAGCTCCCGGCAGATAATCTCCACCACGCTGGCCAGAATCGACTCCTCGATGTCGGTCAGCTCGCGCAGGGCGCCGTCCCGGCCCTCGCCGCCCAATAAAAGATCGATAATAGGAGGCGCCAGCGCCAGATCCAGTTGCAGCACCGCCAGAACGCCCAGCGGCTCCATGCGGACACTGGCTACATAGCTGATCTCGGGAATGCGCAGCAGAAACTCGTTGAAGGGGATCTGCTCCGCGGAGACCAGGTTGACCTGGAAGCGGGTGCGCAGCCAGGCCGCCAGGTTATGCGTCAGGTTGCGGGCAAACAAGTCGTTCAACATGCTGATGGCGCGCAACTGCTCGGTCGAAATCTGCCCCGCGGAAGAATAACTGTAGGCCACGGCACGGGCCTTCGCCTCGGCCTTCGGAGCCTCAGGCGCGACGCTGAGCGCCGCCTGAAACAGGGCATCGATCTCGTTCTGCTTGAGCGTCTTTTCCGCCATTGGCTGTTCCCTCGAAAAACAGTTCTCAGTCTTCAGTTCTCAGTTCTCAGTAAAAAAACAGCTTTGGGCCACTCTCCGCTGTTTTCATTTTCCGGTTCACTCGCCGCTGTTCACTGAATACTGAGAACTGAGAATTGTGAACTGAAAACTGTCCTCACCGCCGTGCCGCCCCCACCGCCTTCGGGGAGCGCGGCCGATCAAAGGTCCCGCGCGCCGCCAGATCCTTGAGCGCGCCCCGCAGATGCACCACCGCCGAGGCATGCACCTGCGAGACCCGCGACTCCACCACACCCAGCGCCAGGCCGATCTCGTGCATGGTCATCTCCTCGTAGTAGTAAAGGCTCATCACCAGACGCTCCCGGTCGGGCAGATTTTGAATGGCCTCGGCCAGCCGCTCTTCCAGCTCGCCCCGAAGGCAGTTAAACAGCGGGTCATCCTCCGGGCGGCTGGGAATATAGGAGAGCTCCTCCTCGCCCGAGTCCTCGTTGCGCTCCAGGTGCAGGGTGCCGATCTCCAAACCCTTCAGATCGCCCAGCAACTGCTGGTATTCATCCAGCGTAAGCGCCATCTCGTGAGCCACCTCGGCCTCGTCCGGCGCGTGCCCCATCCTGGCCGTCAACGCCCGAATAGCCTCCTCCACCGCGCGGCCCTTCCGGCGCAGCTCGCGCGGACTCCAATCCAGCGTTCTCAGGCTATCCAGAATCGCTCCCCGGATGCGGAATTGCGCATAGCTGCGGAACTGGACTTTTTTTCCGGGGTCAAACTTCGAAAAGGCGTCCATCAAGCCCACCACCCCGGCCGAAACCAAATCCTCAATGTCCACATGCTGAGGCAGACGCTCATGAATGCGGCGGGCCAGAAAGCGCACGATCGGCAGGTGTTCGAGCAGCACCCGCTCCTGCTCACTGGTCAGCACCGGCATCTGCGCGCCGCCCGGTGGATAGCCGCTCCCTGAAGCGCTCTGCCGCGATGTCCTCGGACTCCCTACTGCATTCGCCGTTTCGGCTCCCATCCCGGCCCCTTCTCAAATGTTTTTCCGCGTACCTGACAATTTCCGTACTCTTGAAGATGTTTTTCTCTTAAGGAAAAATCACTCTTCGGTCATGAATTTCCTCTTAAGTAACCAGCGAGCTTCTAGCTTCCAGCTGCTAGCTGCTAGCTTTTTCCCAACTCATCCAACATCCTTCGCTTCCCACAAACCAGCTAGAAGCTAGTAGCTAGCGGCTAGAAGCTGCACTTTCACCTCACCGTTCCCACCGGACGCAAACGAATCTCGGGAGGAATCTCGCTGGCGGCTACCACTGACAGACGAGGCATCACCGGCTCCAGCCAGCGCTTGACGTGATAACGGGCCGGACTCGGACATAAAAGCACGGGAAGCGCCGCGGCGGATGAGGCGGGAATAAGCCGCCTCAAAGAATCGGCCAGGCGGCGAACCACGGGCGTAGCCGGCGCCGGGCCAGCGGCGAGCATCCTCTGGCCGCTCTCCGGCGATAGCGTGGCCAGAATCTCTTCTTCCAGCGCTCCATCCAGCAGCAAAACCGGCAACTGTCCATCGCCATCCAGCAGCGGCTGAATCAGCCGCCGGCCCAGCGATTGGCGCGCCGCCTCGACCAGCGCCACCACGCCCTTATTGACCGGCGCGGTCTCCAGCAACGATTCCAGAATCGTTCCCAGATCGCGGATCGAGACCCGCTCGCGCAGCAGTTGCTCCAGCACCCGTCCCACCTCGCCCAAGGTGAGCAGCTTGGGCACCAGTTCCTCCAACAACTTTGGATGGCTCTCATTCAGCGCGTCCATCAAGCGCTTGGTTTCGGAGCGCCCCAGCAGCTCCCAGGCGTGGCGGCGTATAAGCTCTCCCAGATGCGTGGTAATCACCGTCACCGCATCCACCACCGAGTAGCCGGCGGCGATGGCCTGGTCCTCCAGCGACGAATCGATCCAGATGGCGGGCACGCCAAAGGCCGGCTCCCGCGCCTCCTTGCCGGCCAGCGGACGCCGGTTGGGATCGCCCGAGACGGCCAATAGCAGCGGCCCCTCCGTCTGCCAGCGGCCAATCTCCATCCCCCGCAGGCTGAAAAGGTACTCGCGCGGCCTAAGGCGCAGGTTGTCGCTGATATGCACGGCGGGAATCAGGAAGCCCATCTCCGCCGAGAGATGGCGGCGCAGGGATCGCACCCGGTTCAGCAGTTGGCCGCCTTGTTTTTCATCCACCAGTGGAATCAGTTGAAAGCCAATCTCCAGGGTCAGCTCTTCCAGGCGCAGCAGGTTGGCAAGATCCGTACTCTGCGCCTCGCCCGCCTTCTTCTTATCGCCCACGCCCGCCTCGGCGACCGGCGCTGGAGCTGCCGCAACGCTCATCGCCACCCGGCGCCCGGCAAAAAACAGCAGGGCCGCCACTCCCAGAAAGGCTGCTTTGGGCAATCCCGGAATCAAGCACATGGCCGCCGAAACCAGGCTGGCCACATAGAGGGTGACCGGCTTGGCCAGCAGTTGCTGGCGAATCTCTGCGCCCAGCAAACCGGCGGAGTTGGCGCGGGTCAACGTGATGCCCCCGGCCACCGAGACCAGCAGCGAAGGGATGATGGTGACCAACCCGTCGCCCACCGTCAGCACGGTGTAGGTGCGCGCCGCCTCGCCCAGCTCCACGCCCTGCTGCAGGGTTCCAATCAGCAGGCCGGCAATAATATTGATGCCGGTAATCAGAATTGTGGCCAGGGAATCCCTCTGGTTGAAGCGCGCCGCCCCATCCATCGCTCCGTAAAATTCGGCCTCGCGGGCAATTGCCTGGCGGCGCTTGCGCGCCTCCAGCTCGTCAATCAGCCCGGCATTCATGTCGGCGTCAATGGCCATCTGCTTGCCCGGCAACGCGTCGAGAGTAAAGCGGGCCGTCACCTCGGCGGTCCTGACAGCCCCGTGCGAGACGACCAGGAATTGAATGGCGATCAAAGCCAGAAACAGCACAAAGCCCACCACGTAGTTGCCGCCCACCACAAACTGCCCAAAGGCCTCGATCACCTTGCCGGCGGCGGCCGTGCCCTCTTGCCCATGCAACAAAATCCTTCGGCTAGAGGCTATGTTCAGCGCCAGCCGGAAAAGCGTTAGCAGAAGAAGCAGTGTGGGAAAGACGCTCAACTCCACGGCGCGGCGAATCTGCACGGCGGACAAGAATACGATGATCGAGGCGGCCATGGACATGGTGAGCAGAATGTCCAGCCCGTAGGCCGGCAGCGGCACCAGCATGACGAAGATCACGCTGATGGTGACAATGGGCAGCACATACTCGCGCAGCCGCAGCAGGATCGCGCCCGCCGTGGGCATGGCGCTTACGGGCAGAGCGGTGGTGCTCATTGCGGACCTCCTCTATATTCACTGCCGGGACGCCGATTCTGCGACTGCGCCCGGGCCGCCGCCTCGCGCGAGCGCCGCTCGCGCATCTCGGCCTCCAGGCGCTGGCGGTATAGATAGGCCAGAATGGCCGCCACCGCGGCGTAAAGATCCACCGGGATCGGCTGGCCGACCTCCACCGAGCGGTAGAGCGAGCGCGCCAGCGGCGGATTCTCGATAATGGGCACCCCCGCCCAGCGCGCCTCGGCCTTGATCTCCTCGGCCAACAGATTCCTCCCCTTGGCCACCATGCGTGGCGCTTCCATGGTGGCGAAATCGAAGCTCAATGCCACGGCGTAATGGGTAGGATTGGTCAGCACCACGGCGGCCTTCGATACATCCGCCTTCACCTTGCGGCGGCGCGCCGCGCGCTGCAGGTTGCGGATGCGCCCGCGAATCTGCGGGTTGCCCTCGGTCTCCTTGTACTCGTCGCGCAGATCCTCGCGGCTCATCTTGAGGCGCGACTCGCGGCTCTGCCACTCCACCAGGTAGTCGATTAGAGACCAGGCAAAAAGCAGCCAGGCCGCGGCCACGAGCAGCCCGTAAACATCCGTGCCCAGCATCTCCAGCCGCGTGGTCGAAAATGGAGGCACGGTCAACTGCCTCCCGATGCGCTGCACCGCAAAAACCGTCAGAATACTGGCCGGAATCAAAGACTTGGCCAGCCTTGCGGCAGCCCTCAGCGAGAAGAGGTTCTTCATGTTAGAGACGGGATTGATGCGGTCCAGCTTGAAGCCCACCAGTTCGGGATGGAAGTTCACTCCCCCGGTCTGCAACACTCCCACGCCCAGAGCGCCCGCGGCCACGGCAGCCATCATCGCCCCCGGCGGCGCGAGAATCATGAAGGCCAGTTTGCGCAATGCATGAAGTGTCGGCTGGATTTCGCTGGGCTCCCAGCGGGCGCTAAGACCAAGATTGAGAAAGGCGGCAAAGCTCTCTCGCCAGACGATTAGAAGATGGCCGCCCACTGCGCCCAGCATCATTACCCCGGCCAGGGTTCCGGCGGCAGCCGACAGCTCCCTGCTGTGCAGGATGTCGCCTTCCTTGCGCGCCTTATCGCGCCGGTGTTGCGTTGCCTGTTCGGTGGGCTCTCCGGGCATCGGCTATCCTCCCCACACGAATGTCGTAACCAGCCCCGCGGCCTGCCCCGGCGCGGCAATCAATCGCTCCGCCAGGTCCAGCAGCCCGCTGAAACGAGACTCGATGAAGCGCGGCCACAGGGCCAGAGAGCCGATCAGAATGGCAAAGCCGGTCAGAGTCTTCATGGGCACGGTCATCATCATCACCGGCAACTGCGGGCTGAGCTTGCCCAGCAATGCTACAGAGACTTCCACCAGCAGGGTTGCAGCCAATACAGGCGCGGCCAACTCCACGGCGGCCAGAAAAATTCCTCCGGCGGCGCGCACAATCTCCAGCGCCGAGGTGGGCACGAGCGCGAAGCTGCCCAAGGGCGCGGCGTGGAAGCTGCGCACCATCGATGCCAGCATGATGCGGTCGAGGCCGGCGGTAATCACCACCAGCGTGCCCATCAATTGAAACAACTCGCCCAGCAACGGCGTCTGGATGGTCGAGGCCGGGTCCAGCAGGTTGACCAGAGAGAAGCTAAACTGCAGGCCCACAATCTGGCCGGCAAAGAGCAGCATTTCGTTGAGCAGTGCGAGCGTCAGCCCATAAACCAGCCCCACCGCCAGCTCCCCCAGCAAAGAGGAGAAGCCAATCGTGAGTTGCGCTCTGGGCAAGGTGGCCACCAGCGGCGCCAGCAAAAACGCGAACGCGCCCGCAAAGACCGCCTTGGCGCGCAGAGGCAGCGCCGTCGATGAAAAGAACGGAGCAAAGGCCAGCATTCCGCTCACCCGCACAAGGGTCAGCGTCATGGCAGTCAAAAAGCTCGTCCAATCCGGCATCTTCTTTTAGCCTCTAGCTGCTAGCTTCTAGCTTTTAGCTGTTGCTGATGTCTGCAATGCTCTTCGCATTTCCATCCATCAGCTAGAAGCTAGTAGCTAAAAGCTAGAAGCTGCATTTCTCACCCCAAATAGCGGTGCAAATCCTCCAGCAGATGAATGGTGTACGCCCCCATCCGCCCCAGAAACCAGGGCATGCCCACCAGCAGAATCACGGCGATGGCGCCCAAACGCGGCACAGAGGTCAGCGATTGCTCCTGCAAACTGGTTAGGGTCTGGAAGAGGCTCAGCACGAAGCTCAGCACAATTGTTGCCACGAGCAGCGGCGCGGCCAGAATCAGCGCCTCCTTCATCAGTTGGCGCAGCAGCTCGGCAACCAGATCGGGGGTCATCGGGAATCCTTTCCCATGCACTTCTTCAACTCTCAAAAGCTCTTCAACAACGAGTTGGCCAGCAGGTTCCAGCCGTCCACCATCACAAACAACAGAATCTTCAGCGGCGTCGAAACCACCACCGGCGGAAGTTGGAACATTCCAATCGAGGTGGTGATCGCCGCCGTCACCATGTCAATCAGCAGAAACGGAAGAAACAAGACCGCGCCGATAGCGAAGCCCGCCTTCAGCTCGGAGAGAATGTAAGCCGGCACCACCACCCGCATGGGCAGGTCGTCGGGCTTCGCCGGCCGCGCAACCTGCCCCGCCGCGGTAAACAGCGCCAGATCCTTCTCCCGCGCATACTTGAGCAGGAAGTGCTTCACCGGCTGCGCTCCGCGGTCGATGGCCTCCATGCCCGTGATCTGCCCCAGCCGATAGGGTTCAACCGCCTGCTGGTCCACCTGATTGAGCACCGGCGTCATCAGAAACCAGGTCATCATCAGGGCCAGGCCCATCAGCGTGGGATTCGATGGCGCGGTCTGCGTGCCCAGCGCCTGGCGCAAAAAGTGGAAGACCACCAGCAGCC
>CAZFMB010000058.1:0-25051 GCA_964520005.1 uncultured Occallatibacter sp.
TAGAGGAATGACCGCACACGACAGAATTCGGCTTACAGGTCCTTTTGCCGAATGCTATGTCCCCAACGACAGGTTTTAGTCGCTGAGGTGACTGACGACAGCCCCGGCCGAGAAATCCTCCCTGCCGGGGCTGACCATTTTTTGGATTTAATTCCTTCCAATCATTCCGTACAATTCAAGCGAGGGTGCAGCCGTGACGAACATCCGAATTCTTGATGGCGCTCACGCCGTGGTTTACGGCGCGGGCGGCTCGATGGGCGGCGTAGTAGCACGGTCACTGGCGCGTGCCGGGGCTAACCTGTTGCTGGCGGGTCGCAGCCTGCCGCCGGTCCAGCGCGTCGCTAACGAAATTGTGGATGGCGGTGGGCGCGCCGAAGCCGCGCAGGTGGACGCAACCAACGGACGCGATGTGGAGGAGTTGTTGGAACGCGTAACGCGCGCGGGCCATAGCGTGGATATTTCTTTCTGCCTGATCGATTACCAGGTGGCGCAGGGCATGCCGCTGGTGGAAATGAAAGTGGAGGATTTCGTCCGGCCGGTCGCGCTCGCCATGCAGAGCCACTTTCTGACGGCCACGGCCGCGGGTCGCATCATGATGCGGCAGCGCTCGGGGGTCATTCTCTCGCTGACGGCCACGCCCGGAGGCATCGGCTACCCGCTGACTGCGGGCTTTGCGCCTGCGTGCGCGGCCATTGAGAGTTTCTCGCGCAACCTGGCTGCGGAGCTGGGACCATATGGGGTACGCGTGGTTAACATCCGCTCGGGCGGTTCGCCGGACTCGCGTGTCTTTCGCGACGCCATCGAGAGCAATCCCGGCGCGATGGAACAGGTGATGCGCGACATGGAAAACGATACTATGCTCAAACGGCTTCCGGCCATGCAGGAGATTGCGAATACAGCTGTCTTTCTCGCCTCGGAGCTGGCGCGGAGCATAACGGGAGTGACCGTGGACATCACGGCGGGCACAACCGCTGCGCTGAATTATCGCGCTCCGCGCATTGAGACCCTTAATCGGCTGATTGCTCCATCGGTATCCAACGTCGGCTGCGGTCTGTCGAATTTGTTGCGCACATTGGCGGCCGAGCCGGCTGCTACCATCAATCCATGCTACTCGTAAAACTCCTCGACCCCGCCGCCCGCGCTCCCGTCGTCGCCCATCCCGGCGAGGACCTCGGCTATGACCTTTTCGCACTCGAAGCCGCCTGGCTCTCCCCGCACGCAACCGTCAAAGTCCGCACCGGCATCAGCGTCGAGGCCCGCCACCCCGCCACCGGCATTCCGCTTGGCCTGTTGGTACGCGACCGCTCTTCCATGGCCGCGCGCGGCGTCGCCACCACCGCCGGGGTCATCGACGCCGGCTACCGTGGCGAAATACTGATCCTAATGACCAACCTCACCGATGCTCCCGTCGAACTCAAGGCAGGAGAAAAAATCGCCCAGATGATTCCCGTCCCTGTTCTTACAGGAGACGTGCAAGTCGTCGACAACCTTGAAGATTCCGCCCGCGCGGATAAAGGTTTTGGCAGCTCCGGACGTTAACATTCGTCGACGTGAGCAACTCCGCGGAGATCAGCATCACTCCAACTTTCGTCGGATGCGTGCGCGCATCGCCGCGCCTACTATAGACACGCAAGTAGGAATCCCGCCATGCCATTCATGCGTAAACTCCGTTCCTCTCACGTTTTTTACTTCGCCTTTCTGGCGTTCCTCCTCAGCAGTTGCGGCGGTTCAGGTTCGTCCAACAGAGTGACTCCGCAACAGGCAATAGTGCCCACCATCTTGCCCCCCGCCGGAGCCTACTCGACGGCGCAAACCGTCACCATCACCGACAACACCGCCGGCGCGACGATCTACTACACCACCAACGGAACGACGCCCACCACTGCCTCAAATGTCTATTCCAACTCCAGCGCGATCACCATTCCAGCGACTCCGGCAACTGTGACCGTCCAGGCTATCGCCGTGGCCACGGGCTACACAAACTCCCCGGTCGCATCCGCCGTTTATACGATGTCTTCGCCCCCGGCAACGGCCACCGTCGTTGGAGCCGATGTCGGATGGCTGACCCAACTGGAGAGCATGGGGTATACATGGACCGATACCACCGGTACATCCGGAAGCGCGCTGCAGATACTCAAAAATGCCGGCGTCAACACCATACGCATCCGAACTTTTGTGAATCCCACCATCACCGCCGGCGTACTGGGCGTAGGCGACAACGATCAGGCAGGCAGCATCGCGTTGGCCAAAACAGCAAGTGCGATGGGTTTCAAGATCGTGATCGACTTTCATTACAGCGATACCTGGGCCGATCCTGGGCATCAAACCACTCCCGCCGCGTGGGCGAGTGATAACTATGCCCAACTGCAAACCGACGTCTACAACTACACCCATGGCTTCATGACAGCGCTGGCGGCTCAGGGCGTCACTCCACAATATGTGCAGGTGGGCAACGAGATTAACTCCGGAATGCTCTGGCCCATCGGCTCGGTTGGCGCCACAACCCCCAATGGCAACAACTTCACCCAGATCACCGGCCTCATCAACCAAGGCTATAGCGCGGTGAAGGCGGTCAGCCCCACCACAAAGGTCATCATCCACATTGCCGGAATCAGCAATCTCACCGACTTTGAATGGTTCTTTGACGGCCTGGTGGCCGCAGGCGCAAATTTCGATGTGATTGGTGGCTCCTATTACGACGGGCCCACAAACATCACCACGGTTGCCGCCAACCTGAATACGCTGGCAGCCCGCTATAGCAAGCCGGTGATGATCTGCGAAATCGGCTACCTGTATAGCGATCCAACCGATGCCTACACCGATATACAGGGGGCTATCCAGGCGATGAATGCCGTGCCCAGCAATATGGGTCTGGGAGTGATCTATTGGGAGCCCGAAGCTCCCGACGACGCCTCAACCAATAATTACACCATGGGTGCCGTCACCGAGAGTACAGGACAAGTGTTGAAATTTACCACTGCCATTACGGCCTTTTGAGTGGATACCCCATTCTTTTTGCGCTCTCTGCGAAAAGAATGGGGTATCCCGCTGACTAGCTGACCTGCTGACTCGCTACGGCGTCCCCAGCCCATCCCCTTTGTGATAATTCGGATACGGCGGAACAGGAATCTCCGGCACCGGATGCGCCTTCAACTCCTCCAGCACCATCTGCACACCAGTCTCCAGTTGGCGGTCGTGTCCGGCAGCCGCGTCCTTGGGCAGATCCTCCACCATCACATCAGGCGCGACGCCGTGATTCTCCACCTCCCACTCGCCGTTGAGGCCGTAGATGGCATAGCGCGGCGCATTCACCGAGCCGCCGTCGAGCAACCGCGGAAATCCGCCTACGCCCACCAATCCGCCCCAGGTGCGCGTGCCCACCAGTTTGCCGATGCCCGCCTTCCTGAAATACCACGGCATGGCATCGCCGCCCGACCCGGAGTTCTGGTTGATGAGCATCACCTTGGGACCGAAGATGGCCCCCACCGGGTCGTGCATCGGCTTGCCATCGCGCTCAATCGCCCCGGAGAGCGGAACGCGCTTGAGCGTGTCGATAACGTAGTCGGCGATGAAGCCGCCCTCGTTGTAGCGTTCGTCAAGCACCAACGCCTGCTTGTCGAGTTGCGAATAGAAGAAGCGGTTGAAGTTGGTGTAGCCTGAGCCGCCGGTGTTGGGCATATACACATACGCCACCTTGCCGCCGGAGAGCTCGCCTACCTTGCGCCGATTGCCTTCAATCCAGTCCAGGTTGCGCAGGCCGTCCTCGTCGCTGATAGGAATGACGGTCACGTCGCGCGCCGACTTATTCTCGGAAGCGGGGCCGTCTGCGTTCGGTCCCACGCGTAGCACCGTCTGTTTGCCCGCCGTGCCATCAAAATATTCGTAAAGGTTGTCGCCGGCCTTCAGCTCGTGGCCGTTCACCGCCAGCAAATATTCGCCCTCCTTCACCGAGACGCCCGGCAGCGTCAGCGGCGATGCCAGTCCAGGAGTCCAGTTCTGCCCACCCAGTATCTTCGCAATCCGATAGCGCCCATTCTCCACCTTGTAATCCGCGCCCAGCAGGCCGGTCTTCGCCTCGTGATCTTGCAGGTGCGGGCCCCGGATGAACATATGCCCGATGGTGATCTCGCCCAGCATCTCCGTCGAGAGGTAGCTGAACTCGGAGCGTGAAGCCAGCGAGTCCAGGTACGGCTTGTACTTGGCCTCGATCTTGGGAATGTTCAACCCATGCGTGTGCGGATCGTAGAGGAAGTCGCGCTCAATCCGCCATGTCTCGTGATACATCTGCCGCCACTCCGCGCGTGGATCGATCACGGTTTCCATCTCGCTCAGGTTCAGCGGCTTGCCGGGCGAGTCGTTGCCTGGTTTCAGGTCGTCAGCCGGAGCGATGGTCCAGCCATCCTTGTGCGCGTAGAGCACCTTTGCTCCATCGAACGAAACGATGAAAGCATCCAGGTTACTGAGCACCGCCTCAGGTTTGCGTTTTTCCAGCGTGAACCGCCAGATAGCGCGAATCCCGGAACCGCCGCCATCGTGGCTGGAGCGGCCGAAGGGCGCCCTCTCATTCAGATAAACCACGCCGGTCTTGCCCACGGTGATCTCGCTGTAGTTGCGCGCTGGAATCGGCAACGCTAAAATCCGGTCGCCAATCTTGTCGAGATCCACTTTGACCACCACCGGCTTGTCGGCATCTTTCTTGTCCTTGTCTTTGTCGCCGTCCTTCTTGTCTTTGCCGGTGTCCTTGGCTGCTTCGTCCTTTTTGTCCGAATCTTTTTTGTCAGCGTCTTTCTTATCATCCTTCTTGGTCTCGTCCTTGATCTTCTCGTCGTCGCTCTCCGTAGGCAGCGGCGAAGCTCCGTCCGCGGCCAGCACTACCACATAGGCGGCGGTGGTTTGCGCGCGGTCCAGCGAGGAGAGATCGATCCCCGCCTTCGACGGGCCGTCGTCCGTCGAAGCCAGGAAGTAGAGATACTTGCCGTTGGGATCAAAGACTGGGCTTGTGGCGTCGCTCATCCCATCCGTCACCTGGGTCGATTTATGCGTCTCCAGCGAGTAGAGGAATATGGCGTCCTGCTCGTTCTCGAGGTCGCGGTGATAGGCGATCCACTTCGAGTCCGGCGACCAGGCGGGACCGAAGTTGGCGCCGAAGCCGCCGTAGGTGCCCTTATCCACCAGCACCGGCTTTCCCGTCGGCACATCTACAACCCATAGGCGCATGTGCTTGTCGGTATAGACAATGTGTTTGGAATCGGGCGACCACGTAGGGCTGTAAAAATAGCTCGGCTCCGGGCCAAGATCAATCACCGTGGGTGGCTTGAAGCCCGTCTGCTCCTTCAAGTAGAGCTGGTACTCGCCCGAGGCGTCCGAGAAGTATGCGATGGTCTTGCCGTCCGGACTCCATGCCGGATCGCGCTCCGCCACGCCGGGGGTCTGCGTCAGGTTGCGTGTGTCGCCCTTCTCGGCTGGCACGGTAAAGATCTCTCCGTGCGCCTCAAAAACGGCGCGCGCGCCGGTGGGTGAGAGAGCGGCGTTCTGAATCTCCTCCGGGTTCACGTTCTCACGGTGCGGCGCCAGCGTAGCAAGCTCGCCGTGAATCGAAATCGGGATCGGCATATTCATGCCAGTATTCGGGTCCACCAGAAGAATGCGGCCAAACTGCTCCACGATTAGCGCGCTCCGCTCTGATCCGTCCACGCCTCTCGCTGGTCCCGCCTGGAAGGACTTCATATCCAGCCCGGAGTTGGTCATCACCTGCGAAACCTGTCCACTTTTGGTGTCATAGCGATAAAGCGTAACCGGCCCTTCATTTTTGCCGTTCGCCGAGCGGTCGCTCAGAAAGTAGACCTGGTCGCCCACCCATACCGGGTTCGAGTCGTTGGAGTTCTCCCGCGGCACCTTCACCAAATCCAGCGTCTTCAGGTTCACAATCCAGATTGGCGACGTCTGCCCGCCCACGTAGCGCTTCCACGCCGGCTGCCACTTCGAGAAGGGCTGATAGGCAATCGACTGCCCATCCGGCGAGAACGAACCCTCGGCTCCAGAGGGCAGCGGCAGCGGCTGAGGTGTGCCACTGCCATCGGCATGAGCGAGGAAGAGGCGCCGGAAATGCCGGTAACTCGCCTGGCTGCTGGCGATGATCAGGTCCTTGCCATCCGGCGACCAGCCCACCACGGCGCTGCCGTCCGGGTGCCAGGTAATCCGTCGTGGAACGCCGCCCGCCGCCGGGATGATATACGCATCAGTGTTGCCGTTTAGGTGGGCCGAGTAAGCAATCCATGCGCCGTCGGGTGAGTAGAACGGCCCCGCGGTCACCTGTCCGTTCGAAGTGAGCCGCTCAGCCTCGCCGCCATTGCGGCTGACCGTCCAAATGTCATCCGCATAGCGGAAGGCGATTTTGTCCTGCGAAAGAGAAGGGAAGCGCAGCAGTAACGGCGCGGGTGTGGCCGCCGAGGTGGCTTGGGCAGGAGTCAATACAGGCAGCAGAGCCAGCAACGCCAGCAGAGCGAGCGCAAAACGAGAGTAGACGCGAATCATCGAGCCTCCATTAGATGAGTGATTGTGGATTCCGTTCAAACACTAGCGCAAAACTGTACGCTCACTCATGCTACGTCAGACGGAGGGTGAATTGTTCCGTTAGACCTCCCGTATTCGTCTTTTCTTCGTCTTCTTCCAAGCTTAGGAACCTGCAAACCTCCCTTTGCGTATCAGAGATCAGCCCTCCCCTGGGCTACGGATGTATTCCGGCTGCGGAATGCAGCCGGATAGCTAGGGCTATGCGTCTATTGGAATACCGGGGATTGCGTACACTGGAGATGATGCACGGATTTTTAACGCATTTCGGGACTTGAAGATCATACAGCCGTCAACCAACAGAAAGCAGGACCATGCTCTTCGGTGAGGCAGTTAAACTCGCGCTGCAGTCCTTGTGGGCCAACAAGATGCGCTCTGTCCTCACGCTGCTGGGCGTGGTGATGGCCGTCTCCTCGCTCATCATGGTCGTTACCCTGGTCGATGGCGCCAACACCTACGTGGCCACCAAGCTCGTCAGCCACGGCGCCGACGTCTTCAGTGTGGGGCGCTTCCCCTCCGGGTGCTGCTTTTCCGCCGAGGAGTACTTCAAGTATCAAAAGCGCAAGGTTCTCAACTACGAGGACTATCAGGCAGTGCGGGACGAGTGCCCCGAATGCACCGAGGTGGGCGCGACCATTAGCCGCACAACCAAAGTCTCCTACAACGGCCACTCCAGCACCGATACCGAGGTACGCGGCATTACCTGGACCATGGTCGATCTCTCCAATTTGGACGTGGCGATCGGGCGAGGTTTTACTCCCTCCGACGACGATCTCGGCACTCACAATGTCATTGTGGGCTACGATATTGTGGACAATATTCTCGGCGAAGGCGACCCCCTCGGCAAGGAGATTCGCGTGGACGGCGTCCCCTACACCATCATCGGCATCGGCGACCGTCAAGGCAAAACGCTTGGCCAGTCGCAGGACAACTGGGTGGTCGTGCCTATCAACACCTATCTCCAGACCTACAGTCACAACGACCCGCTGGGCATCTATGTTCGCTCCAACGGCGGCCCTGAGGCCATGGTGATGGCCGAGGACAATGTGCGCGTGCTGATGCGCGCCCGCCGGCATAACCGTCCCGGCCAGCCCGACGACTTCGAGATCCAGACCAACGACACCTTTATGGACGTCTGGAAGCAGTTCAGCGCGCTTTTCTTCGATGTGATCATCGGCATCTCCTCCATCGCGCTGGTGGTGGGCGGCATCGTCATCATGAACATCATGCTGGTCTCGGTCACCGAGCGCACCCGCGAGATCGGCGTGCGCAAAGCGCTCGGCGCACGACAGCGCGATGTGTTGATGCAATTCCTCATCGAAAGCTCGACCATGGCTCTGGTGGGCGGGGCTATCGGCGTACTCATCGGAGTCATCGCCGCCAAGCTGGTCACTCTTATTGTCGGCTTTCCCGCCACCGTGCAGTTGTGGAGCGTGATCATGGGACTCTTCATGGCCGCTGTCGTAGGCGTCTTCTTCGGTGTCTATCCGGCCAGCAAAGCCGCCAGGCTCGATCCTGTAGTAGCCCTCAGAGCGGAGCTGTAATGGCGCAAGGACAAACCCGCGAATCCGTCAAGATGGCTCTGGATACTCTCAGGGCCAATAAGTTGCGTTCGGGATTAACGATCCTGGGCATCGTCATCGGCGTTACTACCGTGATCGTTATCTCCTCCATCATCAGCGGGCTCAATAACCGTGTAGCCGATATTGCCGACTCTTTGGGCACAAATGTCTTATTGGTTACCCGCCTGCCTTTCGGCATCGGCCGCCCTACAACAGAGCAACTTACTCGCAAATACCTCACCTTAGAGGATGCGCTGGCCCTGCGCGCGCTGCCTCATGTTGTAGCCACGAATGCCAGTGTTCGCTATACCAAGCAATTCGGCGTCGGCAACGTCAGCGTCAAGTACCAGGGACATAAGGTTGCCGGCGCCATCATGGAGGGCGACACAGCGCAGGTCGCGGAGGTGTCGAATCTCGTTTTGCTGTCGGGCCGCGTCTTTACCGACGATGAGGACCAGCGTCATGCCAAGGTGTGTCTGCTGGGACATGACACCGCGGAACAACTGTTTGTGTATGGAGAAGACCCCATCGGCAAAGAGGTCAACGTCGAGACCGGCCTTTATACAGTCATCGGCGTGCTCGATAAGCAGAAACAGCTCTTCGGCAGCGGACAGAACCCGCAAGACAACATGATCGTCTTCCCCATGGGCACCTTTCACAACCTACATCCTGAAGCCCTGGATACGTTCCTCCTCGTGAAGTACGACGATCCCGCCTACAGGGCTTTGGTTGAAGACGAAATTCGCGAGATGATACGCACCCGCCGCAAGGTAAAAATCTCCGCTGAAGATAACTTCGATATCTTCGGCACCGACTCCATTAATAAGCTCTGGGATCAGATTACCAGCGGACTTTTTGGGTTGATGGTCGCCGTCTCCAGCGTCGGTTTGATGGTGGGGGGCGTGGGCGTCATGAACATCATGCTCGTCTCGGTCACCGAGCGCACTCGAGAGATCGGCATTCGCAAGGCTCTGGGCGCCACCAAAAAAACCATCCTCACCCAATTCACCACTGAGGCCATTACCCTGTGCGCCGTGGGCGGATTGATCGGCGTGATCCTGGGCGCCGTGATTACAGGCATCGTATACTTGTTGCCCATAGGCCTCTCGGCCACCTTGTCCACCGTGTGGGTGCTGACAGGCTTCGGCGTCTCCTGCGCTATCGGACTGCTCTTCGGCATCTATCCCGCATGGAAGGCCGCCAACCTCGATCCCATCGAAGCTCTCAGGTACGAGTAAGGAACTTTTACTCCCCGCTTGTCGTAGATAACAGAGAGCAAGACCATGATCTTCAGCGAAGCCGTCAAACTCGCGCTGCAATCCCTGTGGGCCAATAAGATGCGCACCGTCCTCACGCTGCTGGGGGTGGTCATTGGCGTGGCCTCGGTGATTATGGTTGTCACCTTGACCAACGGCGCCAAACAATTTGTGACCTCGAAAATCAACACGTATGGCGCGGGAGTGGTGACGGTCAGCAAGATGCCGGATACTTTCATGACCATGGAGGAGTATCTCGACTTTCAGAAACGTAAAGACGTCACCTTTGACGACTACAAGGCTATCCTTGACGAATGTCATGCCTGCGTGTCGGTGGGCGCGGCGCGCCAGGCCATCGGCAAGGTTGTCTACGGAACCAAATCCACCACGGATACTAATATTCGCGGCTGGACCTGGACCATGCCGGCGCTTTCCAACCTCAATATCGAAGACGGGCGCTCCTTCACTGAAATCGAGGACGAGCATGCTGCCCGCGTGGCCATCGTCGGCCATGACATTGTCGACAATATGCTGGGTGAAGGCGACCCGCTGGGCAAAGAGATTCGCGTCGATGGTTCGACTTACACGGTGATTGGGGTAAGCGAAGCTCAGGGCAAGATCATGGGACAAAGCATGGACAACTGGGTCGCCATTCCTCTCACGGCATTTCTGCATTCGCACGGAGCACACGACACCATGACCGTCTATGTCAATGCGGGCGGTGGCGGCGAGGTGATGGATGCGGTTTCAGATCAGTTGCGCGTTCTCATGCGCGCGCGCCGCCACCTCGCCCCCGGCGCACCCGACAACTTCTCCGTCGACACCAGCGCCACCTTCCAGAACTTCCTGGGCAACATCCTCAATGACTTCGGTGCAGTGGTGGCAGCCATCGCCGGCATTTCGCTGGTTATTGGCGGCATCGTCATCATGAACATCATGCTGGTCTCGGTCACCGAACGCACCCGCGAAATCGGAGTGCGCAAGGCTCTGGGCGCGCGCCGCAATGACATTCTGCTCCAGTTTCTCATCGAGTCCGCAACCATGTCCCTGACCGGCGGCGTGATCGGCGTAATCGCCGGCATATGCGTGGCCAAAATCATTACCCTGATCATCGACTTCCCCTCCGAGGTTGAACTCTGGTCGATTCTGGTAGGTTTGTTTGTCGCCACAAGCGTCGGTCTTTTTTTCGGCGTCTACCCCGCGCACAAGGCCGCGCGGCTTGATCCCATCGTTGCCCTTAGAGCGGAGCTTTAGCCATGAGACTGAGCGACTCAAAGGAATCCGTGCTGCTGGCGATGGATACGCTGCGCAAGAATAAGTTGCGCTCCGGCCTGACCATTCTCGGCATCAGTATCGGCATCTCCACCGTGATTCTCATCTCTTCGGCCATAAACGGACTGAATACGAATATCGATCAATTCGTTAAATCCCTGGGCACCAATGCCCTGATTGTCTACCGCTATGACTTTTTTGGGCGGCAACCGACCACCGCAGAGCTCAACCGCCCCAAGCTGACCTACGAGGACGGCTTGGCGATACGCGCTTTGCCGCATGTGGTTGCCTCCGATCCATGGCTCTCCTACCAGAACGATCAGATGCGCCTGGGGCTTGTCTCCCTCAAATACGCCGGCCGCAAGGTAGAGAACGCCAGACTAGGCGGCTCGACCACGGCGATTGAGCACTCTTCCAACTTCGAGATCAAGGAGGGCCGCATCTGGACCGACACGGAGGAATCGCGCGCCGCCAGAGTGGTGATGCTGGGGCACGACGCCGCCGAGGATCTTTTTCCCAACGAGTCTCCCCTCGGCAAGGACATCGAATGTCAGGGCAGCATATATACCGTCATCGGCGTCTTCGAGCCGCAACCACAGCCCTTCGGCAGCGGAAGGAACCCCGCCGATAACTCCGCGTACTTTCCCGTTCCCACCTTCCGTCACTTGCATCCCGAGCTCGATGACTTCCATGTCACGGTGACATATGACGATCCCGCCAACAAGTATATTGTGACCGAAGAGATACGCGACCTATTGCGCATCAGGCGCGGAGTTCGCATGCAGCAGGACGATAACTTCGCCATCTCCGGACCGGACTCGCTCATGCGACTGTGGAATGCACTGACCGGCGGGCTGTTTCTCTTCATGGTCGCCGTTTCTTCTGTAGGTCTCTTGGTGGGCGGCGTAGGGGTCATGAACATCATGCTGGTCTCGGTCACCGAACGCACGCGGGAGATCGGCGTCCGCAAAGCCATCGGCGCAACCAGGAAAAACATCATGCTCCAGTTCACGCTCGAGGCGGTGACCCTATGCTTCGTGGGCGGCCTGCTCGGCATTTTGGCCGGAGCACTATTCACCATCATCTTGCATTTCGCCGTTGCGTTTCTTCATGCCGCGCTTTCTCTGATGTGGGTATTCATCGCCTTGGTGGTCTCCTGCGCCATCGGCCTGATCTTCGGCATCTATCCCGCATGGAAAGCCGCATCCATGAACCCCATCGAGGCGCTCCGTTACGAGTAATTCAGCTACTCGCTGTTAGCTGTAAGCTGTTAGCAGTGACATTCCACTTTCTAGCGCTATCCGTCGCGATTCTCACCACCATTCTGGCCGTGACCGGAATGGGCTACTTTCTTGCCGCCCTGATAGCAGCGCGCATCTTTTTATCCCGGCGGCGCGCCCCATCAGCGCCCTTTGCGCCCGCCGTCAGCATTCTCAAGTCCCTCAAAGGTCTCGACCCCGGCATGATCGACGCCTTCCGCAGCCACTGCCGCCAGTCCTATGCCGGCGACTTCGAACTGCTCTTCGGCATCTCCTCCCTTTCCGATCCCGCCGCGGCAGCCGTCAAGCAGTTGCAGGCTGAGTTTCCCGCGCTCTCCATCAAGCTCGTAGAATGCCCTCAGCGGCTTGGAACCAACGGCAAGGTAAGCACTCTGATCCAACTCTTCCCCCACGCCCACCATGACTTCCTGCTCATCAACGACTCCGACATCACCGTCTCGCCGCGCTATCTAGAGCGAGTCATGGCCTGCTTCGCCCCGGAAGCGAAACCCAGCGCCAACTCCGCACAAGAAGTCGGCCTCGTTACCGCTCTCTATCGCGGCCGCGCCCACCACACTCTGGCCTCCCGGCTCGAAGCTCTGGGCATCGCCACCGACTTTCAGGCCGGCGTGCTGCTTTCCAAATGTATTGAAGGCGGCCTGCACTACGGCCTCGGCTCCACGCTGGCTGTGAGCCGCGATGCCCTCGACAAAATCGGCGGCCTTACCCTCCTGGTCGATCACCTCGCTGACGACTACGAACTGGGCGCGCGCATCTCCGCCGCCGGCTACCGCGTGGCCCTCAGCGCAGAAGTCGTCGAGACCAACATCGCCGCCTACGGCATTCGCGGATTTTTCGATCATCAATTGCGCTGGGCCCGCACCGTCCGCGACGCCCGCCCCTGGGGATACGCCGGCCTCATCTTCACCCATGGCCTCGGCTGGGCTCTGCTCAACGTCATCGCCAGCGGAGCGAGCCCGCTGAGTCTCTGGCTGCTGGCCTTGAGCTTCTGTCTGCGCCTCGCGCTGGCTCTGACGGTTGGCGCCGCAGTGCTCTCGGACCGACAGGTTTTGCCCAATCTCTGGTTGCTGCCACTACGCGATCTCATCGCCATGGGTGTCTGGGTAGCGGGATTCGCAGGAAACACCATCGTCTGGCGCGGCGAGCGTTTCGCGCTCAAACATGGAAAACTGCATAGAGTGATCGAGTAGATTGAAGAAGATAGGCCTATTTGCAACCTTTTCATGCAGACTGCGTATTATGCAGGGGGGCACTCTGTCTTATATGCAGTATGGGGATTCGCGGAAAGAGCAACGAAATGTTAGCGCACGCTGAAAAAAGCCGGTCGCGGGAAACGCCAGGTTGCCGGGTCGGAGATTTGTCCGTACAGCAACCGAAGCTGGTGAGTACTGAACTCACGAGACCAAGCCTTATTCCAGACTTGATTTATGACCTGCGAATTCAGGACGGCGGCTCCGCCGGCTATTACGCGGATGTGGCCGCATTCTCTGAGCGGCTTCTGGCCGAGATCGAACGACGCGCCGGGGCAACGCTCGATGGCTATATTCTCCACGTGATAGCGTTTCTGAGCGAGGCTCCACGCAGCCACGGTGAGTACGCCATCGAATTGCTTACGCTGGGTCAGGCGCTCAGGCGATACGCGGGTGCTGCTGAAAGTACGCCCGCCTGGGTTGTGAAGTTAACGCGCTTCCTCTTCTTGTTACGGAGTCGACCGGCGCTGCTAAAGCCCATCGCCGACCTGCTGCGGGCTTTCGTTACACGTCTATTCCTGGCGCCCAAAATCAGTCGCAAGGCAGACGGTCAGATCCACTCGCCGGACAGATTGCCTCGCCTGATTCAGTGGTTAGAAGCCACTGGCGAATTCGAGCAAGAGGTGATTCGCCTTAAGAATTGGCGGAGTTTTTTCGATACGCTTCCCCAAGCGGAGGCCGAGCGCTGCATCCAAACAGCCGCGGAGCTATTCGACTGGTTCCAACTCGAGGCAGACAAAGCGCTGGGAACCTATACGCGCGGAGTTTCGAGGTTTCTGACCGCGGACTACGCCCGGCGCGGATGCCGCGAAGATCAGATCTTCTGCGGCAAAGAGCCGGTGGAGTATCACTTATGCATGGTCGCCGCCGAAATCATGAACCGCGGCCTGCGCGACGATTTCACGCACACTTCGCGCAAGGTCATCCTCATGCCCGCGTGCATGCGCGGCGAGTACGCCACGCTCTGCCAGGCCCGCACCTCCGGCGTCGACATCCAGTGCGCGGCCTGCAGCCCCGATTGCGCCGTTAACCTCAGCACGCGCCGCATGAGCGCTCTGGGAGCCAGCGTCTACCTGGTTCCCCATTCCACGGGATTCAGCCGCTGGCTTGATCGCTGGCAGCGTGAACCGGACACAGGCGTCGTCGCCGTGGCCTGCCTCTTGAACATCCTGCCGGGCGGTTATGAGATGCGCGCTCGCCGAATCCCCTCGCAATGCGTGCCGCTGGATTTTCCAGGCTGCCGCAAGCATTGGCGCAACAAGGCAATCGCCACCAGCCTCAATGAAGAACGGTTAGTCCAGATTGTGGCGTCCCGCTAATCCCCTGTAGTCACCGCCGCCGGATCTTGCGCTTTTATCGCCGCGCAGTCAATCGACAAGCACGCGCCCAGATCGCTGAAGCCCTTCTCCCAGCGCGAGCGATCTTCTGCCGTCAGAGCGGTGAGCGCGTAACTCGCGTTGCGCAGTATCTCGTACCAGATGTTCTGTGCCTGCCACAGATTCGGCTTGAAGGGCAGCTCCACCAGTGTGCGCGCCAATCCCAGAGCTCTGTCCAGCGGCTCCACCGATCCGCAGGACATCTGCAGCTCAACCATGGCGCGCATCATGCGCTGTTCGGCGATGTAAGAGAGCGTAGCCGTCTCCAGCGGTATCTCGTCAACTTTAGCCAGCGACAAAAAAGAGCGCAGTTGAGCCTGGTCGATGGGATCGGTCTCCAGCGCGCGGCGTAGTCCTGCATTAATGGCAAAGCCGGCTGCCAGAGTAAGTGCCGGCGGCTTGGGCAGTCCCGCCGAAAATAGATAGTGCAGAAGGCTGGCGTGATCTTCGTAGATGGCGGTGAGCGTTTTCTCGATCTCCGCCAGCGTAGATCCTAGAATGATCTTCACGATGCGCCGTTGTTCGTCAGAGAACAGCGAGGTCAGCGAATAGTCCACGTGGCCGTAGTAGCGGTCGACCAGCCGAATCGCCTCGGGGAAGTTGGCGCGCTGCACATGATCGGCGGCCTGCATGGAAAAAGCCTCAAATGCAGCCGCGTCCTCCGGCGCATAGGCCTTGACGGCAGCGGTAATATTCTGATCGCCAAAGTGCAGCACCGCAAAGGAGAAGCTCTTCTGATTGCCGGTAATGGCGCTGACCACCTTAACCCTGCCCAACGCGAGACGTCCCCGCCCCGATGAGTACACTTCATAGAAGTCGCGCCACACTCGGAAGCAGAACAGGTCGATCTCCTCCGCAAAAGTAGAAAAGACGGAGCTGATGGCGTAGTGCGCAGCCACCTGTTCCAGGCCCAGTTGCTTGCTGCTGACCTGCTCCTTGTAGATTTTTGCGCCGTCCCCCGCCGCTGCCACGTTGGAGCGCGCCTCGGCCAGTCGCGCCAAAAACGCCGTCTCCAGCGCCGCGGCCGCTTCCCCAAAGATCTCCCTGGCTAGTTGCAGCACCCGCGCTGCATAGGCAATCACCTGCACCGTCTCGATACCCGATATGTCGTCGAAGAACCAGCCGCAACTGGTGTACATCAACTGCGCGTGGCGCTGCATCTCCATCAATTCCAGCGCGCGCACGCGTTCCGGCGCACTCAACTCGCGCAACTGCTGCTTGCTCAAGAATTGCTCCACCGATTGCGGGCTGCGGTCGAGCAGTACCTCGATATATCCGTCGCGTGCCGCCCAAACGTCTTTGAAGAGCTTCGCGCCCTCCTGCTCGGTCAACGGAACTAGCGCGTCGCGCAACTCATCCAGAGCCTTGCGCAGCGGCGCGCGCCACGCCTGGTTCCAGCCCGCCTTGCCGCCATTGCAGCCGCAATCCGTGCGCCAGCGTTCCACTCCGTGCGTGCAGCTCCACGAGGTGTTTTCTATAATCTCTGCCTCGTACTCGGGAGGAAACTGCTCCAGGAAGCAGCCGTAGTTGGTTAGCTTGACGGTCGGATCAGCCTCCAGCATGCGCAGCGCGTAGGCCAGCGCCATCTCGCCGTACTTGTGATGATGGCCATACGATTCCCCGTCCGTCGCCACGTGCGCCAGTTGCGGCTGCGTATTGTCCTTGAAGCTGCCTTTGAGCCGCGCCGCAAGGCGCTCGCCGGAGTCGAGCAGCCCCTCGAAGGCAATGGCGCGCGAGGTAGGGCCGTCGTAGAAAAACACCGCAATCGAGACGCCGGAGTCGAACCGGACCAGGTAAGGGTGGGTGGTGTCCACGCTGGCGTCGGGCGTATCCTTCCAGCTTGCGCCCTCTTTCAAACTCCGAATCCGTTTGCATTGGTGTGGCGCCAGAACGGTGAACTTGATGCCATGCGCCGCCAGCAGCTCCAGAGATTCGTTATCCGCCGCGGTTTCCGCCAGCCACATGCCCTCCGGCGGCGCTCCGTAGTGGCGCTGGTAGTCGGCGATGCCCCAGCGAATCTGCGTGATGCGGTCACGGCGATTGGCCAGCGGCATGATGATGTGGTTGTACACCTGAGCCATCGCCGAACTGTGCCCCTTGAAGCTCTTGCGGCTGCGCTGGTCCCCGTCCAGAATCATGCGATAAGTGCGCGGTGCATTTTCCACCAGCCAGCTCATCAACGTAGGGCCGTAATTGAAGCTCATGCGCGCATAGTTATTCACAATGCGTATGATCTGGTTCTTGTTGTTCACGATGCGCGCCGCGCCGTTGGTCGCGTAACACTCCGCGCAGATGCGCTCATTCCAATCGTGGTAGGGCGCTGCCGAGTCTTGCGTCTCCACCGTCTCCAGCCACGGATTCTCCCGCGGCGGCTGATAAAAATGACCATGTATGCAGACAAATCGTTTACTTGCCGCCATTTGAACCCTTGCTCCAGCCGGTTGCCTCACCGTTGGACCCATTGTAGACTTTATCGGCTGGCAGGCGCTCTGCCCTTAGCCTGCGTCTCTAATAAGTTTGCGTTTTGATTTCAAATAAAGCCTTGTTCAGTTCTTTGCCAAATCGCAAGCTCGCCACAGATACCAACTCGCCACGGAACGGAACGGCGCCCACCGTTTTCCCCGTTTGAGCATTACTTCCGGCTTAGGCAAATCTTTTGCCTCCAGCGGACGGCTCTTCGGCACGCGCAGAAAGGTCAGCGCAAAGCCTTTGCGCACCCCGTAATCCGTCACCGGCAGCACATCGGGCCGTCCAAGCCGAAAGATCAGCAGCATCTCCACCGTCCACGGACCAATTCCGCGCACCTCGGTCAGCCGCTCCACAATCTCCGCGTCGGTCATCTTCTTGATCGCCGCGTGCGTGGGCACCGTCCCGTCCAGCGTCCGCGCGGCCAGGTCTTTCATCGCTTTAATTTTGTTGAAGGAAACCCCCGCAGCCCGCAGCACTTCATCGGGCGTATCCAGCAGCACCTGCGGCGTTGGATCGCCGCCATAGTGCTCTCGCACCCGCCGATGAATCGTGGCTGCGGCCTTGCCGTGCAACTGCTGGTAAAGAATCGATTCCAGCAGCGACTCAAATGGCGAAGGGGCCGGATCGAGCCGTAGCGTAAACGGTCCGGCCCGCTCAATCAGCGCGCCCAGCTTCGCGTCGCTCGCGCGCAAGTGCGCCAACGCTTCGTCAACATCAAAGGGAAGTTTTTTGATGCGCCCATCATGGATCATAAGCAGGAGTCTACCGTATCCCCCAGATCATTCGCACCGCGCGGCTTTCTCTCAAAGCGCCCACAGCTCCAACACGTCTCCGTTCAGCACCACCAGCTTCCGCCCGTCAGGGCTTAGCGCAAGCCCCAATTTATTCAGCTTCGCGTGGTCCAGCGGAACTTGCGCCACCAGCCGCCCCGTCGCCGCGTCCAGCACTGCCACCGCCGCTCCCCAACTCTCATATTCCGGCCCCCTGCACTCCATGCAGCCAATTGGCCGCAGCCGGTGAACCACCTCCAGCTCCATCGCCAGCCGCTCGCCGTTCTGCGACATCGCTACTCCAGCAATGTCGGTCGGTATCAGCTCTCCCGGCGCGCTCCAGCTCCACACCGTCTTGTCGCCCAGCGTCAGCCGCTTGATTCCTCGCCCCCCAATCTCCAGCAACGCCTCGTCGTTCAGCAGGTGTACTCTCGAGCTGCGCCCATAAGGCACTTTCCACAGCAGGGGCATCGCGCCGCACGGTGCTCCCGCATGAAGTTCAAACTGGTGCTGGGCGTCCTCGGCCATGCTCACAGCCATATTGTCCGCGATGGTCTCGATCTCGTCGTTCTCCTTCTTGCACTCCGCTATCGTCGCCAGTGTATCCGTGCGCACAAACTGAAACGCAATTTCGTCGGTCGTCAGCAGCAGCGTCCGCCCGCTCGATGAAGGCCTCACCCACAAGCTCGGGTTCATCTTCGGCTGCGGTGGTATGGGAATCGAACTTCCCACTGTCCCGTCGCCATTCCATCGCTGCACGCGGTCTCCCGCCACCACCAGCGCCACCCCATCGCTGGCCAGCATCACCGCCGTCCGGCTCAGCCTCGGCGTCGGAAAATCCATCTGCCGCTTCACCGTCCCATGCTCGCCGTCCAGCGCCACCACTCGCAGCAATTTGTTCATTCCGGGCCCTGGTCCCTTCACTCCGAAACTCACATACACCAGTCCGGTTGTATCCACGGCCAGTTCCTGGCTCCATATCTCGCCCAGATCAAAGTCGTCGTTTGTTTCGTACCACGGCCCCCGCCGCGCCGTTGCCGCTGTCCCGATGTAAGGATCACGCCAGCCCAGCGTCTCCGTCCTCACCGACCAAACCCGCGTCTGCGCCTCTGCCGCCACCCCGCACGCCAAAGCCATTCCGCACAACAGCCCCGCGACTAACCCGACCACTCTTCCCCGCATCGCGCCTTCTCCTCTCGCACCGCCGCAACAAAGCAATTTCATTCTTTGTCCACCGCGAATCATAACGGAATAGTGTACCGTGCTGGGACTTTGTTCCGGCGCTAAGTTGCACAAAACTTCTTCAGGCAGCGTTTGCTCGCCCCATCGCTGTAAAATCCATGGCAGAGTATGACGAGAGGTACAAGCCATGAAAATGCGACCGGGAACTCAAACGGGCTTCCTGCTCTGCGGCAAGGAATGGATCGAAGGCGAAGCACTCGAGGTCCGCTCTCCTTGGGACCAGGGCCTGGTGGGCCGCGTCACCCTCGCCACCCGCGCCGACGCCCGCCAGGCCGTCCATCACGCCGTGGCCAGTCTGCGCCGTCTCCGCGCCCTGCCCCGCTGGAAACGCCGCGAAATTCTGGAGGACGTTGCATCGGCGCTCATCGAGCAGAAAGAGCGCTTCGCGCAGTTGATTGTCGCCGAGGCCGGCAAGCCGGTTCGTCAGGCGCGCGTTGAGGTGGATCGCGCCGTGCTCACCTTCAAAACCGCGTCGGAAGAGGCTTCACGTCTGGGCGGCGATAGCGTTCCTTTGGACTTGATGGAGGGCACCGAGGGCCGCTGGGGTCTGGTGCAACGCTTTCCCGTCGGTCCCGTGCTGGCCATTACGCCTTTCAATTTCCCGCTGAACCTGGTGGCTCACAAGATTGCGCCCGCCATGGCCGCCGGCTGTCCGGTGATTCTCAAACCGGCCCCGCAAACCCCTTTTACCGCGCTGGCGCTGGGTGAGGTCATTCTAAAGGCTGGCTGGCCGGCAGAGGCGCTGGCCGTGCTCCCCCTCAGCAACGCCGACGCCGCCTGGCTCGCAGAAAAAGAAGACAGCATCAAGCTGGTCAGCTTCACCGGCTCTGCAAAGGTTGGCTGGGAGCTGAAGGCTCACTCCGGCCGCAAGCGCGTCCTGTTGGAGTTGGGCGGCAACGCCGCGCTCATCGTCTGCGCCGATTGGCCGGACCTTGACGAGGCGGCCCTCCGCACTATCCATGCGGCCTTCCATTACGCCGGTCAATCCTGCGTCAGCGTGCAGAGAGTCTTCGTCGAGCGCGGTGTATATCAAACGTTTTTGTGGAAGGTGGTCGAGGCCGCTGCCAGGATGGCGGTCGGCGATCCCTCCGCAGAGGCCACCGAGGTCGGTCCGCTTATTCGCCTCAGCGAAGCCGAGCGCGTCGAGTCATGGATCAAGGAGGCTGTAAAGGGCGGAGCTAAACTGGTGGCTGGCGGAGAACGCCATGGCTCCGTGGTCACGCCGGCCATCCTCACAAGCACCAAACCGGGCATGAAGGTACGCGATGAAGAGCTCTTCGGACCTGTAGTAGTCATCGAGCCCTTCGACGATTTTGAAGAGGCGCTAGCCGCCGTCAATCATTCCAAGTACGGCTTGCAAGCAGGCTTGCTCACTCGCGATGTCGGACGCATCCTCACAGCTTATCGCGAACTTGAAGTGGGCGCGCTGATCGTGGGAGACACGCCTAGCTGGCGCCTCGACCCCATGCCTTTCGGCGGTGTCAAGGACTCGGGATTAGGGCGCGAAGGCATTAGCTCGGCCATCGAAGAGATGACCGAGCCGCGCATGTTGGTGATCGCAGGATTATAGACTGACGCGGCTTGGGGGGATGGTTTGCCGCGTCGTGCCGGAGAAATAAATCTCGACCTCCGCCGCGCTACTTACTTAGCCTTGGCTTTCTGTGCGGCCCACCGCTTGCGCTGCGCGTCGGCAATCCGTTTGCGCGCCTCGGCGCTCAACTTGCGGCGCTTCTTCCTCGTCTTTGGAGCCTTCGCGGCTTTCCCGGTTTTACGCTCGGTTATTTTAGCGGCGACTTTGCCGGTGCTGGTCAGCAGGGAGCGAACCTGCTGAAGGCTGGCAATTTCGGCGTCGATTAATGCAAGAATTGAGTCAATAGCCATAACTTAAGCATAACTCACAATTCCTGTCTTGCACAGTGGGCTTTATAACAAGTAATGAGTTAGTTTGAAAGGTCCGGGCTTCAGCCCGTACATCAATGTCACTAATAATGAATGGGATTTAGCCGCTGAGGGAATACTGACTCGCAATCATGGCTGAATCAAAGCTGCCTTAGTCCCCCTCAAAAACAAAGAGGACAGGCCTCGCACCTGTCCCCTTTGCGGTGGTAACTAATTATCGTTCTGCTGCCCGCTTACATGCCCAGGTATTGCACGTGCACATAAGTGCCCAGGCGCACATTGTAGGCCAGGTACCAGCCCTCGTGGTCCGGATCTTCATAGATTACGATCTGGTCGGAATCCCACAGCCAACCGTCGCAGAAGCCGATATCAAATGCCGCTACGTTCCAATACCAGCCGTTAAACCAGAAGCGGTTGGGGCCGCCGCCGCCAAGATGCCATACGTGGTCGCGTCCAAATCCGCCGGGAAAGCGGCCATGCTCAAAGGGGTGGTCAAGATGATAGTTCGCATCGCCGCGGCCGGTATCGTGACCCACCCAGTTATCGTGACCGCCGGTGATGGACTTGCTGTGATCCACATGCGGCACGTTGGGGTGGCCGGCATCGTCGCTGTAGTTGCGTTTTGGCTCGGCCGCATGGGGTGTCCCGGTGAACGCCTTAGGCCCGTGGGCTGGGATAGCCTGATGCCCGCCGCCTGATGGATGCGACCCTCCTTCATTGCGCTGTGCGTAAGCTGGAACGGAAAGAACCAGCAACGTCGCTAATGCTATCTGAATAATCTTCATAGTTTCCTCCGGATGCCCTCGCGGGTCATCTCCAACATCATTTAATACAACCCGCCTCATACAAGCAAGTTGCGTTTTGATAAAAAATGCCAGGTGCCCCACCTGCGGCGCGTTCTTGTTTTACGCCTAAGATAGAAATCCACTAATTTCCTGGCGCGCAAGCGCCGTACGCCTAGACGGCTAGTTCCTCAGCCACGCATATAACGGGAAGCGGTTGGCCAGTTCGGCCACATCTTTGCGAATCCCCTCCAGCGCCGCATCATCGTTGCGCCGTTCCAGCGCCTTCGCAATCCACGCGCCAATCACCACCATCTCCGCCTCCTTCATCCCGCGGGTGGTCAGCGCCGGCGTCCCAACACGAATTCCCGAAGCCTTCAGCGGCGGATTAGTATCATAAGGTATCGCGTTCTTGTTCACCGTGATCCCCGCCTTGCCCAGTGCTAGCTCCGCCTCCGAGCCAAGTATGCCCTTCTCGAAAACATCCACCAGCATCAAGTGATTGTCAGTCCCGCCGGAGACGATGCGGAATCCAGCATGTTCCAGTGTCGCCGCCAGCACCTTGGCGTTAGCCACTATCTGCGCCGCGTATGTCTTGAACTCTGGCCGCAGTGCCTCGCCCAGCGCCACTGCCTTGGCCGCCACAATGTGCACCAGCGGACCACCCTGCTGGCCGGGAAAGACCGCTTTGTCCACCGCCGCCGCCAGCGCTGCCCCGCACAGAATCAGCCCTGAGCGCGGTCCGCGCAGCGTCTTGTGCGTAGTCGTCGTCGTAATCTGCGCATGCGGCACCGGCGAGGGATGAACCCCTCCCGCTACCAACCCTGCAATATGCGCCATGTCGAAGATGTAAGTCGCGCCCACCTTGTCGGCGATCGCTCTCATCCGCGCAAAATCCCACAGCCGCGGATACGCGCTGCCCCCGCCGATGATCACCTTGGGCTTTTCGCGTACGGCAATCTCTTCCATCTGGTCGTAGTCGATCATCTCCGTATCTTTGCGCACGCCATAAAACGTCGGCCGGTAGAGCTTGCCGCTGAAGCTCAGCTTGTGCCCGTGCGTCAGGTGGCCGCCATGCGCCAGGTCCAGACCCAGAATCGTGTCGCCCGGCTGCAACACTGCCGCATAAGCCGCCGCGTTGGCCTGTGAGCCGGAGTGCGGCTGCACGTTGACGTGCTCACCGCCGAAGATCTGCTTGGCCCGCTCCCGCGCCAGGTTCTCCACCACGTCGGTGAACTCGCACCCGCCGTAGTAGCGCCGCCCGGGGTACCCCTCGGCGTATTTGTTCGTGAATACCGAGCCCGCCGCCTCCAATACCGCCTCGGAGACAAAGTTTTCGCTGGCAATCATCTCCAACCCTTCGTGCTGGCGGAGAGTTTCCTTGGCTAGGGCTGCGGCAACTTCGGGGTCGGCTTGGGCAAGAGTCAAAGTCATGCGGTCTGTCATATTGAAATTCTATCCTCTTGACCGGCTGCATAAAAAGGTGGTCGTCGCTGGTTTTCTGTTTGGACGCAAATCTTGTTTTGTTCCTTTTTTAACTCCGTTCCAATACTCATTTACCTTAAATAGCCCGAATCTGCTATCGTGTTCGATAAATGAGCGAGGACGCTATGACGTTCTTGTGGAAACAACTTGTTTTGGTGACAGCCTGTGCTCTGGCCTTGTTTTCTGCCTTCGCACAGTCCCCAGCCATCGATCCCGCCCTGCTTGCCAAAGCCAACGCCGGCGACCCCGCCGCCCAGGTGCAGTTGGGAGACATCAGCCGTGCGGCGGGCGATGCAGTCCAACACGATCTCCAACAGTCTGCCGAGTATTACAGACAAGCCGTCGCATGGTATCGCAAGGCCGCCGAGCAGGCTTCCATCCCCGGCGAAATGCATCTCGCCGCCCTCTATCGTGATGGCGGCAAGGGCTTTCCCCGCGACTTGGAGCAGGCCGCGGCCTGGTATCGCAAAGCCGCAGAGCAGGGAGACGTGACCGCCCAAGCCACTCTCGGCGTGCTCTACTCCATCGGCCAGGGCGTTCCGCACGACGATGTCGAAGCCTACTTCTGGCTTGACCTGGCCGCATCCGTTAAGGGGCCCAATCAGCAGAAATACGCCGCCAACCGACAAATGATCGGAACCCACATCACCACCGATCAACTTGAAGATGTCCAGCAGCGCGTGGCTCGTTGGCTGGCCGCCCATCCACGATCCGGTACAACAGAATAATCGACATTTCTCACCGGCAATCGAACCGGTATTCTGAAGAAGATGCGAAGTTTTTCGTTTCTCCGCACAACCCGAAGCTGGCTCTCTCTCGCAGCCCTGCTGGCTTTCGCGTCAGCTGGGTCTCGCGCCCAATCTCCCGCCATCACTCTCGTTCCCGCGGTGGTTCAGGCCGGCGCGCCAGAACTGATTCACGTGGTCGCCGCCAATGCCGCCGCCATCGACGGCGATTGGCTAGACCACAAGCTGGAGTTTTTTCGCGGACTCGATGGGCACGGCTGGTTTGCCTTGGCCGGAGTGGACGTAGATGCGCCCGTCGGTCCCTCCGCGCTTAAGATAGCCATCCACGACTCCAACGGCGGCACGCGCTCCCTCACCCGCACCATCCGCATTCAACCTGCACACTACACCACCAGCTCGCTCACCGTCGCGCCGCAGTTCGTCCAGCCCGGCCCCGAAGCCCTAAAGCAGATTGAGGCCGACCAGTTGCTGACCCAAAAAGCCTATGCCTCCAGCGCTTTGAAACCTCTATGGCAAGGCAACTTTCGCCCCCCGGTGGATTCTCCGCTATCGGAGCGCTTCGGCACGCGTCGCATCTTCAACGGCACTCTGGCCAGCAATCACAAAGGGTTGGACTTTCGCGCTCCGCCGGGTACGCCGGTGCGCGCCGGAAATAGCGGCGTCGTGGTGCTGGCTCACCCACTCTACTACGCGGGCAACACCGTGTTCGTAGATCACGGAATGGGGTTCTTCACCCTCTACATGCACCTCAGCAGGATTTCGGTGCGCGAGGGACAGCATGTAGTGCGCGGCCAAAGGCTGGGCTTGAGCGGCGCCACTGGACGCGTCACAGGACCGCATCTCCACTGGGCCGTCCGCTGGCAAGGCGCATATCTCGACCCCGCCAAGCTCTTGCACCTCGACCTCAGCGCGGTGCGCTAGAAAATCTCTGCATAGACCTGCGCAACTGTCTGTGAAAAATGACATACATAGCCGCATAAAGTGTCAGGGCTCGATTTGCAGCTTACGGAAAAATTCATTTGGAGTTGTGAGGAGCGTCAGGGCACGACTTCACAGCTTGCGGAAAAAAGGCGTTCTTTTCACGATGCTATG
>CAZFMB010000059.1:0-24622 GCA_964520005.1 uncultured Occallatibacter sp.
GCTCATGCTGGCTACATTCTGCTAGGAATTGCGGCTCATCCTGCTTTTTCGGGCACGGGAAGCGTAATAGCTTTTCAAAACGCGGCGATCTTCTCTATGCACCACAGTGCCAACGTGGTCCTCTACTACGTCCTCACCTACGGCCTCACCGTCATCGGCGCATTCAGCGTAGTCTCCGTTGTCGAGCGCGCCACGGGCAGCGACCGCCTCGACTCATTCCTTGGCCTGCATAAGCGCAATCCTATACTGGCCGCAGTGTTATTAGTGCTCTTCCTATCCCTGGCCGGCATTCCGCCATTAGTTGGCTTCTGGGCTAAGTTCAATCTATTTGCCGCAGTACTCGGCGTATCCGCAGGTCCGGTTCCCTTCGCTTTGGTAGCTTTAGCTATCGCTATGAGTGTGGTTTCGCTGTATTACTACTTACAGATTCTCAAGCGGGCCTATGTTATGCCCGCAGTCGATGAGACGCCAATTAGTGTTCATCCAGTTACTCTGGCAGTGCAACTATTGATTGCCACGGTAGTTGTAGTGCTGGGTTGCTTCCCTGCATTGCTTATGCGGTGGATCGAGAGCTTCTATCCTGTAATGTAGCTCACGCAGTTATATATCATCAGCAACTTTCCCAGTGAGCTATTTGGCGAACTTCTCCTCGCCTGCAAAAGCAAAGACACTCATCATGGCTCTCCGTCCACTAGGGCCTTGCTGCTTATGACTGCCGCGGTTGTTGTTATATAATAAATACTTCTTAGTGTTGCTCCTCCAGTAGATCGAGAGCACTAACGTGTGACATAGATCACATAAACATGGGCTTGTAGCCATTTATCCCCCACTGGCTATTTGAATAACTTCCCTCTAGCGCATTTGGTGCGTCAGACTGCGCATCATGACGGGATGAACATGCCGGCTATATGAGCCGGAACTCTGTTTTCTTGTTCAGAAGTTATCTGTTACTTTTTCTGACTGCGCATTACTGCCGTAATGCACCGGGTAATCTTGTGTCTCGAATTTCAATAGCTAATACTTGCTCAGCAAGGTTGTGGCTCAGCGCTCTCCTGAGCGTTCCTCCGGGCCATAGGAAACCTGTGCTTTTATCAATTCGCCACATCGCAGCGAACGCAATACGTGAGGTGTGCGCGCCTAACCATAGTCCATACAGATGAATGGACTCGCCCATCAAGGGCAGAAAGAGAAAGAGAAAATGAAGAAGTTCAATGTAAGCCTGGTTCTGTTTGTCGTTGCAGTTTTTGCCTTTATATTTAGCCCAGTAAATGCTTTCGCGGACACAGTATCCATGACATATGAAAATCCAGGCGGGCAGACCACCGGCAGCGACTACGTCTATCCCTACAACTTCAGTATCGATGGCAGTAAAACTCTCTCGCCGCTGATGTGCCTCAGCTTTACTCAGGACATCTCAAAGGGCGAGAGTTGGCAAGCTACCATCACGCAGGTCGTGGGCAACACGCAATACGAAGAAGCCGCTTATATCTTTTCTCTGGCTAGCGCCACAGGCGCATCGTCGACAACCATTGCGGACGCACAGTGGGCCAATTGGGAACTCTTCGATTCCGGCGCAGCAAGCAGCATCCCAGGCTCTGTAAGTCAGGCTAGCGTAAACACTATACTGACCGACGCGTCGAATTATGTTAACAATAATCCCCACTCCAGCCTCTACTCGGAATACGTTATTTATACTCCTGTGGCCGGCAGCCAGCCTTCTGGAGATGACGTACCGCAAAACATGATGGGCTTTTCACCTACGCCTGAGCCCGGCAGCCTGATCCTGCTCGGTACCGGCATGCTCGGACTCGCGACATTTGTGTACCGCAGAAGGAGAATTGCGTGAGTTATCTCTGCGTACAAAGCAGCAATTTGCGCTAAGTACATGCATAACCAAAACCCATTCAGATGAATGGAATCGCCCATGAAGGGCAGAAAGAGAACGAGAAAATGAGGAAGTTCACTGTGGTTGCGATATTGGGCTTTGTGCTGATACTTACCGCGGGTCCATATGCCCATGCAGACTCAATAAGTTTTAACTTGCTGTATTACGAAACTGGTACTTCCGTCCCTCTTACGGACCAAGTAATGGTCACCGTCACAACTACTGAGGGCTCGCCTGGAGAATGGAGTGAAGCAACGGTCACATTCGCACCCGCTGCTGGTTCGACCGTAACATCGATCGCAGCGCCTGTTTATATTAACGTTAACCCCACCGGGGGAACCATCACTTGCACTTCAAATGATGGCGGATGCACTGGAGCGGGAGGGGGAAACTATATGGGGAGAATGTCCTTTGGAACCGGCGCGGCTGCCGAGAGTTCGGTCACCCTCACGTTGACCTCCAGTTTGGAAACATATTGGGCAAATGCGGCTAGCGTACTCACCCCCACGTGTCCCAGCAATAGTAGTAATCCATCCTGCGTCAACGGATACCAAGACGGCATCGAGAATGATAGATCCGATGGATACGACCCAGGTATATTTTCCCATGGCTTGGAAGCCGAAGTGGAAGGGGCTAATCCTCAGTTCGGTGGATACTACTCCTCCCAGCCTCCTGAAACCCCCGAGCCCGGCAGCCTGGTCCTGCTCGGTACCGGCATGCTCGGACTCGCTACTTTTATCTACCGCAGAAGGAGAATTGCGTGAGTGAAAATCTTATGCACAGAGGACTGAGTCGTGTCTGCTGTAGAACGATTGCATATGGCCCTGCTCCCGGTGGAGGCACAGGTCAGCTCCGTCTCAATGACCGTTTGTTTCTGCAAATTCACCGGCGGGTCACTCGTCAGTGATATTTATTTTCATTCTTCTTACATATTTTCCAGAGATGAATAGCCAGATTTTTCCCTATTTTCACAGCTAGTTCCTCGCTAACTCGCCCCCGGTAACGTATTTTGGTAACTCGAATTTGGCTTTAGGTGTGACTAAAATATCTGCACCTAGTTATGACTAACTAATTGGATAGATATGGTTTATATTAATTGACTGTGATTATAACTTTACCTATCCCTAATCTAAGGAATCTTGTGTAGATATAGCGCCATGATGCTTTCATCCTGGATGGGGAAAGCGATTGAAAAAGTATTGTGGCAGTTTGGTGTCATTCACCGTTACATTCTTTGTCCTGCTGTTCTGCCCGTTCAATAGTTACGCTGACACAGTAGACATTATTCCGGGATCCTCCAGGTGCTGCGCCTGAGCCCATCAGCTCTCTCTTGCTCGGAACCGCCTGCTCAGACACGCGGCGGCCTTCTGGTACCGCAGACGGAGCATCTCTGTATAGACCCTCGGGTCTGCTATGGTCGGTATCCCTTGTGTGGGCTGTGTGAAAGTCAATGTCTGGGGACTGGACAGGTCGATTCTAAATATAGACTCCGTGGAAGAATCATAAATACTATATATTTCATCGATTTAGATCAGATGCTGCGGAGATTTTCCCTCTTTGGAACGAAATCGACATCCAGACGGAATAATCAAACTGGATATTCCCAGGTAACAGGCGTGGTTACTTTGTAATATCGGTAGCTCTTGCGCGAACGCCTCTCCTCGGTTAATATTGCCTCAATTGACTTGTGCACAAACGTCAAGGTATTGATTTTCTTGGGGCTTCCGCACTTGCCACGCCGGATTGGAAGAAGCCTCTGCATGGTTACCAGTTCTGCTGCTGTGTTCTAGACATCAACCTGGTAGCATGAGGCTCGATTTGCAGAGGGCAAGCAACATAACAGAGGGTACTGGGTTTACACATACGAGTCTCCAATCATTGCAGATTTTGGGGTCCGCAGAAAGGAATTGCTCGTGACGAGGAATCACATAAAATACACATTATTTCTTGCAATGGTCTTCGGTATATGCGTTCCCGCCCATGGCTTGCTCTTTCACGGCCAACCAACCCCTGAGATTGATCCCAGTCTGGCGATCAGCGCCATCACGCTGCTTGCGGGATCGCTTGTGCTTCTGCGCGTCCGGCGCAAAAAGTAGACGGTACCTACTCTGAAAGTGGTGTCAAAATCCATCAACGCCTCGGCTGGAAAAAGAAGTGACCGGTCAATGTTGACTTTTATTTTGCCGAGCCATCTTCTAGGCCGGCTATATTTTTTATTTGTCCTTGTGATATTTGAGTTGTTGTTCTGCTTCGAGGACAGGGGAACACCTCCCGGTCATATGCAATTGTTTGGCATGAACGCAAGCATGTACGGCCAGATTCCCATCTTTGCGTATGTGGTGTTCCTGGGTTTCGGCCATTTCAGGTTGAAAGCTCTGCGTGAAAAGATCCCCTTCAGTACCATCTTTTTCATTTGCCATCTTATCTGCATTGCCGCGGTTCTTTCCATCACTATAGCTGCGCGTTATGGGCTGGGCTGGCTATCCTTCGATCGCTATAGCTACATCAAGAGCGCCATCTACATTTCAGGAACCATTCTTTTGGCTTTGGCTTGCATACCGTTCCGAAGTTGGATGGCGGCGATTCGCGCTACCGGCAGATTGTGGCTCTATGCACTCATAGCCGGCGTGGCAGGATGGTGGTTCAGCACTCCGGTTAAGTTGTTGTGGGGCGCAACCATGACCGCTCAGAGCGGCGTGATGCAACGAGCCACCCTCCATGCGGTAGGCGCGGTTCTAGGCCTTATTCTTCCTGATGTCATCTCCGACCCGGCCACTTTCACCATTGGAACTCCACATTATTCAATCACCATCGCGGGTGGTTGTTCCGGGGTCGAAGGCCTTGGACTGGTGCTGATTTTCACCAGCCTCTGGCTTTGGGTCTACAGAAAACAAACCCGCTTTCCGCAGGCGTTTCTACTCATCCCCTGTGCGCTGGGATGCAGTTGGCTGCTGAACATTGTCCGTCTCTGCGCTCTTATCCTCATCTACAATGCGGGCGGTTCACCTGCTTTGTTGGACGGCTTTCACACTCAGGCTGGTTGGATTGCCTTCATCGTGATCGCGCTGACGTTTTCCCTCGCCACTCAGAAAATTTCCTGGATGCGTAAATCGATGCGAAAAACGCCCGCCTCCGATTTAAGCGCAGCTAGTGAGTTCCCCGGTGGAGATATGGGAACAGTCTCAGGCGCATCGCTGCCCCTGCTTGAACAGCCGGGAGAATCTCCAGCAACTCGCGCTTATCTGCTCCCCATTCTTGCCATCCTGATCGTGGCCGCAATCTCCAAATTGGTTTCAGGAACATTCGACTGGCTCTACCCGCTGCGTTTTCTTGCCGCTGCAATCGTCCTCCGCATTTTCTGGCCGGAACTGAAAAAACTCAACTGGCGTTTTGGATGGTTTGGAGTTGCTGCTGGCTTCGCCGTTTTTCTTTTGTGGATCGCGCCTGCCTGGATCGCTTCTCTTGGGTGGGCGCATCAACCGGCAACCAGTCACTTGGGCGCGGACCTTGCAGCGCTTTCGCCCGCTGCCCGCTGGACCTGGATTGCCTTCCGCGTCGCCGCCTTCGTCATCACCGTGCCCATCGCCGAAGAGCTGGCCTTTCGCGGCTACCTGGCGCGCCGGTTCGTCAGCCGAGAGTTTAACCAGGTCTCCTTTACCGGCCTGTCGGCGTTCTCCATCGGCCTCTCCTCGGTTGTCTTCGGCCTGGAGCATATGAAGAACCTGATGGATTGGCAACACCTTTTGCTCGGCACTCTGGCCGGCCTTGCCTTTGCCGCCGTTCTCCGCCGGCGGGGGCGCATGGGCGATGCTGTCGTCGCGCACACCGTCAGCAATCTCCTACTGGCCGCATGGGTGCTGGGCTTCGGCGACTGGGCGCAATGGTAAATCCGCTCTTCCGACGCACATGCAATTAGATTGGAACTATGGGGCAAGCGCAAGCCAAGTGGAGGCAGGAACTCGCCGCGATGGTGGCGCTGGCGGTTCCGGTGGTGCTCAGCGAACTGGGCTGGATGGCCATGGCCATCGTGGACACCATCATGGTGGGCAGCCTGGGACCAGCGGCCATCGGGGCCGTCGCGCTCGGCAATGCCGTCTACTACACGCCGGCAATCTGCGGCGTTGGCCTGCTGCTGGGGCTCGACACGCTGGTGGCGCAGGCCTTCGGGCGCAAGGACCACGATGAATGTCACCGCTGGCTGGCCCAGGCCGTTTATCTTGCCTGCATCGTTACGCCGCCGTTGATGCTGCTCATCTTTCTGGCTAGTTTTGGCTTTGCACCCTTCGGCATCACGCCCCAGGTGGCCGCTCCAGCCGCCGCCTATCTGCGCATCCTCAACTGGGGCACACTGCCGCTGCTGCTCTATGCCGGCACGCGCCGCTACCTGCAAAGCGTGGGCGATGTGCGCGTCATTACCTACACCTACGTCGTCGCCAACCTGCTCAACTGGTTCGGCAACTGGGTTCTCATCTACGGCAAGCTGGGTTTTCCGGCCCTTGGCGTGAACGGTTCAGCGATTTCGACGCTGATCGCGCGCATCTTCATGGCTGCGGCGCTGCTGGGCTTTGCCTGGCGCTATGAGCGCAGACGCGGACATCCGCTCTTCCGCCGCTGGGCCGGACCTCACTTTGCCAAAATCAGAGAGTTGGTTCGCCTCGGAGCCCCGGCAGCGGGGCAGATTCTGCTCGAAGTCGGCGCATGGAATCTGGCTACCCTCTCAGCCGGATGGCTGACGCCGGTGGCCCTGGCCACGCACCAAATTGCCCTTAACTACGCCAGCCTCACCTACATGGTTCCTCTGGGCATCTCGGCAGCCGCTGCGGTCAGTGTCGGTCATGCAGTGGGCGCAGGAGACCCCGCGCGGGCGCGCCGCGCTGGTTGGCTCGCTCTGGGGCTGGGCACCAGCTTCATGCTGCTGGCTGCCGTAGTCTTCCTGGTGGCGCCGGGCCCGCTCATCGCCCTCTACACACACGACTCTCAGGTCATGGCCGTCGGCCCCAGCCTGCTGGGTCTGGCAGCGGCCTTCCAGATCTTCGACGGCATCCAAACCGTCGCCATCGGCGCCTTACGCGGTCTGGGCGAGACACGTGTGCCCATGCTGGCCAATCTGGTCGGCTATTGGGTACTGGGTTTGCCGCTGGGACTGACGCTCTGCTTCGTTCTCCACTGGGGCATCTACGGCCTGTGGATAGGCCTTTTACTGGCTTTATTCATCATCGCCGCCACGCTCCTGGCGCGCTGGCACCGCGATTCTGCACGACTGGCGAGTCGCGCGTAGAGCGATAAAGAGCCGTAACAGGCTTGGCTGTCACGGCTCGTATCAGATTTGCGAATCGGTTTGAATGCCGCTTGCTCGGACACAGACGCCCTAGCGCGCTAACCTTCTGCGCAATGCTCCGGCCAAGCCCACCAAGCCGGTTCCGACAAGAAGCAGGCTGCCGGGCTCGGGCGTCGCTGAGGCTCCCCCGCTGAAGTCGGCAATGAACTCTGCATCCATTTCATCACTGGTGCGGTAATCATCCCAATAATTTCCGTTCGTAAATCGCGATGTGTCATCATTGCTTGAGAGAGCCACAAGGCCTCCACCCGGAATGAGGGTGCCTGGCATGGCAAATGGCACGGAATCAGTACCTTCATAGAGGTAGCAACATGACCCCGCGATAGAGATGAAGGCCACATATTCATCGCCTGCAATCAGAGATAGCCCGCCGGTATTAAAAGTAAACTCCGTGCGCTCATGCACATTTCCGTTTACAGGCGCACTAGTGTAGAGGATGGTTCCTACCTCATTCCCTGTCCAGGTTCCAACGTATCCCTCCAGTGATCCGTACGGGTAGCTGTTGGAATACAGGAACAGGCTGAAGTCATTCAGGATGGTATCCGTAGTGGGTGCGGAGAAGGTCTCGCCAAAAGTATCAAAAAGCGCCCCGCTGCCGAAAGTGGATAAACCACTCGTAGTGTACACTTGCGATGTGTTGTTATATTGCGTGTCCGCAAAAGCCGCCGAAGAGGCCAGCATCAGAAATGCGAGAAACAGGATCGTCTTTTTCATTCTCCGTGCCTTCCTTATACGTGCAGCATGGTCAATTGGAGTGAAGTATCTCGCTTCCTGAGCGGAAATATCAACAAGTGTGGTGATTAAATTACATTTATTATACTCAATCTGACATGAATGCATATTGAACTTAAATATTATTTATAAATAATAGAATCAACAAGTTGCGTTATTTTCTCCTAGGGTAATTCGGGGAAATTTGTTACCCTCATGAATTACTTTGATTCATTTCAAAAGTCGATGCGTTATGCCAGCCCATGTCGGAGAGTGTGTGAATCAATTCCACGCCGTGGGAATCAAAAGGTTTGAGGTGAGGTTACAGGCGGGAACGACGGCTCGCGCAAGTGATTATAATCACATTTGAGAGAATGATAGATTCTGTCCCGAATTTATCGGAAGGGAATCCCGCCAAATGGCGACAGGTAATCCAGCCCTGGAAGAAGCGCAGGGCGTAATCAACAGCCCCCAGCGCGTCATCAACGATTTCAGCATCAATCTAGCCACGGTAAACGGCTCCGGCTCGCAATCCGCCAACAACGTGCTGCTCAAGAGCATCTTTGGAATGGGCGTCCCCGTCAGCGGAAAGAATCTCTTCCCTTCCAACATTGCAGGGCAGCCAACCTGGTTTCTGATCCGCGCTAGCTCGGACGGATACGTAGCCCGCAAACGCGATTCCGAAATTCTAGTCGCGCTCAATCCCGAAACAGCCCTGGACGATGTGCAGGCCCTCCCTCCGGGCGGCGTGGCCATCTGCGAAGAGAATCTCAAGCTCGATCAGGCGCGCAGTGATGTGATCTTCTATCCCGTACCCTTTGACAAGCTCACTGCCTCCATCTGCCCCGAGGTCAAGCTGCGCAAGCTGGTCAAGAACATGATTTACGTGGGCGTCGTCGCCCAGTTGCTGGCCATCGATTTGGGCGTGGTGGAGAGCTGCCTGCAACGGCAGTTCGCCAAGAAGCAGAAGGTCTTCGATCTGAACTTCGGCGCGGCCAAGGCGGGCTTCGACTATGCCCAGGCAAATTTGACCAAGCGGGACCCGTTCTTCATCGAGCGGATGAATCAAAACGCGGGCAAGATCATCATCGACGGCAACGCAGCCTGTGGCATGGGCGCGGTCTTTGCCGGTGTGACGGTAGTGGCGTGGTACCCCATTACGCCCTCCACCTCGGTGATCGAGGCAACCACCGACCTGCTCAAAAAGTTGCGCGTTACGCGGGAGGGCAAGGCGACCTACGCCGTCGTTCAGGCCGAAGACGAGTTGGCCGCCATAGGCATGGTGCTGGGCGCCGGCTGGGCTGGCGCGCGCGCCATGACCTCAACCTCCGGCCCCGGCATGTCGCTGATGGCGGAGTTCTGCGGCCTGGGCTACTATGCCGAGATTCCCGGCGTCATCATCAACGTGCAGCGCACCGGGCCTTCCACAGGTTTGCCCACGCGCACCCAGCAGGCCGATCTGCTTTCGGCGGCCTTCCTCTCCCACGGCGACACCAAGCACCCGATTCTGCTGCCCGGCTCGGTCAAGGAGTGTTTCGAGCTGACCCAGGCGGCCTTCGATTTGGCCGAGCGCATGCAGACCCCGGTTTTTGTGCTCACCGATCTCGATCTGGGCATGAACAACTGGATGTCGGAACCCTTCGATTATCCTGCCAAGCCGCTGGATCGCGGCAAGATTCTCACCGCCGCCGATCTGGATCGGCTGGGCGGCTTTGCCCGCTACCGCGATGTGGACGGCGACGCCATAGGCTGGCGTACGCTGCCAGGAACTCCCCACACCAAGGCCTCGTACTTTACCCGCGGCTCAGGACATAATGATGCAGCAATCTACACCGAAGACCCGGACCAGTACCAGGCGTTGATGGACCGTCTGTCAGTGAAGTTCGAGAAAGCGCGCAAGCTGCTTCCCGCCCCCATCATGGTCAGGAATAGTAAATCGAAGATTGGTTTCCTCGCCTTCGGTTCTACCGATTGCGCCCTCACTGAAAGCCTCGACCAGATCAAGCAGCGCTACGGAAAGGACGCGGATTATCTGCGCATCCGTGCCTTTCCCTTCGCGCAGGTGATTCACGATTTTGTTGCCTCTCATGATCGCGTATATGTGGTCGAGCAAAATCGCGATGCGCAACTGGCCAGCCTGCTCAAGCTCGATCTTCCTGCAGCCCAGGTAACCAAGCTGCGCAGCATTCTCCACTACAACGGAATGCCGGTGGACGCCGAATCCATTACCGGGCAATTTGCCCATCAGGAGGGCCTCTAAATGGCAACCGCCACGCCTGCTCCCAAAGTCAACCACATCGGCCTTCCCATCGTCGATTATCGCGGCGGCAAAAGCACGCTGTGCGCCGGCTGCGGCCACAACGCCATCTCCGAGCGCATCATCGATGCCTTGTACGAAATGGGCGTCGAGCCGGAACGCGTCATGAAGATGAGCGGCATCGGCTGCTCATCCAAAAGCCCGGCCTACTTCCTCAGCCGCGCGCACGCATTCAACGGCGTGCATGGGCGCATGCCGGCCATCTCCACCGGCGCCATCCTCGCCAACCACACCATGACCACCATCGGCGTTTCCGGCGACGGCGACACCGCCTCCATCGGCATGGGCCAGTTCGTTCACCTCATGCGCCGCAATCTGCCCATGATCTACATCATTGAAGACAACGGCGTTTACGGCCTTACCAAGGGCCAGTTCTCCGCCACCGCCGACCTCGGCTCCAGGCTCAAGACCGGCGTGATCAACGATCTGCCCGGTATCGATACCTGCGCCCTCGCCATCCAGTTGGGAGCTACCTTCGTAGGCCGCTCATTTTCCGGCGACAAGAAGCAGTTGCTCTCCATGCTCAAGGCCGCTCTCTCCCACAAAGGCACGGTGATGCTCGACGTCATCAGCCCCTGCGTCACCTTCAACGACCACGAGGGATCGACCAAGAGCTACAAGTTCATGCAGGAAAACGACGAGCCCATCAACGAGATAGGCTTTGTGGCCAGCTTCGACGATATCGCCGTCGATTACGACTCCGGCGAAATCTACGAAGTGGAAATGCACGACGGCTCCAACCTGCGCCTGCGCAAGCTGCACGAGGACTACGACCCTACCGACAAGGCCAACGCCGTGCGCACTCTGATGGAGGCCCACGAAAACAACGAGATCCTCACTGGCATCTTCTACATCAACACCGAGCAGCCCACCTTCATCGATCTGCTAAACGTGGTCGATGAGCCTCTGGGAACCTTGCCTGAGTCGATCACCCGGCCTCCAAAATCAGCCCTCGATGCCCTCATGGCTGCCCTCAAGTAAACTCAGCAATCTGATTTCAGGCAAAAAAAGCCCCGCAAACGCGGGGCTTTTTTGTTAGAGAGATAGTCTGTTCTATGATCGGCACTAATTTTGCGGCATGGGAGGAGGCGCGACGCTGCCGCAATCCGGGCCTTTGTAGACAGACGAGGTATTGATTGTATATTCGATCGGCCTGGAGTTCTGACCCATTTGCATCACCCCGTTAAAATGTACCTTGCCGATCGCGTGATTGGGGTCGGCCCATGAGGACTCCAGAGTTCCCTTGCCCGCCATTCTGCCGCTGCAAATCCAGTCGGCAGTCATGCTGCTGGCGTGTAGCGACACGTTGGCAATCTGGCACTCGTTGTTGCGGCTCTGCGGCATGGGAGCTCCATACTTGTTGATCATCGCCTGGGTAAGGCATGTCTGGGTGGTCGTGGTCATGCCGCTAAAGGGTGAATTCATGCCGGCAGGCATGGTTACACCCGGAGGCAGAGGCGACTGCTGCCAGCTCATGTTGGTGGTCATCTCCCACAATCCGGGCTTTCTCGTGGCTTGCGCCGAGGCTGTGATTGTCACGGCAAACAGGCAAATACAAACAGTAATCCAAACTCGATTCTTGTGCATGAAACCTCCTCTTAGATTGCGCGGTCTTCCGGCCGCGCGCACATAACACTCTACCGCAGCGCGCTACCGGTAGGAAAGCGAAAAGCTCAGCCGCGCTCCGCCAAGGCCGCGCTGCCCAGCGCCAGCAGTGCGCTGCTAACCCGGCTGGCGTAGTGGCGGGCGACGTTCTCTTCGCTGGCAAAGTTGCCGGTAATCACGCGCACGCCCAGCGCCTCAATGCGCTCTATATCGGGGACAATGGGTGACGCCCCTTCGGCCGCATAACGAGCCAGCGTCTCCTTGGGAAAAGCCTCTGTATTGACCAGAGCATAGTCGAAGATCGGCGCGCGGGTGTGCTCGTAAATTCGTTCGATGTGCTGTGAGGCCGTCAATCCCAGGCTCTCGTTGGCCTGGGTCATCAGGTTGCAGATGTAAACCCGCACGCCCCGCGCGCGCGCCAGCGCGGCAGGCAGGCCCTGCACCAACAAATTCGTAATCAGCGAGGTATACAGCGAACCTGGCCCCACCGTAATCAGGTCGGCGCGCTCGATGGCTTCCAGCGTCTCCGGCAGCGGCGCCGCCTCCGGTGGATCCAGCATCAGTTCCACAATGCGCTTGTGGCTGGCGGTGATTTTGGTCTCTCCCCGCACCAGCGAACCGTCATCCATGCGCGCCACCAGTGTGGCGTTGGCCGTCGTCGCCGGGTAGATGCGCCCCCGCGTAGCCAGAATCTTCGACGCCAATTGAATAGCGTGCGCAAAGTCTCCCGTAATCTCGGTGAGCGCGGCCACAAAAAGATTGCCGAAGTTGTGTCCCTCCAGGGCGTCGCCCGAGCGAAAGCGATGGCCGAAGAGCCGGACCAGCAGGTCCTCCTCTTCACTGAGCGCCACCATGCAGTTGCGCAGGTCTCCGGGAGGCAGCATATTGAAATCTTTGCGCAGCCTGCCGCTGGAGCCGCCGTCGTCGGTCACCGTGACCACCGCCGCCAGGTCGGCGATCAAGCCTCCCTCCGGCACGCCCAGGCTGGATGTGGCCACATGGCGTCGCAGCCCGCGCAGCAGAGTCGACAGGCCTGTGCCGCCGCCAATGGCCACCACGCGCAATGCGCGGGCAGGAACTGCCCCTGCGGCCATTTGCCCAAACTGCTCCATGCTAGCAATCGATGTGTGCGCGGAAGTCAAGTGAGTCCCTAGGGAACCTCGGGATACAACAGTTCGGTGAACCGGGGGTCATCCGCCATGCTCTGGAAGTCGTTGTCCACGCGCGCCTGAAGACGGTTCTTGGGGTTTAGCTCGATGGCCTTGGCCAGATTGACCAGGCAATCCTGGGTGCGTCCCGTAATCGCGTCCAATAGCGCCAGCCCGTACAATGCGTAGTCGGCCTCTGTATGGGCTGCAAGAATTGAGCCAAACTCTTCGCGAGCCTCCTCGTAGTAGCCGGTATTCAGCATCGAGACGGCATAGTCGTAGTGCTCCTCGGGCGTCGAAAACGTCAGGGTTTTCTTATCCATTTGCCGCTGGCAGATGCTGATGTACATCTTGCAACGTTCCAGCAGCTCAGGTGGCGCTGTGACAAGCAGTTTCTCGAAGGCAGCCAGCGCGTTTTCGAACTTGCCCTGCTGCAGCATCACCATGGCCGCCTGGAAATGTTGGAAGGCGGGTCCCGTGCCCGGATGAGGATGGGCATTGGTCTTGCCGGAGGGCGAAGCTTCTTGTTTGCGGTCGTGCGCCAAGTATCGGGCCTCTTACTTCAAGTGCTGGCTGAATCTTCGCACAAATTCAGGCGCAACTGTATCGAATCACTGTTGGCAGAATACTACGCCTGTGGATTGCGCTGCTAGCCCCTCTTTATACGCATATCCCCGCCTCACGTCAAGCCAATCGGAAACACTAACCTCATCTGCCGGGCAATTTGGCCTGCTCTGAAGCGCGGTAAATGGCTGGATTCAGGGCCGGATCGTTGTACATCTTCAGTTGCCGATAGAGCTTGAAACGCCGCGTTCCCTCCAGCGTCTCGCGCCACAAGGCGTCCAGGCAGGCGGCCAGGTCCCGCCGTTGCTCCTCCAGGATGGCCAGCCGCTCCAGGTTGCGTTCCGCGTGTCCATCCGGCGCGCCGCCCCGCTCCGCCTCTTCGCGCGTGTGATAGATCTTCAGCGCCAAAATCGAGAGCCGGTCGATCATCAACCCCGGCGACTCGGAGTTCAACTCCGCGGCCGGGTTAGGCAAGCCCTTCGGCCCCAGCCACCCCAGCAAAATGCGGTCCAGATCCTCGGCCAGGTCGTTGCGCAACTGGTTGGTCACGTCCACGCGCCGCTTCACCCCTGCCAGATCGGCATCGCTTGCGCCCGGAGCACGTGCTTCGTCCTCGATGTGCCACAGCTCAAAGTTGGCGCGATGCTGGCGGCGGACCGTATCCAGCCAATCCGCGCGTCTATCTGGGCCAGCATCGGCCTTCGCCACGGTAACCGCCGCCTCGTGGTGCAAGATGCGCGTCTCCCCATCCTGCGCCTCGATAATCTGCTCTGCCGATAACATGCTGAACTATCCTTTAATCAATCTGACGCGCAAGGCCTGCGTCTTGTTGCAGCGTCCATGGTAAAACGATCCCCATCCAGTTGTCAGTTCTCAGTTGCTAGAGATTCTCCAAAATATCGAATATTCCATGTCCTCTGTTCTCTGTTCCCTGTTCCCTGACCCCTGATCTCTGATCTCTGTTCTCTGTTCCTGATTCCCTTCCTCGCCCTAAACCGTCACAATAAGACGTGCACGTTTTAAATCTCCATTCTCGCTCCAGCGTCTGCCACGCCTCCCGCCGTAACTCATTGTCGCTGGTCATAACTGCCCTGTGCGCGGCATTTCTGCTGGCAGCCACGCTGCTCCCGGCGCAGGAGTACATACCTCCAAACCCGCAGCAGCCGTCCCCTGAGACCAACACAGCTCCGTCAGGCCCGCTGGCCACCATCCACGGCATAGTCCTGAACGCCGCCACCGGTTCGCCGCTCGCTCGCGCCCTGGTGCAAATTGAGGGCGACGCCGACACCGGCGCATTAACCGACAGCGAAGGCCGCTTCGAGATTCCCGGCGTTCCAGTAGGACCGCAGGCCGTGCAGATCGTCAAACCCGGCTTTCTCGACCAGGCTTTCTTTCCCGGTGGAGACGCTGGCTGGGGAGTTGGGCCCAACATGAATCACAACATTCTGGTGGCCGCACAGATGTCCGATCTGATCTTCTCCATGGCGCCCACCAACGCCATTCACGGCCGCATCCTGCTTACCACCGGCGACGCAGCGCAGGGCATCGGCGTCACGCTAGTCAAGCGCGTGGTCGAAGACGGGCGTGCTGCTTGGAAGGAAATATATCAAGTTAAAACCAACAGCGACGGAGCTTATCGCTTTGCACGGCTAGGCGATGGCGACTATGCGCTCTATACTGAGCCCGCCATGGAGAGCGAACTCGCCAATCTTCTCGCCGCAAACGGCAGCGGCGGCCAGGCGGCGCGCAATGGATTCCCAAGCCAGTTCTATCCGGATGCCCGCGATCTGGCCGGAGCCACGAAGATTCATCTGGCCGGCGGCCAGGAAGCTGAAGCCGACCTCTCCCTCACGCTACAGCCCTTTCACACCGTCTCCGCTCAAGCCACGCTTCCGTCAGGGAAACGTTATGGCGACCAGAATCCCGCCTGGGAAGGTATGGCTATCTCCGCCCGGGTACTCGACGCCCAGGGCCATTCGCTCCCCTACCGTGCCGAATATGATCAGGAAGCTCGCGCGCTGCGCGCCCTTCTACCCGACGGCAGCTACTCGCTTTCACCCACCGTCACCTTTTCGCGTGTGACCGCCGATATGGCCGGAAACAGAAACTTCACCCCCGCCATGGATGCCGCGCCCTTGACCGGTCAAGTGGATTTTTCCGTAGCCGGCCATGACATTGCCAATCTGCGCATCCCACTGCTCGCGCAGCGCGACAATCCCCTGCAAGTTACCGTGACTCGAAGCGGCGCGCAGCCCTCGCCCGGCAACCCTGAACAAAGCGGAATTTATGTCGCTCTCAGCGAGGCCGGCGAATCGCTCACCAACGGCATGGTCAGCGTCTACGCCGACGGCGCCGGGCCCGGTGAGCTGAAGACGACCTTCATGACCGCCGGCTCCTACTGGGCGCATACCAGCATCACGCAGCATGGCCTCTGCCTGGCATCCTTCACCGCCGGCGGCGCAAACCTGGCCCGTGAACCCTTGGTTATCGGCCCGGCCGGCGTAACCGCGCCGCTGGAACTGACCTTGCGCGACAATTGCGCGAGCCTTACGCTCTCCCTGCCCACGGCAGGCGCCGCCCAAGCCTCCGGAGAAGAGCGCTGGTACACCGTCTACGTGGTTCCAGACTTCGAATCGACTGAAAACACCACGCCGCAAATCCTGCGCCCCACTTCAGGTGGATCGGTCACCCTTGAAGCTCTGACGCCGGGCAGCTACCACGTCTACACCTTCGCCGCGCCCCTGGTCCTGGAATACCACAACCCCGCCGCTCTCTCTGCCCTGCCCACGCCGGGACAAGCTATCACCCTCTCGCCCGGAACCACCAGCAACCTCGTCCTGGAGGTGCCCGCGCAATGATGAATCGGTTTGTTCCAGTGACTCTCTGCGCCCTTGCGCTGTTGCAGGCAACGGCCGCAGCGCAACAGGCTCCATCGCCCTCGACCCTCTATCGCATCACCGGCACTGTGGTGAGCGCATCCACCGGCGAACCAGTTAGCCGGACGACGGTAGCTGCGCTTTCCGCTTCTGATCATCAAACCGTCGCCTCGATCGAGACCGGCAACGATGGCCGCTTTGCTCTTGAAGGTCTCGCCGCGGCCAAATACGATCTGGCGGCCTTCAAGCGCGGCTTTCTTCTCTCCTTGTACAACCAGCACGAGCTCTTCAACACCGCCATTGTGACCGGCGAGGGCCAGCAGACAGAAGGCCTCATCATGCGGATGACGCCAACAGCCTCTTTGCACGGCGTAGTCTCCGCAGACGGCGGCGATCCCGTCGAGAACGCCAAGGTGCTGCTCTTCCTCAAGCCCCATAACTCCACCGCCAGAATCACCCAGGCTGCCGATACCAACACCGATGACACCGGCGCATACGACTTCGGCGATCTTGCGCCCGGCGAATACTTTCTGGCAGTGACGGCCAAGCCCTGGTACGCGCTCCACCACTCCGCTCTCCAGCAAAGGCCGGCAACCGATCCCAGCACCGCCCTCGACGTAGCCTACCCCGTCACCTATTTCGACTCCACCACCGATGAGGCATCGGCAACCCCAATCACCCTCGCCGCAGGTAGCCGAGAAGAGGCCAACATCAACCTTCACGCTGTTCCTGCGCTACATCTGACAGTTGAGTCACCCAATAAGCATGCTTGGAGAGATACCCGGTCACAACTGCGCCAAATCATCTTCGGTTCGTTGGCCTCCACCGAGTCCATAACTCCAGGATTTGTAGCGCAAGCCGGCCCATCCGAATTTACCGGCGTAGCCCCCGGCCACTACGAGTTGTCGCAGGGTGATCCGCCGCGCATTGCCGATCTGGACGCCAGCGCCAACATGCAGGTTGACCCCAATCTCGGCAAACCCACCGTGGAAATCTCCGGTACTCTGCGAAGCTCCTCCGGAGCCGCATTGCCGGATAAAGTGTCGCTGAGCATAGAATCTCTTGAAGGCGTACATCAGCAAGAACCGGTTTTCGTAAACAATGATGGCCAATTCACATTTCAGTCCATACGCCAGGGAAATTACGAGTTAACGGCCAGCACCCCGGACAAGCAGCTCCCCACCACCTCCATCACCATCGACAACCGCTCCCATCCCGGCAACCAGCTCACCGCGACCGACAAGCCATTGCAAGTGCTGGTAACAGTAAGCCTGAGCGAAACCCGCATCGAAGGCTTCGCCTATAGAGCCGAAAAAGCCGCCCCCGGCGTCATGATCGTTCTGGTTCCAAAGGATTTGTCCGTCTTCCCAACTCTCGCGCGCCGCGATCAGTCCGACTCCGACGGCAGCTTTGCCCTGCGCGATGTTGCCCCCGGCCACTACACCGTGGTCGCCATCGAAGACGGCTGGGAACTCGATTGGGAGCGCCCCGAGGTCATCGCTCGCTATCTTACCGGCGGAATTCCCGTCTCAGTAACTGAAAGCTCCGGAAAGCTCGTGCGCCTCTCCGAATCAGTTCCGGTACAAAGTCGATGATCAAATCCGGCCCACAAATCCGCACCGGGCTTCATGGAACCGGGCCTGAGAGGTTACTCTAGGAGAAGATTGTTTATATGGGTAGCCGCCCAGTTTTGCGGCAACGGCTCAAAGGCTTCAAGCCCCCACAGCCAGCAGTAGACAAAGTTATGCATTGAGGAGAGTCCCAAATTGAAGAGGAAGTTATTGTTTGCGATTTTGGCCATCATTCCGGCCTTGTTCATGCCCCTGGCGGCCACCAGCCAGCTCATCCACGCTCGTCATAGAGAGGCCCCTGCCGAGAAGCCTGTCTCCGCTCACAAATATGAAATCTTTACCGGCTTCGGCTACACCAGCATGAATCAGGTCAACCAGTCGCGTTACGGATTAATGGGCGCCAACGTCTCGGTGACCCGCGACTGGGGAAGATTCTTCGGCCTCACCGCCGACGGCGCCTATTACAGATTCCCCTTCTCGCATCCTGCCATACAAAATAGCGGTTCGTTAACCCCTTGGGTGGATACAGTCCTGCTGGGTCCAGTGGTGCATGCCCCCCTCTTCGGACACATCGAAGGGTTTGCTCATGTGCTGCTGGGCGCGGAGCACACCGGCTTCACCGGATCGACAGCCGTAAGCTCGTCCGCCTATCCCAACATCTCGTTTGCCGGTGGATATGGCGGCGGTCTGGACTACAAACTAAGCAACCACTTCTATATGCGCGCCTCGGGCGACGACATCGAATCGTCATTTGTCGGTCCCATTTATCTTGCCAATCCACCTCCTCCAAATCCGCCTCCTCCGACAGGAGCCTGTACGACGACCTCGGGATGCAGCTCGAATAAGCACCGCAATTCCCGCGCCGCGTTCGGCGTGGTTTACAAGTTCTAAGAGCTGAGGCCGGTGCAGCAAGCTCCAATCGGCCCACCATCACGTCAGACGCCCATCCAGTCATCTGGACGGGCGTCTGACGTGCTGCCATGGTGAATTGTGGCCTCCCTACCTATTCCCTCGTCCCTGTTCCATGTCTTCGTCAGTGGATGCCGGTCATCATTACGGCTCCTATATAAGTGCCGGTCATAATCGCGACCGAAATGTCCATGGGCCAGTGCGCGATGATCAGCGGCGACAGGCGGCGGATGCGCAGATAAATCGCCATGCAGAACAGCATGATAGGAACCATCATGAGTGAGCGATACGCCACGAAGCGCCAATCGGGTATGAAGGGGAGCATGCAGTGCTGCGCGGACCACCAGAACAAGACGATGGAGTAGGCGATCCAGGTGCGCCCGGTGAGCGCTTCCAGCCGAGGCAGTACATATCCTTGGTAGGTCATCTCTTCGGTGGCCGACTGAATCACCCACCATACGGTCAAGCTGTACACCGTGGCCCAGAGGGGCAGAGCGTGAAATTGCAGAATGAACGCAACAGGAGTATTGGCAGGGGAACCGTATACCAGCACCTGCGCAAGATAACTTCCGGCCATGGCGCATGGAAACGCAACAACCAGAATCCCCAGCCCCAGCCACAGATCGCGACCCCAGCGCATGCGAATCGGCCCAATAAGGTCGCGAAGCCGTATGCCTTCCTTGCGCGTGAAATACTTCATGCCGAGGAGACAGCCGAGATCGCCGAGGTTCGCGTAAATAGGCCACCATTGGCCGGCCGCCTGCATCGGATGAGGGCGATGAAGGGCAAGAAAAACCAGCGCCAGAAGCGATTGCAACGTCAGCCATAGGCCGGAGCGCGCTGTTACCAGCAACAGCGGCCCGATCCATGGAACGCGTCCGGCTGCCACGCGTTTCTGGATCTGGCTGGGCAAATTGACTGAATTAATATCTAAGCTTGTAATTTCGCGTGCAGCTGGCATGACGATCCGTCTCCTGCGAAATCCTAGCACAAGCCGGACGCGCGCATCAGAAACAAGCGAGCTTCAAAGCCGCTCAACTCTTACAGCGTCTTCAAACTCCATGATGTCAACGGATCACTGCCTCTTCAACGCTCTCTTCAACACCGTATCCAGCGCCGCCTTCAACTCCGCATACTCCGCCGCCGTGATCTTTCCGCCAATCTTATCGCTCTCCAGCGCAAAAATCTCTTCCTTGAGCGCATTCAGCAGCGCCGCATTTTTTGCTGCCGGAGACGCCAAAGCCTGCGCTGCTCCAACATCGAAGCCTGCGCCCGTCGTCGGCTTGCTCAGCACATAGGCTGCGAAGCCCGACATCACCAGCACAATGGCGGTGATAAACCACCACTTATACTTCGTCAGCGGATCAGGCGTGTTGATGGGGTTGGCCATCCCGCCGCCCGGCTGCGTTCCTGGTTGCGATCCCGGACCGCTTGCCTCCTGGCTGCTTTGCCCACCCCCTTCATCGCGCGGAATCGATCCCGTGCCGGAGACAGTGAACTCCTGCGCTGTGCCGGGAACCGCATTCTTGGCCACATAAGTTGGAAGGCCGTCCTGCGGCGCGGAGAGGAACGTCGTACCCGCGCCCGCGCTGAAGGTCATGCTCTTGGGCATCATCACCCACACCGTTCTCGCCGGGATCGTCACCATGTGATGAAAAGTGAACTTGCCGCTGTAGGGCAACATGTATTCAATCTGGAAGAGCGTGCCCTTCTCGCCATCATCGGGCTGAATGGGAAAGTTGAAGGAGTAGTGACCCTTGGGGCCTTCGGAATCCAGCTTGAGCGAAGTGGGCAGCCCGCCGGGCCGCTGCGCCGACGCTCCCTCCACCACCGCCTCCTCCGGAAGCACAATCTCAAAGCTGCGCTGGCTCCACTGCGTGCGCGGAGGCAAGCTGGAGTTGCGAACCACGCACCGCTCCACCACCCGCAACTGCCCATTCACCGACTCCACAATGCCGATCACATCTTCATCGATAAGCACGCCATCGACCTTGGCAGCCACGTCATAGACGGAGATGTCGCCCGCCGCTCCACCCTCAGGCGCTCCTATAAAATAAGTCGCTCCCTGATGGATCACACGCACCAGGTAATTGCTTTGCCCCGGCTTTGTCAGCTTGTAGTGTCCGCCAGAGTCAGTGGTGCTCCGGGCCACTTCGCCCATCCCCGCCTGCACGTCCACCAGCACCACCGCATCGCCCGCCGCCGGCTTGCCCGTGGTCTTGTTAGTCACCGTGCCGGTGATTTGAGCCTGCACAAATGCGCCCATGAGCAGCAAGCTCAGGGCAACGCTGCAATATCCAATCCGTGTCATCTTCATCATCGTTTGTAAGTCCTTGAATTGCTGTCGGTTTGGTTCCCTATCAATTGCGGGTGCCCCCGATCCCTCGCATTTGGGGACCGGGGATACCACAAACCTCAATCGGCATAATTTACCGGTAACTAACCGCTAATCCACTCACGCCCGCTGCAAAATCTCGATCTCCGCCATCAACCGTGCCGACTCGCTTTCAAGCTGCGCCCTCTGCGTCTCGAAATCCCCTTCAGGATACTTCCCCGCCTTGAACTCAAAGTTCAAATCACGCAGATTCTCGTTAAGCTGATCCTTGCGCTCCAGCAGGTACTCCAGCCGCGTCTTCTCACTCTGGCTGGCGAAAACGTTCTCCGGCCAAAAGGTATACATCAGCAGCGCAACCAGCAGCAGCCCTCCGGCAATAAATCCCTGCGTTTCCGTCATAGCTTACCAACCTCCAACGCCGTCAGTCCTGACCCCTGACCCCTGATCTCTGATCCCTGTCTTTGCGGCGTCAGCGCCACCAGCGTTCCCAAAATCATCACCAGCGCCCCGCCCCATATCCAGCTCACCAGCAAATTCAGAAATGCCTTGATAATCGGCTGCCCGGTGTCCGGATTCGTGCCCTCATACACCACATACAAATCCCATCCAATAACCGAATGAATCGCCACCATGGTCTGCGGTTGTCCGCTGACCAGATAGATGCGTTTTCCCGGCGTCATCTGAAGCTGATTCTTGCCGCCTCGGTAGACATTCAGCTGCGCATACTCGGAGTCATAGTTGGCATTTGTGTCCTGAGTGGGTCCGACATATTCCAGCGTATAAGGGCCTATGATGAGTTTGTCGTGCAGCGTCAGTTCTTTCTCCACGCTGCGATTGAAGGCCGAGCCGGTTAGCCCAATCACCACAATCACCACGCCGATGTGAACGATATAGCCGCCATACCGCCGCGTGTTGCGCCGAATCAACTGCAACACAGCCCAAAAATAATTTCGCCTGCTCTGCCGGGCAATCACCATCGCTCCTCGCCAAAACTCCGAGCCTATCGCCGTCAGTACGCCCGCCGCTAGCCCAAACGCCACCAGCGCGTAAAAATGTCCCTGATCAAATACTCCATCGTGCCATGGCCGAACGCCCGCAATCACGCAGCCAATCACCACCACCCATAGTGCAATCACCGGCAACACAAAGTTGCGCCGAATGCTTTTGAAAGACGTACTTCGCCACGGCAGCAGCGGCCCCACGCCCATAAGAAAAATCAGAAAAAGCCCGATGGGCACAAACACGCGGTTGTACCAGGCGGCGTCGTACGTCACCTTCGTGCCCTCGATGTATTCGCTCAGTACGGGATACAACGTCCCCCACACAATCACAAAGCAGACCGCCAGCAATACCAGATTGTTAAATAGGAAGCTGGACTCGCGGCTCACCAGCGACTCCACTTGCTGCTCGTTCTTGAGATGGTCGCGCTGATAAATAAAAGTGAACACGCATACCGCGGCCACGATCACCATGAAGATCATGAACCAATTTCCGATCGACGACTCCGCAAAGGCATGAACCGAGCTGACCAGCCCGCCGCGCGTCAGCATGGTGCCCAGCATGGTCAGCAGAAACGTGGAAAAAATCAGACCCACGTTCCAGCCTTTCATCATGCCCTTCTTCTCCTGCATCATCACCGAGTGCAGAAACGCCGTTCCCGTCAGCCACGGTATTAGGCTGGCGTTCTCCACCGGATCCCAGCCCCAGTAGCCGCCCCATCCCAGCACGGCATACGCCCAGTGCATCCCCAGAAAAACACCGCAAGTCAAAAACAGCCACGTCACCATCGTCCATACGCGCGTAATCTTGATCCACTTTTCGCCGGGGTAGCGCATCATCAGCGCTCCCAGCGCAAAGGCGAATGGCACCGAGAATCCCACATAACCCAGGTACAGTATCGGCGGATGAATCACCATCTCCGGGTACTGCAGCAGCGGATTCAGCCCGTTGCCGTCCTCGGGAATCACGCCTTTCAGCAGCGCGAAGGGCGGCGCGGCAAAGTTCAGCACCGCCAGAAAAAACACCTGAATCCCAGCCAGAATCACGCCCGCATAGGCGTACAGCTTCACATCGGTTTTATGCGTCAGCCGCAGCACAAACCCGTAAGCTCCCAGCAGCCACGCCCACAACACCAGCGAGCCTTCCTGACCGCTCCACAGCGCGGCAAACTTATAAGCGGCCGGCAGTGCGCGGTTGGAGTGCTCCAGAATGTACGTAATCGAAAAATCGTTGGCAAAAACCGACCACACCAGCGCAAAGGCCGCCGCCGTAATGGCCGCAAACCCAGCGATTCCCGCCCGCCGCGCCGTATCCGCCAGCCGCTCCGGCGAGATGCGTGCCGGCTGCCCGGTGGCGATCAACCGTAGCGCCAAAGCCCCCGCCAGCAGGTTGTAGGCGGCCAACGCCAACGCGATGATAAGTGCAAAACTGCCAAAAGCTGCCATCAATTCTCCGTCATCCACTATCAATTCAGGATGATACACACACGCCGCCCAAAAGCCTCAGCGGCCTCCAGCCCAGCTCATTCTCAATCCATCATAGTCGCTTTTGGTGTGATCTGGCTCACATCTAGCCGGAACTCAGGGCAAATCCTATGAATCGTCTTAGCAAATGATGTCTATGGACATCAGCCCTGCTGTATCGTGTCAGTTGTCCACCGGCTTAGCCGACGTGCGAAACATGAAACTGTAGCGCCGGCCTCACGGCCGGCTGTAGCGTGGGTTTCCAGACCCACGCTACTCGCCCACGCACGGTGTTTATTCTTCAACGACTTGCGAGTTTGTTTCTTTTTAGGGTACATTTAATTTCGATGTGTAGTAGCATAGATTTTCCCACCGCCATAAAAATCTACAACACGTATTGTGCCGTCTGACGCCTCGAACACATATGCTGTCCCGTTGACAGCTGTTGCCTTTAAAGTACCCCATGCTTTGGGTACAGTCATTAAACTCTCCGTCTCTTGGGCGTGAACCTTGGGTATGTCACGTTTCCCAAGATACCATCCGGTAGCAAAGGTGGCCAGAAGCAGAGCGGTACACAATAGGACTCTTACTAGTTTCATAATCATTCTCCAATCAACGGGTTTTCCATTACCCCCGATTTAGGTGATTATACCTAAAGTTCTGTATTACCAATTTGGCCATTAACCAAACCGTCTGCTTTCCAGTCCCTACTCGTCTAGCCAAACAAAAACTCCTTCTCCCGCAACTCCTTGATCGAGTCGCGCAACTTCGCCGCCCGCTCGAACTCGAACTTCCGCGCCGCCTCCCGCATCTCCGTCTCCAGTTTCGCAATGTACCCATCCAGTTCCGCCTGGGTGGCAAACCCCTCCGGCAGCCCCGCCGTCTCTTCCTCGGCCACCTC
>CAZFMB010000060.1:0-23960 GCA_964520005.1 uncultured Occallatibacter sp.
TGATGACCGTGATGGCGGTAGCTCTGCATCTATTTTCAAACGTAGCGGAAAACCCGTGCGGTGTCAACCAGAACTTCGTTCCGCTCTCTTATTGATCCGGCACGAAACGATATTACTGTGCTTTCCCACCCTTTCAGCAAAAGGCAAAACACAGGTCCTTCGACTCCCCTTCGCTACGCTCCGGGTCGCTCAGGATGACAGGGCACGTAGATGCCATGCTTTCGTGCCGGATCAATAACGATGCGACCGGGCCTTTTGTGCTCGCCGGCTTGCGGCTGGCCCAGGGCAAAGCGGAGAATGGAGCCGTGCGAGTCAGGATTCGATCAGCGGTTTGGACGCTTGCGCTGCTGGGCGTTTGCGCGGCGGGTGCGGCGCAATACCAGGATCAGGACGCGCGTGGCGTGCCCAAAACATCCGCGTCGGCGCCTTCTCCCGAGCAGCGTGTAGACATCAACCACGCTTCTGCCGATGAGTTGCTGAAGGTTCCCGGCATGACGCCGAGTTGGGCCAGCCGCATTGTGCGCTTCAGGCCCTACCGCTCCAAGCTGGATCTGTTGGAAAAAGGCGTGGTGAGCGACGCGGTCTACGACCGCATCAAGGATTACGTGATCGCCCACCACGATAAACAGTAACTTGTCGATCCGGCCAGAACGATTGCATCACCACAGAACTGTCATCCTGAGCGGAGCGCAGCGAAGTCGAAGGATCTGCAGTTGCTTTTGCTCTGCTCCGTATCACCCTAATCAGGCCGGATCAATAATCTCAGGCCTTTAGATAGCCCCGCTTTTATGGGCTGGTCAAGGGGCGTGCTTTCCCACCCTTGCGACAGAAAAAGTCGCAAGGATGGGGCACGGGGCAGTTATTTACTGGTTATGCCTCAACCGTTTCCGCCGGCGCTTCCGTGCCGTCGTCGCCGCGCTTCAGCAGCCGGCTCAAAAGCACGTAGAGCACAGGGATGAAGTACAGGTTGAGGACTGTGGAAAGCAACATGCCGCCCACAATCGTGGTTCCCACGGAGCGGCGTCCCAGGGCGCCCGCTCCGGTGGCGAAGGCTAGCGGAAGAATGCCCAGGATGAAGGCGAACGAAGTCATCAGAATGGGCCGCAGCCGCAGTTCAGCGGCCTCGATTGCGGCTTCGGCAATGGACCGCCCCTTGCGCCGCAACTGCTCGGCAAACTCCACAATCAGAATTGAGTTTTTCGCCGAGAGGCCAATCAGCATGACCAGGCCGATCTGGCAATAAACATCGTTCGACATGCCGCGCAATGCCACCAGACCCAGCGCGCCCAGTACCGCCATGGGCACCGCCAGCAGGATGATGAAGGGCAGCGCGAAGCTCTCATAGAGCGCCGAGAGTGTGAGGTAGATGACCAGAAGTCCCAGCCCGAAGATGAGCAGAGCCTTGCCGCCGGATTCGATCTCGTCCAGCGTCAGCCCTGTCCATTCATAGCTCATGCCGGGCATCATCGCTCCCTTGGCCAGGTTTTCCATGGACGCGAGTCCCTGCCCGGAGCTGTAGCCGGGCGCGGGTGAGCCGTCGATTTCCACCGCGCGGAACAGGTTGTAGTGCGTAATGACCGGCGGGCCGGAGCTTTCCTTCACCGTGGTCAGGTTGTCCAGCGGAACCATCTCTCCGGAGCCCGAGCGCACGTAATAGTTGTGCAGATCCTTGGCTGTCATGCGGAAGGGCTGGTCGGCCTGCACAAACACGCGATAGGTGCGGTTGTTGTAGTCGAAGTCGTTGATGTATTCCGAACCCATGAAGACGCTGAGCGTATCGGTGATCTGGTTGAGCGGAACATTCATCGCCTTGGCTTTCTCGCGGTCGATGGTCACCAACTCCTGCGGGTCGTTGGCTGAGAAGGTGGTCAGCAGTCCGGTCAGGTCCTTGCTGGCGCGGCTGGCCCCCACAATCTGGTGGGCTACCCGGTCCAGATCGGTGAGCGTGTTGCCGCCCTGGTCCTGGAGCATGAACTGGAAGCCGCCGTAGCTGCCCACGCCCTGCACTGCCGGGGGCTGGAACATGGCCACCAGGCCGCCATTGGGCGCAAACATCAGCATCTGCAGCTTGGGCGTGAGGTCCGCCACAATGTCCGCCGTGGAGTGGCCCTTGCCGCGCCGCTGATCCGATGGCTTGGTGCTGATGAACATCATGCCCGTATTGGACGCGCTGCCGGCCAGGCTGAAGCCCATGACGGAGAAGGAGCCTCCAATATCGGGATTCTGCGCGATGATGGCCGACGCGCGGTCAGACAAGGCCGTGGTGTAGGCCAGCGAAGAGCCCGGAGGCGCCTGGACGATCACCATCAGAAAGCCTTGATCTTCCTGCGGAATGAAGCCGGTGGGAACGTGCTGATAAACCCAAACCGTAGCGCCGAGTCCGGCAAAAAAGACCACCAGCAGGATGTAGCGCACCTGGAGCGCAACATGAATGGACTTGGCATAGCTGCTGGCCAGCCAGCCAATCGAGGCATCGGCTCCATGAATAAACGCGGCAAAGGCGCGCGAGACGGGGCGAATATGCAGAAAGTCCAACTGATGAGGACGATCCGCTTCGCCGCGCAGGAACATGGCCGACAAGGCGGGTGAAAGCGTGAGCGCGTTGAAGGCCGAAATGGCGATGGCAAACGCGATGGTCAGCGAGAACTGCCGGTAAAGAATGCCGGTGGTTCCGGGGAAGAACGAGACCGGCACAAACACGGCGATCAGCACCAGCGACGTGGCGATGACGGCGCTGGTCACCTCGCTCATGGCCCGCGATGTGGCCAGGTGCGGGTTGGAGTGCTCCATGGCGATGTGTCGCTGCACGTTCTCAATCACCACGATGGCGTCATCCACCACCAGTCCCGTGGCCAGCGTAATGCCGAACAACGTGAGCGAGTTGATGGAGAAGCCGAAGATCTTGATGAAGGCGAAGGTTCCGATCAACGAAACCGGAATGGTGACGGCCGGAATAATGGTGGCGCGCCAGTCCAGCAGGAAGAGGAAAATGACTCCGATGACGATGAGGATGGCCTCGCCCAAAGTCACCAGAACTTCGCGTATCGAGTCGCCGACAACCGTTGTCGAATCAAACGCGATGGCGTATTCCAGCCCCGGAGGAAAGCTCTTCGAAAGCTCCTGCAGCGCGGCCTTGGCCTTGGCGTCCACATCCAGGGCGTTGGCGTTCGAGAGCTGTTCGACGCCGATGCCCAATGCGTCGTGCCCGGAGTATTTCAGCGATGTGCTGTAGTCCTCGGCGCCCACCTCAGAGTGGCCCACATCTTTCAACAGCACCAGTCCGTTGGCGGAGTTCTTGAGAATAATGTTGTTAAACTCGGCGGGACTGGTGAGCCGGCCCACCACGCGCACCGGAACCTGGAAAGCCTGCTTCGTGTCAGAAGGCGGCTGACCAAGCTGGCCGGCGGGAATCTCGACGTTCTGCTCCACCAGCGCATTCACCACGTCGGTGGCCGTGAGGCCGCGGGCGGCCAGTCGCACCGGGTCAAGCCAGACGCGCATGGCGTACTTGCGCTCGCCGAAGATGAGCACATCGCCCACGCCCGGCACGCGCTTGAGCGCATCCTTCACATAGACGTCGAGATAGTTTGAGATAAATTCCTGCGAGTAGCGCCCGTCGCGCGTAAAAAAGCCCGCGCCAAAGACGAAGTTGCTTCTCGACTTGGTGATGGAGATGCCCGTCGAGTTGACCGCCGCGGGCAAACGTCCCTGCACGCTGGCCACGCGATTCTGCACGTCAACGGCCGCAATGTCCAGGTCGTAGCCGGTGGTGAAAGTCGTCGTGATCTGGCTGGTTCCGCTGTTGGTGCTCGACGAGCTGATGTAGCGCATTCCCTCGACGCCGTTGATCGACTCTTCCAGGGGAATGGTGACGGCCTCTTCGACCGTCTCCGCGTTGGCTCCCACATAATTGCTGCTCACCGTCACCTGCGGAGGCGCCAGCGTGGGATACATGGCGATGGGCAGGTTGGGAATGCAAATTGCTCCCGCCAGAATAATCAACAACGCGCACACCGTCGCAAAGACAGGCCGGTGGATAAAGAAGTCGACAAACAAGGTAAGCTCTCTTTCCTTTTGGCTTGCAGCGGGCACAACCTGCCCGACGCCAGCCTTCCGCGCACCGCCGGAGGTGATTCAACCGATGCCGGCGAAAACTGGGCGCCACGATGAATTCGATTCGCCTGAACCAATCATCGGGGCCGCTCTAGCCGCCGATGGGCAGAACCGGCATGTCGTTCACCAGAAACTGCGTGCTCGATACGATCACCCGGTCGCCAGGGTTCAATCCGGCAGAGATGGAATACGTGTTGCCCACCGTATCGCCCAGCGTAACCGGCGTCTGGTGAGCCACAACGTGCCCGTTCACCTGCCGCGCCACAAAGACGAAGCTCTGCCCGCCCTTGCGCGTCACCGCCAGCACCGGAATCACGGCCATCGGCGTGGTGCTCCAGATGACCCGCGCTTTAATCATCTGCGCGTTGCGCAGCAGCTCCGGCGAGGAGTGCACCGGGGCCTTCACCAGAATCCCTTGCAGAGTGCTGTCCACCTGCGGAGAAATGAAGTCGATCTTCGTTTTCTCCAGCAGCTTGCCGCTGTTGTCTGTCAGTTCCACATCCAGCCCCTGCCGCACCTGTGTGGAGCGCTCCGTGGGAACGTAGATGTAGGCTTCGAGATCCTTGTTCTCATCCACTGTGGTCAGCAGCGTGGCCGTAGCGAGAGCCGGGGAAACGAAATCGCCCACGTGGACCGGAATGTCGCCCACCACGCCGGTAAACGGCGCGCGGATGGTGTAGTAAGCCAGTTGTTCCTCTTGCGTCTTGCGCAAGCCAACCGCCGACTCGTAGTCCGCCTTGGTGTTCTCGAAAGCCTGCTTTGCCTGGTCGTAGGCGTCGCGGCTGGTCACGCCCGCTTCAAACAGCTTGCGTTGCCGCTCGATCTCCAGCGTGTTGTAGTCGTAGAGCGCCTTCTTTTGCCGCTCCGTCGCGCGCTGCGCCGCCACGGTCGCCAATTGCTGCCGCGGATCGATGGCCATCAGCGGCTGGCCGGCCTTTACGTGGTCGCCTGCCTGGACACGAATCTGCGTCAGTTGCCCGCTCACTTGCGGCACCAGCGTGGCCGAGCGGCGCGACTTGATGGTGGCCATGTACTCGCTGCTCTGGGGCACCGGCGCCAGCGTTACCGCGACGGTCTGCACCGGCATTCCCTGCATCCCCGCCGCGGCCTGCGCCGCCGGCTTTTGGTGGCAACCTGTGGCCGCCAGCCCCATCAGGACAAAGCAACCTATCCCATAAATGCGTCTCAACGTGCTGTTCCTCACTCGATCTTTCCTTTGTCCGGACCGGTTCGGCCCGGAGCTTCGGCTTGTGCCGGAATGATTGCGATGCCGGGTTGCTGAACTGACCAGCCTGCGGCAATTTCCAAGTCTGTTTGCCATCCCGGCCAGAGAGTCTGCCCCTGCGGATCATCGTTTGGAGCGTTTTCGATTCAAGTGTTAACAAAACCCCACCGTGCCCCATCCGTTGTGCGCTCTTTTCACAAAGGGTGGGAAACCGCAGATGCCCATCTGGACCGTAAACATTCAGCTCGAAAACGCTCTAGATGAAGTCTTCCAGATTGGATGCCGGAAGCCCAGTCATCGACGCAAAAACACGGTGTTCGCCACCTTGCTCGAAGTGCAAGCCAATCTGCCATCAACCTTCCCGCGCACCGCAGAGGGAGTCCATTCATCAAAAAGCGTCCGCCCTCTCCACGGGCTTGCGCCGGCCAAATACCAGGCAGTTGAACGGCGCGTCACTTCTTGAGAATAGCGCAGACCTCATCCCCATCTTCAGGGAGAATTCCGGTATCGGTTGCCGGGCTGCTTCCCGTTCCCATTCCTTGTCCATCGGCCGAATCCGCCCGCATGGCCATCCGCTCATTTAGCGGGTTTTGGCCTATTCTTTGACACGATCCTCCCTAATTGATAGCCTTCATAAGGACACACCCGGCCAATCAAGGCGGTTCGTGGCCTTCCAGAGCGTCCCCGTCGTCTAGCCCGGCCTAGGACACCGCCCTTTCACGGCGATAACACGGGTTCAAATCCCGTCGGGGACGCCATAAAATCAACAACTTATATGGTTTCTCGTCTTTCGCTCGCTCTGACCGTGACGCTATCGTGACATTTTGAAGCGCACCTGAAACATTTTCCGCTTTCAAGTGGCAGGCTGGCAGTGGAAGAATTGGGCGCATGAAAGCCCGTGTTGTTATTCTGCCCCTATTTCTCGCCGTGCTGTGCGTCTCTGGGCGCTCACAGACGGCCACGCCTTCAATCACTATCGGAACCCACATGCTCACGCTAGGGATGCCGGAATCATCCGTACTTGAGAGTCTCGGCTCCGACTTTGAATTGCGACATCTTGGCACTGGCAAGGTTTCATCATGGCTAGTCGAGAAGAAGATTGGGGGAATCTACAAGGTAGCCGGTAATGTTGTCTTCGATGGGCATGTTCTCACCACGGCGATTAGGTATTGGGAGATTGACGATTCCTCAAGCAAGTCCATGTTCTATGCGCTGAATGAGGCTATGCACAGCGCGGAAAGAGATGGACTCACATCCTGCACGATTGCTACATATGGTGGTAGCCAAATGATCGACTCTCCAGCGGGTGCAGGAAGCGGGAGCCTCAACACCAGAGAGATTCTCCTGGATTGTGGCTTGAAACAAATAAAGGTGACGTTGACGCTCTCCGATGCTGCCGGAGTGACACCATCTCAAATCGAGATTACAGAGTGGTTGCAGCGCAAATAAGCGGACCCATTAAACCACTTACCTCACGCTATCGCCCAAAGCCAGCATCCCGCCCATGATGCCGTCCAGCTTGCCCACAGCGCCCGCCATGTAGTCCGGGGATAGGTGAGCATACCTTTGGGTCATGCGCGGCGTCTTGTGGCCTAGAATCTGGCCCACGGCGTACAGGTCTACGCCCTGTTGTACCATCCACGATGCCGCCGTGTGGCGAAGTGTGTGAAAGCTGGCGTCTGGTGCGCCAATGCGCTTGAGAACCCGCTTGCAGTAGACAGACAGATGGGCCGGGTCCACTCCGGCAAAGACGGGATCGCCTGCCGCGCCTTGCGGAAGGGAGCGGAGCACGGTCAAGGCCGATTCGGGGATGGGCAGGATTCTGAGCGAGCCGTTTTTGGTTTCGCGAAGATACAGCCGCCGATTCTTCGCGTCCACATCTGCCCACTTGAGCGCGAGCATTTCGCCCCGCCGGACCCCGGTACAGGCTGCAAAGGCCATCGGCGCGCGGAGCCATTCGGGAGCCAATTCGAGGGCCGCCTTCAATTCGCCCGGAGTGAGATAGCGTGTCTTTCCGGGTGGGAGTTGCGGGAGACGCGCACCAGCCGCCGGGTTCTGGTTCAATTCGCCCCATTCCACGGCCAGCTTGAGGCAATGCTTGAGTACGCTCATTTCCTTGCAGACTGTTCCGGGTTTCACGGATTCGGCGCGCTTGTCGATGTACTCCGCAATGGTGCGCTTGGTAATCGCCTTCGCTTGCTCCGGCAGATTGGCCTTGAGCGTGTCCAGAATCCCGCCCAGGCGCGCGAACGTGGTTGGACGTATGCGCGCTTTCTGGTGCTTTTTGTATCGGTCAAACAGGTCGGACAAGGTGATTTCAGTGGCGGGACGGACGCCGAGAATGCGCGCCCTATCCTCTTGGGTGCGGATTGCTCCAAGCATTTCTAGCGCCTGGGTGCGTGTATGCGCTCCGGCTAGCTTGCGCCGAATCCGTTTGCCGCTGGCGTCAGTGTAAGAGCACCACCAGAACGGCGAATCTGGACGCTGATAGACTCCATCCCATTTTCTAGCCTTTGGCATTGCGCTTCGCTCCCTTCCGAGATGCCTTCCGTTGTTTATCTCGCCAGCGTTTCACGCCAGCCGCTTGAATACACTGCCGAGAGCAATAGTTCTTTTTGTGCTCAGTCTCTTGCTCGAACTGCCTGCCGCAGCGTTTACAGAACCCGAATTTTCTGTCCGCCAAATGGTCAATCGTGATCGTGGTCCTAATCGCCTCATCGCAGTAGAAACGCTCTGCGAGAAAGTGGGGCCACTCGTCAATCGTCGTGAAATTCAGAGGAGGGGCAGTGCTTAACCACTTGCGCGCGTTTTTGCGTTCCAGGGCCTTCCGGTATTCTTCGCGCCTTTCGCGGAGTTGATGGGGGAACGCAACCGCGAACCCCGGCAATTCCGTACTAAGCATCCCGACGTGATACCCCAATCCAGGAGTCCAGAGACCCCACCGATTGAGGAATTGGCGCAGGCTCCAAAGCCAATCAAAGGGATCGTCTGAATCAGCCCCGTCCAAATTCAAAAACTCATCCCGCATAGCCCATGCGTTTTTGATGGCATCACCAGGCCCCGACTGCGGGAAGAGGGACTTGAATTCCGGTTTTGAGCAGACCAGAACTGAGAAGGTCCGCCCCGAAATATCGGGGGATGTACGGCGATTCTCGCCGGGCGGCAACACGTCCTGAGGAATATCGTCCCTGTACATTTCAACCGTGTGCGATGGGTCGAGTCCAAGCCCATAAAGGTCAAGCATTCCGGCGGTGGACCCGCCCGGCGCGTAAATGCGAACCGTCACCTGCTCGCGCTCCATCACCGATCCAATGCGGGGCTTGACCATTGGGGAGCCAATCGCCGGGACGCGGAACCGGGCAATGGGCTTTGGCTCTTCCGGCCAGCCCAACAATTCCGCCGTGCGAATCTCCCAGCGCGCATTAAACGGGCGAAAGCGGAACCGTGCCGGAATCTCGAAGTTGGCTCTCTGTAAAACCATTTGTAAGAATTAGTATAACGAGGATTCAGTTAGGCTAGACAGTCATAGGGGGATTTTTTGATGGCTGTCATTGCAAAGGTGGAACCGGAATACGTTAGCGTGCAGGGTGCGGAAACCATGACCGGGCGGAGCCGATGGAGTTGGCGGAGAGATGCGTATGAGGGAAAGATTGCTAGCGTCAAACTGGGCGCAAAGCTGCTCATTCCGATTGCGGAGATTCGGCGTGTGATCGCGGATAATACCCGGCCCAGGCTGGAACAGGCCAAATGACACCGGCAGCGGCGGGATCAACCGTCGGAACCAAACGGATGTGGGCTAATGGACCATTGCGGCTCTGGTCCCCCATCCGGGCGAGCGGCTGCCAGATGCCGCTTGCCAATAGCGGTTTTGGCGGTGCCTATGTTTGCGGGGCCTGTCTGGTGCCAGTCGCGGGCGTCTATCGCGTATTTGACCGGCTACAGGGCCAGCAATCTTGGTTCTGTGCAATGTGCAAGAACCGAGCAAAATAGAGGGCCGCTGAGTGCGTCACACTCGCGGCCCATTCGTTTCACCCCAAGGCATAGTAACGAGGCGATCCTTACACCTGCCACTTTACTTTGCCTCACAACTCCGCACAAGCGGAAAGTGAGGGTGCGTGCCAAAGAAAGCAACTGAGCCACTCCCAGCGGTCTGGGAGTCCATACGGCAACATATTGAAGCTGCTCTCGAAGCAGTTGAGTTGCGTGAAATAGGCGAGGATAGATTGCCGACTGCGATGTTTGTCTTTGTGCGGGAAATGATGCGCTTCCCATGGAACGACACCTGCCGGGAAGACCCGGACTACGTTGCCGACATTATGGAGCGGGCGTGGACGCACTTCCGCAACGGGGAATCCTTTTGGGATGCTTGGGAACAATACGATGAGGAGTTTCAAACCGATTTTCGCGGCGCTTTTATCCGCGTGTGGCTCCAGATGCGCTGCCCGCCGGGGGCTGACCCTTTGCTGACTGCAAAAGCATCTGCCGACCAGGCCCCAATGTCACTTCGCTTCAAGGCTCGGATGCAAGATAACCCGGATTATCGGCGTCTTCTAAGCATCTGCTACCACTTGCAAAGGCTGATGGGGTCCAAACCCGTGGCCTTGCCGCAAGACCGGCTTGCTCAAATTGTTGGCAAGAGTCAGCAAACGATTAGCGGCTATCTTGCGGTGGCGGAGCGATCTGGAATTATCAAGAAAGTCTCGCGCCACGACTTCAATGCAAATCTTGCGGCGAAATTCCAAGTCGCCACTGAATTATTTACACCGTCGTCTGACTGATTCATTGGTAATAGGGCTTGTAGGGATTTTAAGGCTGGTAGGAGTATTAGGGTTCTTCGGGCTTGGATGGCTGACAGGGCTTCTACTGGCATTTACTGGGTGTGACTGGCTCATAGGGCATAACAGGAAAAATACTGGCTGTCGTTCTGCGAATTTTTGCTGCGTCGTTGAGTTTTGTCACACGTTTCGCGCACGCGCGTGAGCGTAGTCTTGGCTCCCCTTGCTGTGCGGTGATCCGTGTACTGACTTCCAGAGCTGGGAGCCCGTTTTGTCAAAATAGTCCGCGCGCGTGAATGTGAATTTCCCGACGCATCGCGCGCGCGTGAGCCTCATTTTGCGGTAGCTCATAAAAAGGCGCTTTGATGAGCAGTACGTGCCCGCGGCTCTGGGCAATTTTTTGCTCCCCTAAAAAAGAAAAAATCGCATTTTGCGACCAGTACGCGCGCGCGCGTGAGCGTGGATTGGGACGGGTTTAGACGGTTTAAGCCGGAAGCCGAGCCGAATGACACGACTGCGGGACTGAGAATCTATTTAAGCCCTATCCTCTCCTGCACCTCTATAACAGCCTCTCTGCCCTCTCGCGTCTGCGCCTCCCCTTTGGTGAACATTAGGGACCGCTCGCCGCAATTCAAAAATACGATGCTCGCCGTTCCATCTGGATTGTTCATGTCCTGATGGTTCAAAGAGCAAGGCGCAACGCTGTAAGATGCGAGCGCGGTCAGCGCATTGACTACGGCAACCATTTCGTCTTCGCCGGGAGAATACCATTCCCGCGTCGCGTAAGCGAGCCTTCCGTTCTTGAAACCTATCATCGCTGGCGAATTTCCGATTGAGACCGTCCTTGTGTCACCTTGTCCGAAAACTTTATACCCAGCTTTCTGGAGGTCAAGGATCGCTTGAGACTGAGGCATCCCCAGCCAAACTGTGACCGTTCCGACTTCGAGCGAGACCTTAGACTGGCCGCTAGCCGCTTGTGCGTGCGAGAAAATGACCAAAACACAGCTCGCACTCAAGAGCAGGGCAAGCCGCCGTGTTCCTTCCCTGAGATTCATTGCCGCCCTTTCCAATCGAGGTCAGTATACGCGGCTAGGGAGAGCGGAGCCGGACGTTCCGCTCCGGGGAGATTACCGCCGGAAACCGGGAAATTCGGACGCCTAAAAATCACCGTGACGCTATCGTGACAATTCAGCCGCCAAACCCCGCACCCGAACGCAAACCATGCAAAGACTGAAAACAGGGAATCGCCGCGTCAGTATTGGAGATTGGCGAATCCTGCCCCAAGCCGCCAAACCCTGCAATTTGGCCCCGGACCCGCTTTCACGGCGATAACACGGGTTCAAATCCCGTCGGGGACGCCAATTAAATCAACAACTTAATCAAAACAAGCAAGCCGAATACGTCAAGCGTACGTCACAGAGCCTTCCAGTAGACACACTCCGCCAAATCATACCAGACAGCAATCGGCGATCTTCAGCACAGCGCGGGAACTCTGTCCCCGTTATCGTCACAGCGCAATATCCGGCGCTTAATACGCTTTTTTAGCTCCCGGCATAGACGGCGCGGCAGGACTCCTGCCCATGAAGGCGACACCATTTCACCACTCAAATAAACTGTCGTCTTCTGTCGCCTTCAATTCCCAAAACGACGGAAGAAGAACGAAGAAGACATATATGTGCTGTCGTCTTCGCTGGTTTTGCCCGCTCGAAATGTCATCTTCCAAACGCCGGAATCCTGCTGACTGCTTCCGCCTTGCGGCGGCTTCGCCTCTTGCCGCATCCCGCCAATGACGCAATCCATCTCTTTATCTTTCTCTCTTGCTCTCTCTCTTTCTCTTGTGCGAGAATGGGACTATGAAAACCACAAAAGCCTCTCTCATTGCTGACCCTAGAGTTGAGCGCCTCCTCAAAAATCCGAACTGGAAACACGCTGCTGAGGCTGCGATGGACTACATTTTCAACGGCACTGAATGCCAGATTGCATCTTGGCGGAAGTCATCCACCTGGGCTCAGGTAATGATGGTCTGGGAAGAATTGAACAAGACGCGTTAGGAGCAAGCACAATGGCCTCAGATGGGCATCCCAAGAATGGCGATGTGGTTACGTCTAGGGAGAACAGCAGCAAAGGCGTAGTGTTCGCCGTCGATCCAGCGCGCGATCTATTGAGCGTTCGCTCCGTAGATACCAACGAAGTTCACTGCTACTTTACAGAGAACTTCAAGAATGCTTGGGAACTTGTTCCTGATGAAGTTGCCTCCCCCGGCCCCGGTCCCAACCCGAAAGTTATGGCTGGATGCCTAATAGTCCTAGTCGTAGCAGGGCTTGTAGTGTGGGGCGCAGTGTCTGTTGTCTCAAGAGTTTTTGATGGGCCTAAGCTCACGCCAGCCGAAGAAGCGGGCAATACTGCTCGCATTGCCTGCATAGATCGAATGAATAATCATGCGATTGCGGAACACGAAGATTTGCCTTCCCAGAATGAATTAGGTAGAGCCTGCGATCCTGCCTATACAGCGGCCTATAATGCGGCACTTAACCCGCCTCCGACAAGACCTGCTTCAACTGCTCCGGCTGCATCGCTTCCAGACAAGCCACCGACGACTAAAGAGATTGCAGAATGGTCAAGTGCCTTGCATTACAAGGTGTTGAAACTTGAAAGAAAGCCGTATTGGAATTGCGTGGAGGATGTTCAGCTTCCACGCGAGACTGACAATGCTGGACTGACGCAAATATCAGAAGCGATCAAGCAGCATGAGTGCGCTGGAATAGCACCTATAATCCTCAATTTCTACCTCCCAGCTATGAAGGTTGGCGAGGGGTCGTGGGCAGACGCTCAGTATGAACCTGATGCGTCAAATCCGAATCCGCTGTTCACCGTTAAAATAACCGGCATGAAGCCAGAGGAAGCTGTCGCATTCAGCGCATACAAGGTAGCGCCGGGAGAAGAACTCATCGGCAGTTGGATAGATAGGTCCGATGGATGGGTTTATTCCATCGTAAGAAGCAACGGTAAGTATTTCGAGAACCTGAGCATAAGGAACCAATCAAATACCACGCGGCAAGAGCTTAAGGAAACAGCGTCCGCTAAAGGGAGGAAATTTCAAGTTATTGGAAGCGACACTGGAGATTACGACGTTATCGCGCCAGACGGCAGCCTTCGAGAATACGACCGTGATGGGTCCATCAAGACACTGCCAAAGCTGTAGAAGCAGTCCACGAGTTAGGACAGCGCAAATGGGTAGTGCCACATCCATCCAGCATCCTTGCCCGCCTTGCTTGTCACGATCCCGCGCTTTTTCCGTGCCCTTTCCAGTGTCTTTGGATGGATACCCAGTTGCCGTGCAAGTTCGATCATCTCCCGCGCTGCTCTTGGACCGTTCTTCAATTCTTCGTGTAGAAACGTCTCAGCTTCGCCAACTTTGTTCATCGGCTTGCCGGTACGCTCGATTCCCTCTGCATCGTCAATGATGGATTGCGTCGTTCCCGCAACCGCTGCTCCCCATTTCACCATCGTTGCGCTTATCCCGTTTGCAAGCTGGACTGGTTCGATGGTGTACGATAATCCGGAGTTCGCAGCGATGGTTAACGCCATTGTTGGCGTCGCCACGAATCAGAAAACCTTGATCGTTGGATTATCGATCCAGGACTATAACCTTCAGACGATTTTCTCCAAAGCAAAACGGATTAACCAACTACGGGCAACGCGCTCTGGTTGAAACCGCGATGGGCCGATACAAGGCCATCATCGGTCCTTGCTTGCGAGCGCGAAGTTTCTCTGGACAGAAAACCGAAGTGGCTGTTGGCGTCGCCGTCCTCAATCGAATGCTCGACGCGGGCCGTCCAAACTCTGTCCGCCGTCTAAGCATCGCCGCGTAAACCCGCCGGGAAAAGAGAAGTTCGGCCCTCGCTCGATCCATGCAACAACGCCGGTCGGCAGACCATACGTTGTACCATGGACGGAAAAACGTTACTAAGGTGGCGGCGGCACTCATTTTGCCGCTCCGCCCCGTTTACATCGTTGGTCCTCTATCGCTTGGTGTACTTAACATTACGAACCGTGTCTGCCCTCCTTGTAGCTGTATAATTGCGTAATTTCACATTACTCCTCCTTCGGCAGCTGAAAAGGGCTGGCGCGTCTATATATGCATATCCATGAGTTGTAAACTTGCGCAAAATTGGCTTTCGTGAGGTGCTCTTTGGCAGGACTATTCCAGCAATGCAACGGAAGTATGGATGTTCCCTATGGTCCACGAAAAAGGATGCTGTTTGGTTTGTGCCGAAAGGTATGCACGGTTGGCGTTGCCGTTCTTCTTGCGCTTTGTGCGCCGTGGCTTCATGCGGGGGCATGGACTACGGCTGCGGGGCATGGGCAGATCATTCTGACCTCTTCCCTGTATCGTACTTCCACGACCTTTGACTCCAAAGGGAACCTGCAGAACTTCGATTATGCCGGACAGTATCGCCAGTTCATTAACAGCGCCTACATCGAATGCGGGCTGTCGAAGCGGGATTCGTTCACTCTGAATGTGCCCGGGGAAATGCTTGAATTCAAGAACAATTACGGAAAGATGCAAGACGCAGGTATAGGCGACGTCGAGGTTGCTTGGAAGCGGCGCCTCAATCCGCTTGAGTCGAAGTGGGTCTTGTCGAGCCAATTCCTGGTCATGTTTCCTGGATATTCGCCGACCCAGAATCCAGCTCCCGGCAACCACCAGGAAGACTTGGAGGCCCGCCTCATGCTTGGGCACGACGGTTCGATCGCCAAGCAACATATCTTTTGGGATGTGGAAGCCGCGTACCGTTATCGCAATGGCGCACCGGCAGACCAATTCCGCTCTGATGCCACTGTGGGCATCGAATTTGGTCACCGCTTGATGGCGATGGGACAGGCATTCGCCATCAAGGGTATGCAAAACGGGCAGCCGGTCACTGCCAACTCCAATCCCAACCTTCAATCCGACTTTGACCTGTACAAAGTACAGCCCTCGCTTGTCCTCACGATGTTTCACTCGACGCGCCTGCAAGGCGGTTGGAACGACGCCTTTTTGGGGCGTAATACCGGTAATGGCCATTCGGTGATTCTTGCTGTGTGGACAACTTTCTAGACGAGGCGAGAGGAGATGCTTCCTCAGAACGCGACAGAGCATCTGCAAAAAGGCGCGTACGGAACAGGGGCAGCAGAAGCAGCGCCGCCTCGTTCGCGTAAGTTGCCTTTAGAGCCTCCCCTTCTTGGAGAGCTCTTGATAGAAGCCGGGCTCATTACAAAGGCGCAACTGGAAGACGCGCTCTCGCAACAGTCCAGCTGGGGTGCGCGTCTTGGCGATGTTCTGCTTGCCATGGGGTGGCTAAAGCCGCTCGAGTTTTATCAGGTACTCGCAGAACATTTCCATGTCAGTTTCGTGGATCTGAACGAAGAGCCCGCCGATGCTTCGCTCTTCGACCCCAAAGAATACGCTGACTATGCGAAACATCAATATCTGCCGTGGCGCATGCGCGACGGCATTCTTTGGATCGTAGTTGCCGACCCCACGTCGCTGTGGATGGAGGAGCGCTGGGGACAACGAGACGATGTGTGCTTCATGATCACCTCGAGCCTCGATATTCTGTCGGAGTTACAACGGGTTGCCGGTCCTCAATTCAGCGAGGAAGCGGTATACTACCTGGCAAAGTTAGCCCCCGAACATTCGGCACGCATTGTGGTGACGACGAGTCAGAAGTTCTGGATTGCAGTTCTGCTGCTGGGCGCGGTCGGCGCCCTGTCGCTCGCTCCCGTCATCACGCTCATTGTCGTGAACTCGGTGCTCAATGCGTTTCTGCTTTTCTCGTTCCTCTTTCGCATGGCCTTGTGCTGGATAAGCTGTGCGGAAGAGATCGGGCAATCGATCTCGAAAGAAGAACTGGCAGCGCTCAAAGATGAGGATCTTCCCATCTACACCATCCTCGTGCCCATGTACAAGGAGCCAAGTGTGCTGCCGATTCTGGCCGCCGCCTTAAAGAAAATGGACTACCCAAAATCCAAGCTTGACATCAAGCTCGTTCTCGAACAAAACGATCATGAAACGATTGATGCCGCCAAGGCACTTGAATTGGCTTCCATTTTTGAAATTGTCGAGGTGCCCGACAGCCTGCCCAAGACCAAGCCCAAGGCCTGCAACTATGCCATGCGCCTGGCGCGCGGCGAGTACCTCACCATCTACGACGCCGAGGATAAGCCGGAACCAGACCAGCTCAAGAAGGTGATGGTTGCCTTTCGTCGCATGGGCAGAAAGACCGCCTGCATTCAGGCGCATCTCAACTACTTCAACGCTCACGAAAACTGGCTCACCCGGATGTTTACTCTCGAGTACTCGCTGTGGTTCGATCTTTTTCTGCCCGCGCTCGATCATCTGCGCTTTCCCATTCCCCTGGGCGGAACATCGAATCACTTCGATTTGAAAAAGCTGCGCGAAGTCGGCGGCTGGGACCCGTTCAACGTAACCGAAGACGCCGACCTGGGACTTCGCTTTGCGGCCTACGGCTATCATGTCGGCGTGGTCAATTCGGTGACCTTTGAAGAAGCCAACTCAAAGGTGGGCAATTGGATTCGCCAACGCTCGCGGTGGATTAAAGGGTACATCCAGACCTGGCTCGTCAACATGCGCAATCCCTTTGGGCTTCTGCGCCGAGTCGGCTGGAAGGGTTTTCTCTCTTTTCAGCTTTTTGTGGGCGGAACGATCGTCTCCGCGCTCTCATACCCCTTTATGGTGATTCCCTTCATCCTCTGGCTGACTACAAACACAGGGGCCCTGCATTCCTTCTTCCCCTTGCCGCTGTTGATTGTAAGCACAGTCAACCTTGTGGCGGGAAACAGTTTCCTCATCTACTTATCCATGCTTGCAGCAGTTAAGAGCCGGAACACGGATATGCTGCCAAACACCGACCTGCTGCCCTATGCGCTCACGGTACCGGGGTATTGGATTCTGCAGTCTATCGCCGGCTATAAGGCACTCTGGCAGTTGATAACCAACCCTTTTTACTGGGAAAAGACCACTCATGGGATCAGCAAGAACACACAGGACGAACTTGCCCAAGCCAACGCAGCGACCCGGTCCTAGAGTTTCCTTTTGGTGGCCGCGGATCATCCTGGTGGCTTTTATGCTGCCGGTGGTCCTCCCTCTCTTTGGTCAGGACATCATTCCCTATTCGGTCGACAAACCGCTCGCGTTGTGCGCGTTGGCTCTTTGTGCTTTGTGGGCCTGGCACATGCTGGCGGCGGGCATGGGCGGCGTTTGGAGTTTTCTCTACGCCGGCACGTTGGCTACAGCATGCATCCTATCCCTGCAAGAGCCTATGAATCAGACCCTGCCGGAGTGGCTACATGCGTTCGGCTGCGGCATCTTCGTCTATGCCATGTTGTGGGCATTCAGCTTGTACGAGCGGAAAGGCGGGATCCAGCCCCTGGCTACCGCTGCTCTGGTTCTAGCTTTCGGGATGTTAGCCAAACCGGTGCTGCTGATCCTGTGCGTCCTATTCTGCGCGATCGGCTTTTTTCCAGAGCGGCGCCTGGCCGGCGGCCTGGGCAAGTTGCTCCTGCTCTTGTACACCCCCCTGTTGCTTTGTCTGTTCTCTCTGGCACTGCTCGGCTATCTTTACCACGGTGGCATTCTGAAAAGCTGGTGGACCGTCGCCCCGCCGGCCGAGATCGCACGTTTACATATCTCCTGCTCGCTTCACGACCTTTGGCCGCTGGCATTCGGACTCGTCACGATTTTGGGCAGGCTGATTGCAGGCAAATCCGGTAGACCCGACCTGCTTTACTTGTTGATTGTGATCCTGCTGGTGGACCTTCGATTTGTGCCTTGGATCCCCAACCAACCGAATCCGCTCGATTTTTCGGTTATGTTAGTCTGCGGCGCAGCCTGCTTGCTGGCTACTGCGCCCCCCCTGCGAGTGCGCGAACGGCTCATTTTGCTGACCAGCCTGGTCGCCGCCCTCGCGTGGTGTTTGCAGAAATACGACGGGATGCACACCGTCAACTGGTTGTGGCCACTTGAGCCTTAGGAGAGGTCCACGAAGAGTAAAATGGACTTCGCCGCGCTTCGATATTGAGACAACTACAAATCGCAGTTTGGCTTGAACGAATCCAGACAGGGCGCGAGATGCTGGAGCGTTTATTCACTGATTCATTGACTCCTGGAGGGGCCCCGCATGGGACAACGCTTGCTCTTTTGGGCCATTCTGGCCGTGCTTATCTTTCCTGTCGTCCTAGCCCATTCACAGAAGGCCTCTCCAGTCTGGAATCGGGCAAAGTATCTTCAGCACGGCATCAACCTGAGTAGTTGGTTTGCCGATAGCAACAACTATTCCATTCCGCAATTGCGGAACTTTACTACTCCGGCCGACATCCAACATATTCGCGCGATGGGGTTCGACCATGTGCGCATCCTGGTAGCTCCGGCGATTTTCGAGTGCGACGGAAAGTGGACTTCCTGTGAGCGCGTCCAAGTGCTCGATCAGGCTGTAGAAAAGGCACTCTCCGCCGGCCTCGCCGTGATTCTCGACTTCGATCCTGACGCGCAATACACGCATCGATTGGAGACAGACGAACAGGCAACCACGGAGTTTCTTAGGCTTTGGGGAAAAATCGCGGATCATTACGCTACTATGGATCGCGAGCGCGTCTTTTTTGAAGTGATGAATGAGTTTTCCATCAGCGATGCCGCTCGATGGTCCGTTCTGCTTCAGCGAGCCGTTCAGACCATCCGGCGGCATGCTCCGGACTCCACCATTCTTGTAACCGGCGCGGGCTTCTCGGATATCTGGGATTTGATTCTGCTTCCCAATATCGCCGACAGCAACCTCATCTATAACTTCCACTATTACGAACCGCATATCTTTACGCATCAGGGCGCTAACTGGGCTGTGGAGTGGTGGAAGGATGTTCACGGCTTGCCTTTTCCGGCTACCCCATTAAAGCTTGAGGAGGCTATCGGTAGAGAAAAAGACCAAGCAATTCGCTGGAAGCTCCTTCAGTATGGCGAGGAACACTGGAATGCTGCCCGGATCGCCACAGATATCAACTTCGCTGCAAAATGGGCGCACGAGCGCCATGTGCCCCTGATGTGCGATGAATTTGGTGTTTACCGGAATTTTACTGCTGCAGAAGACCGGCAACGATGGCTCTCCGCCACCCGCACCGCCTTGGAAGCGAACCGCATTGGTTGGACGATGTGGGACTATCAGGGAAGTTTCGGCGCCGTCTATAAAGAGGGCGGTACATTGCGCGACGACGACACAGTGCTGCGCGCTCTGGGCCTCAAAAGGTAACTCCTCCTTAATCGTCGCTAGCAGACACCCTGTATGCGTCGCTCCTCTTTCCTCAAACTGGAGAAAATTGGCTCCCGTCGCCACCGTCCAGGTAGTGTGAACATGCCCTAATTATCGGCCCGCCTAATTGTCAGACAATGATACCTCCCTTGATGAACCCTCACCGGGAGCCGCTGGCGCCGATCAGTCCTGATATGTCGCCCAGTATCCGGAAATCCGGCCGCCCATGCCGGCGACTGATGTCCATCTGGCGCGGGAGTGCTCAGGTATATATACTCTTGAGTTATTAACCTAAACATAACTTTGGAATGGCGACACTTCCGGGTTGGCGACGATTCGCCGAGCGCCGGGATAAACCGAAGTTGTCTTCGAGGAACATCGCCGCCTCAACCTGGTGTGGGTTGAGGTCCGCCAGTGCCGCCGTCAAGCTGTCAATCGAAGCCGAGCTGGACCGCTTGGTCAGCTCATGGGCAAAGTAGCGGGCGTGGTATGGAGTTTGGCTCATGCGGCATACATGTCGTTTTTTATGAACATCTTAGCCAGGAGTCGTTCTCAAGATAGCCTGCTACTGCGGTGCATAAGACCGACAGGATCAACAACTCACATCGCCTTCCATCATAAGCACCTAGGCAAGAAGATTCCTTGACTCAGTCGGCAAATGTCGTGGAAGGCCTTGGATACCGGGCATAAGGCCCTTGCTCTGCCTTGCAGGTGCAGCACGACCAGACTCGCCTCAATGCGGTCCCTAGTGGTGCCCCGCGCATTTTCCGCACCCCACTGGGCTCACCAGCGAAACCAGGCAGCCAACATCATGCCGTTACGAACCCTCCGCACAACCGCGCCGCCCAAACCTCACGCGTGAATAGCGCGCAAATCATGCATTTATTGCCTACATGTAATAGTTTCGTGAAAGTTTTAGTAAATTTTACACAATTCGTTATGCCTATTTGCCTGCATTCGATTAAGCCTATTTTTTTCAAATAGATGCAAAAAACAAAGTAAATGCAAATTCCATCTACGGGATTCCTTGGATAGATGCCGACCACAAGTTGTACCCCAGTCGTTCGTGGTCGGCCGAAATCGCGGAAGGAAGAACACATGAACCAAGTTGCAGAAGCCTTAGACCTCCATCCGGAACACAGGATGACAACCCTCGACCGCCTGATTTGCCATCAACTTGAGGGCAAGCCAAACGGACTAACAGCACTGTCTCTCGTCGAGCGGACCGAAGCTTCCATGCGTTACGCCGATCAGAGGCTGACCGAACTCGTACGCGCAGGGATTGTGGAGCGCATGCACAAGCCGAACGCCAGCGGCAGAACGATCACCTTGTACGCTTTGTCCAATCCCAGCGAGCCATTCGAGGACTCCCCATCTGCCGGGCACAAAGACGATGTAGTGTCTGGACGCGGCGGGACGCTCCTGGCCATCGGTTCGCGCACTTCAGAAGGTGTTCAAGGAGGCGATTTCCCTCCGGCGTGCTCGATACCTCTCACCGAAATCGAAACCACGACAACAAAGGCGGTGCTTTGATGAATATCACATCGAGGTCCAACCGCCGCCTCCCTTATGCCTGCCAGGAGGTGCTCTGTGCATTGTACTGGGAGTGTGAAGACGACGGCCTACCCTTTGCAAGCCTCTACCTTAGTGATCGCCTGCAAATGCCCGTGACCACCGTTGCCCGCGCCTTGCTCGTGCTCAAGAAGCACGGGTACATCCACTGGGTGGGTGAAGTCGTATGCCTGACCAACAAAGCCTGGCTCCAGATCATAAGCCAGTGGGATGACATTAAGATCTGGCTGGCGACTGACTCTGATTATCTTCGGCGGAATCTGAGGCGTTTTCAGACACACGGCATGATGATCGCACCGGAGCCATACGTCAGCCGAATCGATGCCAGTGAGCCGGTGAACCGCAATTGGCGAGCGCTGCCGCAAGGGGTGAGAGCAGGTTCTCCCTGGAGTCGGGAGACCTCGATCACGTGGCTGAAGAGGCGCTGGGCGCAATTGCAGAAATGGGATCAATGGGCACACGGGGTGCAGCAATGAGCACCGCACCCGCATCTATCCAGCCGGGCAGCTACTGCAACCATGTGGCTGTCCATCGGGCCCTGGATGCAGCCGATCTTTTGCGGGAGCAAAAGATCGGTGGCTCCGGGCTGAGTGTCCTGATCGGGATTGCCCGCCATTGCAACCAAGAGGACGAGTGCTGGCCTAGCTATAAATGCATCGCCGAGGAGATGCTGATGAGCAAATCTACTGTTGGACGGGCCCTTGCAGAGTTGATCGATGTGGGAGCTGTGCAGGTGTCAAAAGGAGACGCTCGGGCTAGCAACAGTTACATCTTCCAGCCGGAGTGTATCCATCCACGGGAGATCAGGGATCGGACTACCGAGGTAGATAGTCAGAGTGCCACCATGACCCTAGGTTCACCACGGTACTCAGAGTCCCACCATGGTACTCAGAGTGCCACCATGACTACTCAGAGTCCCATGGTGACTCACGAAGTAGTTAAAGAAGTAGTGAAGGAAAAAGTAAATGAAGGAGTAAAGCCAGACAGTAAACCGGCTGGCAAGGTTGGCCTCGTTACGTTTAAAGGTCCACCGGTGAAGGGCAAAGCAAAAGAGGAGTCCCTCCGGACTCCAGACGCAAAAACAAGTACGCCCCCGGTCTCCCTTCGGTTCGACCAGGAGGTAAAGGCAACCACAACCCCGGCTCACCCTGAGATGCCTACTCCGGTTGACCCAACTCCAGAATCCCGGCTGGCAAACCTCTACTTCACTTCTCTCGGTGAACCACGGAAACACAAAGAGGCGGTCAAGGACAAATGGCCGGTCACCTTCCGGACGCTCCTTGAGGCGTACACAGAGACCGACCTCCACGGTGCTCTCACGTGGGCTTTCAACAGTAGTTTCTGGGCAGGTAAGGATTTCCTGCTCGATCACCATGCCTGTGACCCGGTCGACTATTTTGCCACCAAGGCGGCCACGATCGTCGGCCAATGGGAGGACTTCAGAAAGAGCGCAAATCGGAAGGTGCCAGTTTCATCCGGTGGACCCCGCAACCAACCACCGGTCCTTGACCAAGACGCCAAAGATATGATCCGGGGCATCTTCAGGCCGGACGAGTTTTAACCAACTACAAGCACCCTAAGGAGGCAACATGCCAAACTTGATCGACTTTGAGGCAGTAGACACAGAGCAGCACATCGGCGATTCCGCCGCCACCACCCCCGTAGGGGATCTATTCAAGGAGGAGTCCGCCGAGGACCTCGGCGATCTGTCCGGCAACCCCACACATCGTAAGATTTCGGCCACCCCATGGGTCAAGCCAACGACCCGGCTAGCCGACGGTGAGGTCATCACCCTCTCGCGGGGCATGCTTGAGCGTGCCCAGACTTTCCCCGAATACGCACGTACCCAGCCCCCTTTAATCTCGATGCCACGTGGATTCCTGGCTCTGGAAGATTGGGAGCCGATCGTCGACGCAATCAGCGCTGAGTCCACCTTCGAACTCCTTGAGCAGCCCGCTGATCTCCCCGGAAATGATGAGCTACAGGCCCATGGCGAGGCTGTAGGCCGTGGGCAGATGCGTTGCCCCATCTGCCACAGCGATGGCAGTGGCAGGGCCCATGTGGCCCTGCTGTACCAAGGTAGGGATACTGGCATCATGATCCGGCTATGGTCTGATAACTGCCCCTGCCGCACCTACAGGTCGATCTGGCGGCAGCTAGGGGATGGAGCCAAGGTCCCCCGTCTGTTCCAGGGGATTACATTGGAGGGCCTGGCACCCAGCACACTGTCGCTCCTTCCCTCCCAGCGCCAACAGGCGATCATCGATGCACTCCAGGGCCATCCGGGCGATAGTTTCTACCTCTACGGGCCGCCTTCGACCGGCAAGACGCACATGATGTCCGCCATGTACCGGCGAGCCATTGAGACCTGGGCTGAGCAGGAGTCCCACCAGCGCGACTACGAGGTCGCAGTCTGGAGAGTCCGGACGGCGACCCTGCTGGACCAGCACATCGCCTGGGCCACACGGGGCAACCGTGATGAGGGGCGGCCCACACCATGCCCCTCGGTGACTGTAGAGAAGATCCAATCTGCAGTTGCCAAAGGGTACCGTCCCTGCCTCTTCCTCGACGAACTGGACAAGGTGGTTCCCTCGGATTTTAAGCTCGGGGAACTGATCAAGATCGTGGACGCTATTTATGAATCCACAGGTCAGGTGGTGGGAACCGGGAATATGTCGGTCGACGCTCTGAGTGCAAAGTGGGGCTCGAACGAAGCGGGGACTATCCTCCGGCGGATCGCGGCGGGGCCTGGGGCACACTTGGTTAAGTTTGCTTGAGCCACTAGGAGCCTTCTGGTGCAGGACCATCAGAAGGTGAACGAAACTCCGGGGAGATGCATCGGATTTAGATGTCGATTACTTGCACTATATGAATACTCGCCTTACAATTTCCCCCTGGAAGGAAATACGCGTAAATCGTTGATTCTAATAATGGTCGGGACGGGCAGATTCGAACTGCCGACCCCTCGCACCC